>CAZEJG010000043.1:4034-24137 GCA_964511625.1 uncultured Hoeflea sp.
TCCCTGCCGGCGCCGGTCAAGAACATGATCGACTGGATCGCGCTGGCGCCGGGCGAAGTCTGGGCCGGTCCCACCTATGTGCTCGCCACCTTTACCGAGGGCATGTCGAGCCAGACGGCGGTCGGCGATCATCTGCGCACCATCCTCTCGGCGGTCGGGGTCGACCGCATATCCGGTACCTTCGTTTTCCGTGACCGGGAGGTGGGGTCCGAAGCGACCTCCGGCGCTCTCGAGGCCTCGGTCTCGATCCGCCTCAGGGCGCTGACCGACATGCTGATGCGGGCGGAACCGCGCCACCTCGACGCCTGAATTCGGCGATCGGGGACCGCCCTCCTTTCGGGCGGATGAAAAGTGCGGGCAAACTCTCGACTTGCCGCGGCAAAGCGGCTAACCGATGGGCGGAAAGGCCGTCGCCCGCGCGAGGGATCGCGAGCGCGGCCGGTGAAGGAGTGTTTCCATGGCGCAAGGCGGCGCGCAATCGCTGCGAGAGGTCGGGACCGGGGCGGACGACAGGCTGATCGTCGCGCTCGATCTTCCCACCGTTGCCGAGGCCGAGCGCCTGATTGCCCGTCTCGGTTCCGCCGTTTCCTTCTACAAGATCGGCTACCAGCTCGCCTTCGCCGGCGGACTGGAACTCGCCCGCGACCTCAAGGCCGACGGCACAAACGTCTTCCTCGACATGAAGCTCCTCGATATCGATAACACGGTGGCCAAGGGCGTCGAGAACGTCGTGGCCATGGGTGTCGACATGCTCACACTGCATGCCTATCCGAAGGCGATGCGCGCCGCGGTCGAAGCGGCCAAGGGCTCCTCACTCTGCCTTCTGGGGGTGACCGTGCTCACTTCCATGGACGAGACCGATCTGGTCGACGCCGGCTATGAATACGATCCCTACACGCTGGTGCTGCGCCGGGCCGAACAGGCGCGTAACGCCGGCATGGGCGGCATTGTCTGCTCCGCCAATGAGGCGGCGGCCGTTCGCAAGGTTATCGGCCCCGACATGAGCATCGTCACGCCGGGCATCCGGCCCGCAGGCGCAGATGCCGGCGACCAGAAGCGGGTTATGACGCCGGCAAGCGCGCTCGCCGCCGGCGCCACCCATCTGGTGATCGGCCGGCCGATTTCCGCTGCCGCCGATCCGGTGGCCGCGGCGCAGGCGATCGTCACCGAAATGAAAGCCGGCTCGTGAACGCCGGGACCAAGGGAGAGTAATCATGGCCAAGGGCTACTGGATCGCGCGGATCGACGTCTCCGACAACGAGGCCTACAAGGATTACGTCGCAACCGCGACGCCCGCCTACAAGGAATATGGCGCGGTCTTCCTCGTCCGTGGCGGCGAATACGAAGAGGTCGAAGGCAAGGCGCGGTCGCGCAACGTCGTCATCGAGTTTCCGAGCTACGAGGCGGCCCTTGCCTGCTACAACTCCGAGACCTATCAGAAGGCGCGAGCGATCCGCCAGCAGGTCTCCGAGGGCGAAGTGATCGTGGTCAAGGGTTTCGAATAGGGGCGCGAGCTCCGCAAGCGTATTTCAATCAGGGAAGCGACAAGATGGAAACGATGCAACTCCCCCAACTGGTGACCATTTTCGGCGGCTCCGGTTTCGTCGGACGCCACATCGTGCGGGCGCTCGCCAAGCGCGGCTATCGTATCCGGGTCGCCACTCGCCGCCCCGACCTCGCCTTCCATCTCCAGCCGCTGGGCAATGTCGGCCAGATCATGCCGGTGCAGGCCAACCTGCGCTATCGTGACAGTGTCGATGCGGCCGTCGCCGGCGCCGACCACGTCATCAACTGCGTCGGCATCCTGACCGAAAGCGGCCGCAACACCTTCGACGCGGTGCAGGATTTTGGTGCCCGCGCCATCGCCGAGGCCACCCGCGCGACCGGCGCGACGCTCACCCATATCTCGGCCATCGGCGCCGACGCCGAGTCCGATTCCAACTACGCCCGCACCAAGGGTCTCGCCGAGGCGGCGATTCAGAAGATCATGCCGAAGGCCGTGATCCTGCGTCCCTCGGTGGTTTTCGGTCCGGAGGATGATTTCTTCAACCGCTTCGCCGAGATGGCGCGGTTCTCGCCGTTCCTGCCGCTGATCGGCGGCGGCGACACGAAGTTCCAGCCGGTCTATGTCGGCGACGTCGCCGAAATGGCGGCCCGCAGCGTCGACGGCCTGCTCGAGCCCGGCACCATCTACGAGCTCGGCGGTCCCGAAGTGCTGACCTTCCGCCAGTGCATGGAAGAGATGCTGACCGTCATCCAGCGCAAGCGCGCCTTCCTGCCACTTCCCTGGGGCGTCGCCTCGTTCATGGGGTCCGTCGCAAGCCTCATCCCCTTCATCGCACCGCCGATCACGGTCGATCAGGTCGAGGACCTCAAGAAGGACAACGTCGTCTCCGAAGCCGCCGCCAAGCAGGGGCGCACCCTGCAGGGCCAGAACATCCGGGCGACTTCGATCGACGCCATCCTGCCGGCCTATCTCGTCCGTTACCGGCCGCACGGCCAGTACAGCGGAGCGGGCAAGAGCGCCTGATCCGATAGGGACTAGCCCGGTGCTTGCCGCGTTCCTGCCTGAGGGTGTCGGGGCCGCGAGCGCCGGCATCCTCATCCTTGCGAGCTTCTTCACATCGGCCCTGACCGCCTCCGCCGGTATCGGCGGCGGGTTGGCGCTTCTCGGTCTGATGACCTATCTCGTGCCGATCGCCGCGCTGATCCCGGTCCATGGCGCCGTCCAGCTCGGCTCCAATGCGGGCCGTGCGGTTCTCATGCGAAGCCATATCGCCTGGACCTGCCTCGCCGCCTTTCTTGCGGGCGCGCTGCCCGGCGCCTTTCTCGGCCGTTTCGCCGTCGGCCTGCTGCCGGAAACGGCAATGGAGGGCCTGCTTGGTCTCTTCATCCTGATTCTGACATGGGTCCGCCTGCCGAAGCTGGAGGCGATCTCGACGGCCGGTTTCGCCGTCACCGGCTTCGTCACCACCGCCATGACCATGGTCTTCGGCGCCACCGGACCCTTCAATGCGGTCGTCCTCTCCAAGGCCTTCTCGGACCGGCTGACGCTCGTCGCGACCATGGCTTCGGTGATGACGGCGCAGCATCTGGTCAAGATCGTCGTCTTCGCGCTGGCGGGGTTTGCCTTCGCCGACTGGGCGCCGCTCCTGGCGGCGATGATCCTGACGGGATTTGCCGGCACCTGGGCCGGCCGTCACCTGCTCGTCTCGATGCCCGAGGAGCGATTCCGGCTGATCTTCAACATTTGCCTGTCGGTCCTGGCGCTCGACCTGATCCGCCGCGGGCTTTTCTGAGCCTCAGCCGATGAGCCACAACCCGATCAGGCCGGCGGTGCCGACCGCGATGCGCCACCAGGCGAATGGTGTGAAGCCGTGGCGGGTGACGAAGTCGAGAAGGCCGCGCACCACGAAAACGCCGGCGATGAAGGCGACGATGAAGCCGATGACGATCGCCGTAATGTCGTCCTGACCGAGATACTGGTAGTTCTTGTAGAGATCATAGGCGAAGGCGCCGGCCATGGTCGGCATGGCGAGGAAGAATGAGAATTCCGCCGCGGAGCGCTTGTCTGCCCCCAGAAGCAGTGCACCGACGATCGTCGCGCCAGACCGCGAGGTGCCCGGCACCATGGCGAGGCACTGGAAGAACCCGATGGCGAGCGCCAGCCACAGCGGATAGTCCATCACGTCGGTGTAGCGCGGCTTGAGCGCCATCCGGTCGACAGCCATCAGGATCACGCCGCCGACGATCAGCACGACGCAGATCAGCGCCGGGCTCTCGAACAGGACCGACTTGATGAAGTCGTGCGCCAGCGCCCCGATCACCGCCGCCGGCAGGAAGGCGATGAGGATGGCGGCCACGAAGCGGCGGGCCTTGGGGTCGGAGGGAAGCGCCTTGGCGATGTTGAGGAGCCGGACGAAATAGACCGAGAGAATGGCGAGGATCGCGCCGAGCTGGATCAGCACCTCGAAGGCATTGCCTGGCGACTTGAAGCCGAGAAAGTGACCCGTGAGAATCAGATGCGCCGTCGATGAAACCGGGATGAACTCCGTCAGCCCCTCGATGAAGCCCAGAAAGGCGGGTTCGATAAGGCTCGCAACGGCCATGGGGCAACTCCGATCGACAAATTTTCGCCGCGCTGTGGGCGCAGGTTGTGGGGACTGGTGATTCGCTTGTCATCACCGGGCAATCCCTATAGCTCTAAACCGCGAGGGGTGACCAGTCCGCCCGGGTCATCTCCGAAAATCGTCGAGTAGCAAAACCGCAGATGCCTGTTCTGTATCATCATCCCGTGTCCGCCGGCTCCCGCTTCATCCGCCTCGCCATCGGCGAGACGGGTTATGACTGCGACCTCGTCGAGGAGCCCTATTGGGAGCGCCGCCCGGACTTTCTGCGGATCAATCCCGCCGGGCTGCCCCCCGTGCTGGTCACCGAGAACGCCTTTTCCATCTGCGGGCCGGCGGTGATCGCCGAATATCTCGACGAGACGCACGGCGTGCTCAAGCGCGACCGCCGGCTAATGCCGGAACAGCCCTATGCGCGAGCCGAATCCCGGCGGCTCGTCTCCTGGTTCCTCGACAAGATGGACCACGAGGTCACCGTGCCGCTGGTGCGCGAGCGGGTGCTCAAGCCGCAGATGCCGATCACCATGGGGGGCGGCTCTCCAGATTCCAAGATCCTGCGCGCCGCCCGGAGCAACATCCGCCAGCACATGAAATATCTCTCCTGGCTCGCCGGAACCCGGCCCTGGATGGCGGGCGACAAGTTCAGCTACGCGGATCTGGCCGCAGCCGCATCGGTCTCGGTGCTCGATTATCTCGGCGAGATCGAATGGAGCAGCCATCCGCACGCCAAGGAATGGTACCAGCGCATCAAGTCGCGCCCCGCCTTCCGTCCGCTCCTCTCCGACCGCGTCCGCGCGCTCGCCCCCGTGGCCCATTACGCGGATCTCGATTTCTAGGGTGTCGGCACAGGCGGACATACCGGCCCCGACCCAGTCCATCGACCCTGCACGCCTGCGCGCGTTTCTCGATACCGAGACCGACAGGCTCGGCTTTTCGGCTTACGGGATCGCCGATCCGGACCGGCTTCCCGATACCGCCGCACGGCTGTCCGAATTCCTGGCCCTCGGCCGTCACGGCTCGATGGACTGGCTCGCCGACAGGGCCGTCGAACGTTCCGACCCCCGCAGGCTCTGGCCCGAGGCGCGCTCCGTCGTCATGCTGGCGATGAATTACGGCCCCGACGCCAATCCGCTCGACCTGCTCGAACGCAGGGATCGCGCGGCGATTTCCGTCTATGCCCGCAACCGCGATTATCATGACGTCCTCAAGGGCCGGTTGAAGGAACTGGCGGGTCGGCTCGTCGCCCGTTTCGGTGGCGACGTGAAGGTCTTCGTCGATACCGCGCCGGTGATGGAGAAGCCGCTCGCCGCCGTCGCCGGGCTCGGCTGGCAGGGCAAGCACACCAATCTCGTTAGTCGCGAATTCGGCTCCTGGCTGTTCCTGGGCGCGATCTTCTCGACCCTTGATTTACTGGCCGACGAGCCGGAGACCGATCATTGCGGCTCCTGCCGCGCCTGCCTCGACATCTGCCCCACCGACGCTTTTCCCGCGCCCTACCAGCTCGATGCTCGGCGCTGCATTTCCTACCTCACCATCGAAGCCAGGGAGCAGGTGCCGCGCGCCTATCGTGCCGCCATGGGCAACCGCATCTATGGCTGCGACGACTGCCTTGCCGTCTGCCCCTGGAACAAGTTCGCAGAGACCGCCAGCGAGACCAAACTCCAGGCCCGGCAGGATCTCGAGGCTCCGCCGCTGGCCGATCTTCTCGCCCTCGACGACAAGGCCTTTCGGGCGTTGTTTTCCGGTTCGCCGGTCAAGCGCATCGGCCGCGACCGTTTTGTCCGCAACGTGTTGATCGCCGCAGGCAACAGCGGCGAAGCGGCGCTTGCCAAACCCTGCGAACATCTCCTCTCCGACCCGGTCCCGCTGGTGCGCGGCATGGCGGTCTGGGCGCTGTCGCGACTTCTGCCGCCGGACAGCTTTGCAGCACTTGCGGCGAGCGCCGGCAACGAGGCCGACCCGGACGTCGCTGCGGAGTGGCAGACAGCTCTTGTAGAAACAGGATCCGACCGATGAAGCTTCTCATTTTCGGCGCCGGCTTTTCCGGCCGCGCCATCCTTTCCGAACTCGGACCCGACTGCGACAGCGCCATTGGCACCACGCGTTCGGAAGGGAAACGCGGCGCCATCGAGGCGACCGGCGCCAAGGCGCTGATCTTCGACGGAACGATGACCGACGAGCTGGCGCAGGCCATGGCCTCGGCCACCCATCTCGTGCAGTCGATCGCGCCCGATCACGCGGTCGAGACCGGATCGGGCGACCCGCTTCTTTCGGCCCTGAAGGGCGGTTTTTCGGATGCCTTTCCGTCCCTGCAGTGGATCGCCTATCTCTCCACCGTCGGTGTCTATGGCGATCATGATGGTCGCTGGATCGACGAGGACACGGAGTGCCGTCCGGTGTCCGACCGTTCGCAGGCGAGGCTCGCGGCGGAAGAGGACTGGCGGCTGGCGGCGGCGGGTGCCGGGCGTCCGCTGGCGATCCTGCGGCTTTCCGGCATCTACGGCCCCGGCCGCAACGGCTTCGTCAATCTTGCCGAGGGCAAGGCGCGCCGGCTGATCAAGCCCGGCCAGGTCTTCAACCGCATCCATGTCGCCGATATCGCCGGCGCCACCGCGATGCTCGCCCGCGGCCAGACGCCAGGCATCTTCAACGTCACCGACGACGAGCCGGCCCCGCCGCAGGACGTGGTCGAGGAAGCTGCCCGGATTTCCGGAATGGACCTGCCGCCGGAGACCGATTTCGAGAGCGCCGATCTCTCGCCCATGGCGCGTTCCTTCTACGGCGAGAACAAGCGTGTTTCGAACGCCCGCATCAAGGATGCCGGCTACCGCTTCCGCTATCCGGACTACCGTGCCGCGCTGTCCGCGCTCTGGGCCGACGGCACCTGGCGCGGCTGAACCGGCCGCGAACGTTACAAGCTGAAACCCCATGTGATCGCGGGAACACTTTTTGGCCGCGTTGTGTGCCTACCCGGCATCTGCTCGTCCTTGGGGGACGGGCCGGCTTTACGGTGTGCCACAGGGCCCGGAGCCGGAAACGTGGTTCGGTGCATCGGCGATCTGGAGTTGCTCCCTGAGGAGCCGGCAGTCGCCCCGTTGATGCGCCCACTCGGGGTAAAATCGCATGAAAACTGTTGTTTCGATCGCGCGCGTCGCGGCGCCGGCCGCCTTGTCGTTTGCCTTGCTGGCGGCCTCCGCCGCACCGTCCCTTGCCGCCAATGGCTGCGGCAAGGCTTCCTGGTACGCGCTTCATTCCAAGACCGCTTCGGGCGAGCGCATGGATCCGTCCAAACTGACCGCCGCGCACCGCTCGCTGCGCTTCGGCACCAAGGTGCAGGTCACCAATGCCCGCACCGGCAAGTCGGTGATCGTGCGCATCAACGATCGTGGCCCATTTATCAGGGGCCGCGTGCTCGACGTCTCCAAGGCCGCCGCAGGCCAGCTCGGTATGCTGCATGCCGGCGTCGCCAAGGTCTGCTACAAGGTTCTTTCGTAACCACTACAAGACTTTACCGGTCCGGCAGGTGAAATTCGCACTTGCCGGATCGGGCTGCAAATGTACAGTCGGCGCCATGAAGGACCAGACCTGTCATGGATGACGCCGCTGCCGGCGATCGCCTCGCCTTGTTCAGAAGGGAAATCGCGGAGCGCCGCGACGATCTCGTCGAACTCACCCAGGCGCTCATCCGCATTCCCACACTCAATCCGCCCGGCGAAAACTATCGTGACATCTGCGAGTTTCTCGGCAAGCGGCTCGGTGCCAAAGGCTTCGAGATCAGGCTGTTGCGCGCCGAGGGCACGCCCGGCGACAGCGAACGCCATCCGCGCTGGAACGTGATCGCGCGGAAGGAGGGGAGGGGCCCCGGCCCCTGCATCCACTTCAACTCCCATATCGACGTGGTCGAGACCGGCTCCGGCTGGACCTTCGGACCCTTCGACGGCACCGTTTCCGACGGCAAGGTCTATGGCCGCGGCGCCTGCGACATGAAGGGCGGTCTCGCAGCTTCGATCATTGCCGCCGAGGCCTATATTGCAGCGGTCCCGGATTTTGCCGGCGCCATCGAGATCTCCGGCACTGCCGACGAGGAGACCGGCGGTTATGGCGGCGTCGCCTGGCTCGCCGAGCAGGGTTATTTTTCGCCTGATCGCGTCCAGCACGTCATCATCCCGGAGCCGCTGAACAAGGACCGCATCTGCTTGGGTCACCGCGGCGTCTGGTGGGGCGAGATCACCACCCACGGCCGCATCGCCCACGGCTCCATGCCCTTCCTCGGCGATTGCGCCGTTCGCCACATGGGCGCGGTGATGAACGAGATGGAGACGAGCCTCTTTCCCGCCCTTGCCGCCCGTCGCACCGACATGCCGATCGTGCCCGACGGCGCGCGCCAGTCGACCATGAACATCAATTCCTTCCACGGCGGCCAGGCCGAGCCGGAAGCGGGGTTCACCGGCTTCCCTTCGGCCTGCGTCCCGGATTCGGCGCGCATGATCATCGACCGGCGCTATCTGGTCGAGGAGAAGGGCGAGGAGGTCCAGGCCGAGATCGTCGAGCTTCTCGAGAAGGTCCGCTCCGAGCGCGAGACCTTCCGCTATGATCTCAGGGAACTCTGGCACGTGCCTCCGACGCTGACGAGCAGGGACGCGCCGGTCGTCGGCGCCGTCGAGCGCGGCATCAGGCAGGTTCTCTCCTGCGAGCCGGTTCACGTCCTGTCGCCGGGCACCTACGACCAGAAGCATATTGACCGCATCGGCCGCTTGAAGGACTGTATCGCCTACGGTCCGGGCATTCTCGATCTGGCGCACCAGCCCGACGAATATGTAGGCATCGACGACATGGTCGATTCCGCGCTGGTCATGGCGCTCGCGATCGATGATCTCCTCAACCGGACAGCATGAAACAGGGAGTGAGTTGCATGAACACGTCCAGATCCCTCGCCGCGGTCTCCGCATTCGCTTTGGCCATCGGTCTGGCGGTCGTGCCGGCGCAGGCCGCCCGCACCGACATTTCGGTCGGCATGGTGCTCGAGCCGCCGAACCTCGATCCCACCGCAGGCGCCGCTGCCGCGATCGACGAGGTGGTCTACGCCAACGTCTTCCAGGGCCTGACGCGGTTCACGGCCGATGGCGAGGTCGTCCCGGACCTGGCCAAATCCTGGGACATTTCCGAGGACGGGCTGACCTATACCTTCCATCTTCAGGAGGGCGTGACCTTCCATGACGGTTCCAGCTTTGACGCCGAGGACGTGAAGTTCTCGCTCGATCGCGCCCGCGCGGACGATTCGACGAACGCCCAGAAAGCGCTTTTCACAGGCATTTCCAATGTCGAGGTGGTCGATCCGCAGACGGTCAAGATCACCCTGTCCGAGCCGGACGGCTCGCTGCTGTTCAACCTCGCCTGGGGTGACGCGGTGATCGTGGCGCCCGAGACGGCGGCCAACAACGCCACCGATCCCGTCGGCACCGGTCCCTTCAAGTTCGAGGACTGGGTGAAGGGCGACCATGTCGATCTCGTCAAGTATGACGGTTACTGGGGTGACGCGGTCAAGCTCGACAAGGTGACCTTCAAGTTCATCACCGACCCGACCGCAGCCTTCGCCGCGGTCATGGCCGGCGACGTCGACGCCTTCCCGAATTTCCCGGCGCCCGAGAACCTCGAACAGTTCAAGGCCGATCCGCGCTTTTCGGTCATCGTCGGCTCCACAGAGGGCGAAACCATACTGGCGATGAACAACAAGAAGCCGCCGCTGGACAATCTCAAGGTTCGCCAGGCGATCGGCCATGCCATCGACCGGCAGGCGATCATCGACGGCGCCATGTTCGGCTACGGCACCCCGATCGGCACCCATTTCGCCCCGCACAACCCGGCCTATGTCGATCTGACGGGCGAATCCGCCTATGATCCGGCCATGGCCCAGGAGCTTCTGAAGGAAGCCGGCGTTTCCGACCTCACCCTGTCGCTGAAGCTGCCGCCGCCGTCCTATGCCCGTCGCGGCGGCGAGATCGTTGCCGCCCAGCTCAAGGAAGCCGGCATCAATACCGAGATCACCAATCTAGAATGGGCGCAGTGGCTGCAGGAGGTCTTCAAGGACAAGAACTTCGATCTCACCATCGTTTCCCACACCGAGCCGATGGATATCGGGATCTACGCCCGCGACGACTACTACTTCCAGTACGGCAATCCTGATTTCAGGAAGATTATGGACGAACTGAAGATGACGACGGATCCTTCCAAGCGGACCGAGCTGCTTCAGGCCGCCCAGAAGAAGATCGCCGACGACGCGGTCAACGTCTATCTCTTCCAGCTCGCCAAGACCGGCGTCGCCAACGCCAAGATCAAGGGCCTGTGGGAGAATTCCCCCACCCAGGCCAACGACATGACCCAGGTCTACTGGGAGGATTGATAATGGCCTCGGCCCCGGATGGGAGCAGAACCGTCCGGGGCCGGACCCCTGAATTCCGCCTGATGCCGCAATGACCCTCTATGCCCTCCGCCGTTTGACCGCGCTGCTGCTGACGATGTTCGCGGCGAGCATCGTGGTCTTTCTCGTCACCGAGATCATCCCCGGCGATCCCGCCTCCTTCATGATGGGCATCAATGCCGATCCGCAGGCGATCGCGGCGCTGAGGTCCCAGCTCGGTCTCGACGAGCCACTGGTCACCCGCTACCTCGGCTGGATCTTCGGCATGGTGCAGGGCGATTTCGGCCAGTCCTACACCTACAAGGTGCCGGTCAGCGAACTCGTCGGTGACCGCATTCTCGTATCCCTGCCGCTGACGCTCTACGCTCTGACGCTGTCGACGCTTATCGCCTTTCCGGCCGGCGTCATCGCCGCCGCGCGGCGCAATTCGGCCGCCGATTTCGCCGTCATCGGCGCCACCCAGCTGGGTGTCGCGATCCCGAACTTCTGGTTCGCCATGCTTCTGGTGCTCGCCTTCGCGGTCAATCTGCACTGGTTCTCCGCCGGCGGCTTTCCGGGCTGGGACGCGGGCTTCTTCGAGGCGATGAAGGCGCTCACCCTGCCGGCGATCGCGCTCGCCCTGCCGCAGGCCTCGATCCTCGCCCGCGTCATGCGCTCCTCGCTCATCGACACGCTCGACGAGGATTTCATCCGCACCGCGCGCGCCAAGGGGCTCACCCGCAGCCAGGCGCTCTGGCGACATGCCCTTCGCAATGCGCTGATTCCGGTCCTCACCATCGTCGGGCTGCAGTTCTCCTTCCTGCTCGCAGGCGGCATCATCATCGAGAACGTCTTCTATCTGCCCGGTCTCGGCCGGCTGGTCTTCCAGGCCATTACCCAGCGCGACCTGATCGTCGTGCGCTCGGTCATCATCCTTCTGGTCTTTGCGGTCGTCGCCGTCACCTTTCTCGTCGACATCGCCTACGCCGTCGCCGATCCGCGCCTAAGACGGAGGGTGCGATGAGTGCCGCCGCACGCCACGAGGAGGCGGGTTTTCTGCGCGCTGCCCTCGGCCACCCGGCCTTCATCGCCGGCCTGTTGCTGACCGCGCTCTTCGTCTCCGCAGCGCTGGTTTCCTTCCTCTGGACGCCGTTCGATCCGGAAAAGATGCAGATAGCGGCGAAACTCCAGCCGCCTTCTCTCGAGCACTGGTTCGGGACCGATCATTTCGGCCGCGACGTCTTTTCCATGCTGATGGTCGGCGCCCGCGTCTCGATCGCGGTCGCCTTCGTCGCCGTCGGCATCGGCGTCGGCTTCGGGGTGCCGCTCGGGCTTTATGCGGCCGCGAACCGCCATGGTCTGATCGACGAGATCGTCATGCGCGGCAACGACCTGATCTTCGCCTTTCCCTCGCTGCTTCTGGCCATCCTGATCACAGCGGTTTTCGGACCCGGCGCCGTCAACGCCATCATCGCCATCGGCATCTTCAACATTCCGGTCTTCGCGCGGCTGTCGCGTGGTGCGGCACTCAGCCTCTGGACCCGCGAGTTCATTCTCGCCGCCCGCGTCGCCGGCAAGGGCCGCACCCGCATCTCGGTCGAGCATATCCTGCCCAACCTGATGAACCTCTTGATCGTTCAGGGCACCATCCAGTTCTCCCTCGCCGTTCTGGCGGAAGCCGGCCTCGCCTATGTCGGCCTCGGCGCCCAGCCGCCGACACCTTCCTGGGGCCGCATGCTCGCCGAAGCCCAGACCTTCATTTCCCTCGCGCCGCACATGGCGCTGTTTCCGGGCCTCGCCATCGTGCTGACAGTCCTCGGCCTCAATCTTCTCGGCGATGGTCTGCGCGATCTCCACGATCCGCGGCTGCGGAGGTCGCGAGCATGACGGTACTTTCGGTCCGTGATCTTCAACTGTCCATCGGCGGCACGCCGATCCTGCACGACATCGACCTTGAGGTCGGTGCAGGCGAGATCCTGGGGATTGTCGGCGAATCGGGCTCCGGCAAGTCATTGACGGCCCTTTCGGTCATGCAACTCCTGCCGCGCGCCTCGACCTGGACCGGCGCGATCGAGGTCGCCGGACACGATGTCGGCGCGATGAACGAAAAGGCGCTCTGCGCCATGCGTGGCCGCGACGTGGCGATGATCTTCCAGGAGCCGATGACCGCGCTCAACCCGGTCCATACCATCGGTGACCAGATCGCCGAGACCATCCTGATCCACGGCGACTGTTCGCGCCGCCAGGCGAAGGAGCGCGCGGCCGCGCTGATGGCGCGGGTCGGTCTGTCGCCGGAGAAGATCTCGCCCGACCGCTATCCGCACGAACTCTCGGGCGGCCAGCGCCAGCGCGTCGCCATTGCGATGGCGATTGCGCTCCGGCCGAAGCTGCTGATCGCCGACGAACCGACCACCGCACTCGACGTGACCACCCAGGCCCAGATTCTCGACCTGTTGCGCGGACTGGTGCGCGGGGACGGCATGGGGCTCGTCTTCATCACCCATGACCTCGCCGTCATCTCCAGTCTGGCCGACCGGATTGCGGTGATGCGGGAGGGCCGCGTGGTCGAGGCGGGCGCGACCGCCGACGTCTTCCGCGAGATGCGCCATCCCTATACGCGGGCGCTGTTTGCGGCCTCCGCCCATGTGCCGGACCGCTCGCCCCGCGTCCGCACGACGGAGGAGCCGGTGCTCGCCGTGCATGAGGTGGTGCGCGATTATCCGCGCCCACGCCGCGGCCTGTTCCAGCCGGCCAAGCCATTTCGCGCGGTAGACAACGTCTCGCTCGATATCCGCCAGGGCGAGAATGTCGGCCTTGTGGGCGAATCCGGCTGTGGAAAATCGACGCTCGCCCGCGCCATCCTCGCCCTCGACCGGCTGCAGGGCGGCGAGATCCGTCTCAACGGCCAGACGTTTTCCGAAGCCGGCTCAGGACCTGACATGCGCCAGCGCGCCGGGGTGCAGGTCGTCTTCCAAGATCCCTATGGTTCCTTCAATCCACGCCACCGGGTAAGGCGGTTGATCGCCGAGCCGCTCCATCTGGTCGAGAACGCCCCGACAGGGGCCGAACTGGATGCCCGGATTGCCCGTGCGCTCGAGGAGGTCGGGCTCGAGGCCCCTGACGCCGACAAATACATCCACGAATTCTCCGGCGGCCAGCGCCAGCGTATCGCCATCGCCCGGGCGCTGATCATCGAACCCTCTCTGATCGTGCTCGACGAGGCGGTCTCGGCGCTCGACGTGTCGATCCGGGCGCAGATCCTCGATCTCCTCGCCGGGCTGTCGGAGCGGCTGGGCATCTCCTACCTGTTTATCTCCCACGACCTGTCCGTGGTTCGCTCGATCACCGACCGGGTGCTGGTCATGCGCGAGGGGCGGATCGTCGAGCAGGGGCCGACCGAGGAGGTCTTCCTCGCGCCCAAGCACGCCTATACGCGCATGCTGCTGGCGGCAACGCCGACCCTGCCCACAGGGACCGGCTGAAGAAGCGCGAAGCCGTCAAACGATTCGGGTCCGGTATGACTTTTCTTTCGGGCGACCGGCTTCGGTACCGGCACCAGTAGACTGCAGGCGCGGTATCTGACACAACCCGGCGCCAACAGCGGTCGACGCGATCGACCGGACCAATCGAGCCAGGAGAACGGGAATGCGTCTGGGCGGACGAATGCAGGCGGCAGCGGAAGTGCTCGCCGAAACCGAGGCGCGCCATCGCCCGGTCCCCGATGCCCTGCGCGACTGGGGCCTGTCCCACCGCTTCGCCGGTTCGGGCGACCGTGCCGCGATTTCTAATCTCGTGCTCGACGTCTTTCGGATGAAGGCCTCGCACGCCTGGGTGATGGAGAGCGAAAGTGCCATCGATCTGGTCTGTGCCGCGCTGTTGCGGCAGTGGGGCTACACGCCAGACACGCTGGCCGCGGACCTCGCCGACGACCGATTCGCGCCCGAAACGAAATCGTCGGCCGATCTGGGCCGCTTGATGCAGAAGGACCTGACCTCAGCCCCGCTCTGGGTGCAGGGCGACATTCCCGAATGGACCGTTCCGCATTTCGAAGAGGCTTTCGGGGACACCTGGCTTGCCGAGGCGCAGGCGCTGGCCGGCCGCGCGCCGCTCGATCTGCGCGTCAACACGCTCAGGGCCGACCGCGCGAAGGTGCTGCGCGGCCTGAAGGCGCCCGGCGCGCACGAAACCGGGCTCGCGCCACAGGGGATCCGCGTTCCCGCACCCGACGGCCCACGCCGGCAGATCGCGGCCACCTCCGAGGTGGCCTTCGCCAAGGGCTTCTTCGAGGTCCAGGACGAGGGCTCGCAGTTGGCCGCGCTGTTGACCGGCGCAAAGCCGGGCGAACAGGTGCTTGACTATTGCGCCGGTGGCGGCGGCAAGACGCTCTCCATGGCGGCGTCGATGGAGAATTCCGGCCAGATCCATGCCTATGATTCCGATCGCCGCCGCCTCGCCCCGATGGTCGAGCGGCTCAAGCGCGGCGGCGTCCACAATGTCCAGCTGGTCGAGGACGCGGAAAGCCTCGCGCCGCTCGAGGGCAGGATGGATCGGGTGCTGATCGACGCCCCCTGCACCGGAACCGGCACATGGCGCCGGCGGCCGGATGCCAAGTGGCGGCTGTCGCGCGACAATCTCGACAAGCGCATCGCCGACCAGGACGAGGTGCTCGACAAGGCCGCGACATTCGTCCGTCCCGGCGGCCTGCTTGCCTATGTCACCTGTTCAGTGCTGTCCGAGGAGAATACCGCCCGCACGGCCGCCTTTCTCGCCCGGCACCCGGAATTCGCGGTCCGCGACGCCGGCGAAACCTGGCGCGAAATGGTGGGTCCTGAGGCTTCTGTCCCCACGGCGGGCGCTCAGGGGGCGCTTCTTCTGTCCCCGGCGCGCACCGGAACCGACGGATTCTTTTTTGCGCACTTCGAGCGCCGCCGCTGAACCGCGCCGCGTCTGGCGCGTTGTAACAACCAGAAAAACCTCGAACGGAAAGTCCGTATATGCGTATCAAGGTTCTGCTGGCATTTCTGGTGCTTACGGTGGGCGGCGGCATGCTCATCGGCATGGTGTCCATGCCCGACGGGTGGTACGAGGGTCTGACCAAGCCTGCTCTCAATCCGCCCGCATGGGTCTTCGGTCCGGTCTGGACGGTACTTTACGTTCTCGTCGCGATCGCTGGCGCGCGGGTCTGGAGCCGCCACAAGGAAACCGCGCTGCGGCTGTGGTTTGTGCAGATGGTGCTCAACTTCCTCTGGTCGCCGGTCTTCTTCGTCGCCCACCAGCTGACCTGGTCCATCGTCGTGATCGTCCTGATGCTGCTTTCCATCATGGCGTTCATCGTCTTTACCTGGAACCGCGATCGCATCGCCTCGCTGCTCTTCGTGCCCTATGCCGCCTGGGTCGCCTTCGCGGCCTATCTCAACATCGCGCTCTACCAACTGAACGGTTAGTCGTCCGCCCCCTTGCGGAAAACCGCGCCGGTTGGCAATTTCGCCGCTGCGAAAGGGCCACTGATGACAGACCGACCGAATTCCCGCTTCCGTGAGCGCGTCACCGAGAGTTTCGCGCGCCAGGCCGCCATGCGGACGATCGGCGCGGAGCTGACCAATGTGGAATATGGCGTCGTCGAGATCGAGATGCCCCATTCCCCGGCCCTGACCCAGCAGCACGGTTTTCTCCACGCCGGCATTCTCTCCACCGCGCTCGATTCGGCCTGCGGCTATGCGGCCCTGTCGGTCATGCCCGAGGATGCAGCGGTGCTGACCATCGAATTCAAGATCAACCTTCTGTCGCCCGGGCGCGGTGAGCGTTTCCTGTTTCGTGGTGAGGTGACAAAGCCGGGCTCCACCATCATCGTCTCCGACGGCCGCGGCTATGCGATCGGCGACGGACCGGCCAAGCTGATCGCCTCGATGACAGGCACGCTGATGGTGGTGCGCGGGCGCGAGGGATTGGACGGATGACCTCGCATACCGCCCATGCGCTGGTCGAGATCAGCGGCACGCGCGTCCTCTTCCTCATGGCCGTGGCCGCCGAATATGGCGACCATCTCAAGCAGCGCTTTTCGCCGCTCTTCATTGGGGTCGGTCCGGTCGAGGCGGCGATCAACACCACAGCCGCGCTGATCTCCGACCGGCCCGATCTGGTCGTCTCGCTCGGCTCGGCCGGTTCCCGGAGCCTCGAGCAGGGCAAGGTCTACCAGGCGGCTTCCGTCTCCTATCGTGACATGGACGCCTCACCGCTCGGCTTCGAGAAGGGCTGTACCCCGTTCCTCGACCTGCCGGCCGATATCGCGCTCCCCTACGAGATAAGTGGCGTGCCGGCCTGCCGCCTGTCCACGGGTGCGAATATCGTGTCGGGCAGCGCCTATGAGGCCATCGATGCCGACATGGTGGACATGGAAAGCTTCGCCGTGGTGCGCGCCTGCATGGAGCGCGGCGTGCCGGCCATCTGCTTGCGCGGCATTTCGGATGGCGCCGACGAACTTCGCCACTACGACGACTGGACCCAGTATCTCCATGTCGTCGACGAGAACCTTGCCATGGCGGTGGACGCCCTGCGGGCCGATATCGAAGCCGGCCGCATCGTTCCCTGATACGGAGAGCACGGCAAAAGAAAACCCCGCCGGAGCGGGGTTTTGAAGTGCCTCGTCAGGAGAGGCTGCGGATCAGGCGGCCTTCTTGTTGAGCCGGTCTTCCGCAAGCCGCGAGAGCTTGTCGTCGGCGCTCTTTTCCTGGTCGATGGTATCGCGCAGGAGCGGGATCACGTCCTCGTGGCCGAGTTCCTTCGCCCAGGTCAGAAGCGTGCCGTAGCGGGTGATCTCGTAGTGTTCGACCGCCTGGGCGGCGGCGATCAGGGCCGCATCGAGGGTGGCATCGTCCTTGACTTCGTCCATCAGCTCCTCGGCTTCCTCGACGATGCCTTCGATCGCCGGGCATTCCTCGCCGGTCGCCTTCTTGCCGAGTATCTCGAACACCTTTTCCAGCCGTTCGATCTGGCCGGTGGTCTCTTCGCGGTGATCGGTGAAGAGCTTCTTGAGCGAGGCGTTGGATGCCTTCTCGATCATCTTCGGAAGGCTCTTGTGGATGTGGTTTTCAGCAAAATAGATGTCCTTGAGCGTGTGCTCGAACAGGTCGTTCAGATCCTTGATAGCCATCGTGGTGGCCTCCGCATCGGGGTTGAAACTATCGGTTGCTGTGCGCACCCGGACAGAACGTGCGGTCGCCACCGTTGTTCCACCGGGCCTTGCCTTTTGCCGATAATGCTGCAATGCGGGAATTGAATCCTTCGCGACATTGGCGTAAGCGCTGTCCATGACCGAACCATTCGAAATTTCCCACCCCGAATTCGTCCTCATCATCGACTTCGGAAGCCAGGTGACGCAGCTCATCGCAAGACGGCTTCGCGAGCTCAACGTCTACTGCGAGATCCATCCCTTCCAGAAGGTGACGGATGCCTATCTCGACGAGGCCAAGCCCAAGGCGGTGATCCTCTCGGGTGGCCCGGCCTCGGTCTTTTCGGAAGGTGCACCGCTGCCACCCAAGAAGGTGTTCGAACTCGGTGTTCCGGTTCTTGGCATCTGCTACGGCCAGCAGGCGATGATGTATCTGCTCGGCGGCAAGGTGGAGAGCGGTCACATGACCGCCGAATTCGGCCGTGCCTTCGTTACGCCGAAGAACGACAGGCTCGATCTTCTCGAAGGCTGGTTCCAGACCGACCGCGAACAGGTCTGGATGAGCCATGGCGACCATGTCAGCGAGATCGCGCCGGGCTTCGAGGTCTATGGTACCTCGCCCAACGCACCCTTTGCGGTCACCGCGGATGTCTCGCGCCATTTCTACGCGGTGCAATTCCATCCTGAAGTTCACCACACGCCGAACGGCAAGAAGCTTTACGAGAACTTCGTCAAGATCGCCGGCTGCAAGCGTGACTGGACCATGGGCGCCTATCGCGAGGAAGCGATCGCCAAGATCCGTGAACAGGTCGGCGACAGGAAGGTCATCTGCGGCCTGTCGGGCGGCGTGGATTCCTCCGTCGCCGCCGTCCTCCTCCACGAGGCTATCGGCGACCAGCTGACCTGCGTCTTCGTCGATCACGGCCTTCTTCGGCTCAACGAGGGCGAGGAAGTGGTCACCATGTTCCGCGACCACTACAACATGCAGCTCATTCACGCGCAGGAACAGGACCTGTTCCTCGGCGAGCTCGAGGGCGTGTCCGACCCCGAGACCAAGCGCAAGATCATCGGCAAGCTCTTCATCGACGTGTTCCAGAAACATGCGAATACGATCGAGGGCGCCGAATTCCTCGCCCAGGGCACGCTCTATCCCGACGTGATTGAGAGCGTGTCGTTCTCCGGCGGCCCTTCGGTCACCATCAAGTCGCACCACAATGTCGGCGGGCTGCCTGAAAAGATGGGCCTCAAGCTCGTCGAGCCGCTGCGCGAACTCTTCAAGGACGAGGTCCGCGAACTCGGCCGCGAATTGGGCCTGCCAGAACACTTCATCGGTCGGCATCCGTTCCCGGGCCCGGGTCTCGCGATCCGCTGCCCCGGCGAGATCACCCGCGAGAAGCTCGATATCCTCAGGAAGGCCGATGCGGTCTTCATCGACCAGATCCGCAAGCACGGCCTCTACGACGCCATCTGGCAGGCCTTCGTGGCGATCCTGCCGGTCCGCACCGTCGGCGTGATGGGCGACGGCCGCACCTATGACTATGCCTGCGCCCTGCGCGCCGTCACCTCGGTCGACGGCATGACAGCGGACTACTATCCATTCAGCCACGATTTCCTCGGCGAGACCGCGACCCGCATCATCAACGAGGTCAAGGGCATCAACCGCTGCACCTACGACATCACCTCCAAGCCCCCCGGCACCATCGAGTGGGAATGATTCAGACCCATCCGAACATCGCCGATTTTGCGCCAAAACACGATCTAACCAACTGAAAGTAAAAATAAATTCCCTCTATGCCTATCGACATCTATCGGTGGGCATAGATCGCGTTTGGCAGCCTCGCTGACGGGCCTCGCCCCCATTGATCAAACGGAAAAACGAAAGTACCGTCAGGAGTAATGAGGCTCATGACGGTACTTTTTTTGATCTAAGACGCTGATTTAAAAGTGTTTTCGACGCCGCCAGCCTCCAAAAACCGCGTGACGGTACTTTTCCGCAAGGAGGCCCGAAATGTTGACCGATGCAGCACTTAAGTGTTTGAAGCCAAAAGCCAAAATGTACAAGGTCTCCGATCGTGACGGCATGTATGTGCGCGTCGCGCCGTCGGGTGCCATCTCGTTCAGGCTCGACTATCGGCTGAACGGCAGGCGAGAGACCATCTATCTCGGTAGGTATGCCCGTGACGGAATATCGCTCGCCAGGGCTCGGGAGCTATGCATCGACGCACGGCGCGCAATTGCCGAGGGGCGGTCACCTGCCATTGAGAAGCAGCGGGAGAAGCGCCGGATCAAGGAAGCGAAGAGTTTCGGTCAGTTCGGAGAGAAGTGGCTGACGAACGCAACCATGGCCGACAGTACGCGCGCGATGCGTCGCTCCATCTTCGAGCGCGAACTGATGCCCGTCTGGCGCAATC
>CAZEJG010000044.1:0-22606 GCA_964511625.1 uncultured Hoeflea sp.
GCCGGCTGATCATGATCGACCCGAAAATGCTCGAACTCTCCGTCTATGACGGCATTCCCCACCTCCTTTCGCCGGTCGTGACCGACCCGAAGAAGGCGGTGGTGGCGCTTAAGTGGACCGTCCGCGAGATGGAAGAGCGCTACAAGAAAATGTCGAAGATCGGCGTGCGCAACATCGACGGTTTCAACAACCGGGTCGAGCAGGCGCTGGCCAAGGGCGAGCAGATCACCCGCACCGTGCAGACCGGTTTCGACCGGGAGACCGGCGAGGCGATCTACGAGACCGAAGAATTCGATCTCGAGGCCATGCCCTACATCGTCGTCATCATCGACGAGATGGCCGACCTGATGATGGTCGCCGGCAAGGACATCGAAGGTGCGGTCCAGCGTCTGGCGCAGATGGCGCGTGCGGCGGGCATCCATGTCATCATGGCGACCCAGCGCCCGTCTGTGGACGTCATCACCGGTACGATCAAGGCCAACTTCCCGACCCGTATTTCCTTCCAGGTCACCTCGAAGATCGACAGCCGCACCATTCTGGGCGAGCAGGGCGCCGAACAGCTCCTCGGCATGGGCGACATGCTCTACATGGCCGGCGGCGGGCGCATCCAGCGTGTCCACGGTCCCTTCGTCTCCGACAAGGAGGTCGAGGACATCGTCGGCTATCTCAAGACGCAGGGCGTGCCGGAATATCTCGATGCCATCACCGAGGACGACGACGAGGAAGGCGGCGGCTCGGGCGGCGGCGACGGCGCGACCAGCTTCGAGGATTCGGACGACCCCTACGATCAGGCCGTCGCCGTGGTGCTGCGTGACGGAAAGGCATCGACGTCCTATATCCAGCGAAGGCTCGGCATCGGCTACAACCGTGCGGCCTCGCTGATCGAGCGGATGGAGCAGGAAGGCGTCATCGGCCCGGCCAACCATGCGGGCAAGCGCGAGATCCTGGTGCCGACCGAATCCGACATCGACCCGCGCTAGGCCTTCCCGGCGCGGGCGCCAGCCCGCCGACGGGCCAAACTTACGCCTCACTTGCCCGGCAGTGAGACGGAAAAGGAGACAGCCGAGATGAACACCACTTCACCCCGCCTGCGTGCGAGAACCCGCCGCCAGTTCGTTGTCGGTGCGATGGCCGCGGCCCTTCTAGCGCCGCTGTCCGCGCTTCCGGCCTCCGCCCAGGGTTCCGCCGCCGCCCAGCGCATCGCCGACCACTTCTCGTCGGTCAAGTCGATGGCTGGCGAGTTCGTGCAGTTCGGCCCGAAGGGCGAGCAGACCGGCGGCAAGTTCTTCATCAGCCGCCCGGGCAAGCTGCGCTTCAACTACGAAGCGCCGTCTTCGGTGCGGGTGATCTCCGACGGCAAGTCGGTTGCGGTGGGCAATTCCAAGCTCAAGACCTGGGAACTCTACCCGTTGTCGACCACGCCGCTGAAGCTTCTCTTGTCCAACCGGATCGATCTGAGCCAGCAGATGGTCAAGGCGGTCAAGGAGGATCCGGATCTCATCACCATCGTGCTGGGCGACAAGTCGATCTTCGGCGATTCGACCATCTCGATGATGTTCGATCCGAAGACCTTCGAGCTCAAGCAGTGGACCATCCGCGACGCCCAGGGCAAGGACACCTCGGTGATGATCTACAACGTCCAGACCGGCGTGAAATTCGATCCTTCCGTCTTCAAGGTCCCCTACGAGCAGACGCGGCCCGATACCACGCTGAGGAACTAGCGGTGGTGTGGGGCGGCGCAGCCCTTGAACCCGCCGGCCCGATGACGCAGAAAGGCCCCCTCGCATCGGGGGCTTTTTCATGTCGTTTTCGCTGACCACCTGGAACATCAATTCCGTCCGGCTGCGCATGCCGCTGGTGCAGGATTTTCTCAAGGCGAAGGGGCCGGACGTGCTCTGCCTGCAGGAAACCAAGTGCGAGAACGATTCCTTCCCGCTCTCGGCCTTCCGCAAGGCGGGCTACGAGCATTCCGCGATCCACGGCCAGAAGGGTTATCACGGGGTGGCGATCCTCTCGAAGCTGCCGCTCGCCTACGTCGATCGCCGCGACTACTGCAACATGGGGGATAGCCGCCATGTCTCCGCGATCGTGGAGCCCGAACCCGGCAGGAAGATCCGGATCCACAATTTCTACGTCCCGGCGGGCGGCGACGAGCCGGACCCCGATATCAATCCGAAATTCGCCCACAAGCTGAAATTTCTCGAGGAGATGCGGCTGCTGCACGCGGAAGCCGAGCGGCATGCGGGGGTGTCCACAGTGCTCGTCGGCGATCTCAACATCGCGCCCTTGGAGACCGACGTCTGGTCGCACAAGCAGCTTCTTAAGGTCGTCAGCCATACGCCGATAGAGACCGAGACGCTCATCGACATCCAGACTTCGGGCGCTTGGGTCGACCTGATGCGCGAATTCATTCCGCCGTCGGAGAAGATCTACACCTGGTGGAGTTACCGAGCCAAGGACTGGCAGGCTGCCAACCGGGGTCGCAGGCTCGACCATATCTGGTCGTCCGCCGATCTGGCGCCGGCGCTGACCTCGATCGAGGTTCTGGGCGAGGCGCGGGGATGGGAACGGCCGTCCGACCACGTGCCGGTGACGGCGGCTTTCGCCTTTTGATCTTATTCGCCAGCGCCGTCTTCGTCGGAAAAGCGCGGGGCGATCTCGCCGAGTTCGCGGGTCAGACGGGTGAGATTGTCGGTGATGCGCCCGCGCACCGTATCGGCGATCTCGGGATATTCCTCGAGCATCCGGTGAAACAGCGGCCGGTTGATCCGCATCACCTCGACGTCGTCCTCGGCGATCGCCGTCATAGAGCGGGTGATGGGGGAGATCAGCGCCAGTTCGCCCAAAAGCGTGCCGGTTCCAACCTGCGCGAGCGGGCGGTCGCCGCCGTCGCGGGTCTTCTGGCTGAGCGCGACTGTGCCCCTGGCGATGACGAAGGCGCCATCGGCCGGTGAATCCTCGCGGAACAGCACCTGTCCGGCCTCGAAGCGGCGACGTTCGGCTCCGAACGCGATCAGCCTGAGCTTTTCCTCACCGAGCGAGCGCAAGAGCTCGACCTGCGAGAGCAGGGCCATGTCGTCCAACAATGCCAAGTGATCGTCTCCGTCTTTTTCTTCTTATTGTATCACTGATGCCGCATATCTAGGGCACGATCTTGTAGCCGCCACTCTCCGTCACCAGAATCTCCGCATTGGCGGGATCGGCTTCGATCTTCTGGCGGAGCCGGTATACATGGGTTTCCAGCGTATGGGTGGTAACCCCTGAATTATAACCCCAGACTTCTTCGAGAAGCGTGTCGCGTGTCACCACCTTCTGGTCGGCGCGGTAGAGATAACGGATGATCGCCGTCTCCTTCTCTGTCAGGCGGATCTTGCCGCCCTTTTCGTCGACGAGAAGCTTCTGGCTGGGCTTGAAGGTGTAGGGGCCGACCTGGAAGGTGGCGTCCTCGCTCTGCTCGTGCTGCCGCAGCTGGGCGCGGATGCGGGCCAGAAGAACGGCGAAGCGGAAGGGCTTGGTCACATAGTCGTTGGCGCCGGCCTCGAGGCCCAGAATCGTGTCCGAATCGGTGTCATGGCCCGTCAGCATGATGATGGGCGCCTTGAACCCGCCCTTGCGCAGGAGCTTGACCGATTCGCGGCCGTCCATGTCGGGCAGACCCACATCCATGATCAGGATATCGATCTGGCCGCCGCGCGCGGTCTGGATTCCCTTTGCGGCGCTCGATTCGTTGAGGATGTTGAACTCCTCGTAAAGCGACAACTGCTCGACGAGCGTTTCCCGCAGATCATCGTCATCGTCCACAATCAGGATCGTGCGCGCTGTCATCCGTGTCTCCAGACTGTTTCGAAAGCCTTGCCGGTGGTAAGCCGGGGCCGGCATTTATCGCCATGATTAGGCAGTTTCAGGGCAGGCGCAAAGTGCTAAATAGCCGTCGTGGATAACATGCAAGGCACAAGCTTGTGAATGTCGCGCGACCGGAACCCATCGATCTCAGGCCGAAGCGGGTGGTGGCGGTTCGTCCGTCGCCGCTCGATCCGCAGCGCGCGCATCTGCGATTCGGGCCCGTTTCGATCGATGCGGCGCTCGGGAAAGGCGCTATTTCCGTCTTCAAGCGCGAGGGCGACGGCGCCACGCCGCTCGGCGATCTGGCGGTCGTCTCCGGCTTCCGCAAGGGCGGCTCGCTGACGGCGGCACCGTCGGCGGTATCGCTTCGCCGGGTCGGCCGGCTCGACGGCTGGTGCGATGCGCCCAAGCACGGCGCCTACAACCGGCCGGTGCGGCTGCCATTCCCGGCTAGCCACGAAACCCTGCTTCGCTCCGACCGGCTCTATGATTTCGTGCTGGTGCTCGACTGGAACATCCGCTCGCGCCGGCGCGGCAAGGGCAGCGCCATCTTCCTGCACGTGGCGCGACCGGGCTATCAGCCGACCGAGGGCTGCATCGCACTGAAGCGTCGCGACATGATCCGGCTGCTGCCATATCTTCGAAAAGGCACGGTGTTTCGCGTCAGCAGGAACTGACTGCCGCCCGCCTCAGCCGAACAGGCCGATGGTCAAGCCGATGCCGATCATGACCAGAAGCCAGTGGAGCCCGTCGATGATCGTCAGATCCCAGCCATAGCCTTCGTAGCGGTGGTTGATCGACATGGTGGTGACGATGAAACCCAGCCAGATCAGGAAACCGGTGACGATCCCGTTCGTCGGCGTGATCGCGCCGACATGGCCCATGACCCCGGCGGTGATGAAGGCCATGACGAGTTCCAGAACGATGCTGTGGACCAGCAGGAAAGCCATCGGCGACCTGTTGTCGCCGGGCGTGATCCGCGCGGCTTTCATCCACGGCTTGCTCAACAGCGAGTAGAAGACCGCGCCGATCACGAAGGCGACCACCGTCGCCGCGAACACGGCCAGATAATTCATCGTTGCGAATGTCATGACAGACCCCCGTCCGGCTGATTTCCGGAGCAAACGCCCGAGCGCCGGAACGGTCAAGTGGCTTTCCGGGCCTACGCCGTCAATTTCCTAGCGTGGCAACGCATTCCAGAACCGCGGTACGCTTGATCTCGCTGTCTTCGAGCACCCGGGTCACGGGAACCGAATAGACGGCGCGTTCGATGAAGCCGGTCTTCGGGCGGTAGGCGCGGCCGGGATCGCCGACGAGCACCAGAGCGCCGTCGCGTGCGAGGCTCTCGAACCAGGGCGCGATGAGCCTGGTCATGTCGGCGTCATAGAAGACGTCTCCCGCCAGAATCACGTCCCATTTGCCGTTCTCTCCGATGACGTTTCGGTCAGAAACGGTGATGCGATCGGCGACGCCGTTCAGTTCGGAATTCAGGTGCGTGGCCGCAATCGCCCAGGGATCGATGTCCACCGCCTCGACGCGGGACGCGCCCGCCTTGGCCGCGGCGATCGCCACCAGTCCCGAGCCGCAGGCGAAATCGAGCACGGTTCTGCCGGCCACCAGCTCCGGATGGGCGAGGATGTGGCGGGCCAGCCCCTGACCGCCCGCCCAGGCAAAGGCCCAGAAGGGTGGCGGCAGGCCGATCTCGCCCAGTTCCTCCTCGGTCCTGTGCCAGAGGTCGTGGGCTTCATCGGCGAGATGGAGCAGGACTTCGGGCACATGCGGCGGCGCGGAGACGGCCGTGTTCGAGCGGATGAAGTCGAAGCTTTTATTATATGATTTCAACTCATACTACACTTTGAAAACTATGCTGCATGAATGTGATACAATTTATGATGTATGAAAAGTTATATAACGCATACAATATAACTGCCGCATAATTGATTAATATTATCACTTTAAATATATTTCCGGCGTTTGTGTACTTAGAAAATATTTGCTTGTCTGTTAGTTTGTCTGGAGGGTTGAGGCGATGGAAGTATTCAAACCCGCTTAGTGTTTGTTTCGCGTGTGTTCCGTATTGATTTTTCTCAATCATTTCACTATATTCGCCCAGCCTAATAAGAATTCCGTATTCTATTGACAGTCTTTTCTTAATTAGGTGTGCAAATGCGGTGCTTGTGATTAGTACTAATATAGAGTATCCGCCGATTCTATGGGCAGCACTGCCCAAAAACCATGAGAAAAAAATTGCATATCCCGAGATAGCTGCTATTTCAAACCGCCAAATTGTGGATAGCAACAAATGAATTTGATTTCTTATATGGTGCCATTCTTGAATTGAGAAATCTTCAGCCTCAACGGAAGTAGTAGAAGCCGCCGAAAATTCTTCGTCGAGTGACATCTTCTGTCGCCTGATGGAATCGTCAAAATTTTATAGTTGCATCTAAGTTGGCGGGTTGTCGAGGCCGCCCATGCGGCAGACCTCGAGATATTCGTCCTCGGTCACCGGCTGCACCGAGAGCCGCATGGAGGTGACCAGCGACATGTTCTCGAGCTTCGGGTTGGCCTTGACGTCCTTGAGCGTGACCGGCTTCGGCATGTCGGTCACCGCGCGGATGTCGACGCATTCCCAGCGCTCGTCGTCAGTGGTGGTGTCCTGGTGGGCGAGCTTGCAGACCTCGACGATACCGACGACTTCCAGCCCCTCGTTGGAGTGGTAGAAGAAGCCCTTGTCGCCCAGTTTCATCGCCCGCATGTTGTTGCGCGCCTGGTAGTTGCGCACGCCGTCCCACTGTTCGCCGGTCTTGCCTTTGGCCTTCTGCATCTCCCAGGACCATTTGAAAGGTTCGGATTTGAACAGCCAGTAGGCCATGGGGGAACTCCGGTTTTCGGTGTTTGTCGGGACAGGCCGGTTTAGCCTCAGGCGGTTTCGGAACGCAAGGGCCGCGACAGGAGCCGGTTCACGACTGTCGCCACATCCGCCTCGCCGGTCACAACTGCGGCCACGGCTTCCGTCACCGGCATCGGCACGTGCAGGGCTGCGGCCGCGCGCGCAGCGGTAACCGCGGCATTGGCCCCTTCCACCAGCGGCCGGCCCTCGCCCGAGAGTTCGGCGGGGGATTGTCCGCCGCCGACGGCGAGGCCGAAACGGTAGTTGCGCGACTGCGCGCTGGTCGCCGTCAGCACCAGATCTCCGAGCCCGGACAGTCCGGCGGCCGTTTCCGGGCGACCGCCATTGGCAACGACGAAACGGGTCAGTTCGGCGAGCCCACGGGCGATCAGGGCGGCGCGGGCGCTTTCGCCGAGGCCGGCGCCGATGACGATGCCCGAGGCGATCGCCAGCACGTTCTTCAAGGCCCCGCCGAGCTGCACGCCGGTCATGTCGTCGCTGGCATAGAGCCGGAAGGCCTTGCGCGACAGCTGGGCGGCGATCCGTTCGGCGTCGTTATGCTTGCTGGCCGCCAGCGTCATAGCGGTCGGCAGGCCGGAGGCGATGTCGGCGGCGAAGCCGGGTCCGGAGAGAACCGCCAGCTTGTGGCCGGGCAACCGGTCGGCGAGCGCATCGGTGATGGTGTGGCCGGTCTCGCGATCGAGCCCCTTGGCGCACATGACGACCGCCGCCTCGGCCGCCAGATGAGGGGCGAGCCTCGAAGCCGTCTCAGCCTGGGCGGAGGAAGGGACGACGAAGAGCACGATATCGTGGCGGTGAAGCGACGTCTCGTCCGCCGCAATTACCACGCCCTCGGGCAGGGTGACCGAGGGCAGGCGCGGATTGACCCGGGTGTCGGCGATGCGGGCCATCAGGTCGCGATCGCGGCCATAGAGCGCTATCGGCGCGGTCCGGTCAGCCAGCACGCAGGCCAGCGCCGTGCCGAAGGCGCCGGCGCCGACGATCCCGATAGAGGCTTGAGGGGTATTTTCGGTCATACTTTCGCGCCTCTCTTGCCGAAGCCCATCACCGTCTCTGCGCTCCTGTCGAGCGGCCAGCGGGCACGCGGCGCCACGTCGAGCGGATCGCCTTCGATCCCGACCGCCATCCGTTCGGCGGCAGCCCAGGCGATCATGGCCGCATTGTCGGTGCAGAGCGCCATCGGAGGCGCGACGAGGCGGAAGCCATGTTTGCCGGCGCTCTCGGATAGCGTGGTGCGGAGCGCTGCATTGGCCGCCACCCCGCCGGCGATCACCAGCGCCTGGTCGGCGACATCGGGAAAGCGTTCGGTGAAGCGGGCAAAGGCGATGTCCAGCCGGTCGGCGAGGCTCAGGCAGACGGCGCGCTGAAAGCCCGCGCAGATGTCGGAAATCGTCTGGTCCGAGACCGGGGCCTGGGCTTCCGCCAGTTGCCGGACCGCCGTCTTAAGCCCGGAAAAGGAGAAATCGGGCTCCGGCGTGCCCCTGAGCGGGACCGGCAGGCGGAAGCGTTTTGAATCGCCGGTGCTCGCCGCCTTCTCGACCGCCGGGCCGCCGGGATAGGGCAGGCCCAGAAGCTTGGCGGTCTTGTCGAAGGCCTCGCCGAGCGCGTCATCGATGGTGGTCCCCCAGCGCTCGTAGTCATCCACGCCCTTGACCAGAACGATCTGGGTGTGACCGCCTGAGACGAGCAGCAGGAGATAGGGAAAGGCGAGATTGTCGGTCAGCCGCGCCGTCAGCGCGTGGCCTTCGAGATGATTGACCGCGTGGAGCGGCTTGCCAGAGACCATGGCCAGCGCCTTGGCCGTCATCAGTCCCACCATCAGCCCGCCGATCAGGCCCGGTCCGGAAGTGGCGGCGATCGCATCGACCTCGCCGAGTTCGAGCCCGGCTTCGGCGAGCGCTTGGTCCACCAGCGTGTCGAGCACCGAGACATGGGAGCGCGCCGCGATCTCAGGCACCACGCCGCCATAGGCCGCGTGCTGGTCGAGCTGGCTGTAGACGACGTTGGAGCGGATCTCGCCCGAGCCGTCGGCATGGCGCACCACGACAGACGCCGCGGTTTCGTCGCAGCTCGTCTCGATTCCCAGAATGCAGGTTTCGGGCCCCAGAACGATGGTTTCGGGGTGCGTCATCTTCCTGTGTCCGCTCCATGGAGTTGCGCCGGACCGCCAAGCGCTTTACGTCTCCTGCAGGTATCAATCGACGGGATCGCATGCAAATGAAACCTTACCGGATCGGCACGAGGGGCAGCCCGCTGGCGCTGGCGCAGGCCCATGAGACACGCGATCTTCTGATGAAGGCGCACGGCCTGTCCGAGGAGGATTTCGAGATCGTGGTCCTGTCCACGCAGGGCGACCGGATCATCGACCGCTCGCTGTCGGAGATCGGCGGCAAGGGGCTCTTCACCTTCGAGCTCGAGGAGCAGCTCGCCGACGGCCGGCTCGATCTTGCCGTCCACTCCTCCAAGGACATGGCGACGAAGCTGCCGGACGGCCTCGGCATCGTTGCGGCTCTCGAACGCGAGGATGTTCGCGACGCCTTCATCGGCAAGGCCGCACCCGATCTTGCCGGTCTCCCGGATGGCGCCGTTGTCGGCACGTCCTCCTTACGCCGCCAGGCGCTGGTCAAGCGGCTGCGTCCGGATGTCACCGTGGTCGGCTTCCGCGGCCAGGTGGAAACGCGGCTGCGCAAGCTCGACGAGGGTCAGGCCCACGCGACGCTGCTCGCCTATGCCGGTCTGAGGCGTCTGGGACGTCCGGAAATCGCCACGACGGTGATGGATCCCGAGGATTTTCCCCCGGCGCCGGGGCAGGGGATCATCTGCATCGAATCGCGGCTCGATGATACTCGCATCCGCGCGTTTCTCGAACCGATCAACCATGGCGTTTCGGCCACCCAACTGGCCTGCGAGCGCGCCTTCCTCGCAGTCCTCGATGGCTCCTGCCGGACTCCGATCGCCGCCCATGCGAAGATCGACGGGGCGGCTCTGAGTTTCCACGGCATGGTGCTGACGCCGGACGGAGCGACCGTGCACGAGGTCCGGCTCGACGGCATGGCGGACGATGCGGCAACCATCGGTCACAGGGCCGGCGAGGATATCCGCGCTCGCGCCGGAGCCGGCTTCTTCGAAAGCTGGGGCTAAGCTGGTGCGGGTCCTCGTCACCCGCCCCGATCCCGCCGCCCGCCGTACGGCACAGCGGCTTTCCGATCTCGGTCACATGCCGGTGCTGCTGCCGCTGTTCGAGACGCGGTTTCTGGCCGTCGATCCGGCGCTTGCCGGCTCACCGCATGCGGCGCTGATCTTCACCAGCGCGAATGCTCTGAAGGCCATCGGCCAATCGGCGGGCCCCTCTTTGGGCAAGGCCTTCGCCGCGTCCGGCTGTCCGGTCTACACGGTCGGAGGCGCGACCGCGCACGCGGCGCGCATCGCCGGCTTCGGCGACGTTCGACAGGGACAGGGGAGTGGCCGGGAGCTTGCCGGTGAGATTGCCGCCGACGTGTCGGCCGGGCGCCTGTCGGTGACATTTGAAGCACCGCTTCTCTATCTCGCGGCGGAAGACCGCCGGCCCGATCTGGAGGATGGACTCGCGAAAGCGCACATTCCCGTCAGAGCCGAGGCCGTCTACCGAATGGAAGAAATAAGCTATTCGACTGACTTTATACTTTCGCACAAAATGAAGCCGCCTTCGGAGGCGGTTCTGCTCTATTCGCCAAATGCCGCCCGGCGGTTCTTCGCGCTTCTGCCGCCGCAAAGCCTTGAGTCTGCGGGACACCGGCTGATCGTGAGCTGCCTGTCAGCGGAGGTGGCTGCGGCCTGTCCGCACTCCCCAAGGCTTGATCTCCGCACCGCCGAGACGCCGGAAGAAGGCGCGCTTCTTGAAACCATCCGGGGTCTGCGCTGATTTAGGGACGTATTCCGGTTTTCGGGCCAATCCCGAAAGCCGACCGGTCCTCGTCAGGAGATTCCATGAGCAAGCCCAGCACGCCGCGTCGCTCCAAACCCTCGAAGCCCGTAACCCTCGATCTCAAGGCCGAGGACGTGACTCGCGCCGAGGAAGGCAGCGACGGCAAGGACGAGGTGTCGACCAGCGCGCCGCAGGCGCCCGGCTCCACCGATGACAAGAGTGATCACCCGACCCGTGCAGGAACCGACAAGACCGAAGCCGACAAGAAGGCCGGCGACGCGGCTTCGAGGACCGCCGCGAGCGGGCTCGGCGTCGGCTCCGCCTCCGACGTGAAAAAGGATGATGTGACGAAGGCCGACGACTTGAAGAAACCGGGCGATACGGCCGCCAGCGGTCTCGCCGCCTCCCAATCCGGCGGCACGTCCAAACCCGCTTCCAAACCGTCCGGACCTTCTGTCTCCGCAAGCGACGACAAGAAGCCCTTCGAGGGCAAGCCGACCGTCGGCTCGCCGATGGGCTCGGCCTCCTCGGCGGCCGCCGCCTCCACGGCTGCATCGTCCACGGGCTCGTCCTCGACGGGTTCTTCAACGTCGTCGCCGGCATCGACCTCGGGCGGAAAGCCGGGCTCCGCTCCTTCCTCCTCCTCCGCCGCGAAAACGTCGACGGGGTCCGGTTCGTCGGGCTCGCGCGGCGGCGCCGTCGTCGGCGGCGTAGTGGGCGCTGCGCTCGGCATTGTGGCGCTCTTCGGTCTGCAGGCGGCCAATCTCCTGCCCGCGCCGGGGGGATCGGGCGGTACGGATACCGCGGCGCTCGAAAGCGAAATCTCCTCGCTCAAGTCGACCATCGACGAACTGCGGTCGAGCGTGGCGCAGGCACCAGCCGGAAGCGAGGAGCTCTCCAAGCGACTCGATGCGCTCGAATCCACGGTCGCCTCCGGCAGTGCGACCGCCGATGCCGCGCCGGCGCTGAGTGAATTCAACACCCGGCTGCAGCAATTGTCCGAGAAGGTCGACGGTCTGGCAGCCGGCGACGGCGCATCGGGTGAGGTGCGCGAACAGATCGCCGGCCTGTCCGGCCGCGTCGACGACATGTCCGGCTCACTCTCCGACGTGCAGAGCCGTCTCGGCGAACTCGGCTCTCGGATCGACACTTTGCAGCAGGGCCAGACTGAACTTTCCTCCTCGCTGACCGGCCGGATCGAAAAGGCCGAACAGGCGATCGAGGAACCCGGCCGCGAGATGGAAATGGCCAAGGCCATCGCCGTCTCGGGGCTGAAATCGGCCGTCGACCGCGGCGGCCCCTTCGCACCCGAACTCGAGGCTTTCGCCTCGGTCGCGCCCGACAACCCGGCCGTTTCGGGTCTGCGCGAATTCGCCGCCACCGGCGTGCCAACTCAAGGCGAGCTCGTCGAGCGTTTCCCCGATGCGGCCAACGCGATGATCGCGGCAATGGACCCGGTGCCTGAAAATGCCGGCATTCTCGATCGTCTGGCCGCCAGTGCGAAATCGATGGTCAAGGTCCGCAAGGTCGGAGACGTCGAGGGCGACAGCACCGAGGCGATTGCCGCACGGCTCGAAAACCAGCTGAAGAACGGCAATCTCGACGGCGCGGTGGCCGAGTGGAATGCGCTTCCCGATCAGGCCAGGGCTGCAGCTCCCGAGTTCGGCAAGGGGCTCATCGCCCGCGCCGAAGTGGAGAAGCTGATTACCGAGGTGCAGCTGCCGGCCGTGGCTCAAAGCCAGCCCGAACTCGATCAGTCGGCCCCCGCAGACAGCACGCCTGCCGGCTCGTCCGAACCGGACGCAGGCGCGTCGACTGAGACCCCCGCCACCACCCCGTCGCAGAGCGAGTAGGAGAGCCCCATGATCAGAATTCTCTTCTTTCTCGTTCTCGTCCTCGTTCTGGGCTTCGGCTTTGCCTGGCTCGCCGACCGCCCCGGCGATCTCCTGATTTCCTGGCAGGGCCAGCAGATCGAGATGTCACTGATGGTTGCCGTTGCGGCCATCGTCTCGATCGTTGCCGCGGTGATGATCCTGTGGTGGATCATCCGCGTCATCTGGACCTCGCCGCACACCATCCGCCGCTATTTCCGCGCCTCGCGCCGGGATCGCGGCTACCAGGCGCTGTCGACCGGCCTGATCGCCGCCGGCGCCGGTGACGCCCCGACCGCGCTGAAGATGACCAAGCGCACCAAGGGCTTCCTCAACGCCGACCAAGAGCCGCTCATCCATCTGCTCGAAGTGCAGACCGCACTCATCGAGGGCCGCAACGACGACGCGCGCAAGATGTTCGAGGATCTTTCGGAGGACCCCGAGACCCGGCTTCTCGGCCTGCGCGGGCTTTATCTGGAAGCCCGTCGGCAGGGTGCGGACGAGGCGGCGCGCCATTACGCCGACGTCGCCGCCGAACAGGCGCCGCAACTGCCCTGGGCGGGCGAGGCGGCCCTTTCCAACCGCACCGTGGAAGGCGACTGGAATGCGGCGCTCTCGCTTCTCGACAAGCAGCGTCTCGCCGGCATGTATCCCAAGGACGATATCAAGCGGAAGCGTGCGGTTCTCCTCACCGCTCGGGCGAAGGACAAGGCGGAGTCCGATCCCGCCTCCGCCCGCAACGATGCGCTCGCCGCCTTGAAGCTCGAACCCGATTTCGTGCCGGCAGCCCTCGTTGCCGCCAAGGCGCTTTTCCGCGAAGACAAGCTGCGTCGCGGCGCCAAGCTGCTCGAATCCGCCTGGCGGGCCCACCAGCATCCCGATATCGCCGAGGCCTATGTCAACGCCCGGCTGGGCGACACGCCGAACGACAAGCTCAAGCGGGCGCAGAAGCTCGAACAGCTCAGGCCCAACCACGCCGAATCCGCCTATGCCGTGGCCCGCGCCGCCCTCGACGCCCGCCGTTTCGACCTGGCGCGCGAGAAGGGCGAAATGGCCGCCCGTCTGGCGCCGCGCGAGGGCATCTACCTGCTACTCGCCGATATCGAGGAAGCCGATACCGGCGATCAGGGTCGCGTCCGGCACTGGCTGGCGGCGGCGCTCCGCGCGCCGCGCGATCCGGTCTGGACCACCGACGGGCTGGTGTCCGAGGAGTGGGAACCCGTCTCGCCGGTCACCGGCAAGCTCGACGCCTTCGAGTGGAAGGTGCCGGTCGCCCGCATCGGCGGTACGATCGACCACGACGAGAAGACGTCGGCCCCCGCCGACAAGGCGATCGCCAGCCTTCCCCCGGTGGCGGCCAGTGCGCTGCCCGCCGACAATGCCGACCCCGACGATCTCGATGACGACGAGGACGATGATCTCGACACCGACACGGCCCCCGTCATCGAGGCCGAGCCGGTGAAGGCTGCGGAACCGGACAAGAAGCCACAGGCAGTTGCTGTCAAACCGGCCTTCACTTCGGTGGAGAAGGTGCCTGCTGAGCCGAAGACGACTGAACCGAAGGCCGTCGAAACGGAGCCCGCAACGACACCTCTCGCCGGTGCTTCGGAGCCGAAGAGCCCTGGTCTCGAAACGCGGGAAACGACGCCGGCCGATCCCAAGCCAGAACCGAAGTCGGAGCCGGCTGTGGTCGCGAAACCCGTCGAAAAACCGGAAGACGCCAAAAAGGTCGAAACGGCTTCGTCCGCACCGGCAGCTGACGGCAAAATCGCCGCGTCCGGCTCCAAATCCGAAAAAAGGCCGGAAAAGGAGAGCGAAGACGATCATGCGTTCCTCAAGCACCTTCCGGACGATCCGGGAATCGACGACGATGCCGAACCGGAGACGAAACAGAGGTTCCGGCTGTTTTAGCCGGAACGCCCACAGGAATCCCGCATGTTCGATATACTCCGCGACTTCATCAACGGCCTCAGCGACGAGGGCGGCAGACGCAAATCCCCGCGCGACAATCCCGACGTGGCTGCGGTGGCGCTGTTCTTCTCCGTCATCGGCGCAGACGGCGAGGTCACCAAAGAGGAACGCGCACTGCTGCGTGATCTGGTCGCCAAGGACTACAGTGAATCCGAGGCCGAACTGAAGGCGCTGCTCGCCGAGGCCGAGGCCGCCGATCGCGAGTCGGTCGATCTCTATGCCTTCACCAGCGTGCTCAACTGGAAGCTCACGCCCGAGGAGAAGATCCATTTCATCGAGCTCCTCTGGGAACTCGCCTATGCCGACGGCGTCCGCCACGAGCTCGAGGACCATGTCGTCTGGCGCATCGCCGATCTGATGGGTGTCGATACGCGTGACAGGGTCTTCGCCCGCCAGCGGGTGGCGGAACGGCGTGGCATTACCGGGGAGACGGATACGTGACGCGACACGACGGCTCGCTCGGCCGTACCGCAGACGAGGCAAGGAAGGGACCCCCGCGCATCCTGGTGGTCCTGCATCAGGAAAATTCGAGTTCCGGCCGGGTGGGTCAGGTGCTCATGAAGATGGGCTACGCGCTCGACATCCGCCGGCCGGTGCTTGGCGATCCGCTGCCCGAGACGCTCGACTTCCATGCCGGGTCCGTGGTCTTCGGCGGCCCGATGAGCGCCAACGACGACGACATCGAGGGAATCCGGGTCGAAACTCGCTGGATGGATGTGGTGCTGAAATCGGGCAAACCGTATCTCGGCATCTGCCTCGGCGCGCAGATCCTCGCCCGCCATCTCGGCGCGAAAGTCTACGGGCGCGAGGACGGTCACGTCGAAATCGGCTGGTATCCGATCACCCCCACCGAAGCAGGCCGTAAGCTGATGGACTGGCCGCCGATGGTCTACCAGTTCCACCGCGAGGGCTTCGACATGCCGACCGGCGGTGAGTTGCTCGCCACCTCTCAAACCTATCCCAACCAGGCCTTCCGCTATGGTGAAAACGCCTGGGGTATCCAGTTCCACGCCGAACTGACGCTCGCCATGATGCACCGCTGGGCGGTGCGCGGCGCCCACCGTTTCGTGCTGCCGGGTGCCCAGGTCGGCGCTGATCACCTGTCGGGCCGACTGCTGCACGATGCGGCGCTGTTCGCCTGGCTCAACCGCTTCCTCGACACGACCTTCGGCCCTGCCGCCACCCATGGCGAGAGGCGGGTGTCGCGCACGCTTCCCGGCAGCTAGAGGGCGTCGCCCGGACCGCGCATGGCGGTTTTCTCCGGGAATCGCTTCCCCGACACGTGACACGCCGGTCCGGTCCGCGCTAACTGTCCGCGAGGAGGATTTTTCATGCATGTCATGGTCATAGGCGCTGCCGGGATGCTCGGCCGCAAGCTTGTCGCAGCGCTTGCCGAGAGCGGGACGATCGATTCCCGTCCAATCGAGCGGATTACCGCGGTGGACATCATCGCCCCGGACACCCCGTCCTTTTCCGGCGCTTCGGAAAGCCTTGCCGCCGATCTGTCGGCCGATGGTGTCGCGGAAACGCTCGCCGCCAAACGTCCGGATCTGATCTTTCATCTCGCGGCCATCGTCTCGGGTGAGGCGGAGGCCGATTTCGAAAAGGGCTACCGGATCAACATGGACGGCACGCTGGCGCTGTTCGAGGCGATCCGGCGGGAAGGGCTGAAAGAACCCTGGTGCCCGCGTCTCGTCTTCACCTCCTCCATCGCCGTCTTCGGCGTGCCGCTGCCCGAGATGATCGACGACACCTTCTTCCAGGCGCCGCTGACGAGCTACGGCACCCAGAAGGCGATCGGCGAACTGCTGCTTGGCGATTATTCCCGCCGCGGCTTTCTCGACGGGATCGGCATCCGTCTTCCGACGATCACCGTCCGACCGGGAAAGCCCAACCTCGCAGCGTCGGGCTTCTTCTCCTCGATCCTGCGCGAGCCGCTCGTGGGCAAGGAGGCGGTGCTGCCGGTCGACGAGAGCGTCCGCCATTGGTTCGCCAGCCCGCGCGCGGCGGTCGGCTTCCTGCTCCATGCCGCAGAACTCGACACCGCGCCGCTCGGCGGCCGGCGGACGCTCTCGATGCCTGGCCTGTCCGCCACCGTCGGCGAGGAGATCGAAGCGCTGCGGCGCGTGGCGGGCGACAAGGCGGTCGCGCTCATCCGCCGCGAACCGGACGCGACAGTCAAGCGTATCATCGAAAGCTGGCCCAAGGCATTTTCGGCCGAGCGTGCGCTAGCACTCGGCTTTTCCGCCGAAACCTCGTTCGACGAGATCATCCGCGTCCATATCGAGGATGAGCTCGGCGGTAACCTGCCCACCTGAGGAACAGCCAATGCCGAATTTCTCCGCCAATCTCGGTTTTCTCTGGCCCGACCGGCCTCTTCTCGACCGTATCCGCGCCGCCGGCGATGCCGGGTTCCGGGCGGTGGAGCTGCACTGGCCCTATGCCACGCCGGCCGACGCGCTGCGCCAATGCCTGGCGGATGCCGGTGTCGAACTTCTCGGGGTCAACACGCCGATCGGTAAGGCTGAGAACGGCGATTTCGGTCTCGCGGCGCAGCCGGGACGGGAAGAGGAATTCCGCGACAGCTTCCGCGACACGCTCGACTATGCCCGCCGCGCCGGGGGGAGTTCGATCCATGTCATGGCCGGAATGACGACGCCGGAGCGCAAGGCGAAGGCCCGCGACGTTCTGGTCGACAACCTCGCCCGTGCGGCATCGGATGCGCCCGACATGACGCTGCTGCTCGAGCCCATCAACCAGCGCGACAAGCCCGGCTACTTCTATTCGACGATGGCCGAGGCGGCGGAGATCATCGCGGCGACCGGCGCCGGCAATATCCAGCTGATGTTCGACTGCTACCATGTGGGCGTCACCAGTGGCGCCGACGATGTCATACCGCGGCTCGAGGAGCATCTCGATCTGATCGGCCATGTGCAGATCGCCGCGGTCGATACCCGCGCCGAACCCGACGAGGGCGACCTCGATTACACAACCGTGTTCTCCGCGCTCGAACGGCTCGGTTACGAAGGCTGGGTCGGCTGCGAATACAGGCCGCGCGGGGAGACCGGCGAGGGGCTCGGCTGGGTCAAGGCGCTCGGCGTGGATCTGTAGGGCCTTCTAGGCGTCGATCTCGTCCATCGTCTTGCGCTCGCGCTCCAGCGTCTCGATCTTTCTCAGTTGCGGGAACATCCAGGCCCAGAGACCGGCCACGCCGACGGCCGCCACGCCGCCCAGCGTGACTGCCGGCACTGCGCCGATGAAGGCCGCCATCGTGCCGGCACGGAATTCGCCGAGTTCGTTCGACGCGCCGATGAAGACCATGTTGACCGCGCTGACCCGGCCGAGCAGTTCGTCAGGCGTCCAGAGCTGGATCAGCGTCTGGCGGACATAAACCGAAATTGTATCGGCGGCTCCGAGACAAGCCAGAGCCAGCAGGGATAGTGGCAGATTGGTGCTCAGGCCGAAGACGATGGTCGTCAGGCCGAACAGCCCGACACCGATGAACATCTTGATGCCGGCGCCGGTGCGGATCGGCCGCGAGGCGAGATAGAGCGCCATCAGCACCGCGCCGACGCCGGGGCTGGCGCGCAAGAGGCCCAGCCCGATCGGTCCGAGATCGAGAATGTCGCGGGCATAGACCGGCATCAGGGCGATCGCCCCGCCGAGCAGAACGGCGAACATGTCGAGCGAGATGGCGCCGAAGACCACGCGCTCGCGGCGGATATAGCGGAACCCCGCCATCAGGCTGTTCCAGTCCTGCTTCTCGCGGCTGACCCGGCGCGGCTGGGCAGGAACGAGGAAGATCGCGGTGGCCGCCATCAGGAGCAGCACCACCCCAGTCACATAGGGGACGAGCGGTCCGAGACCGTAGAGGAGGCCGCCGACCACCGGCCCGACCACGCCGGCCGTCTGCCAGGCGCTCGAATTCCACGCCACCGCGTTCGGCAGGTCCTTGGCCGGCACGAGGTTGGGCGCCAGCGCCTGCGCGGCGGGACCGAGAAAGGCGCGCGCAATCCCCATCACCAGCAGAACAGCGAAGATCGGCAGCGGCGAGACGAGACCGTGCCAGGTCATCAGCGCCAGGCCGAGCACGCAGCCTGCCTCGACGATGTCGCAGCCGAGGATGATGCCGCGCCGGCTGAAACGGTCGGCCACCGAACCCGTGACCAGGATCAGAACGAGGGCGGGCGCGAACTGGATCAGCCCGACAAGACCGAGATCGAAGGGATTGCGGGTGAGATCGTAGATTTGCCAGCCGACCGAGACGATGACGATCTGCAGCGCGAAATAGGACAGAAAGCGGGCGAAGAAATAGCGCGCATAGGCCGTGTGGCGGAAAGCGGCGAACCGGTCGTCGACGGGAGAGGCTGCGGGGGATATGGGCATGGGGAAGCAATCCGGCGGGTGATCATCCGTCTCATACGCCTTTGGGGCGAGAAGTCGAGCATGTCGCCGCCTCAGTCATCTCTCATCCTGGCTTTGCCATCGTTGGTGGCTAATTCAGTGATCATGAAAAAGCTCCTGAAAATCGCGCTCCGCCTCTTCGGTCTGCTCCTCGTCATCCTTTTCGTCGTGGTCCTGTGGTCCGGCGGCAAGGGCTATTACGATGCGCTGGCCGATTCCGAACCACTTGCCGCTCGCGCCGCCCGTCTGATCGAGGACGACAGGGGAGGCGCCTCGCTCGGCGTCGATCAGCTCGCCATGCTCCTCAAGGTTCAGGATCCGGGATTCGAGGTGCACAAGGGCGTCGATCTGACGACGCCCGGTGCAGGTCTGACCACGATCACCCAGTCGCTTGCCAAGCGCCTCGCCTTCGACGAGTTCCAGCCGGGCTTCGCCAAGATCCGGCAGACGGGCTATGCGCTGGGCCTCGAGGCGCGGCTCGACAAGGACCAGATCCTCGCCCTCTGGCTGGACACGGTCCCGATGGGCAATGGCCCCGACGGCTGGATGACCGGATTTCATGCTGCCAGCCAGGCGATTTACGACCGGCTGCCTTCCGAGCTCGACAGGGAGGAATTCTTCCGGCTGGTGGCGGTGCTGATCGCGCCGGGTGCCTATGATCTCACCGGCGCGGACGCGAAACTGGACGATCGCGTGAGCCGTATCGACACGCTGGTCGCGGGAGATTGCAAGCCGACGGGTTTGAACGACGTCTGGCTGGAGGCCTGCGGCGAAAGATAACCCTCCACCATTAACCCTTGCGTCAAGAAAGCCCGGCCGCGCGGGCTTGCCGCCCGGGAAGTGAATGGCTACATGTCACAAAACTTCGGGGCGCGCACCCGCATGCTGGCGTCCCCCAGTCCGGAGAAGATGATGTACGCACTGCTTTCGACCATCGACGTGGCTCTCGGCCTCTATACCTGGATCATCATCGCGAGCGCGGTCTTCTCCTGGCTCTTCGCCTTCAACGTGGTGAACCCGAACAACCGGTTCGTCGGCATGATCGGCGAAACGCTCTATCGCCTGACCGAGCCGGCACTCCGGCCCATCCGCCGCATCCTCCCCGATCTCGGCGGCATCGACATCTCGCCAATCATCCTCCTGCTGCTCATCATGTTCCTGCGCACCTTCATGTGGACCTCGATCGCGCCGGCGCTTGGCGTGCGCTAAGGGGCGTTCGCTAAGCGTGCCCGACGGCTGGATCAGCGTCCTTCAGGACCGGATTCGCTTCGAGGTGCGGCTGACGCCCAATGCCGGGCGTGACGAGATGTCCGGGATCGGCGCGGATGCCGACGGCAAGCCACATCTCAAGGTGCGCGTCACCGCGATCCCGGAAAAGGGCAAGGCCAACAAGGCGCTGATCGCGCTTCTCTCCAAGAGCTTGCGCGTGCCGAAAGGATCGATTGCAATCGTCTCCGGCGAGACCAGCCGGGTGAAGACCGTCGAGATCGCGGGCGATGCGGCCGATCTGCGCGCCGCGCTTCAGGATCTGGCAGAGGCCTGACCCTGCGCCTCAATGCTCCAGCACTTCCACGGAGAGCACCGTCGGCAGGTGGCGGGCGATCTCCTGCCATTTGTCGCCCTCGTCGAAACTGGCGAAGACCGAGCCGCTGTTGGTGCCGAAATAGACGCCGGCCGGTTCCTGTCGGTCGGTGGCCATCGCCTGGCGCAGCACGGTGAAATAGCAACCCGTCTGCGGCAGTCCCTCCCTAAGCGCTTCCCAGGTGCTCCCGCCGTCACGCGAGCGCCAGATGGCGGCGGCCGCGTCGATCGGAAAACGCTGGAAGTCGGTGTTGAGCGGCAGCGTCCAGATCGTGTCGGGATCGCGCGGGTGGACGGAGACCGGAAAGCCGAAGGTCGAGGGCAGGCCGGCGGTGATGTCCTGCCAGCTGCGCCCGCCGTCCGGGCTGCGGTAAACGCCGTGATGGTTCTGCTGGTAGAGGATCTCGCCGTCCTCGCCCGGCGCCTTGACCATGTTGTGCACGCAGAGCCCCGTCGCGCCGTTGGCCGGGCCCGCGGGATGATCGTGTCCCTCGCAGGCCTCGGCATTGGCGAGCCGGTTGCGGTTCTCCCAGCTCTCGCCGCCGTCCTGGGAGGCGAAGACGCCCGCGGCCGAGATCGCCAGCCACAGTTTCTTCGGGTCTGTGCGGTCGGGCACGATCGTGTGCAGCGTCAGCCCCGCGCCGCCGGGGTTCCAGCTCTCGCGGTCGGGATGTTTGTTGAAACTGTCGACCGGCTGCCAGCTGACGCCGTCGTCGGTGCTTCTGAACAGGGCGCCGGGCTTGCCGCCGGCCCAGAGGATGCCCGGCCCCGGGGCGATCGACCAGATCGCCTGCACGACGCCGTCGAATTCGGTGCCGGGGTCCGTCCAGCCGATCATCTCGGCGAAGCCGGGATCGTTGGCCGCCCATTCGTCCATCTTGCCGCGTGAGAGCTTCGCGAGCGTCCATGTCTCGCCGCTGTCGGTCGAGCGCCAGATGCCGGCGCCGCTCCACTCGCTGCCGCCGCCGGCCCAGATGGTGCCGGATGCCGGGTCGCCCTTGACGTGGTTGATCACCCAGCCGTTGCAATAGGGCCCCCGCACGGTCCAGCCGCTCCGCGCGCCGTCACCGTCGATGACGAACGCCCCCTTGGTGGTCCCCACCAGCACCGACAGACCATCCGCCATGCCCGCTCCTCCCGCGAAACGACGGGCAAAATATCACGATGCACGGCAAGCGGGTAGCCGGATTCTCTACAGGTTCCGGAACCAAAAAGGGGAGCCCGAGCTCCCCTTCATATTCGCGAATGGCGGTGTGACTAGACCCGCCGTTCCACCATCATCTTCTTGATCTCGACAGCCGCGCCGCCCGCAGCGGGCCTTGCCCGCGAGGACGCGCAAACAGGAAATCGATTGCCTGGCCGCTAGACCCTGCGTTCCACCATCATCTTCTTGATTTCCGCAATCGCCTTGGCCGGGTTGAGCCCCTTCGGGCAGGCCTGGGTACAGTTCATGATGGTGTGGCAGCGGTAGAGCCGGAACGGGTCCTCGAGATTGTCGAGGCGCTCGCCGGTCGCTTCGTCTCTCGAGTCGATCAGCCAGCGATAGGCCTGCAGCAGCACGGCGGGGCCGAGATAGCGGTCGCCGTTCCACCAGTAGCTCGGGCACGAGGTCGAGCAGCAGGCGCAGAGAATGCACTCGTAGAGGCCGTCGAGCTTGGCGCGGTCCTCGTGGCTCTGCTTCCACTCCTTGGCCGGTTCCGGCGTGGTGGTCTGCAGCCAGGGCTCGATCGAGCGGTGCTGGGCGTAGAAGGTCGTCAGGTCCGGCACCAGGTCCTTGACCACCGGCATGTGCGGCAGCGGGTAGATCTTCACCGGACCGTCGATCTCGTCCATGCCCTTGGTGCAGGCGAGCGTGTTGGTGCCGTCGATGTTCATCGCGCAGGAGCCGCAGATGCCCTCGCGGCAGGAGCGGCGCAGCGTCAGCGTCGCGTCGATCTTGTTCTTGATGTACAGAAGCGCATCGAGAACCATCGGCCCGCAATCGTCGAGGTCGATGTAGAACGTATCCAGACGCGGGTTCTTTCCGTCGTCGGGCGACCAGCGATAGACCTTGAATTCACGAAGGTTCTTGCCCTCCGGCTTCGGCCAGGTCTTGCCCTCGGAAATCACCGAGTTCTTGGG
>CAZEJG010000045.1:0-22457 GCA_964511625.1 uncultured Hoeflea sp.
GCTGCAAGGCTGCCATCTATCTGGAACAGCCCGGCGCCAACACCCGCGTGCGCACTTGGTGCCCGACGCCGGGCGCCCAGTACGGCTTCCTGGTCACCCACAACGAATCGATCTCGATCGCCGACTTCTTCACCGTCCGCAACAAGAAGGGCGAAGTCACCTTCCGCCCGACCTGTCATTACGCCTATCACCCGGCCAACGATGCGGTACTCTCGCTGCACGAGATGTTCGGCAATGGCGGCAACGCCCAGCCGACCATGCACGTCCTCGACGAAAACGAACTCGTCGATGGCGTCGACGAACTCGGCGTGCTGCTCTACGGCCACGACAAGAACGCCTACTGGTTCGGCTCGCGGCTGTCGCTCGAAGAGACCCGCGAGCTCGCCCCCTACCAGAACGCAACGGGCCTGCAGGTGACGTCCGCAGTTCTCGCCGGCATGGTCTGGGCGCTCGAGAACCCCAATTCGGGCATCGTCGAGGCCGACGAGATCGACTACAAGCGCTGCCTCGAGGTCCAGCTTCCCTATCTCGGCCCGGTCGAGGGTCACTACACGGACTGGACGCCGCTCGACGGCCGGCCCGGACTGTTTCCGGAAGATCTCGACGAGAGCGATCCCTGGCAGTTCCGCAACATCCTGGTTCGCTGAGGCAAAGCGGCAAGGCTGCTCAAAGTCCGTGGACGCACCCGGTTATTCGACGGGCAGCCTTGCTTTCGACGCAGACGCACGGCATGGTTTTTCGCGTTGCAGACCCCACGTCGGGGCTGCAACGCGTGACCGTGCATAGGGGCTAAGCCATGAAACAAAGAAAAATCCTCGCGCTGGCCTCGTTGCCGCTCTTCGTCGCGGCCTGCCAGTCCGCCAACTATTCCTCGCCCGGATACAGCGCGCCGCCGATGCAGCAGGGCGTCGAGGGACAGTGGACGGACCCCAACGGCATTACGTCGAGCTTCTATGGCGGCCGCTTCGAAACCCGGACCACCGACGGCACCAATTCGCTGCTCGCCCGGGGGACCTACACGCAGGTCAACCCGAGCCTCGTCGAAATCGACATGACCTCGCTGGTCCGCAACACCAGTTCACGCGTCAACTGCGCGCTGGCCACACCCAACCAGCTCAACTGCACCTCCTCGAGCGGTGCCCAGTTCTCGCTGGTCCGCAAGACCGTCTGATCCTCTACGGCGACGTGCGTCGCACAGGACGCGCTGAATCCGCTCCGTGATTTGATCTTGGCACGCGCACGCGATTGTCATCGATCCGGCACGCGATGACGCTTGCTGCCGCCACTTCCCGCGCTATCTTGGATAACGAGGCGGAGCCGACGCTCCGCACGTGGTCCATTGCTGGAGGAGCCAATGAACAAGCTTAGCGCCAAACTGTGTCTCACCGCGTCCATTCTCGCCTTCACCGCCTTCGGTGCCTGGGCGCAGAGCGATGACGCGACAAAGGTCCCCGAGCCGATGGAAGGCGCGATGGACATGATCAAGTCCGCGCCCGCCGTCGTCGAGGACGCTGCCAAGGCGACAGCGGATGCGGCAGGCGACGCAGCGGATGCCACGATGAAAGCCGCCGGCGACGCAGCCGACGCCACAGCTGAAGCTGCCAGCGATGCTGTCGACGCGACCGGCGAGGCGATCGACGCGGCCGGGGAGACGGCCGCCGATCTGGCCGACAAGGCCGGCAAGATGGCCGAGGATGCCGCCGATGCGGTCGAGAAGGCGGTCGCCGATGAAGAGGCGGACAAGACCGCCGATACAGACATGGCCGAACCCGCGATCCCCGAAGACAAGCCGGAGATGACGGAGACCGAGAAGCCGGCCATGGCTGATGAGAAGATGGCTGACGGCGACATGGAAAAGCCGGCGGAAGACAAGGCCATGGAGACCGCCCCTGCAGCGGCGACGGAAACCGCCGCCGAACCGGAAGCCAGCGAACCGGCCACGACGATGGAGTCCTCCGCAACCACCGAGCCGGACGTCAAGGTGCCCGAGCCGATGGACGCCTCCAAGGAGATGTCGACAACAGCGCCGATGATCACCTCCGAAGAAAAGCCGGCAATGGAAGAAAAGCCTGCCATGGATACGGCGGCTCCCGCGACCGAGACCACCGAGCCGGCGATGTCCGGAACCGACACGGCAGCCGAAAAGGCTGACGAACCCGCCATGGCCGATCAGGCCGACAAGGACAGCATGGCTTCGGACAAGGGCGGCATGGCCGGCGGTTCGGGCATGACCGCGGACGACGGGGATCATACCATCGCTTCCGGCGACACGCTGTGGGACCTCGCCAAGGCCAAGTACGGCGACGGCACGCAGTGGACGGCGATCCGCGACGCCAACCCCGGCATCAATCCGCGCAACCTAACGATCGGCGAAAGTCTGAAGCTGCCGGAGATGTGAGCCGCAGCAGCATGGCATGGAATGAACAGAAGGCCCCGGCTTGTCCGGGGCTTTTTTTGTTTTCCACTGCCCTCGTCCAACGTCACATGCTCGTCATCCGCCGTCCGCAGAATGTCACCATCCCCTGCCCTGATTGGAAGGACCGCAGCCATGAACGACCACTTCAAAGCCACCGACGACGCACTCCTCAATCTCACCGAAATCCGCGAAGCCGAGGAAGACGTCGGCCGCAATCCTTCGGACAACCCGACCATGGGCGACATCATCAACCGCCGCCTGTCGCGCCGCGGCTTCATGGGCGGCTCGCTCGCCGTCGCCGCCATTTCCGCGACCGTGAGCCCCGTGGCCCTTCTGGCTGCCCGCGAAGCCCGCGCCGAAACGGCCTCCGCGTTCAATTTTAACGAAGTTCAGGCCGGTGTGGATGAAACCCATCACGTTGCCGAGGGCTATGACGCCGACGTTCTGCTGCGCTGGGGCGACAAGCTGTTCGCCGACAGCCCGGACTTCGATCCGGTGAACCAGACGCCGGAAGCCCAGCTCAGGCAGTTCGGCTACAACAACGACTATGTGGGTTTCATCCCGCTCGACGGCGCCGACGACCACGGGCTTCTGGTGGTCAATCACGAATACACCAACCCGGAACTGATGTTCCCCGGTCTGGCCACCGTCGGCAAGGACGACGAAGGCAAGGACAAGGTGATTATCGGCGAGATGACCAGGGATCTCGTCGACATCGAGATGGCCGCCCACGGCGGCACCGTGATCGAAATCCGCAAGGACGAAAACGGCAAGTGGCAGCCCGTGCTTGACGGAAAATACAACCGCCGCATCCATGTAGGCACCGAGATGGAACTGACCGGCCCGGCCGCCGGCCACGACCGCCTCAAGACGAATGCCGACCCCTCCGGCACCAAGGTTCTCGGCACGCTCAACAACTGCGCCGGCGGCGTCACCCCCTGGGGCACCTATGTGATGGCCGAGGAGAACTTCCACGGCTACTTCCTCGGCGATCTGCCGGCCGACAGCACGGAAGCCGCCAATTACGAGCGCTACGGCGTTCCGGCCGGCTGGTACAACTGGGGCAAGCACCACGACCGTTTCGATGTCTCCAAGGAACCGAACGAACCCAACCGCTTCGGCTGGGTGGTCGAGGTCGACGTCATGGACCCGAACGCGACGCCGAAGAAGCGCACCGCGCTCGGCCGCGTCAAGCACGAGGGCGCGGAAAGCGTCGTCAACAAGGACGGTCGCGTGGTCATGTATTGCGGCGACGACGAGCGCTTCGACTATATCTACAAGTTCGTCACAGCAGCCACGTTCAACCCGGACGACCGCGCCGCCAATATGGACCTGCTGGACGACGGCACGCTCTACGTCGCCAAGTTCAATGACGACGGTTCGCTCGACTGGATGCCGCTCGTTCACGGCGAGAACGGCCTGACCGAGGAGAACGGCTTTATGAGCCAGGCCGATGTTCTCATCGAAACCCGCCGCGCCGCCGACCTGCTCGGCGCCACCAAGATGGACCGTCCGGAAGACGTGCAGCCCAATCCGGTCACCGGCAAGGTCTATTGCATGCTCACCAACAACACCAAGCGCAAGCCGGGCGACGAGAACGCCGCCAACCCGCGCGCCGACAACGCCTTCGGCCACATCATCGAGATCACCGAACCGGAAGGCGATTTCGCCACCACCAAGGCGACCTGGGAAATCCTGCTCAAATGCGGTGACCCGTCGGTGGCCGAAGTCGGCGCCTCGTTCAACCCGGCGACCACCGAGAACGGCTGGTTTGGCATGCCCGACAACTGCGCCATCGACACCGAAGGCCGGCTCTGGGTCTCCACCGACGGCAACTCGAAGAAACAGACCGGCCGCACTGACGGTGTCTGGGCTGTCGATACCGACGGGGAAGCCCGCGGTACCTCGAAGCTGTTCTTCCGCGTTCCGGTCGGCGCCGAAATGTGCGGCCCGCTCCCGACGCCGGACCTGACGACCTTCTTCGTCGCCGTCCAGCACCCCGGCGACGAAGGTCTCGCCACCTTCGAAAACCCGGCAACCCGCTGGCCGGATTTCAAGGACGACATGCCGGTCCGTCCCGCCGTGGTGGCCATAACCAAACAGGGCGGCGGCAAGATCGGCGTCTAGGTTTTTCCTGAGCCTGCAAACCGAAGGGGCGCCGCGAGCGCCCCTTTTTCATGCTGCCGACCGACTCCGTCAGCCCGGCAGTCCCTCGATGATCTCGGCACATTCCATCTCGTCGACCCATTCCGCACGGCTCGCGTAGCAGATGCGCGCTTCCGGCCTGATCGCAATCGGCGCATCAAGCGAGCCCGCCGGCACCATGACGAAGCCGCTGTCCTCTTCGGCTGCTGGAAGGGAGGAACCGCACTCGCTGCAGAAGCACTTCGTGTGACGCGTACCGGCCAGCCGGAAGTTGCGGACCTTGTCCTCGCCACCAAGCCATTCGACTGACGCTCCGGCCGAGAAAAGGTTGGCCGCATGGGCAGAGCCGCTCCCCTTCCGGCACCGCGAACAGTAGCAAAGGAAGAAATGCTCGAATGCGCCATGGACGCGAAAACGCACCGCGCCGCACAGGCAGCTTCCGGTTGCTTGATCACTCATTGTATCTCCCTTGTGCTGCCGACTATCGTGCACGTTACACTGCGCGTCCCGATACTTCTGCGGCGGACGGCGCCAGCAGCCGTTCGAGCGCCGTCTCGAAGCCCGAGCGCGCGACGGGGCGCTGTACGCCGCGCGGTTCGAAGACGTGGCGGTCGAGGAAATAACCGGTCAGCCGGAAGGCGTCGTGGAGTTCGTCGACGGTCGCGCAGGGGTCGGTGCGGGTCGACAGGAAGGCGGGAAGGTCCAGCAGCTTGTCGGCCCAGGGTTCGCCGGCACCGGCGGACACCGCGCGACCCGATTTCGGCGACACATAAACGAGATCGTGCACGTCGCCGGTTGCCGCACAGTGGCTCAGATCCAGCCCGAACCCCAGATCCTCGAGCACCGCGAGTTCGAAACGCACATACATCGCACCGGCCTCTCCCGGCGCGTCGAGACTGTCGAGGATGATCGCGAAGGCGTCATGCAGCCGCGGATGCGGGTCGCGCTCGGGCAAGAGGCGGAGGAGCGCGGCCATCGCCTGCACGCCGTGCACGCCTGCGGCACTCTCCATCAAGCGCCCTGCCCGGCTCTCGGTGGGTTCGACCTGGTACTGGCCGAGATGCTCGTCGAGCCGGGCGCGCCAGACCAGCGAGACCGAATTGCCGGGCTGCAGAACCGGCTGCCAGCGGCGCGAGCGGCCGCCCTTGACGATGCCCATGTGACGGCCGTGGGCTCGCGTCATCACTTCGGCGATGACCGAGGTCTCGCCGTGTTTTCTCATCCCGAGGATGATTCCCTCGTCACGCCATTCCATAAGGGAAAGCTCGCGCCGTCAGTGGGGAAATTCAAGCCCCATCTCGCGATAACGCTCGGGATCGTCGCCCCAGTTCTCGCGCACCTTGACGAACAGGAACAGGTGGACCTTCTGGTCGAGGATCTCGGAGATTTCCTTGCGCGCCGCCTGGCCGATCGCCTTGATGGCGTCGCCGCCCTTGCCGAGCACGATCTTCTTCTGGCTGTCGCGCTCGACATAGATGACCTGCTCGATCCTGACCGAGCCGTCCTTCTTCTCTTCCCAGCGTTCGGTTTCGACGTGGGAGGAATAGGGAAGCTCCTGGTGCAGGCGCAGATACAGCTTCTCGCGCGTCACTTCCGCCGCGAGCTGGCGCATCGGCAGGTCGGAGATCTGGTCTTCGGGATAATACCACGGACCTTCCGGCAGACGCTCGGCGAGGAATGTCGCCAGATCGTCGACGCCCGAGCCATCGAGTGCCGAGATCATGAAGGTGCGCTCGAACTCGGCCTTGGAATTGGCTTCTGCCGTCAGCGCCAGCAGCGACTCGCGCTTGACCTGGTCGACCTTGTTGAGGATCAGTATCTTCGGATGATGAACCTGGTCGAGCGCTTCGAGAAGCTTGGCGGCATCGCCGACGATCCCGCGCTCGGCATCGATGAGCACCAGAACGATGTCCGCGTCCTTGGCTCCGCCCCAGGCGGTGGTCACCATCGCACGGTCGAGCCGGCGGCGCGGCGAGAAGATGCCGGGCGTATCAACGAAGACGATCTGCGTGCGATCGACGGTGGCGATGCCGCGCACGATGGCGCGCGTCGTCTGCACCTTGTGGGAGACGATGGAGACCTTCGCCCCCACCAGCCGGTTGACCAGCGTCGACTTGCCCGCGTTCGGTGCGCCGATGAGCGCCACGAACCCGGAGCGGGTCGGTGCCTCGGGGGCTTCGGTCGTTTCGACTTCGTCGTTCATACGTTCACTCCGTCGTCCGTCCAGACGCCCTCGCGCAACAGAACCTCTGCTGCCGCTTCCTGTTCGGCCGCCCGCTTGGAACGGCTCTTGCCGTTGCCCGCGGTCGTGCCCTTGATCTCGACCGACACCGAGAAGATCGGGTCATGGTCGGGGCCCACGCGACCGGTCACCTTGTAGACCGGCGTCACCCCGAATTTCTGGTGCGCCCATTCCTGCAGCTCGGTCTTGGCGTCGCGCCGCGCGGCGCCCGAATCGAGCGCCCGCTTCGTCCAGTTCGCCGCGATGAACTTGCGCGCCGCCTCCAGCCCGCCTTCAAGATAGATGGCGCCGATCAGCGATTCCACCACATCGGCGCGGACATTGGCCATGCGCTTGCCGGTGAGCTTCTTCACATCCGCTCCGGTACGGATGAATTCGTGCAACCCGAGTTCGTCAGCCACTTCGGCGCAGGTCTTGGCCGAAACGAGCTGGTTGAGGCGCACCGAGAGTTCGCCTTCGTCGGCGTCACGGAAATTGGTGAACAAGAGGTCCGCCACCACGAGACCGAGCACCCGGTCGCCGAGGAACTCCAGCCGCTCGTAATTGCCGCCCTCGCGCAGGCTCGAGTGGGTCAGCGCCCGGCGGACCCTTTCGGTATCCGAAAAGCGGTGGCCGATCCGTTCGCCGACGGCGGCCACCACGTCCTTCTGGGATGCCTTGCCGGCGGTCATCTCTGCGCCGACTTGAAGAACCGGTCGAACCGCAGATCGGTCGGCCATTTCCAGATTTCGAGCGGCGACGCATCATCGGCGATCGAGAAGAAGATGTAGGTCGCGCGTCCCACGAAATTCTCGAGCGGCACATAGCCAACGGTAAAGCGGCTGTCCGACGAGTTGTCGCGGTTGTCGCCCATCATGAAATAATGGCCCTCGGGAACCAGGAACTCGCGAGTGTTGTCTCCCGGCGAATTCGGGCTCAGATCGAGCGTGTTGTAGGTCACGCCGTTCGGCAGCGTTTCCTGGTAGACCGGCACCGGCTCTCCACGATCGTAGCGGCCTTCCGGCTCGTAGGTGCCCACTTCCTCGCGCGGGACGGCTTCGCCATTGATGTAGAGAACGCCGTCACGCATCTGGATGCGATCGCCCGGCAGGCCGATGACGCGCTTGATGTAGTCGACGGACGGGTCGCTCGGCAGGCGGAAGACCGCCACGTCGCCACGCTCGGGCGCCGACGACCAGATACGTCCGGAAAACAGATTGGGCGAGAACGGGAAGGAATATTTCGAATAGCCGTAGGAGAACTTCGAAACGAAGAGATAGTCGCCGACGAGCAGCGTCGACATCATCGAACCGGAGGGGATCGAGAACGGCTGGAACAGGAACGTCCGGATGACAAGCGCGAGCAAAAGCGCCTGGATCAGAACCTTGATGTTTTCCCACAGCCCGCCCGAACTGGATTTGGTGTTTTCCGACACGCCGTTTCTCTTTCTTTCCTGGACTTCCGGTAACGCCGCACCCCTCCGGGGGCCGTCGCTTGCCACGCAAGCAAGCGCGGGCGCGGCATTCTCTATCCCTTGCGACGCCTCACGGCAACCACAGAAGCGGTCTAGGGCGCGCTCTCCGGCAAGGCCTCGATGATCACGAAGGCCTGCGCCAGCGGAAAATCGTCCGTGATCGTCAGGTGCACGACGGCGCGCATGCCCTCGGGCACAATCTTGTCGAGCCGTTCGGCCGCACCGCCCGTCAGCTGCATCGTCGGCTTGCCGCCCGGCAGGTTGACCACGCCCATGTCGCGCCAGAACACACCTTGGGCAAGCCCGGTCCCGAGCGCCTTGGAGCAGGCTTCCTTCGCCGCGAAACGCTTGGCATAGGAGGCGGCGCGTTGCTTCCGCCTGTCTGACTTGGCGCGCTCAATGTCGGTGAAGCAGCGTTCGGTGAAGCGCGTACCGAACCGTTCGAGCGTCTTTTCCACACGCCTTATGTCGATGAGGTCGCTGCCGATGCCGATGATCACGTCTGTCTCCTGCGTGCCGCCGGGACGATTGGTCTCAGGCCGGCGACTTGCCCGTCAGGCTGGTTAGACGCGTTTTCGCCTTGTTGGCAAGCCTTTCGCGCCGCTTCTGCTGGAAGGTGCTCACCGACCAGTAGGTGGCGATGTAGAACGCCAGCGCCGAGATCAGGCCGAGCGGGATCGACCCCACGAGCATCGGCTTGAGCACCGGATCCCATATCTGGCTCATGTCGAGATGGCGCAGCAGGGCGTGGAGATTGATCTGATGGCCTTCGCGGATGCCTTCCTCGCCGAGGATGAAGTTGCCCGTCTTGTAGGTGATCGCCCAGATGAAGGGAAAGAAGATCGGGTTGCCGTAAGCCGTTCCGATGGCCGCCGCAACCAGATTGCCGCCGATGACCCAGGCGATCGCGAAGGAGATGACGAAATGAAAGCCCAGGAGCGGCGTACACGACGTGAAGACGCCCGCAGCGATCCCCGCCGCGATCGCATGGGGGGTGGCGGTCAGTCGCAGCGCGCGTTTGACGAAATACTGCGCCGAACGCGAAAAGGACCGCGACGGCCAGAGCGCGATGCGCGTCCTTCCCCAGAATCCAAGTGGTTTGCGGCGACGAAAAAGCATGATGCCCCGTATAGATGGCCATTTGTGTCAAGCTTACGACGGGCTGCACAAACAAGACCGCCCGCCCGGAGAAAACTATCCCTCAAGCATGACAACACTTGGTAAATGGCACGTCCCGGAAAATCGTCAATTATCGCGGGATCAATCGTAGATCCGTTCGATCGACGAGACGCTGTCGAGAGCCTTCAACCGGCTGAGAAGCTGACTGAGATGCTTGACGTCCCAGACCTGCAGCTCGAAATTCATGTCGGTGAAATCGCTCGCCACCCGGCTCATTTCCATCGACTGGATGTTGGTGTCATTGTCGGCGACCACCGCGGTGATTTCGGCCAGAGTGCCCGGCGCGTTGATGGCGGTCAACTGGATGCGAGCCGGAAAACGGGTGCGGTCGTTCTCGTCGATGTCCCAGCGGATGTCGATCCAGCGGTGCGGCTCGTCGTCGAACTTGGTCAGCTGCGGCGACTGGATCGGATAGACCGTGATCCCCTGCCCCGCCTCAAGAATGCCGACGATGCGTTCGCCGGGAACAGCACCACCCGGCCCGAAGCGGACGATGGAATTGTCGTCAACCCCGCGAATCGGCAGCGAGGCGCCGTTCTTGCGGCCCTTGCGCCGGCTGGACCCGGTCTTGGGCGAGCGTGACAGGCCGGGCAGCCGGAAGAGCAGACCCGCCGTGTTGCGCAGGTTGAACCAGCCCTCGTCGGTCGTGCCCTGCTTGATGGCCGCGCGATCCTCCTGATAGTTTGGATAGACCGCCTTGAGCACGTCCTCGGACGACAGTTCGCCGCGGCCGACGGCGGCCAGCACGTCCTCGACTTCCTTCTGACCCAGCCGGTGCAGCACCGGCGTCAGTTCGTCACGCGAGAGCTTCTTTCCGGCGCGGTCGAAGCTGCGCTCGAGAATGCGCATGCCGAGGCCGGAATATTGCTTGCGCACGGCCGTCCGCGTCGCCCGGCGGATGGCGGCGCGCGCCTTGCCGGTCACCACCACCTCTTCCCAGGCCGGCGGCGGAACCTGCTTGTCCGAACGCAGGATCTCCACCTCGTCGCCATTGTTGAGCCGCGTGACCACCGGCATGATGCGGCCGTTGATCTTGCAGCCCACGCAGGTGTCGCCGACATCGGTATGGACGGCATAGGCGAAGTCGATCGAGGTCGCACCGCGCGGCAGCGCGATCAGTTGGCCCTTCGGTGTGAAGCAAAACACCTGGTCGTGGAAGAGTTCGAGCTTGGTGTGCTCGAGGAACTCCTCGGGATTGTAGCCTTCCGAAAGGGAATCGATTGTCTGGCGCAGCCAGGCGTAGGCGCGGGAATCCCGGGTGCGGATGACGGCTTCCTCGCCGTCTTCGCCATCCTTGTAGAGTGTATGCGCGGCAACCCCCATCTCGGCGATGCGGTGCATCTCGCGAGTGCGGATCTGCAGTTCCACGCGCTGCCGCGACGGGCCGACGATCGTCGTGTGGATCGAGCGGTAGTCGTTCTGCTTGGGCGTCGAGATATAGTCCTTGAACCGACCCGGCACCACCGGCCAGCGGATGTGGACGATACCGAGCGCGCGGTAGCAGTCGAGTGTCGTCTCGGTGATGATGCGGAAGCCGAAAATGTCGGACAGCTGTTCAAAAGAGAGCGATTTCGACTGCATCTTCCGGAACACCGAATAGGGCTTCTTGCGCCGCCCGCGCACCTCCGCCTGCACGCCTTCCTCGGCGAACAGCGCGGCCAGGTCTTCCTCAATGGTCCGGATCAGGCCCTGCTTGGCGCCCGAGACGTGGTCGAGTTTCTTGACCACGGTATCGTAGGCTTCCGGATTGAGGGTCTTGAAGGCCAGTTCCTCAAGCTCCTCGCGCATGTCGTGCATGCCCATCCGCCCGGCAAGCGGTGCGTAGATGTCCATCGTCTCTTCGGCGACGCGTGCCCGTTTGGCCTCGGGGACGTATTCGAGCGTACGCATGTTGTGGAGACGGTCGGCGAGCTTGACGAGGAGAACGCGCACATCGTCGGAAATCGCGAGCAGCAGCTTGCGGAGGTTTTCCGCCTGCTTGGCCCGCTTGGTGACGAGATCGAGCTTCTTGATCTTCGTCAGGCCTTCGACGAGCCGGCCGATATCCTCGCCGAAGAGTTCGTCGATCTCGGAGCGTGTCGCCGAGGTGTCCTCGATCGTGTCATGGAGCAACGCCACCGCGATGGTGGATTCATCCATCTTCATCTCGGTGAGGATCGCGGCCACTTCCAGCGGATGCGAGATATAGGGATCGCCGCTCGCACGCGTCTGCTTGCCGTGCTTCTGCATGGCATAGACATAGGCCTTGTTCAGCAAGGCCTCGTTGACGTCAGGCTTGTATTTCTGCACGCGCTCGACGAGCTCGTACTGGCGCATCATGTCCGGCGCACCTCGCGGTCACTCACTTCAAAGCCACTCAATGAAAAATGCGCCGATGGTAGACCGCCGGCGCATTCGAAAATTCTCTCGACTGTATCGGAAACCGGATCCGATCAGAAGTCGTCGCTTTTTTCCGGCGGAACCAGGCCTTCGATACCGGCCAGCAGCTCTTCCTCGGACATCGACGCGAAGGACACGCCCTCGTCGGCTGCCTCCTCGGCAGCAGGCTCGTCGGCCATCTGCTCGGCGGGAATGAGGTTGGTGTGATCGGGTTCCGGCTCGTCCACTTCGACATGCTTCTGAAGCGAGTGGATCAGGTCTTCCTTCAGGTCGCCAGGCGAAAGGGTTTCGTCGGCGATCTCCCGGAGAGCGACGACCGGGTTCTTGTCGTTGTCGCGGTCGACCGTGATCGGGCTGCCCTGCGACACCTGACGTGCGCGGTGGCTGGCAAGCAGCACCAGTTCAAAACGGTTTTCAACCTTGTCGATGCAGTCTTCGACTGTGACGCGGGCCATGGCCTGTCCTTCTGAATGATTTTTCAGGATGAACGTGCTCGATAAACCGCATATGCGGCAAATTCAAGTCACCATCGACGAATCCTGCTGCATTTGTCGATGTTTGTGCAACGCAAAATTGAGAGCAGCTTCCCCTGCGTTACGGATTCGGCCATAATGAGACAGGAGCGTGCGCGGTTTTTGCACGCCGGAAAATCATAGCCTTATCCACGCAACCGCGAACTGGGTTGCGCGTTACTGACCTAACGGCAACCGGCCGACCTTTTTTGAAGACCTTATTTTTAGGAGCGTTTTATGTTCGATCCGCGCGAGAAGATCGCCCTGTTCATCGATGGCGCCAATCTCTATGCAGCTTCGAAAAGCCTGGGTTTCGACATTGACTATCGCCGTCTCCTCGCCTCGTTCCAGACCAAGGGGTATCTGCTGCGGGCCTATTATTACACCGCGCTCATCGAGGATCAGGAGTATTCCTCGATCCGCCCGCTGATCGACTGGCTGGACTACAACGGCTACAAGGTGGTCACCAAGCCGGCCAAGGAGTTCACGGATTCTTCCGGTCGCCGGAAGATCAAGGGAAACATGGACATCGAGCTCGCCATCGATGCCATGGAACAAGCCGAGGTCGTCGACCATCTGGTCATCTTCTCCGGTGACGGCGATTTCACCACGCTCGTCGAGGCGTTGCAGCGCAAGGGCCGAAAGGTTTCGGTCGTCTCCTCCCTGGCGACCCAGCCACCGATGATCGCCGACGATCTGCGCCGACAGGCCGATCACTTCATAGATCTCGCTTCACTCAAGAAGGAGATCGGGCGGGACCCGTCGGAGCGCCCGCCACGCCCGGCGCCGGTTGCAGCCCAGGACGAAGACGAATTCTACGACGACTGAGGTCGGCGGCGTGACTGCTCCATCCGGCACGGTAGAAAGGGCGGATCCTGAACGCGATTGCGCACGCTGCCCGCGATTACGACGGAACATTCTCGACCTGAGAAAGCGCGAACCGCACTGGTTCAACGCACCGGTGCCCACGTGGTACCCGAGGGGCGGACCATCGGCCACCCGCCTGTTCATAGTCGGAATGGCGCCGGGCTTGAGGGGAGCCAATCGTACCGGACGCGCCTTTACCGGCGACATGTCGGGCGCCCTTCTTTTTTCCACGCTTCTGCGCCATCGCCTGGCGCGCGGCGCGTTCACCAACGACGCACAAGACAGTCTGGAACTGATCGACACCGCGGTCGGGAATGCGGTCCGCTGCGTGCCGCCGGAGAACCGCCCGACCGGCGGGGAAACGGCGAACTGCCGACCGTTTCTGGAAAACACGCTGGAGATGATGCCCGACCTCGAGGCTATAGTCACTCTCGGCAAGATCGCCCATGACAACACCGTGAGGGCTTTCGGCGCGCGCATCGCCGATCATCCTTTCAGCCATGGGGCCGTCGCGGACATCGGCAACATCAAGATCTTCGCGAGCTACCACTGTTCCCGTTACAACGTGAACACGCGCCGTCTCACGCCCGAAATGTTCGACGATGTCTTTGCAAGGGCAACGAGATTCTGCGCAAAATGACCGCAGTCAGCCGTGCTCGCGGATCAGCCGTGCCTTCTGGCGGTTCCAGTCGCGCTTCTTTTCGGTTTCGCGCTTGTCGTGGAGCTTCTTGCCCTTGCCGAGCGCCAGCAGCAATTTCGCCATTCCGCGGCTGTTGAAATAGATTTTGAGCGGAATGAGCGTCATGCCATCACGCGCCACCGCATCGGACAATTTGGCGATCTCACGCGATTTCAGCAGCAACTTGCGGCGGCGGCGCGGATCGTGATTGAAGCGGTTGCCCTGCAGATATTCCGGCAAGTAGGAGTTGATCAGCCACATCTCGCCGTCTTCATGCGAGGCGTAGGATTCGGCGATGTTGGCCGCGCCCTCGCGCAGCGACTTCACCTCGGTGCCGGTGAGCTGCAGCCCCGCCTCGACGGTTTCCTCGATTTCGTAGTTGAACCGGGCCTTGCGGTTTTCGGCGACAACCTTTCCGTTCTGGTCCGTGTCCTTGCGTGGCGAAGCCATATCAGATGTTCAGTCCTGCATGTGCCATGGCCGCATCGAGCAGCGCGGCCGTCTGCGGGCCGACTTCGGTCAGCGGAGAGCGAACCGTGCCGGCCATATGTCCAAGACGTTCGAGGCAGTACTTGGTTCCGCAAACACCCGGCTCGGTGAAGATCGCCTTGTGCAGCGGCATCAGCCTGTCGGAAATGTCGAGCGCCTTGGCGTAGTCGCCCGAAAGCGTTGCTTCCTGCATCTGCGCGCAGAGCGCAGGCGCCACGTTGGCGGTCACAGAGATGCAGCCCACGCCGCCCATGGCGTTGAACCCGACCGCGGTCGCATCCTCGCCCGAGATCTGAACGAAATCCGGGCCGGAGGCCAGCCGCTGGTCGGCGACGCGGGCCAGATTGCCTGTCGCGTCCTTCACCCCGACGATGGTCTTGTAGTCGCGTGCGAGCGCCGCCATCGTCTCGACTGACATGTCGACCGCCGAGCGCCCCGGAATGTTGTAGATGATGATCGGCAGCGACATTGAATCCGCAATGGCCGAATAGTGCGCGTAGAGGCCGCGTTGTGTCGGCTTGTTGTAATAGGGCGTAACGACAAGAATGGCGTCCGCGCCGGCCTTTTCGGCATGCCGGGCGAAATCGATCGCTTCGACGGTGTTGTTGGAACCAGCTCCCGCGATCACCGGAACACGGCCGGCGACCGTCTCGACGCAGAGATCGACGATACGCTTGTGCTCCGAATGGCTCAGCGTCGGGGATTCCCCCGTCGTCCCCACGGGCACCACCCCGTGACTGCCTGCCGCGACCACCCGCTCCACATGGGCACGGAAAGCATCTTCGTCCAGCGCGCCATCCGCAGTGAAAGGCGTAACCAGCGCCGGAATCGAACCCTTGAACATTCTCGTCTCCCGAATTGTCGTGCGGATATCTTCCCCGACCCGCCATTATGCCTTGCCGTTACAGGAAATTTGAACATGGGGAAAGCTTCGGGCCCCGACCCATTCTTATTTTTGCGAGTGGAATCAGCAATTGTGTTGCCTCCGGAGCCCATACCGGCAGCTGAATCAAAATTCCGCCGGATTGAGCGCCGATAGGAGATCGGACTGTCGCCGCGGGGATGTTTCACGCCCCGGACCATTGAAGGGAACGGCCGCGATATTGAAGAAACTCAACCGCCAGATCGGATCGACACTTCTCGGGTTCGGCCTCACCATGGGACCGGTCGCCACCGGCCATGCCCTCGACGTGCCGATGCCGGTTCCGATCGAGAAACCGCAGCTCGACGACAACGGCGAGATCATCGTCGCACCGACGTTGGAGAATGGTCTCGACGCGCTCGATCGCGGTGATCCCGACGAGGTGCGAAAAATCCTGGCAACGCTCGATGCCGACAGTCTGGACGCAAAAATCCTGCGCTGGAGCATGGCAATGAGCCGCAGTGCAGGGCTGGACGCCGCCGAACTTGCCGGCGCCCGCAAGATCTTTTCCGACTGGCCCGGTGACGAGACGATCGGCATCAATTTCGAGCTAGCCTTCTACCGCGAGAACCCCTCGCCCATGAGCCTGATCGCGGCCTTCGCGCAGAAGCCGCCGCTGACGATCGCGGGCAAGGTCGCCAAGGCTCGCGCCTTGCGCCGTCTCGGCCGTGACACCGAAGCTACGGAAATCGTCCGCACGGTCTGGAACGACATCGATCTCGAACCGCGCGCCGCGACCGCGCTTGCCAAGGAGTTCGAGCCCTATTTCACCAAGGCCGACTATCTCGACCGCATGAAGCGGCTTCTCTACCGCGATCGCACCAGGGCAGCGCTGGAGCCCGCGCGGCTGGCCGGCGCGGAATCGCTCTACCAGGCCTGGGTTCAGACCATCAAGGCGCCCCAGCGCGCCGACGTTGCGATCGACAAGGTGGACGAGAGCTTCAAGGACGACCCCGCCCTCACCTACCTCAAGATCCGGAGGCTTCGGCAACTCGACAGGATCGACGAAGCCGCCGCCCTGTTTTCCGCCATGCCCGCCGACGACACGGCCCTCCTCGATCCCGAGGAATGGTGGATCGAGCAGCGCATCGTCAGCCGCGGCCTGATGGAAAAGGGAGAGGCCGAAAAAGCCTGGAAGGTCGCCGCCGCCCACAAGGCTACCCGCCCTCGCATCGCCGCGGAAGCTGAGTTCCACGCCGGCTGGTACGCGCTGCGCGGGCTCGAAGAACCGAAAAAGGCGGAGCCGCATTTCCGCAAGCTTCTGGAACTGGCCAATTCGCGCGCCGACAAAGCCCGCGCCTATTACTGGCTCGCCCGCACGGCCGAGGCTATGGGCGGCGATCCGGAGAAACAGGCCGCGGACGACGCGGCGTCGCTCTATGCCAAGGCAGCCGAGCATCCCGCGAGTTACTACGGCCAGCTTGCCGCATCGGCCCTCAAGGAGCAGCCGCAGCCCTTTGCCGATCCGCAGCCGAGCCCCTCGGACCGGGCTCGCTTTAAGGAGAGGGAGACGGTGCGCGCGCTGGAGCGGTTGCAGGCGATCGGCGAGGACGCCCGCGCCCGCCAGTTCTACGGCCATCTCGCCGAAACGCTGGAAAGTCCCGGCGAAATGACGCTTCTCGCCAATCTCGCACGCGCCAAGGGCGATTACCGTCTGGCGCTCAGGATCGGAAAAATCGGCTGGTCGCGCGGGCTGGAGGTGGGCGCTCTGGCCTTCCCGCTGGGCGTCATGCCGCGCGACGCCGACACCTCCGGATCCGGTCTGGCGCTCGCCTATTCAATCGCCCGCCAGGAAAGTTCCTTCGATCTCTCCGCCGTCTCCCCCGCCAATGCCCGCGGCTTGCTGCAACTGCTTCCCGGCACCGCGCGCGAAGTCGCGACCCGTCATGGTCTCGCCTATTCGCCGGAGCGGCTGACGCGTGATGCCGGCTACAACGCCACGCTCGGATCGCATTATCTCGGGGAACAGATCGACCGCTTCGGCGGCTCCTACATCCTCACCTTCGTGGCCTACAATGCCGGCCCGAAGCGGGTGAACGAATGGATCGAGCGCTTCGGCGATCCGCGCGGCAAGCCGATCGAGGACGTCGTCGACTGGGTCGAATCCATCCCCTTCCCCGAGACCCGGAACTACGTCCAGCACGTGCTCGAGAACTACCAGATCTACAAGGCGCGCCTCGGCCAGCCGGCGGATATCGCCTCGGACCTCAGGTTCGGCCGGACATGAAGACGCGGGCAGGCCCTGACCGGCGGTCTTTTCCCCACGCCTTCTCTCGCGTAAGACGGGGGACACGAGGCTTGGGGAGACGACCGTGAACGCACCGATGGCACAGACGACCGGAACGAGTTCCGGTGATCCCTACGAGGATGTGTTCTTCTCCGCTCCCGACGGCTTGAGGCTGCACGCCCGCGATTACGGCCGCACATCGCCCCGGACCTTCGGCCGGCTGCCGCTGATCTGCCTGCCCGGCCTGTCGCGCAATACCCGCGACTTCCATGATCTGGCCCTGGCGCTCGTGAGCGACAGCGAAACGCCGCGCCGTGTCGTGTCCTTCGACTATCGCGGCCGCGGCGGCTCCGAATGGGCAAAGTCGGAGGACGACTACACGGTACTGACCGAAGCCGACGACCTCTTGGCGGGCATGGCCGCTCTCGGGCTCGAACACGCGCTGTTTCTCGGCACCTCGCGCGGCGGACTGATCATGCATGTGCTCGCTGCCATGCGCCCCGGCGTCATCGCCGGCGGGATCCTCAACGACATCGGCCCGGTGATCGAGGGGGCAGGCCTCGCCCAGATCAAGACCTACCTGACGCGCGCGCCCAAACCGGCGAGCTTCGAGGAAGCGGCGAGGATCCAGAAGGAGATCCACGGCAAAGCCTTTCCGGCATTGACGGATGCGGACTGGGCGGACTTCGCCCACGCCATTTTCGTGAAAGATGCCAAGGGCCGCCTGAAGGCCGATTTCGATCCGAAATTGTTGAACAGTCTCAAAGACATGGATTTCTCGACACCGTTGCCCACCATGTGGCCGCAGTTCGATTCGCTCGCGGCCCGCAAGCCGCTCCTGGTGATCCGGGGAGAAAATTCCTCACTTCTGTCGGAAGAGACCGTCGCCGAAATGAAATCACGTGCGCCGCATATCGAGACACACACCGCGCTTGGACAGGGCCACGCGCCCTTCCTGCATCTCGGCTCGTTGCCGGCCCTGATCAGGAATTTCCTCGCCAACTGCGATCAGCGGCACGCCTGAAAACGAACCGGCCTAGCTCGAACTCTTGACCTCGCCGCGACCGACCCGTTTTGAAAAAGCGGTCGAACCGCCCTTCGCCAGCACCTTGGCTTGGGCGATCCAGTCCTCCCGCTCGATGCGGCCCTGGAAGTCGAGCTTTTCGGAGAATGCCGCCGCATCCTTCTTGGTCCAGGCGGCGATCTGCGCGTAGCGCGTGATGCCTTCGGCGTTGAGCTTGCCTTCGATGACCCGCCCGATCCCCTTGATCTTCTTCAGATCGTCGGGACCGCCGGCTTCCGCGGCATCCGTTGCCGTCTTCTGCTTCAGGGAAGCAGTCTTCCTCGTTTTTTTCGCCGCCGCCGACGGTTTGGCGGCAGCTTTCCTCGAGGGCGGGGATGCGGACTTGGTTGATTTCTTCGCGCTCTTGCGCGGAGACGGTTCGGGCGCGTCATCAGGCTGCGCGGTCGACTGAACTTCCGGCATCGCCGCAGGCGCGATCGCGGCGGCGGGCGCCACATCCTGCACTGGCGCGATCGACAAGGTTTCTTCTACCGCCGCCGGCTCCTGCGCCGGCGGGACCACCGGCGCATCGGCACCCGACGATGTCCCGATCGACGACTGGAGCCAGCATCCGACGACCGCGCCGATCACAAAGGCGATCGCAATCAGCACCAGCGTCTGAAGGATGAACATGATCATGACGAGCCCCCGGAGCGCGCCCTCGAACCGCAGGTGGCCCAGCCGACAAAAACGCCGATGGCGAAAGCCAAGAGCAGCCAGAGCCAGAGCTGTCCGATCAGATAGGTCATTCCGTCCTCCCTCGCCTGCCGCAGAACGCCAGTCTACGCGACTTCACGGCGAAGAACCATCGCTCTGCGCACCGCTCGCCGGCAGGCCGATGTCCGTCGTCCCCAGAATCAATCCGCCCGGCAAGGAATCGCCAATCAGCTCCTGCAGCGACCGGAAGGCATTGAGATCGCGCGCATCGCCGGATACGTCGAGCCGGTTGCCGGTGACTTCCGCGGCGCCGGTCGCGAGAAGCGAAGCGGCCTCGATCGCCTTGGCGGCGGCCACGCCCCATTCCACGCCATCCGGCGCACCCTCGGCCAGCCGGACCTCATTTTCCGCGTCCCCGCCGGCTATTTCCATGAGACGCTGGCGCTGGTCCGCATCCGCGGCATAACCCGAAAGAACCAATTGCCCCTCCACGCGCTCTGCCCGGAAAAGATAGGGACCCGGCGCCGGAGGCAACGTGACCCCGGCAAGGGAGATGTCGCCATCGGCAGCGCGGATATCGGCGATCAACGCGTCGTAGTCGTCGGGTGACAACGCCGCGCCCGAGATAGCGAGATGATTGTCCTCGATCTCGAACGCCCCGGCGCCGAGCCGGGAAAGCTGGCGCGTGCCCAAATCGATCATTTTATCAAGCGTATCGGGCGCCCCGCGCGCCAGGGAGACCTCGTCGGTCATGGCCATGCCGGGCAATGCCGTTCCAATCTGCGACCTGAACGCCTCATGCGCCTCTGCCGACGGCGCGAAGCCGGACAACGCTATCCCGGCGTCGGATTTGGTGACCGAGAAACGGTAGGGACTTTCGACCGGCAGCAATCCGGTCCGGTCGATGACGGTGCGCGCGCCCCGGACCTTTGCCGCGGCCGCAACGGCCGCGCTGCGGGCGTCTTCGCCGGGCGCGTCACCGCTGATCACCAGATCGCGCCCCTCAGCGGTCGCCGTGACCCAGCTGCCTAACGGAGACAGGGCCTGCCCGGCTCGCGCGGACAGATCCGCCTCGATCCGACCGGTCGCAAACCAGAGCGCTCCGGCCGTCAGCGCCAGGATCGAGACAAGACCTGGCCAGATCCAGCGTTTCCAGTTCCACATCCGACATCCTTCCCTTGCGGAAAAACCGCTTGGAGATCATGCATAGCGCGCGATTCCGCCAAGTTCTAGGCCGACATGGTCTGGTGAAAAGCCAAAGCCGCATGAGCACAAAAAGAAAACCCGGCAGCTTGCGCTGCCGGGTTTCCTGCAATCGAAGTGTATTCGATTAGAACGAACGCTGGACGCGCACGCCGCCGCCGAAGGCGTCGGTGCCGTCGCCGGCGTCGATGTACTGGATTTCCGGGGTCACAGTCAGACCCGGGACCAGTTCGTAAGCGACGTTGGCAGTGACAGCCCACTGATCGTCCGGGGTACCGGTGTTGCCTTCGGCCCAGTCAACTTCCATGTTGAACGAACCCTTGTCGGAGAAGGCATAGGAACCACCGGCCGAGATCGCGAAGGTGTCTTCGGTCGATGCGCCGTTTGCCCAGGTGGTGTAAGCCGACGAGTTTTCACCGTACATCAGCATTGCGAAGACCGAGAAGGCGTCGTTGAAGGTGACGTCAGCGCGGAGCTTGCCAGCCCAACCGCCGACTTCGTTACCGAAGACGTCGAAGCCATCGCGGCTGTCCCAAGCGGCCACGGCCGACAGGTCAACCATACCGAAGGTTGCGCCGAGACCAACGACGACATGCGGCATGTAGTCGGTGATGCCCCAGCCCTGGCCCTTGCTGCCGGAGGTGCTGGTGTATGCAGCAGCGTTGTACTTGCCGGTGGTGCCGTAGTTGTCGTCACCGGTTTCAAGAGCGATACCGGCCCGGAAAGCGCCACCGGTGTAGGTGTAGCTGATCAGGTTGGTGTCGAACGGACCGTAGCCGCCGAGCGGGGTATCGTTGATGACGGCGCCGGCATAACCGGTCCAGGTCGAGAAGAACGATTCATCCTTACCAAGGCGGAGGCCGCCGAGCTGGATCCAGGCGAAGTTCAGCGACCAACGGCTGTCGGTGTCGTAACCGGGAGCGGCACCAGGGGTCGAGGTAGTGAAGTAGTTCTGAGCGTTACCCCAGTTGAAACGGGTCTCGGTGTAGGTGCGCAGGGTGCCGAGTTCGGTTTCCGAAGCGGTCGAGGTGCGCAGCGACAGGCGGGTGTTGTGGGCATAGGTGCCGTCGCCGGTGGTGCTGGTGCGCTCGAACAGTTCCCCGCCGAAGACGTCGAAACGGACGTAGCCGTGGATGCGCAGGCAGGTTTCGGTGCCCGGGATGTAGAAGTAGCCGGTGCCGAATGCGTCGCAAACGCGGACATATTCAACGGGCTCGGGTTCGGCAGCGATGATCGCATCGGCAGCACGAGCACCCGAAACTGCAACGAGAGCTGCAGCGGAGCCGAGGAGAAGGCTCTTGATGTTCATGATTGACCTCCAGTCAAAAGTTTCAAAGGGCTTGGGTCTGCTGAAGGAGCTGTCCCCAACCCCATCCCCAAAAGACGAAGAAAGACGATGTCCGCCTTGGCTTCGAGACCGAACATACCCGCAGCGCCGGGTTACGCAACGCAGAACAAGCTAATTGAGGCGGCCGCCGACAGCCTTGCCAAGGTCCTGTTGCACAAATGACACGATTTCGTCCGACCCCCCGCCGGTTTGTTAAGGTCCGGTTAGGATTTGCGGCGGGACCGAGGCACGAAACGGCCATTCTCGACGCCAGACGGCACGGAATCACAGATTGGCGTATCAATTCGAGGCGCCCAAGCGATTCTCCGCGCTCAAAACGGCGCAAGGTGCTGAAATTATTGGAGACTGCGAGACGCCGCGGGCCGCATGGCTCCGACTCCCGTCTCCCTACCCGTCGCCGAGGATAGATCGCGACTTGGAATCAGAAGCCAATGGGACCGTCGGGAAACGCGTATATATATAAGGTCTCCAATCGGCGCCGATGGAGCGGCGCGAAATCCGCTCCGTGCCCCGTCCCCTGCGGCGTCGCACAAGCAGGTTGAAAGCGGTTGATTAGCCGGGCACAGTCGGATAACAAGCGCTCGACGGAGAGGTGGCCGAGTGGTCGAAGGCGCTCCCCTGCTAAGGGAGTATACCCGGAAGGGTATCGAGGGTTCGAATCCCTTCCTCTCCGCCA
>CAZEJG010000046.1:0-20975 GCA_964511625.1 uncultured Hoeflea sp.
CGAGCCCGATCTGCGACGCGCGCCTTCCCGACGGCAGCCGCGTCAACGTGATCGCACCGCCGCTCGCCATCGACGGCACCGCGCTCACCATTCGTAAGTTCAAGAAGGACAAGCTCACCCTCGACCAGCTCGTCCGCTTCGGCGCTATCACGCCGGAGGGCGCGCAGATCCTGCAGATCATCGGCCGCGTCCGCTGCAACGTCGTCATTTCCGGCGGTACCGGTTCCGGCAAGACGACGCTGCTGAACTGCCTGACCGCTTATATCGATACCGACGAGCGCATCATCACCTGCGAGGACTCCGCCGAACTGCAGCTCCAGCAGCCGCATGTGGTCCGCCTCGAAACCCGCCCGCCCAATATCGAGGGCGAGGGCGAGGTGACCATGCGCGACCTGGTCAAGAACTGTCTGCGTATGCGTCCCGAACGCATCATCGTCGGCGAAGTGCGCGGACCGGAGGTTTTCGACCTGTTGCAGGCGATGAACACCGGTCACGACGGCTCAATGGGCACCATCCACTCCAACAGCCCGCGCGAATGCCTCAGCCGTATGGAATCGATGATCGCCATGGGCGGCTACACGCTGCCCGCCAAGACCGTGCGCGAGATGATCTCCGGCTCGATCGACGTGATCATCCAGGCCGCGCGTCTGCGTGACGGCTCGCGCCGCATCACCCACATCACCGAAGTGCTCGGTATGGAAGGCGATGTGATCATCACCCAGGATCTGATGCGTTACGACATCGTCGGTGAGGATGCCAATGGCAAGCTTATCGGCCAGCACCGCTCCACCGGTATCGGCCGCCCGGCCTTCTGGGACCGCGCTCGCTACTACAACGAGGACCGCCGGCTCGCAGCGGCACTCGATTCCATGGAAAAACTGTCGGAATAGGATTGTCTCGTGTTCGGAATCGACACCACCGTTCTTGCCATGATCGCGTTGGCGGCCTTCGCCGCGGCGGCACTCGGCTATGGTGTGCTCTACAACCGGATCGAGGCCGACAAGAAGTCGACCAACCGTCTCAATCGCGTCAAGGCGGCCGAGACCGACCGCAGCAAGGTCAACGCAGCCCGCGATCGCATGTCCGAGGCCAACAAGCGCCGCAAGACCATGCAGGAAAGCCTCAAGACCCTCGAGGATAAGCAGAAGGAAAACGACAAGCGAAAGTCGCCTCCGCTGCCCGATCGCATCATGCAGGCGGGTTTGCCCATCTCCGTGCGGCAATTCTACATCATGTCGGCGGTTCTCGGCCTGGTCATCGGATTCGTCGCCTTCATCACCAACGGCACGCTGCTTGTCGCCGGTGGCGCGGCGATCGTCGGCGGTCTCGGTCTGCCTCGGTGGATCCTCGGCTTCCTGCGCAAGCGCCGCTTCAAGGCCTTTCTCAACGAGTTTCCGAACGCGCTCGACGTGATGGTCCGCTCCATCAAGTCGGGTCTGCCGCTCAACGATGCCATCCGCATGATCGCCAGCGAAGGCCAGGAACCTGTCCGTACCGAGTTCCGCCGCGTCGTCGAGGCCCAGCAGATGGGCATGACTGTGCCCGAGGCCTGCGCGCGCCTCTACACCCGCATCCCGCTACCGGAAGCCAATTTCTTCGCCATCGTCATCGCCATCCAGGCGCAGGCCGGCGGCAACCTCTCCGAGGCGCTCGGCAACCTCTCGCGCGTGTTGCGCGATCGCCGCAAGATGAAGGCCAAGGTCAACGCGTTGTCGATGGAAGCCAAGGCGTCGGCCGTCATCATCGGCGCGCTGCCCTTCATCGTGGCGACACTCGTCTACCTGACCTCGCCCGAATACATGCTGATCCTGTTCACCGACCCCCGCGGCCACATGATCATGGGGGCGTCGGCGGTCTGGATGTCGATCGGCATTCTCGTCATGCGCAACATGATCAACTTCGAGGTCTAGCGAGCACGCCATGATCGCAACATTGCTCTCAGCCCTCACCGATCCCACCTATCTGGTGCCCGTGCTGGTTTCGGTCGCCGTCTTCGCGACCCTCTTCACCATCATGGTGCCCTTCTTCGAAAAGGGGGATCTCGAAGCGCGGATGAAATCGGCGGCGCTCGAACGCGAGGAAATCCGTGCCCGCGAGCGGTCGCGTCTGACCGCCGACCAGAACAACAAGTCCCGCCCCGGGCTGCGCAACAAGAACAACCAGTCGGTCCGCCAGATCGTCGAGCAGCTCAATCTCAGGAACGCGCTTGCCGACGATGCCACGGTGGCCAAGCTCAGGAGCGCCGGCTTCCGCACCCAGAACGCGCTCAACATGTTTCTTCTGGCGCGCGTCATCCTGCCGTTCGTCTTCCTGGCGGTGGCGATCATCTATATCTTCGTTCTCGGCGCGCTGGTCGACAAACCCTTCACCGTGCGCCTCCTGGCCTGTATCGTGGCGGCCTATGCCGGCTTCTATGCGCCCAACCTCTACGTCTCGAACCAGGCCGGAAAGCGCCAGAAGTCGATCAAGATCGCCTGGCCGGACGCGCTCGACCTGATGCTCATCTGCGTGGAATCGGGTGTGTCGATCGAGGCGGCAATGAAGCGCGTCGCCGAGGAAATCGCCATCCAGTCGACGGCGCTCGCCGAGGAATTCCTGCTGACCACCGCCGAACTGTCCTATCTCCAGGACCGGCGCATGGCCTTCGAGAACCTCGGCAACCGTACCGGGCTCGAAAACGTCAAGTCGGTCACACAGGCCCTCATCCAGTCCGAACGCTACGGTACGCCGATCGCCCAGGCCTTGCGCGTGCTTGCGCAGGAAAGCCGCGACGCGCGCATGACGGAAGCTGAAAAGAAGGCTGCCGCGCTGCCACCGAAGCTGACCGTGCCGATGATCCTGTTCTTCCTGCCGGTGCTGATCGGCGTCATCCTCGGCCCGGCCATCATCCAGGTCATGGACAATTTCGGCTGAGGCGCCCGGCCCGCCGCCTTTCCTCAAGAGACCGACAGGCGATCGCTAGGTCGAAAACGCCCGGCTCGACACCGAGACGGAATTGCCTGACGGATCCCTGGCGTTGGCGAAACTGTAGCCGCCGGCCTTGTGCACCGGACCGAAGACGAGGCCGGCATCGCGCGCGGCTGCGCAGAAGCCCTCGACATCCTCGACATCGAAGACGAGCTTGATCAGGGACTGTCCGGCCTTCTGGCCCTTTGACGCGGGATGGAGAAGGATCGCGACCCCGCCGTCGCGGGGACGGAGTTCCACAATGTGATCACCGTCGTGGAGCACCGCCTCGAACCCGAAATGGCGGCAGTAGAACGCAACCATGTCCTCGATCCTGTGGGTGTAGACGACGAGACGTCCGAGGGCGTGATCATATGGGCGTTCCGCTGCGGGCGCGCCGGGGGCACCTGAGGAGCCTGGCGCCCGATCAGTTGGTGTTCTTCTCTTCGCCGTTCTGCAGCTTGGCCCAGGAGTTCTGCTGGGCGAGCATGGCGCGCAGATATTCGACATTGGCCTGGGCCTGATCGGGAGAGAGTTCAGCGCGGGCGATATTCTCGGCTTCCTGGAAGCGGCCCTGAAGGCCGACGACGAGCGCGAGGTTCTGGCGCACGCGGCTGTCGGCGCCGGGCTGGTTGGCGGCCTTGCGCAGATAGGTCTCCGCCGAGCGCGGATCGCCGTTGATCAGGTAGGACATGCCGAGATTGGAGAGAACCGAGGGTTCGTCCGGCTGGATTTCCAGCGCCTTGCGATAGCTCGTCCGGGCGCTGTCGGAATCGCCGAGCTGGTCGAGCACCGCGCCTTCCGCCGACAGCAGCTGCCAGCTCGGGCGGTCGGGCGTCTGGGCGCGCCGGATGGTTTCGAGCGCCTTGGCCAGTTCGCCTGCGCCGGCGAGCGCCTTGCCGTAGGCGGCGAGCACGGTCCGGTCGGTCGGATTGCGGATCGCCACCTGCTGCATGACGGCGAGCGCCTGGTCGTTGCGGCCGGACATGCGCAGCATTTCTGCGTATTTCATGCCGGTGGCGGCGTCGGCCGGATTGCGCTCATAGGCCTTGCCGTAGCGTTCGGACGCCTGACGCAGTTCCGCGGCGTTCATCGAATCGACCGACTTGTTGAGCTTGGGGATCGATCCGGTATGCATGGGCGACTTGGTCGCGCAGCCCGCCAGCGAGACGGCCAGCAGCACGGCTGCGGTGGAAACGCTGAGGTTCCGGATGATTCGGGGTCCCGACGTGACGATACTCATGTGTGCAATCCCTGTCCGCTATGCGGTCCGGCGGATGGTCACCATGCAAAAACCAAGCGTCGCCGTGTTCCCTCCCTGAGCAATAATCTGTTAACCCTAACCAACGGTTAACAAACCCCGCACGGGGCAACGAAACAGCATCGAGGAGTGCCGCCGCATGGCGCCTTACCAGTTCATCAAGCGCGATTATTCTGCCCAGACGGAGGGCGAAAGCCGCCCGGTCTGGCTCGTCGGCAAGGGTGCGGTCGACACCGCCGGACTGCCGGCCGAAGTGGCCGCCTGGGCCCGCAATGCCGGCTTCACCGGCGCGGAAGGAAGCCATCTCCTGGTTTCCGATGGAAACGGAAATCTTTCGGGCTGCCTGTTCGGGACCGGCGAAGCGCCGAGCGCCCACCCGTTCGCCGCGGGCAAGCTCGCGGGCCTGTTGCCGGAAGGCGCGTGGCATCTCGTGGGCTCGGACGACGTCGCACGTGATTCGCTCGCCGTCGCCCTCGGCGGCTACCGGTTCGAGACCTACAGGAAGCCCGGCTCCGCCCGCGGCAGGCTTGCGCTGGCCGATGGCGTCGACGCCGAAGAGCTCGTGCGAATCGCTTCCGGTGTCGATCTGGCGCGCGATCTCATCAATACGCCCGCCAACGACATGGGACCCGCCGCGCTCGAGGACGTGTTCCGCGCGCTCGGCAGCCACTATGGCGCGGCGATCAGCGTGATTGCGGGCGACGAACTCATCGAAAAGAATTTCCCGATGATCCACGCCGTCGGCCGCGCCGCCGCCGATGCGCCGCGACTTCTCGACATGCGCTGGGGCAAGGAAGGCGCGCCGAAGATCACGCTGGTGGGCAAAGGCGTGTGTTTCGATACCGGCGGTCTCGACATCAAGCCGTCCTCCTCCATGCTTTTGATGAAGAAGGACATGGGCGGCGCGGCCAATGTGCTCGGACTGGCGCTGATGATCATGGATGCCGGACTTCCGGTCGATTTGCGCGTTCTGGTTCCGGCGGTGGAAAATTCCATTGCCGGCAATGCCTTCCGTCCCGGCGATATCCTGCGCAGCCGCAAGGGCGTAAGCGTCCAGATCGACAACACCGATGCCGAGGGCCGGCTGGTGCTCGGCGACGCTCTGACCTATGCCTGCGAGGACGCTCCGGAACTCGTCATCGACATGGCGACGCTGACGGGGGCGGCGCGCGTGGCGCTCGGCCCCGACCTTCCGCCCTTTTATACCGATGACGAGCGTTTCGCCGGGGATCTCGCGCAAGCCGCCAGCGATGTCGCCGATCCGCTCTGGCGCATGCCGCTCTACAAGCCCTACGAGACCATGCTCGACGTGCCGGCGGCCGATATCACCAATGCGCCCGCCGGCGGCTTTGCCGGCTCGATCACCGCCGCCCTGTTCCTGCGCCGTTTCGTCGACAAGGACATTCCCTGGTGTCATCTCGACATCTTCGGCTGGACGCCGAAAGCGCAGCCGCACGCGCCTGTCGGCGGGCAGGCGCAGGGCATCCGCGCGCTCTACAAGCTCCTGGGGGATCGCTACCGTTAGACTGTCTGGGTCAGCATCCGGCGATTTCTGCCGGCGGGGACTTGCGCAAACGGCCCCGGTCCGGAAATATGGAACGGTTCCGTAACGAAATGCGCGGCTGCTTCGATGTCCATCGATCTCAAACCGTCCCAGGCGCTTGGTCTCTGGCATGCGGCGACTTTCGCCCAGTTGCAGCTCGTCGGGCCGGACCTTACCATGCGTCAGCTCGTCATCCTGCTGCACATCTATCTCAAGCCGCCGCCACATACCGTGCGCGGTCTGGCGGCCAAGCTCGGGGTCACCAAGCCGGTGATCACCCGCGCGCTCGACACGATGGGCAATATGGGTCTGGTCCGGCGGGTCCGCGACGAGCGTGATCGCCGCAACGTCATCATCAAGCGGACCGTCGAGGGCGCGCTCTTCGTCGAAAAACTCGGCGACATCATTATCAACGAGGCGGCCAACCTGCCGCGTGACGGGGTGATGCCATGAGTGTGACACTCGACAGGCGGCTCAACGCCTTTCGCCCCGACCTCGCCGAGGCCGCCCTCGAGGGTCAGGTCGAGGCGGAGCGCTTCACCGAGGGCGAGCCCGCGCATGTGGTCGTACCGGTCCTCGACATTCGCCCGCAACCCGACCTGTCCTCCGGCATCGACAGCCAGGTTCTCTTCGGCGAGAGCGTGCGCGTACTCGACCGGGACGAAGGCTGGGCCTGGGTGAAGTGCGACGCCGATTCCTATGTCGGCTACGTGTCCGATACCTCGCTCGCTTCCGGACCGGGAGCGCCGACCCATATCGTGGTCAGCCAGCGCAGCTTTCTCTATCCCGGCCCGGACCTGAAATTCCCGGCGACCTCGGCCCTGTCGATGGGAAGCAGGCTTGCGGTGGTCGGCGACGCGATGACCCGCGACACCCGCTATCTCGTGCTCGAAAGCGGCGAGGCGGTGATCGCATCCCACTGCCGGCCGCTCGACGTCGCCCCTGAAACCGATCCGGTGGCGATTGCCGCGCAGTTTCTCGAAACACCCTATCTCTGGGGCGGCCGCTCGGGCTTCGGGATCGACTGTTCGGGGTTGGTGCAGATGGCTTTCGCGATGACAGGACGCGAAGCGCCGCGCGATTCCGACATGCAGGCGAAGGGCCTCGGATCGGCCATCGATCCGGACAGGGACGGATTGAGGCGCGGCGATCTGGTCTTCTGGAAAGGTCATGTCGGCTTCGTCGAAGACGACGGCCACACCCTGCTTCACGCATCGGGCGGTACGATGACGGTCACACGCGAGCCGCTCGCGGGTGCGATCGCGCGCATCGCCGCCCTTTACGGTCCACCTACTGGCTACCGACGAGTTCTTTCGTAAGGCAGAACTTACTTAGTAGCCGGCGTCGCGGTCGACAAGATTGACCAGCGGTTCACCCCGGTCAAAGGCCTTCATCTGCTCGACAATGGGCCCGGCGAGTTTCGAGGGGCTCGAGGCCGCCGCCGCATGCGGGGTAATGGTGACCTTGGAATGCGCCCAGAGCGGACTGTCCACCGGCAGCGGCTCGGTCTCGAAGACGTCGAGCGTGATCGCGGAGAGAACGCCTTCGTCCAGCGCCGTAACGAGATCGGTTTCGACCTGCAGTCCGCCACGACCGGCATTGATCACGACCGGAGCGCTGAAATGATCGCCCCGGGTCATCCGGCGCAGCGTGGCGAGGTTGAGAATGCCGCGCGTGTCGTCGGTTAGCGGCAACAGCACCACGAAGATGTTGGCCGAAGCGAGAAAATCGCCGAAGCCCTCCTCTCCGGCATAGCATGTTATGCCTTCGAGGCTTTGCGGACGCCGTGACCAGCCGGTGAGCCTGAACCCGAGCGTGGCGAGTTTCGCCGCCGCATCCCGGCCGAGTTCCCCCAGCCCCATGATCCCGACCGTCACCTCGTCAGCCGAGGGCTGGTCGCGCAACTCGTGCCAGGTCCGATCCTGCTGCTGCGCCCGGTAGTGCGGTCCGTGGCGGTGATGGTCGAGCACCTGCCAGACTACATATTCGCTCATCCGCGCCGTCAGGTCCGGCGAGACGATGCGGACGATGGGTACGTCTGGCAGGGTTGTGTCCTTGAAGACGTGGTCGACGCCTGCCCCGAGCGAGAAGATCGCCTTTAGATTGGGAAGGTTGGATAGAAGCCCTTCCGGCTGTTTCCACACCACTGCATAGCGGATCGAGGGATCCTCCGCGCCATCGGGTTCAAGCACGATCTCGCGGCCTGGCGCGTGGCTCGAGAGTTCGCGGAGCCAGACATCGGGGTCCCAGCCTGTCACCGACAGGAGGATGCGTTCGTCAGTCATGCTTTTACTCGCTGACAGCGCCCCCGGGCCGCGCCTCGAGATCGAAGGCGGCCGCCATCAGCGCCTTGGTGTATTCGGTCTTCGGCCGGTCGAAAATGTCCTCGGCCGCGCCCTCCTCGACCACTTTGCCGCCCCGCATCACCATCACCTCGTTGGCGAGCGCGCGCACCACCTTCAGGTCGTGACTGATGAAGAGATAAGCGAGATCGTGCTTGCGCTGCAGGTCCCGCAACAGGTCGACAACCTGCGCCTGTACGCTCATGTCGAGCGCCGAGGTCGGCTCGTCGAGCATGACGAAACGCGGCTTGAGCACCATGGCGCGGGCGATCGCGATGCGCTGCCGCTGGCCGCCGGAGAATTCATGCGGATAGCGCCAGCGGGTGCCGGCATCGAGACCGACCTCCTCGAGCGCCTCGGCCACCCGGCGATCGCGCTCGTCGGCGGAAAGCTCAGCGCCGTGCATCTTCAGCCCCTCGCCGACGATCTCGGCGATCGACATGCGCGGCGACAGTGAACCGTAGGGATCCTGGAAGACCACCTGCATCTGGCTCCGGAGCGGCTTCATTTCGGCGAAGCTGCGCGTGTCGACGCGCTGACCGTCGAAGAGGATTTCACCTTCCGAGCGAATAAGCCGCATCAGCGCCAACCCGAGCGTGGTCTTGCCCGAGCCGGATTCGCCGACCACGCCGAGCGTCTGGCCGGCCTTGAGGCTGAGCGAGATGCCGTCGACCGCCTTCACATGGTCGACCACCTTGCGCAGGAAGCCCTTCTTGATCGGGAACCAGACCCGTACGTCCCTGGCTTCCATCACCGTTTCGGCGGCCTTCTCGGTCTTTGGCGGACGGCCGGTCGGCTCGGCGGCGAGAAGGTGTTTCGTGTAGGGGTGCTGCGGATCGGTGAAGATCGCCTCGGTCGGGCCGGCTTCCACGATCTCGCCCTTCGTCATCACGCAGACCTTGTCGGCGATCTTGCGCACGATGCCGAGGTCGTGGGTGATGAACAGCATCGCCATCCTGTGGCGCGCCTTGAGGTCGGCGAGCAGTTCGAGGATCTGCGCCTGCACGGTCACGTCGAGCGCCGTGGTCGGCTCGTCGGCGATCAGCAGTTCCGGACGGTTGGCGAGCGCCATGGCGATCATCACGCGCTGGCGCTGGCCGCCCGAGAGTTCGTGCGGAAAGGCCGTCAGCCGCGATTCCGCGTTGCGGATGCCGACCTGGGTCAGGAGGTCGATCACCCGCTGCCGCGCATCTGCCTTGCGCACGCCCTGGTGCAGCGCGAGGATTTCCGCAATCTGCCGCTCCACGGTGTGCAGCGGGTTGAGCGAGGTCATCGGCTCCTGGAAGATCATGGTGATGTCGTTGCCGCGCACCGCCCTGAGATCCCGCGTCGAGGCATTGAGCAGATCACGCCCCTTGAAGACGATCTCGCCATGGGGATGGCTCGCCGCCGGATAGGGCAGGAGCTTGAGCACCGAAAGGGCGGTCACCGATTTGCCCGAGCCCGATTCGCCCACCAGCGCGACGGTTTCACCCGGATGGATGTCGAAGCTCACGCCCTTGACCGCCGGGATCGCCTTGCCGTCCTGGTGGAAGGTCACGGCGAGATCGCGCACGGAGAGCAGCGGATTGTTGTCTGTGGCCGCGCTCACCGGAACGTCTTCCTCGGGTCGAAAGCGTCGCGGGTGGCCTCGCCGATGAAGATGAGGAGCGACAGCATGATGGAGATCGAGAAGAAGGCCGTCAGGCCGAGCCAGGGCGCCTGCAGGTTGCGCTTGCCCTGCGCGATCATCTCGCCGAGCGACGGCGAGCCGGGCGGCAGGCCGAAGCCGAGGAAGTCGAGCGAGGTCAGCGTGGTGATCGAGCCCGACAGGATGAAGGGCAGGAATGTCAGCGTCGCCACCATCGCGTTGGGCAACAGGTGCCGGTACATGATCGTGGTGTTGCCGATACCGAGCGCCCGGGCGGCATTCACATATTCGAAGTTCCGGGCGCGCAGGAATTCGGCCCGCACCACGCCCACGAAGGCGGTCCAGGAGAACAGCAGCATGATGCCGAGCAGCACCCAGAAGCCCGGCGGCAGCACCGCGGCGATGATCAGCAGCACATAGAGCACCGGCATCGAGGACCAGACCTCGATGAAACGCTGCAGGAGGAGATCCGTCCAGCCGCCGAAGAAGCCCTGGATCGCGCCGGAGGAGACGCCGATGATGGCCGAGAACAGCGTCAGCACCAGTCCGAACAGCACCGAAATGCGGAAGCCGTAGATCATCCGGGCGAGCACGTCGCGCGCCTGGTCGTCGGTGCCGAGCCAGTTGAGATTGTGCCAGTTGCATTCCGGATCGTCGGCGCCCTGCGGATAGCCCGAACAATATTCCTCGCGGCTCATCGTCCAGAACGGCGCGGTCGGTGCGGAGTGCGGAATGTTGGAGTTAGCGGTCAGGAAGGAATAGCGGATCGGCGGCCAGACCATCCAGCCATTGGCCTCGATCTCGTCGCGGATGAAGGGGTCGCGATAATTGGTTTGCGCCAGGAAACCGCCGAACTTCTCCTCCGGATAGTCGACGACGATCGGGAACAGGATCTCGCCGTTGTAGGAGGCGACGATCGGCCGGTCATTGGCGATCAGTTCGGCCACCAGCGACAGGCCGAAGAGGATGAGGAAGATCCACAGCGACCAGTAGCCGCGCCGGTTGGCCTTGAAGTTCGCCCAGCGTCGCTTGTTCATCGGCGACAGCCAGCCCTTCGGCCGACCCGTCGGCACTTTCGCGTCCACCGTTTCGAGCCGTGCGGTCATCCGACGTCCCTCCGGTCGAAATCGATGCGCGGATCGACCCAGGTATAGAGCAGGTCGGAGATGAGGCCGATGACGAGACCCATCAGCGAGAAGATGTAGAGCGTGGCGAAGACCACCGGATAGTCGCGCTTGACGACGCTGTCGAAACCGAGCCGGCCGAGGCCGTCGAGCGAGAAGATGGTCTCGATCAGCAGCGAGCCCGAGAAGAAGGCGGTGATGAAGGCGCCGGGAAAGCCGGCAATGATGATCAGCATGGCATTGCGGAAGACGTGGCCGTAGAGCACCTGGTTTTCGCCTAGCCCCTTGGCGCGCGCCGTCGTCACATACTGCTTGCGGATCTCGTCGATGAACGAGTTCTTGGTGAGAAGCGTGGTGGTGGCGAAGGCGGCAAGCGCCAGCGAGATCAGCGGCAGGGTGAGGTGCCAGAAATAGTCGACGATCTTCTCGGGCCAGGAGAGCGACGCCCAGTTCTCCGACGTCAGGCCGCGCAACGGGAACCAGTCGAAGAACGAGCCGCCGGCAAACAGCACGATCAGCAGGATGCCGAACAGGAAGCCGGGGACCGCATAGGCGACGATGATGACGCCCGAGGTCCAGACGTCGAAGCGCGAGCCGTCGCTGACCGCCTTGCGGATGCCGAGCGGGATCGAGATGCCGTAGGAGAGAAGCAGGATCCAGACGCCGAGCGAGATCGATACCGGCAGCTTTTCGGCGATCAGGTCGATGACGCTGATGTTGCGGAAGAAGCTCTCGCCGAAGTCGAAGCGGGCGTAGTCCCACAGCATCTTCAGAAAGCGTTCCAGCGGCGGCTTGTCGAAGCCGAACTGCTTTTCCAGCGACTTGATGAAATCGGGATCGAGACCTTGCGCGCCGCGGTACTGCGAGTTGAACTCGTCGTTGAAGGCGGCCCCTTGCAGATCGTTGCCGCCGGAAATGCGCTCGGTGGTATTGTTGCCCTGCCCGGTGAGTTCGGCGATCACCTGTTCGACCGGTCCGCCCGGCGCGAACTGCACCACCACGAAGGAGATCGCCATGATCCCGATCAGCGTCGGAATCATCAGGAGCAGGCGCCTGAGGATATAGCCGCCCATCAGCCGGCGCTCCCCGGAACGGGGGCAGCCGAAAGCGGCAGGGCGGTCGTCGCGCTGTTCAGAAAATGCGTCCTCAAATCATCCCGTCCGCGTGATTCGCTTCCCGGCATTTGGAATCCAACGCACAGCCCATTGCAAGTGCCGATCAGTTCGCGGCCTCTTTCGACCACCAGGCATCCGGGAAGCCGAGACCGTAATAGGGTAGTTCGTCCGGATGGGCGATGGTGTCGCGATAGGCGACCTTGACCGCGCGGCTGTAGAAAAGCGGCACCACGTAATGGTGTGCCAGCAGCACCCGGTCGAGCGCTCGTGTCGTGGCGATAAGCTCGTCGCGGTCCTTGGCGAAGACGATGCGCGGGATCAGCTTGTCGATCACCGGATCGGAAATGCCGACATAGTTGCGGCTGCCCTGGATATCGACGGATTTCGAGCCCCAGTAATTGTACTGTTCGTTGCCGGGATTGAGCGATTGCGCCCAGACCACCCAGATGATGTCGTAGTCGAAGCTGCGGACGCGGTTGGTGTATTGCGCGGTGTCGACGGTGCGGATGCGCGCATCGATGCCGATCTTCTTCAGGTCGGCGATATAGGGCAGCACCGAACGCTCGAACGATGCGCTCTGCAAGAGGATCTCGAAACCGAACTGCTCGCCGGTCGTGGTGTTGACGAGCTTGCTGCCGTCGAGCTTGTAGCCGGCTTCGCCGAACAGTTTGAGCGCCTCGCGCAGATTGGTGCGCAGCTTCTGCGGGTCGCCTGCGACCGGGTTCTCGTAGGGTGTCGTGAAGACCTCTTCGGGAACCGCGCCCTTGTACTCCTCCAGGATTTCCTTCTCGCGGCCCTCGGGCAGGCCGGAGGAGGCGAGTTCGGTGCCCCAGAAATAGCTGTCGATGCGCGTCAGCCCGTCATAGGCGAGGTTGTGGTTGAGCGACTCGAAGTCGAAGGCGTAGTTCAGCGCCCTGCGGACCCGCTCGTCCTGGAATTTCTCGCGGCGCATGTTCGGCGCCATCGCCTGCATGATGCCGGTGGCGCGCAGCGGGTTTTCGATCTCTTCGCGGATCACCTTGCCGCTCTGAACGTCGGGAAAGTCGTAGGCAGTGGCCCAGCGGCTCGACGAGTTTTCCTGCCGGAAGTCGATATTGCCGGCGCGGAAGGCTTCCAGCTCCACATTGTTGTCGGCGAAGTAGGTGTAGCTGATGAGGCCGAAATTGTTCTGGCCGACATTGACGTTGAGATCCTTGGCCCAGTAATCGTCGCGCAGCTCGTAGCGGATCGTCGAGCCTGGCGAAAACGAGGCGATCCGGTAGGGGCCGGAGCCCATCACCGGTTCGAGCGTCGTCTTGGAGATGTCGCGTTTCTCGCCCTCGGCATTCTCGCCTTCCCACCAGTGCTTCGGAACCACGGTCAGCTGACCGAGGATCTGCGGCAGTTCCTTGTTGTTGGTCTGGTCGAAGGTGAAGGTGACCTCGCGGTCGCCCGTCTTCTCGGCGGAGGTGACATGCGCGTAATAGCTCGCCTGCAGCGGATTGTGCGCCTTGGCGCTTTCGAAACTGAAGATCACGTCCTCGGGCGTGATCGGCTCGCCGTCGGCCCATTTCGCTTCCGCGCGGATCTTGAAGGTCGCTTGCGACAGGTCGTCGGGATAGGAAAGACCCTCGGCGATCAGGCCGTAGGATGTGCTGACCTCCTCCTCGGAATTCTTCATCAGCGTGTCGAAGACGAGGCTCAGGCCGGCGGCGGCATCGCCCTTGGCGAGGATCGGGTTGAAGGTGTCGAAGGTGCCTTCCTCCGACATGCGCAACTCGCCGCCCTTCGGCGCGTCCGGATTGACGTAGTCGAACCGCTCGAATCCCGCGGGATATTTGGGCTCTCCCATCAGAGAGGTCGCGTGTTTCCAGTCTCCCTCGGCATGGGCGCCACAGATCGAAAGCGCGAGGCCGAGAACGGCGAGGCATATGGAAAGACGCGGTCTGGATGTCATGAGCTTCTCCGGTTGGATTTCGGAAAGCTTAACCGATAATGCGGCTGAATACAGGCCGAAGCGGCCAAACTTTGCGTCGTGCATCGCGTGGCCCGGAGCTCATGGACAAGAAAAAGGCCGGGATCGCTCCCGGCCTCTGGATTTCGGGTCCGTTCGCCCGACGGGCGGAACCAATCTTACTGGGCCGTTTCCGGCTTCGGTTCTTCAGCCGGTGCAGCTTCCTCGGTGCTTTCGGCCGGGGTGTCGGCTGCGGGGGCCTCATCGGCGGCCGGAGCGGTCGCATCCTCGGCGGGAGCGGCCTCGTCGGTTGCAGCCGCGCCATCTGCCGGTGCGGCTTCCTCGGTGGTCGCGGCGCCTTCTACGGGCGTTGCTTCCGAAGTGGGAGCGGCTTCATCCGTGGAGGTTGCCCCCTCTGCCGGAGCAGCCGCCGCATCGCCTTCGGCGGGAGCTGCGGCCTGATCGCCCTCGGCCGGCGCGGCGGCGGCGGGGTCCGGAAGCGGAACCGGATCGGCAGCCTGCTCACGCAGATAGGCGATGACGTTGGCGCGGTCCTCTTCCTTCTTCAGGCCGGCAAAGCCCATGGCCGTGCCCGGAACGTACTTCTTCGGGGCATGCAGGAAGTGGTTGAGGGCTTCGTAGGTCCAGTCCGGATCGACGGAGACGTGCTCCTTCATCCCGGCGGAATAGTTGAAGCCTTCATGCGAAGCGACCGGCCGGCCGACGACGCCATAAAGGCCCGGGCCCACCTTGTTCGTGCCGCTCGGATCGACCGAGTGGCAGGAGGCGCACTTCTTGAAGACGGTCTCGCCCGCCGCCGGATCGGCGCTCGCCATCAGCGGCGCGATCGGAGCAAGTTCTTCCGCAGCCGGCGCTTCGCTGGCGCCCGCACCCGCCGATTCATCCGCCTCGATCGCGAATCCCGCAGTTTCCGGCGCCTCGGTATCGAAAATACCTTCCGAGGTGATCGAAATCGTCATCACGACGAAAACGACGCCGAGAAAAGCCCCTGCGGCGGCGTTGAGATATGAGGAGTTCATGAGCATCGCTCCCATGCATGTCCGAGGCCCCAAAATCCCGGACCGGTCTTGAAATCGCGCGGAACCTATGTCTTTTGCGTTGCCGTTGCAACACTGATTGTCACGGCACGGGTGAGACATTTTGGTTCGCCTGAACCGCCTAAATTCAGGATTCCCCCACGGATGGCAAGCCCGGATTCCAATACTGCGCTCATCATTCCGGCGCGAATGGCCTCGACCCGGCTGCCCGGCAAGCCGCTGGCCGACATTGCCGGCCTGCCGATGATCGTCCAGGTCGCCCGCCGCGCGGCGGAAGCGGACATCGGTCTGGTGGCGGTGGCGACCGATTCCGAGGACATCGCCCGAACCGTCGAGGCTGCAGGGTTTCGCGCCGTCATGACCCGCGCCGATCATCTGTCGGGGTCGGACCGGATTGCCGAGGCGCTGGGTCATCTCGATCCGGATGGCCACATCGAGACCGTCGTCAACGTACAGGGCGACATTCCCGCAATCGAGCCCGAGACCATTCGCCGCGCCGCCGCCCCGCTTGCCGATCCGCAAGTCGACATCGCCACCATCGCCGTCGAGATTCAGGACGACGCCGAAAGGACCAATCCCAACATCGTCAAGGTGGTCGGCACACCGAACGGGGAGTGCCGGTTGCGCGCGCTCTATTTCACCCGCGCCACCGCGCCGTATGGAGATGGTCCGCTCTATCATCACGTCGGTCTCTACGCCTATCGCCGCGCCGCGCTCGAGAGGTTCGTCTCGCTGCCGCCGGGCGTTCTCGAACAGCGCGAATCGCTCGAACAGTTGCGTGCGTTGGAAAACGGCATGCGCATCGACGTGGAGATCGTCCACACGGTCCCGCTCGGGGTCGACACGCCCGAGGATCTCGAAAAGGCGCGCCGCCATTTTGCCGCCGGCCTGGCCTGAGCGATGAGCGGCCCCGCACCTGACTTGCAACCGGAAACGACATCATGACCACGAAGACCAATCGCATCGCCTTCCAGGGCGAATTCGGCGCCAATTCCGACATGGCCTGCCGCGACATGTTCCCGGACATGGAGCCGCTGCCCTGCGCGACCTTCGAGGATGCCTTCATCGCGCTCGAACAGGGCGAGACGGATCTGGCCATGATCCCGATCGAGAACACCATCGCCGGACGCGTGGCCGACATCCATCATCTGCTGCCGGAATCGCGACTGCACATCGTCGCCGAGTACTTCATGCCGATCCACTTCCAGCTGATGGCCCTGCCGGGCGTGAAGCTCGACGAGATCAAGACCGTACACAGCCATATCCATGCGCTCGGCCAGTGCCGCAAGGTGATCCGCGCCAACAAGTGGAAGCCGGTGGTGGCGGGCGATACCGCAGGTGCGGCGAAACTCGTGGCCGAGAAGGGCGACCGGACCATGGCGGCACTCGCACCGCGGCTGGCGAGCTCGCTCTACAATCTCGACATCCTGGCGGAAAACGTCGAGGACACCGAAACCAACGTCACCCGTTTCGTCGTGCTCGCCCGAGAGCCGAAGCTGCCGCCGGTGCCGCAGAACGGCGAGCCGATCGTGACGACCTTCGTCTTTCGTGTCCGCAACCTGCCCGCCGCGCTCTACAAGGCGATGGGCGGCTTTGCGACGAACGGCGTCAACATGACCAAGCTCGAGAGCTATCAGACGGGCGGAAAATTCTTCGCTACCCAGTTCTACGCCGACATCGCGGGCCATCCCGAGGAACCGCATGTCGCCCGGGCGCTCGAGGAACTCGGCTTCTTCTCGCGCGAGATCAACGTGCTCGGCGTCTATCCGGCGCATCCGTTCCGTCAGACCCAGACGGAGGAGCCGGAGGACGTCGCCGGCTGACGGACGCGTGTAATCACGTAAAAAAATGGCGCGCCCCGGGCGCGCCATTTCGTTTCTCGATCATATAAGCGGCAGGCGCTCAGAATTCTTCCCAGCTCTCGGTCGAGAGCGCGGTATTGCCCGCGACTTGGGGAACCCTTGCGGCTGCCTTCGGCTGAGGAGCCGCCTTCGAGGCCGCCGTCGCCGGCCGGGCGGTGGCTGCGGTCTGCCTCGACGCGTCCTGTCGGCCTGTACTGAACCTCGCCACCAGCGCCAGAAGACTGCGCGCCTCGTTGCTCAGTGACTGGCTTGCGGCAGTGGTCTCTTCGACCATGGCCGCGTTCTGCTGGGTGACGTGGTCCATCTGGTTGATCGCGGCGTTGATCTCCTTGAGCCCGACCGACTGATCGGCGGCGGAACTGGAGATTTCCTGGATCGTGACGTTGATCTGCCGGACCTGGGCCGCAATGCTTTCGAGGGCGCTTCCGGTCTGGCCGACCAGATCCACCCCTTCGTTCACCTGGCTGGTCGAGGTATTGATCAGCGTCTTGATCTCCTTGGCGGCCGTGGCCGAGCGCTGCGCCAGCTCGCGGACTTCCTGGGCAACCACGGCAAACCCCTTGCCGGCTTCACCCGCCCGCGCCGCTTCGACGCCGGCGTTGAGCGCCAGAAGGTTGGTCTGGAAGGCGATCTCGTCGATGACGCCGATGATCCGGTTGACCTCGTGGGAGGACTGTTCGATCCCGTTCATCGCGGAGATCGCCTTGCGGACGATTTCGCCGGATTTCGCGGTATCGGCATCGGCAGTGCTGACCGAAACGGCGGCCTGGCGCGCATTGTCGGCGCTGGCGTTGATCTGAGCGGTCAGCTCGTCGAGAGCCGCCGCGGTCTCTTCGAGGCTTGCCGCCTGCCGCTCGGTCCGCTGCGAGAGTTCCGAGGCACTGTCCGATATCTCGTGACTTCCGGTTCCGATCGTGTCGGCCGAACGCGACAGGGTGACGATCGTCTCTTCGAGGCTGGCGATCGCCGAGTTGAAGTCACTCTTCAGCTTGGCATATTCGCCGGGGAAGTCACCCGAGAGACGATAGGTCAGATTGCCCTGCGAAAGCTGGGACAGGGCGTCCGCCAGACTTGCAACGACGCGCTGTTGCAGAGCCAGCGAGCTTGCGCGCTCGCCTTCGGCCTTGGTGCGCTCGGCTTCTGTCATCTGACGCTGGTCCTCGGCGACGCGTTCGAGGCGGATGCCGTCGGCCAGCTTGTGGCGGAAGCCTTCAAGCGCCACGGCCAGGGCCCCCATTTCGTCGTTCCGGTTCTGGCCTCTGACCGGTGTCTCGTAGTCGCCGAGTCCCAGATTGTCGACGGACTCCAGCATGGCGGCCATGGGCCGCTGTACCAGTCGCCGACTTGCCAGATAAAGTCCGGCGAGTGCAGCAAGAAGCACCGCTAGCCCGCCCGCGATCATCAGCTTGGTCTGGGCACTGACCGGTGCGTTGATCGCGCTTTCGGGCACATCGACGAGAACGACCCAGCGGGCGTTGACGCCCGGAAGGTCGAACGGATAGACGATCCGCTCGAACGCCTCTCCCTGCGCATTCTCGATATCGTCGATCTCGCTTGCCGTCCCGTTGGACAGCGCGTTCTCGATCGCTTCGACCCGACCACCTTCGTAGGGTTTCATCATGAAGGAGGCGTCAGGGCCGACCAGCCACTTCGAATCCTGAGAAATCAACATCACGCGGCCGGTCTCGAATGGCCGGATTGCGGTCAGCTTCTCGGAAAGTGATGCCAGCGAGATGTCGACCCCGGAAACACCGATAAGCTTGCCGCCGGATTCGACCGGATAGGCGATCGAGCTCATCACGGTTGGCACGTCCGTGCCTTCGGCGAGGTAGGGCTTGGTAATGGCGCCGTCGCGGCTGGCGGCAGCCAGCGCGAACCACTCGGCGTCGTAATCGATCTTGAAGGTGCTGAACTGGATAGCGCCGTTTCTGTCTTTCGACCAATAGGGCGAGAACAGCCCCTCGTCGTTCGACCCGAGCGCCGCGTTTCCCGCGGTCTCTTCCTGCAGACCGTCGAAGGCTTTCGGCATTTCAGCCATCCAGCTTCCGAACGCGAATGGGTTCTGCTCCAGATTGGCTTTCAGGATGTCGATCGTACCTTCGCGTGGCAAAAGGCCCGCCGCGTGTGAGCGCTCGAGAACGCCGGCCATGGTGCGGGCCGCACTCGACAGCTCGCCGACCTGTGCCGCGATGTCCTGGGCGATCGCACGGGCTTCCGATTGGGCCTGTTCGACCACCAGCCCGCGCACGCGGTCGGTCGTCTGAAAGATCATGAAGAGGTTGGAAACGACGAGCAGAAGCGTGATCGTCAATCCGGTAACGAGCAGAAGTTTGGTCGCCACCGAGCGATTGGCTGATTTGCGCATGGATGAGCCTCGCGAAATATGCGCTGCGGATACGGGCAGGGCCCGGCCAAAAAAATTTTCTGGGGGTGCCCGTCATGGGCGTCAGGTCGGCAAGGACAAAGCGACCGTCGTTCGAATGCGTACGACTTTAGTTGTTAAACAAAGCTGAAACGTCTCGTTGCAGTGCAAAATTTAGCGTAATCGCCCGGCCGTCTGAGGACCGACCGACAAGGTGTCCGCGAGGTGAAGGATCCCTCGAACTCAGCCCGTGGCGGGGGCGTGCTCTCCGGCCTCCGATCGCAGCTCACCGCCGCCAGTCGATCCAGTCGCGCATCAGCCGATGGGCGATGGCGCCGGGCGGTGGTGTCTTGCCCGCTTCGCCCAGCGAGCTTGCCAGCATCGCCTCGGTCTCGTCGATCGTGAACCAGCGGCAATCCTCCAGTTCGCGGGTGTCATAGCCGATCTCTTGAGAAAGCGCCTCGGCGATCACCCCGATCATCAGTGAATGCGGCATCGGCCAGGGCTGGCTCGCGTGATAGCGCACCCGGCCGACGCGGATACCCGATTCCTCGAGCGTCTCGCGCCGCACCGCGTCTTCCATCGTCTCGCCGGGTTCGACGAAACCGGCCAGGCACGAATACATGCCCTCCGGAAAATGCGGGCTGCGCCCCATCAGGCAGCGCCTGTTGGCCTCGTCGACCACCAGCATGATCACCACAGGATCGGTGCGCGGGAAGGTCGTGTGCTCGCAGCGCGGACATTTGCGGCGGTAGCCGCCGGCCTCGGGCTTCATGGCAGAGCCGCAGCGCCCGCAATGCCGGTTGGTACGGCCCCACTGCACCAGACTGTTGGCCTGGGCGTAGGCGCCGAGCGTTTCGCGATCGAGCAGGAACTGCCTGTACACAGACCGCGCGTCGATCGCCTTGTAGTCGGCGGGCAGGTTCTCGGCCTGCAGCAGGCAGGGTACCGCCAGCCGCGCCGCGCCGGCCGAAGTTCGACCGAGCAGCACTGCCTCCGCCATCTCCGGCTGAAACTTTTCGAGATCCTTCGCTTCCAGCAGACCCTCCGGCGTCTCGCCGCTCACCCGCATGATCAGCCGGTCCCCGGTGATGGCGAAGAAGCGGGTCGCCTCTTCGCTCAGCGCGCGGGGCAGTTCCTCCTCGCTGCGGTATTCGGACTGGCGGTCGATGGTGTTGTGGGCGAAGGCGACGAGGCTGCTCGCCTCGCCGTGGGGGGCGTCGGTAGCAAAGAGCGATGAAGGCATGAGGATCAGAAGGCTCCGAGAAGTTTGCCGATAAAAGTGTCGCGCTCGGCCTCGTCCCACGGCTTGGCGCTGCCGTGACCCCAGACCGGCCGCGGCCAGTTCTCGTCACCTGCGCTGCGGGCAACGACATGAAAGTGGAATTGCTGAACGACGTTGCCAAGGGCGCCGATATTGATCTTGTCGCAGCCGGTCGCCGTCTTCAGCGCCTCGGCGGCGAGATTGGCCTCGAACGTCATCATCGTCTGGTCGAGTGGTGTGAGATCGTACATCTCGACGATGCCGGCGCGCTGCGGAACGAGGATCAGCCACGGCCAGCGGGCGTCGTTCATCAAGAGGAGCGTGTTCAGTCCCAGCCGTGTGACGGGCACCGTATCGGCGGCAAGCCGCGGATCGAGCGTAAAGTCGGACATCTCCATTCTCCTCAGGCGACCGCCGGACTTACCATTTTTTCTCGCTCTTGGCTTGCTTTTGTCCGGTCGATTGACGATATGTGGGGCCGGGAGGTTGGTGGTGGACGAGCCACTCGCCAACCGGGTCAGGTCCGGAAGGAAGC
>CAZEJG010000047.1:0-20974 GCA_964511625.1 uncultured Hoeflea sp.
GGATCATCCAGCCGATCGTGGTCGACATGGTGATGATGATCACCGGCAGCACGTTGGGCAGCACCTCGCCGAAGAGGATCTGCACATGGGTCTTGCCCGACAGCCGCGCCGCGTCGACGAACTCGCGTCGCGACAGGCCGAGCGCGATGCCGCGGATGTTGCGGGCGAAGAAGGGAATGTTGACGACTGCGATGGCGTAGAGCGCGTTCAGCAGCCCCGGGCCGAGAACGGCGACGATGGCGAGCGCCAGCAGGATGTAGGGAAAGGCCATCACCATGTCGATGCCGCGCATCAGCAGCGTATCGGTCTTGCCGCCCGCATACCCCGCCACGAGTCCGATCAGCGAGCCGAAAAAGGCGGCGATCAGCGTCGCCGAGATGCCGACGGCGAGCGAGACGCGCGCGCCCCAGATCAGCCGCGAGAGAAGGTCGCGGCCAAGTGCGTCGGTGCCGAGCAGATGGCCGGCCGTGCCCACCGGCAACAGCCGGTCGGCGGGCGCCGTCGCATCGGGATCGGGCAGCGGCAGTACGGGCGCCAATAGCGCGATCAGCACGATCAGTGAGAGCAGGATCAGCCCCGCCGTGGCGAGCTGGTTGTTGAGCAAGAGCCTGAGTGTGGAAGGCCGGCTTTTCTTCTGTCTTTCGGCCATCAGCGCAGCCTCGGATCGATGATCGTCTGCACCACGTCGGCGGCGAGATTGAAGAAGACATAGGCGGCCGCGACCACCAGCACCCCGCCCTGCACCAGGAGCAGGTCCCGGGTCGAGATGGCAGTCACCAGCATCGAGCCGATGCCCGGCCACTGGAACACGGTCTCGATATAGACCGCACCGCCGAGCACGAAGCCGGCCTGGATGCCGATCACCGGAATGACGGAGACGAGCGCCGCCTTGAAGGCATGCTTGTAGATGACTTTGCTTTCCGACAGCCCCTTGGCGCGGGCGGTGCGGATATAGTCCTGCCTGAGCACCTCGAGCATGGCGGTGCGGGTCAGCCGCGCGATCACCCCGGTCGCCACCACGGCGAGCGTCATCGCAGGCAGGAACAGGTGATGCAGAAGATCGAGCGGCCCGCCGCCGCCATAGATCGCGTACATGCCGGATACCGGAAACAGCTTGATCTTCACCGCGAAGAGCAGGATCAGGATCAGCCCGAGCCAGAAGGACGGCGCGGAAATGCCGATCAGCACGACGAAGGTGATCACCTTGTCGGCGAGCCCGAACTGGCGCACGGCGGAGACGACGCCGGCAATCAGGCCGAGAATGGAACAGATGACGAGGGCCGTGCCGGCGAGAATGAGCGTGGCGTTGAACCGCGTCAGAACCTCGTCGAGGACCGGCTTGTTGAGGCTGTAGGAGCGCCCGAGATCACCGTGGAACAGGTTGCCGATCCAGATGAAATATTGCTGGATCATCGGCTTGTCGAGCCCGAGGTCACGGTTGAGCTTCTCGACGTTTTCGGGCGTGGCGTAGGAGCCGAGAATGGCTGTCGCCGGATCGCCCGGGATCAGCGACATGATCACGAAGACGATGATCGTCAGCCCGAAAAGAACCGGAATCGCCGCCAGAAGCCGTTTTGCGATATAGAGACCCAAAGCCAGTCCGCCTCGGTGATGGAGTGAAGATGACCGGCCGTCGGGACCCCACCCGACGGCCGGCGCCCCCGCTTATTGCGGTTTTGCGACCTTCTGCAGCATCAGGAAGAAGGACGGCTGCAGCTTGAAGTTCTCGACGCTCGCCCGGGTGACGGCGTTTTGCTTCCAGTTGGCGACGAACACCCACGGCGCGTCGTCATGGACGATCTGCTGCATCTCCTTGTAGAGCTTGGCGCGTTGGTCCTGATCGGTGGCCTCACGCGCCTTGTTGAGCAGTTCGTCGACCTTGGGGTTGGAATAGTAGCCCGAGTTGAAGCCGCCCTTGTCCGGGAAGGCTTCCGAGCGCAGCGTCAGATAAGGCAGCGTGTCCGGGTCGTTGGTCATCCAGGCCATTTCGGCCATGTCGGCCTTGCCTTCGAGGCCGGGGTTCACCTTGTCGAGGAAGGTGTTCCACTCATAAGTCTCGATCTTGACGGTCATGCCGACCTTCTGGAGATCTGCCTGGATGGCGGTGCCCATGGCGATCGGGTCGAGCATGCCGGAGCCGCCTTCGGTCACGTAGAAGGTCAGTTCCTCGCCCGTGTAGCCCGCTTCCTTGAGCAGCTCCTTGGCCTTTTCCGGATCATAAGGATACGGATCGAGGCTCTCGTCATAGGCCCAGGCGAAGGCCGGCGGCGTCGGACCGGCGGCAATGTCGGCGGTCCCCTGCAGCACATTCTCGGTCAGCGCCTTCTTGTCGATGGCATAGTTGGCGGCCTGACGCACGAGCTTGTTGGAGAACGGACCTTCCTTGGCGTTGAGGATCAGGAACCAGACATGCGGTCCCGCCTGTTCGAGAACCTTGTACTCGGCATTGTCGCGGAACTGCTGCAACGAGTCCGGCGGCACCTCGACCATGATGTCGAGCCCGCCCGCCAGCATCTCGGCGATGCGCGTGTTGGCGTCGGTGATCGGGCGATAGACGATGGCCTCGAGCGGCGCGGCGCCGTCCCAGTAATCCTCGTTGCGGCTCACCACCACCTTGGCATTGGCTTCCCACTCCTCGAACTTGAAGGCGCCGGTACCGGAGGGATGACGTCCGAAATCCTTGCCGTATTCCTCGACCGCGGCCGGCGAGACCATCAGCCCCGTCGGATAGGCGAGGTTCGAGAGGAACGGCGCATAAGGCGCGTTCAGCTTGAACTCGACGGTCAGGTCATCGATCACGTTCACCTCTTCGACAGACGAGAAGAAGAAGGCGAGCGGGAACGGACCGGTGTCGTGGAAGGGATGGTCTTCCTTGAGCATGCGGTCGAAGTTGAACTTCACCGCTTCCGCGTTGAAGTCCGAACCGTCGTGGAATTTGACGCCCTCTCGCAGCTTGAACGTATAGGTCTTTCCGTCGTCGGAAATCTCCCAACTCTTGGCGAGCGCCGGCTCGACCTCGAGCGTGCCGTCCCGATAGCGGGTCAGCCCGTCATAGACATTGACGAGAATGCGGAAGTCGTTGACCGCCGTCACCGCCGCCGGGTCGAGCGACTTGGGTTCGGCGATCTGTCCGACGATGGCCACATTGGGCGGCGTCTGCGCCAATGTGGGCGATGCCATCAGCAAGCTCAGGGCACCGAAGGCTGCGGCCAGCAGTTTTCTCATGGGATATCCACTCCATTGGTCCTGTGTCGCATCCATTAAACATGATAAAATTTGGGAGTGGCAAGATTTTATTATAATAAATTTGCATGGCACTGAGTCCGGAATACGTTGGGAGTGAGACAAGTGATTGAAACCACGCCAAAAACCGCGAGCGGAAAAACATCGGGAAACATCCCTGAAGTGAGCCCGGACCGCCTCAAGACCTTTCTGGAGGGGCTCAATTCCTTCGGAGCGAATCCGCTGACCCGCGGTTTCAACAGGGTCGGATTCTCCGATGCGGACATGGCCGCCCGAGCCTGGTTCGAGGCGCGCCTGAAGGAAGCCGGGCTGAAGACGCGACGCGACGGCGTGGCCAACATTTTTGGCCGTTTCGGCCCTGATGAAGGTCCGGTCATCCTCGCCGGTTCGCATATCGACACCGTTCCCGAGGGCGGCGCCTTCGACGGCGCGCTGGGCGTCGCGGTCGCCTTCGAATGTGTGCGCGCCATGCAGGAGGCAGGCTTCGAACCCACCACAGCCATCGAGGTGGTCGCCACGTCCGAAGAGGAAGGCCGGTTCGGCGGCATGCTCGGCTCCCAGGCGATCGCCGGGCGGGTCGATCGCGACTGGCTGGAAAGCGCCAGCGACGCCGACGGCGTCACCCTCACAGAGGCGATGGCCGCCCAGGGCCTGCGCGCCGGGGACGCCTTCGCCTGCGCGCGCGACGACGTGCAGGCCTACCTCGAACTGCACATCGAACAGGGCCCGGTGCTGGAACAAAAGCGCATCCCGATCGGGATTGTCGATGGCATTTCGGGTGTCTCCAACATTTCGGTCACCCTTGCCGGCAAGGCCAATCACTCGGGCACAACGCCGATGGATATGCGCGCCGACGCCTTTGGCGGGCTCGCCGAATTTGCCTGCCGCATATCGTCGATCATCGCCGACCACGGAACAGACCAGTCGCGCATCACCGTCGGCAAGGTGGATCTCGAACCCAACTTCCCGCACACGATTCCCGGCAAGGCGAGTTTCTCCGTCATCACCCGCGACACCGACGACGACGTGCAGCACCGCCTGCTCTCCGCGGTGAAGCAGGAGATTGCCGCTGCGGCCAGCCGGCACGACCTCGCCTTCGATATCGAGGAAAAGAGCTGGATCTCGCCCGTCAGCCTCGACACCGGCCTCGCAGATCTTCTGACAGCCAGGGCCGAGGCGCTTGGTCTGCCGCATCTGCGCATGCCGTCGGGGGCGGGCCACGATGCGCAGACCATGCAGTCGCTTTGCCCTTCGGCGCTGATCTTCGTCCCCAGTATCGGCGGGATCAGCCACGCGCCCGACGAGTTCAGCGAATGGGCCGACATCGTGAAGGGCGCCCGCCTGATGCTCGCGACCCTCGTGGAGCTTTCGGCCACGCACTGAGCCGCACGTTATCGGGACTGTTCACAGACCGATTTTGGAACAATTCCAAACTAGACTATTTTTCTCATCTTTTATTGACAGCCCGTCTTTCTGCGGGGTAGCCAAGAGCGATGTTGAAGCGCGGGGCCTTGAACCCCGACGTTGGAGCTGACCATGAAGCGCCCTCTCGCTCGCTTTGCCGTAAAGGCCTGCCCGCCAGCCGGGGAAATGGACCGATGACCTGTCCTGCAGCGGCCTATCTGGAACGCCGTCCCGAATCCCTCGTCGTCGGCGGATATCGCCGCATCGTCGATTGCGCGCTGGCTGGCGACACACCGCAGGGACGCGTGGCCGCGGACGCCTTGCAACAGATGCATCGCGACTGCCTCGGCCCCGCCGAATCCCGCATCGTCGTCGACGGGCTGACCCACTTTGTCGGCACGCTCAGCCGTTGCGCCGCCTGCCCCTTGCGCGCCTTCCCCACCGAAAGCAGCCATCTGTGCCGCGACGAATGTCTCATCCTTGCGCTCATCTCCGCGCTCCAGCACGGTGACGAGAGCGCCGGGCGCACCATGGCCTGCGCGCTTACCTGCCCCGCCCGGTCCGTTGAAACACTCGCCGCATCGGGCGATTACGCCATGCGGATGAAAATGTTCGGCCAGGTACTCCTGCCCGTTCCGCTCAGCGCGGTTTCCGCGTTGCTCTCGCCCGCCATGGGCCAGACCATCCACCAACACAACCGAACGCTTCATTGACAGGAGGAACCCTTTTGAACCGCTCTCGCCTCTTGAGAACCTATCTCGTCTCCACCACCGCCGCGCTGGCCTTCAGCGCCGCCGTCCCCGCGATGGCCGCCACGGACGCCCGCGCCGTCGTCGAAAACTACAAGGATCTCGCCGTCGCCAAATATGAGGATTCGCTGACGACCGCGAAAAAGCTCGACGAGGCGATCGACGCCTTCGTCGCAGATCCTTCCGAGGAAAAGCTGGCTGCGGCCAAGGAAGCCTGGATCGAGGCCCGCGTTCCCTACCAGCAGACGGAAGCCTATCGCTTCGGCAACCCTGTGGTCGATGACTGGGAAGGCCGCGTCAACGCCTGGCCGCTCGATGAAGGTCTCATCGACTATGTCGATGCCAGCTACGGCACCGAAAGCGATCAGAACGCGCTTTACACCGCCAACGTCATCGCCAACCCGGAAATCTCCATCAACGGCGAACCGGTGGACGCCAGCAAGATCACTCCGGAATTTCTTTCGGGCACCCTGCAGGAAGCGGGCAGCGTCGAAGCCAACGTGGCCACCGGCTACCACGCCATCGAATTCCTGCTCTGGGGCCAGGACCTGCACGGCACCGAGGCCGGCGCCGGCGAACGTCCCTGGACCGACTACGCCGAGGGCGACGATTGCACCAACGGCCATTGCGACCGCCGTGCCGAGTATCTGGCAGCCGCCAGCGACCTGCTGGTCTCCGATCTCGAGGAAATGGTCGCCGACTGGAAGGACGGTGGCGACGCTGCGAAGCATCTCGACGGCCTCGACGATAATGCCGCCATCTCCGCGATGCTGACCGGCATGGGCTCGCTCTCCTACGGTGAACTCGCCGGCGAACGCATGAAGCTCGGCCTGCTGCTGCACGATCCGGAAGAAGAGCACGACTGCTTCTCCGACAACACCGACCAGTCACATCTGAACGACGCACGAGGCATCCGCGACGTCTATCTCGGCACCTACACCCGCGTCGACGGCTCCGAGGTTTCCGGCCCGTCGCTCTCCGACATGGTCGCCGAAAAGGACAAGGCGCTCGATGAGGAGATGAAGACCAAGCTGAACGCCACGCTCGACGCCATGGAAGCCATGGCCAAGCGTGCCGACGACGGCGAGGCCTACGACCAGCAGATCGCCGAGGGCAACGACGAGGGCAACGCCACCGTTCAGGCCGCCATCGACGGCCTGATCGACCAGACCCGCTCGATCGAACGCGTCATCGCCGCGCTCGACATCGGCCAGATCGAACTGGAAGGTTCGGATTCGCTCGACAACCCGGACGCGGTCTTCGAGTAAGTATTGAAGCTTGCGGGCCGGCGGTCTATACGCCGGCCCGTGATCCAGCGGCTCCGCCTGGCCGCGACGACTGTGCAATCGGACCCGAAGCTTGATGACGAGCTGGTCCAGGTTGAGGAATCAACATGCCAAGCAAGGCGGATAACCTTTTGAAAATGAATACCATTGCAACCACACGTCTGATCGCGGCAGCTCTCGCCGGCCTCATGGCTTCCGCTCTCGCCAATCCAGCCTTCGCCGACGACCCGCAGATCGCCTGGCCGAAGGAGATGCGCGAACGTGGCGACCTCATTCCGAAGGATCGCAAGCGTGTCGACAAGGTCACCGCGCCCACGACCGACTTCTCCAAGGCCGAGCGCTTCGAGACCATGTCCGGGGGTGCGGCGACCAGCAAGAAGCTACCCAACCAGGACGCCTTCTCCCAGTCCTCGGCCAATCTGAGGTTTGCGGAAGAAGAGACCTTCAAGCTGGGCAATGCACTGTTCCGCAAAATGTGGGTGAGCTCCCCCTCCTCCACCGACGCCTCCGATGGTCTCGGCCCTCTCTTCAATGCGCGCTCCTGCCAGAGCTGCCACCTCAAGGACGGGCGCGGCCATCCGCCGGAAAACTCCACGGATGCGACCTCGATGTTCCTGCGCCTCGCACGCGGACCCGCGACAGAGGACGAACGCAAGGCGCTCGAGAACTTCCTCGCGCCCAACATGCCCGACCCCGTCTATGGGGGACAGCTGCAAGACAAGGCGATCCCGGGCCTGCTCGCCGAGGGCAAGATGGTCATCAAATACGAGGACCAGCCCTTCACCTTCCCGGACGGCACCGAAGTCACCCTGCGCAAACCTTCCTATTCGGCGGAAAATCTCAATTACGGCCCTCTGGCACCGGATACGACCGTGTCGCCGCGTGTGGCCAACCCGATGATCGGCATGGGTCTGCTGCAGGCCATCCATCCGGCCGACCTGATCGCCCACGCCGATCCGGACGATGCCGACGGCGACGGAATCTCCGGTCGGGTCGCCCTTGCCCGGGGGACCAAGCTCGACGCTCCCGTCATCGGCCGTTTCGGCTGGAAGGCCCAGAACGCCTCGATCCGCGAGCAGGGCAGCGAGGCCTTTGCCGGCGACATCGGCATTTCCAACCCGCTCGTTCCGCGCCACGCCGGTGATTGCACCGAGGCCGAGGTCGAATGCCTCAATGCCCCGAACGGCGTGCAGGAACGTCTCGGCGACACCGAGGCCCCCGATCCGGTGATGGACCTCGTCACCTTCTATTCGGAGAACCTTGCCGTCCCGGCCCGTCGCGATGTCGACGATCCGCAAGTGCTGCACGGCAAGGAGATGTTCTACAGCGCCGGCTGCACGGCCTGCCACACGCCGAAATTCGTCACCAGCCGCAGGACCGGCAACAAGGCGCACGCCTTCCAGCTCATCTGGCCCTATTCCGACATGCTGCTGCACGATATGGGCGAAGGCCTCGCCGATGGCCAGGTGGTGGGGATTGCCGATGGCCAGGAATGGCGCACGCCGCCGCTCTGGGGCATCGGCTTGACCGAAACGGTCAGCGGCCACACCTTCTTCCTGCACGATGGCCGCGCCCGTAATCTCGAGGAAGCCATCCTCTGGCACGGCGGCGAGGCCGAGGCGTCCCGCAATGCCTATGCCGCACTCGAAAAGAAGGACAGGGACGCGCTGATCCGCTTCCTCAACTCGCTATGATGCCGACATCGAAACCCGCCCGCCTGGCTTTCGCCGTCCTCGCACTCTCGCTTCTCCCCGCCAGCGGCTCGCTGGCAGAGGAGACCGCGCCGAAGACCCCGCGCGATGTGCTCGCCAGTGCCGTCACCGACTTCATCCAGCCCGGCTACCGGTCCTTCTGGAACAAGGCCGAGGCCATGGGTTCGGCGATGACGCCGCTCTGCCAGAGCCCCTCGCCGCGTGGTCTCGAAGTGGCCCGAGAAGCCTTTGCCGATCTGGTCAGCGCATGGTCGGAGGTCGAGATCATCCGCTTCGGCCCGGTGATCGAGGCCAACCGGATGGAACGCATCCTCTTCTTCCCCGATCGCCGCGGAATCGGCCTCAAGCAGATCCAGCAGGTGCTGGCCGAAAAGGACGAGACCGCCACCACGCCCGAGCGTCTCGCCGACAAGAGTGTGGCGCTTCAGGGCCTGACGACGCTTGAATATCTCCTGTACGGAACCGGCTCCGAGGACCTTGCGGCCGGCGATGAGTTCCGCTGCGATTTCGCCGCCTCCGTTTCGGCCCGCCTCTACGCCACCGCCGGCGAGATCGTCGAAGCCTGGGACGATCCCGACGGCATCGCCGCCCGCCTGTCCGATCCCGAGCCCAAAAATCCGGATTTCCGCGACGAGCGCGAGGGCCTGCAGGCGCTCCTCGGCGTCTTCGTCAATTCTTCCGAACTCGTCGCCGACACCCGGCTGAAGCCGTTCCTCGGCGAGACCGCCGGCAAGGCGAAACCCAAGCGCGCGCTGTTCTGGCGTTCCGGCCTGACCGGTGCGTCGATCGATGCCGACATGAAGGGGCTCGAGGACTTCTACGATGCGTCGGGTATGATCGCGCTCGTCCCCGAAGACATCGCACGCTACGGCAAGTCCGCCATGTTCGAGCTGGAAAACGGTCGCAAGACCATCGCCTCGACTGAAAAGCCGCTGCCCGAGGCAGCCGCAGATCCCGCGACCCACGACGCGGTCAATTATATCCGGCTTGTCCTTCTGAGCGTGCGCGATACCTTCTCCGGCCGCATCGCCGGCGGGCTGGGCCTGTCGGCCGGCTTCTCCTCGCTGGACGGAGACTGATCCGCCATGGCCGGATCGCGCGACAGGGCCTGCCAGACAGTGCGTCCGGTCCTCGCGATCCTGTTACTGGCGAGCCTCGTTCCCGGTCCCGCAGAAGCGGCGCGCCGCTCGACCAACGCCGTCGTGTCCGAGATCATGACCCGCGCCATCGAGGATTTCATCCAGCCTGGCTATGCCCGTTTTCACGAGGCCTCGACCAAACTCTCCGACACGGTCGAGACGCTCTGCACGACACCATCCGCCGAAAATCTTGAAAACGTCCACGCCGCCTTCGCCGATACCGTCCGCACCTGGTCGCGCGTGGAGATCGTCCGCTTCGGTCCGGTCACCGGCGAAAACCGCTACGAACGCATCCTCTACTATCCCGACCGGCGCGGCGTCGGCCTCAAGCAAATCCAGAGCCTGATCAACGGCGTCGAACCTTACCCCGACACGCTTCCGCAGCTCGAACGCAAGAGCGTCGCCCTGCAGGGACTGCCGGCACTCGAATACACACTCTTCGGCACCGGCTCGGAAACGCTGACGACGGACGAAGGTGCTGCGCGCTGTTCCTATGCCGGCCTCATCGCCGCCAATGTTGAGGGGATCGCCGACGAGCTCGATGCCGCCTGGGCCGATCCGGAGGGCGTTTCGCGGCTCTGGATGAACCCCGGCAGCGACAATCCGGTGATCCGCGACAACCGCGAGGCGCTCGTCGAATTGCTGGGCAGCATCGTCCACGGCATCGAGATGGTCCGCGATATCCGGCTCAAGGCCTTCCTGGGCGAAACTCCGGCGGAGGATCGCCCCGACGTCGCCATCTATCGCCGCGCCGGCGAAACGATGGCCTCGATTGCCGCCAATCTCGAAGGCATCCGCTCGCTCTTCGAAAATTCCGGTATGACGCTGGTGCTGCCACAGGAAAGCCGGGAGACCGGCTATACCATCAGCACCGAGCTGGACGAGGCCATCGTGCTGGCCCAGTCGCTGCAGGAGGCGCGCAAGGATCTTCTCAACGATCCCGCCTCACGGGATCAGCTGGAAGACCTGCGCGGCCGGCTTGCGCACATCAAGGCTCTCGCGAACGAGGATTACGGCGATGCCGTCGGCCTGACCGCCGGCTTCTCGTTCGCCGACGGAGACTGACTGAAAGGACGTTTCACCATGATCATGACACGCCGCCTCTTTCTCGGAACCGCGACCGCCGGCCTCGCGAGCCTGTCCGGTCTTCTTCCCGAGCCTGCGCTCGCGGCGAACAAGGACCTTTATGCCGCGGCCTGGATGCAGAACGGCGGTGCGGGTTTCTCGATCCTTGACGGCGACGGCACCGAACTGATCACCGTGCCCCTGCCCGATCGCGGCCATGACGTCGCAACCGACGGGACCGGCCGCTGGGCCGTGGGCTTTGCCCGCCGGCCGGGCACCTTCGCCGTCGCCGTCGACCGCACCCGCGACAGCGCGCCCATCGCCTTCTCGACACCGGAGAACCGGCACTTCTTTGGCCACGGCGTCTTCTCGCCCGACAACCGGCTGCTCTATGCGACCGAAAACGATTTCGACAACGCCGCCGGCATGATCGGTATCTACGACGTCGCCGCCGGCTTCGAGCGCATCGGCGAGTTCCCCTCTTACGGCATCGATCCGCACGAACTGATCCTGATGCCGGACGGCAAGACGCTGTGCATCGCCAATGGCGGCATCGAGACCCATCCTGATTTCGGCCGCGCCAAGCTCAATCTCGCCAGCATGGAGCCCTCCATCGTCTTCGTCGACACCTCCACCGGCGAGCTTCTGGAAAAGCATACCCCGCCGCCGGAACTCTTCCGGCTGTCGACGCGACACATGGACATGGATGCCGACGGCAATGTCTGGGTCGGCTGCCAGTACGAGGGTCCCGAAACCGACGAGCCGCCGCTTCTCCTCCGCGTCACCAGGGGCGAAGGCTACAAGCCGGTCATGCTGCCCGACGAGGCCCGCCACGGGCTCGCCAACTATGTCGGCTCCGTCGCCGCCAATCGCGCCGAAAACCGGCTCGTCATCACCTCCCCGCACGGCAACTGCGCGCTGGTGATCGACACGCTGAGCGGCAACCTCGTCAGGAAGATCGAGGAGGCCAATGTCTGCGGCGCGGCGGCACAGGGCGCGGGCTTCCTGCTTTCCTCGGCGGAAGGCGATTTCGGGAATGCGAAGCTCGGCCGCTCGTGGGACAACCACATCGCCCGCCTTCTGGTCTGAATGGAGCAACACGCATGGCGAAGGATCACGATTTCACCGCCCGCATCCGCTGGACCGGCAACCGCGGCGACGGCACGCGCACCTATCGCGGCTACGACCGCAGCTGGAACATCGAGACCGAAGGCAAGGCTCCGGTCGAGTGCTCAAACGATCCGATGCTGGGCGGCGATCCGACCAAGCACAATCCCGAAGACCTGCTGATCGCCTCGCTCGCCTCCTGCCACATGCTCTGGTACCTGCACCTCGCCTCGACCGCGAAAATCGCGGTGCAGAGCTATGCGGACGATCCCGTCGGCCACGGCGAGAGCGAGGCGGACGGCACCGGCCGATTCCTCGCCGCCACGTTGCGTCCGACGATCGAGGTGCCGAAGGGCACCGACCTCGTGCGAGCCGAGGCGCTCCACCACGAGGTGCACAAATACTGCTTCATCGCCCGCTCGGTGAATTTCCCGGTCCGCTACGAACCGACCTTCGTAGAAGTCTAGCGAGAGGATCAGGCGCCGGCGACGCCCTCTCCGATCATCTTGCGCGCGTCGATCACCCGGTCGAAGGTCTCCTCGTCGATCTTGCCCGACTCGAGCGCTGCTTCCCTGAGCGTCAGGCCGCGCTTGTGGGCGTCCTCGGCGATATGGGCCGCCGCCTGATAGCCGATCTCTGGCGACAGCGCCGTCACCAGCATCAGCGAATTCTCCAGATGCGCGCCGATCCGCTCGGCGTCGATCTCGGTGCCTTCCACGGAGAAAGTGCGGAATGTCTCGCAACCGTCGGCGAGGATGCGCATCGAGTGCAGCACGTTGTTGACGACGATCGGCCGCATCACGTTCAATTCGAAATTGCCCTGCGCACCGGCAAAGCCAACGGCCGTATCCTCGCCCATCACCTGGGTGGCGATCATCACCATCGCCTCGCACTGGGTCGGGTTGACCTTGCCCGGCATGATCGAGGATCCCGGCTCATTCTCCGGCAATTTCAACTCGCCAAGGCCGCAACGGGGACCGGAGCCGAGCCATCGCATGTCGTTGGCGATCTTCATCATCACCACGGCGACACCACGCAACGCCGCCGAGCAGCGGACCATCGCGTCGAGCCCGCCGAGCGAGGCGAACTTGTTCGGCGCGGTGACGAAGGGCCGGCCGGTGATGGCGGCGATCTTCTCCGCAACGGCGACCGAGAAACCCTTCGGCGCGTTGAGGCCGGTTCCCACTGCCGTGCCACCCAGCGCCAGTTCGTAGAGCCCCTCGCGGCTCGCCTCCACACCGGCGATCGCCGCGCGCAGCTGCGCCGCCCAGCCCGACCATTCCTGCCCGACCGAGAGCGGCACCGCGTCTTCCAGATGGGTGCGGCCGATCTTGACCACTTCCATCCAGCCTTGCGCCTTGTGATCGATGACGTCTGCAAGCTTGTGAAGCTGCGGCAGAAGCCGCCTCTCCATCAGATCGATCGTCGCGATGTGCATGGCCGTCGGGAAGGTGTCGTTGGAGGATTGCGACATGTTGACGTGATCGTTCGGCCCCACCGGCTTCTGGCTGCCGAGTTCGCCGCCGAGCAGCTGGATCGCGCGGTTCGAGATCACCTCGTTGACGTTCATGTTGGTCTGGGTACCCGATCCGGTCTGCCAGACGAAGAGCGGGAAATGATCGTCGAGCTGACCGGTGATCACCTCGTCGGCCGCCCGGGCAATCGCCTCCAGCCGCCAGGGCTCCAGCCGTCCCATCTCCGCGTTGACCTGCGCAGAAGCCTTCTTGACCACGCCGAGCGCATGGCAGACCTCGAGCGGCATTCTGTCGCCGCCGATGGCGAAATGGTGCAGCGAGCGTTCGGTCTGCGCGCCCCAATAGCGGTCCGCCGGCACCTCGATCTCTCCCATGGAATCGAATTCTGTCCGCTTGCCGCTCGCCTCGATGCCGATCGGAATGTCCCTGATCTGATGCTCGTCGCTCATGCCGCTCTCCTTGAATGCTGACCGTGCATATAGGGCGGTTCACCGGCGGAGACCGCCCCTTTGCCCGTGCCACGTTCTTGAATATCGCCGCAGCCGATCACACATATGTGAACAGTTCAATCCATTCGAAATCGGTGACATGCAGGACGATCCCTACGCCATCCTCGGTGTGCAGAAGAACGCCAGCGCCGAGGACATCAAGAAGGCCTACCGCAAGCTGGCCCGCACCAGCCATCCGGACATCAACCCCGATGATCCGGAGGCGAAGACGCGCTTCGTCAAGATTTCGGCGGCCTACGATCTTCTCAAGGATCCGGAGACCCGCCGGCGCTTCGACGCGGGCGAGATCGACGCCAGCGGCCAGGAGAAGGCCGAGCGCCGCTACTATCGCGACCACGCCGGCGGGCCGGAAGGCTTCAGCTACCGCACCACCCGCGGCTTCGAGGATTTCGGCGATCCCGCCGACATCTTTGCCGAAATGTTCCGCCAGCGCTCGCGCGGCGGATCCAACGGCGCCGGTCCCGGTGGCGGCGGCCGTTTCGCCATGCCCGGCCAGGATTTGCGCTACACGATGGACGTGACCTTCATGGAAGCGGCCAAGGGTGCCACCCGCACGATCACCCTGCCGGGAGGCGGAACGCTCGACGTGCGCATCCCGGCCGGCCTCGCTGACGGCCAGACGCTCAGGCTCAAGGGCAAGGGCGGCCCCGGCTCCGGCGGTGCGCCCTCTGGCGACGCCTACATCACCGTGACAGTGCGCCCTCACCACGTCTTCCGCCGCGAGGACAACGACGTGGTGATGACGCTGCCGATCACCATCGACGAGGCGGTGCTCGGCGGCAAGGTCAAGACACCGACGCTCGATGGCGCGGTCAACCTCACAATTCCGGCCGGCGCCACCACCGGACAGACGCTCAGGCTCAAGGGCAAGGGCATCGAGGCGAAGGGCAAGCCGCGCGGCGACCAGCGCGTCGAACTCAAGATCGTCGCCCCGCCGACCGTGGACGAGGAACTGAAGACCTTCATGGAAAACTGGCGCGGCAGTCATGCCTATGACCCGCGCAAGGGCACGATGTGAGGGAGGCAGGAATGGCTGTTTTCTATACCGAGGAGCAGGTGCTCGCCACCATCGGAGGGCTCACCCGCGTCAGGCTCGTCTCCTATATCGAGACCGATGTCGTCCGCCCGGTCGAAAGCCCCGAAGGCCCTCGCTTCCGGCCCGTCGACATCGCGCGGCTGGAACTGCTGTGCGAACTGACCGACGATTTCGGGCTGGAGGGTGAAACCCTCGGCCTCGTCGTGCGGCTGCTCGACCAGCTCCACGACACCCGCGCCGATCTCGCCGCCCTCAGCAAAATTCTCGCCGACGAGCCCTACGAGATCCGCGCCCGCATCGGTCAGGCTCTGGCCTCACGCCGGGGGTGACCGCTCTCAAGGAAAGACTTTGAAAACGGATCGACCCGGATGCATCACACCCGGGTCGATTTTTTTTGCCTGGACGTGACGTCCGGTCGGTCAGAAGCGCGCCTTTAACCGGATGCGGCCGCCGAAGAGGCTGACATCCCTGCCCGCCTCGCCGAACGCGCTCAGGCTCAGTTCGGCGCGGTCCCCGAACTGCCGCGTCAGGCCGATCTCGCCGGTGGCCGAGGTATAATCGGTATCGGCCGCCACATCGAGCCCGCCCGCGAAGGTCGATTGCGTGTAGTCGGTCCATTTCACGCCGAGCCGGCCGAAGGCGGACATGTCGTCCGAGATCTGCCGTTCGACACCGGCTTCCGCGCCGAACACCAGCGTGGCTGCATAGATGCCGTCAACATCCAGCCCCTGGCTGTCGGTGAACCGGCCCGCGTCGAAACCGGTCCATCCCGCATAGCCGCGGATGTCCGCAGTCGTCATGTCGTCGATATGGAACTTCCGGCCCATGTTCGCGGCGAAGCCGTAGAGGCTGCCGTCGTAATCGGCGGTCGAACCCAGGATCGCGTTCAGCGCGGAAACATCTCCGATACCGGTATGGGCCAGAAGCGAGCCGTAGAACCCGTTCTCGCCGGAGAAGCGTAGATAGGCGCCGCCGCCATAGGTGGCGAGATCAGCGCTCGAGCCGTCCGAGGCGGAAAGGTCGCTCGACCCGAGATAAACGAAGGCGCCGGCAAGGAACCTGCCGCATTCGTCCACCCACTTGCGACCGACATCGGCTTCGACCCCCAGACGTGCCGAATAGGCGGAATAGTCGGAGGACCCGAAGTCGCCGGTCGCACCATCGGCGTCGGCCCAGACATTGTAGCCCGGCCGCTCCTGGCAGGTTTCGTCATGCCCACGCTCGCCCCGTGCCATGTCGGCGATATTGGTGTTGACGGCCATCGCGCCTGCACCGAGACCCACGCCAAAGGCAGCCATCGCCGGCCCCGGTTCGGATGAAGCACCCGTGTAGCCGGCCGTGGTGGCCTCGTTGATGTTGGTCGTCCACAGGAGGTAGAGGCTGTCGCCCTGCTCCTGCAGCCAGTAGGTCCGCGCCGCAGTCGAGGGATCGTTGAGGTAGCCGTAGGTCTCCGAAGCTACCACGGTCGCGGCTAGCCCCGGATCGTCGAGGGTTGCCGAACCGGCATCATCGATCAGCCGCCGCGAACCCGAAGCGCTGGCCGCGCCGATCAGGTTGACGGTGACACCGACCTGATCCGTCGGCTCCGCCGGATTCGGATCGTCGTTCAGGATGACGTTGTTGACGAGGAAATAATCCGAGGCGTCCGCGTCGTAACCGCCGGTGGTCGTGTCGGCATCGAAATAGAGAAGCGATCCGCCCTGCAGGTTGAGGGTGACCACGTCGATGGAATCGTCTACCGCCCCGTCGGTCATCGTCACCGTGTTGCTCTCGAACACCTTGATCAGCGAACCGCCGCCGAGGTCGAGATCGCCATCGGTCTGCGTCAATGTCGAATGAACCCCGCTGCCATCCGACTTGAGATAGTAGCCGCTGTCGGTGTTGTCATCGAGATCGAGCGAGAAGGACTGACCATAGAAATTGGCCTGTTCGACGCTGAGGAAGATCAGGTCGGTCGTGTTGACGAGATCGAACAGTTCGGCCGTGTCGTTGCCGCCGCCGCCATTGAAGATGATCGGCGTGTCGGCGATTGATGTTCCCGTAACGGCAACCCGCGCGATGCCGTCACCGCCGAGCTCAACGGGGATGAGCGGCGCTTGGTAGGCCGTCGCCGCGACGCCGTCGGTGTCTGTCACACCCGAATATTCGTCCGCCCCCGCATCGATGATCAGGGTGTCGCTGCCATCCGCCAGGTTGATCTCGCCGCCGACATTGCCACCGAAGATGGCCACCGTATCCGCGTCTGCTCCACCAAATATCGACACCCCGCCGATTACCGTGCCGCTATCGTTCTGCGCCACTGAAGGAGAGGTTCGCGGTTCACTCGCATCGACTGGAATGTAGCCGATGATACCGTCCGTGATGAGAATGTCGTCAGGCCCGTCCTCGTATCCGGGCGCACCGATGCCGCCCGTGATGCTCGTCCCGCCGGTCACCACGAGTTGGTCGGCGCCGTCGCCGAGGCCGACATTGCCATTGACCGTTACACCGCCGAGTTCGATATAGTCGGAGCCAGAGAAGCCCGAAATCCCGCCCGCGAGTGTGCCCCCGCCGAGTTTGAGAACATCGTCGCCCGCCCCGAGAAAGACGCTGACGAGTTGGTTGTTGCCGTCGGTGTCGTAACCGCCGACATTGAGCGCGCTGAGGTTGATGAAGTCGTCGCCGCCCCCCGCCGAAAAGGTCGCATCTTCCGGGTCGCCCGAATCGGGAATGCCCACGGTCAGCGTCGAGCCCGCCGCATCCAGCGTGTCGGCACCGTCGGCCATGTCGAAGAAGCCGTCAACCGTTGCCGATCCGGACAGATTGATCGTGTCGTCGCTGTTACCGAGATCGACGCCATAGCCAGCATCAAAGGTGAGTGTCGTGCCGTCGTCGATGTTGATGATGTCGGCGCCGGAATCGCCGTTGTTCCCTGACACGAGCAGGTCGCCTGCGCCGAAATTGATTGTTCCGCCCGGGTAGAGCGTATCCTCGCCGGTTCCCGTCATCAGGGTGCGGCCATTGGCAAGATTGCCGTAGCCGCTGTCGGGATCCGAGGGGTCGAAGGTCAAGGGTCCGTTGGTGACACCGTCGATGGTGATCGAGTCGTCGCCCTCGTTGGAATTGAACGTCGGCGCCGTCGGGCCCGAGCACTCGATGACGTTGTTGGCCGCGGGATTGCCCGTCAGGCCGGTACAGGCCGCCAGCGCCGGCGAACTGGCCACCAACACGCTGACGGGGACGCCCGCGCTCATGCCCGTTCCGATGATCGTCGATGCAAGAAGCATTTCTCTAAGTCTAGGTGATCGCATGCATACCCCCGATGGATCCGAAAAGTTGTGGCGAAAGGTCCTGTGGCCCGGCTCGCACCCCACCTGTCGCCGCCTTGGTTAACGGAAGTATAACAAGAACAGTTATTGATCAAAGAGTTTATATATCAGTAAGAAATATGACTATTCGATACCTTGTCAGATTTATAACAATTTTCTCATCGAGATATCCTGTGATATTATGAACTGTAAGAATTATTACATCAATAATAATAGAAATATACCGAATTATTTCGTTGTATAGCCGAAATTTTCGACGATTATACGCAAATAACAGGAAATAAAAACATAGCAAACGACAAACACAGGCGCCCGAACCAAGTGCACGACGGGCGCTGCGAACGACGATCCGCTCTGCGCCGCATGCTCCGCCTCGACGAGAAAAATCGGGCGCGGATTTTTTCGAAGACCTGGCGTGCTCACGTCACCCCGAAGACCGCGAAACGGCCAAATCGCGAATCACTGGAAGCGAACCGCCGTGCGGCGAAGCTACTTTCGCAGCCCCTTTGCGTTACCGGGGCGGCACGTAGGAGACGACCCGCTTGAGACACCGCAGCGCGAAGCTCGATCGCGAATTGCGAAAGCCCTTGATGCGGAAGAGCTTCTCGCGCAGGAAGGATTCGACGTCCGCGGTTCCGCCGGCAGCAACCTTCAAGAGATAGTCGAACTCGCCGGCCATCAGATAGACCTCGAGCACCTCCGGAACGGCCGTCAGCGCCCGGGCAAAGTTCTCCAGCGCCTCGGTGTCGTGGTGGTCGAGCACCACCTCCACCAGCACCGTCTCCCCCACCCCCAGCGCCTCGTGATCGAGGATAGCCGCATAGCCGGAAATGATGCCCGCCTCCTCCAGCCGCCGCACGCGCTGCCAGCACGGGCTCGGCGACAGCCCCACCTCTCGGGCGAGATCGGAATTGGAGATGCGGCCGTCGGCGGCCAGCACCCTGAGGATGCGCTTGTCAGTGTCGTCGATTACATGCCGCATGAAATTATCTTCTGCGTATTAAAGATTATGCAGAAGAATGTCCGGCTTTGCATCCGCTCGCAAGTCGAAAAAGCAGGAAATTTTGCTTTCTCCGGGATAGGTTTAGATATGTGAGGAGATGGATGACGCAGCATGCGTGGCACGCGCGCTCGTCAAGAGGAGGAATGCATGGGTCCGGGCCTCTGCCCCGTTTTGCTATCCACCCGATTTGGCCGCCCCAATGTCGGCGAAGCGATCAGCGCGCGACCTGTCTCCTCACGCAATTCTTCCAGCACCATCCTGTCCCCGAACGGCATCCCGCCCAGAAGAGGTTTCAGCCATGCCTGACTCCAAGCCCCTCGCGCTGCGCATTCCGGAGCCGGGCTGTCGGCCCGGCGACCAGCCGGATTTCTCCGATTTCGTGATCCCCCGCGCCGGCGAGGCGAGAAGGCCGGAGTTCGACGGGCCGGCTTCCGAGATGCGCGACATGGCCTTCTCCATCATTCGCGTCATCAACAAGAAGGGCGAGGCCGTCGGTCCCTGGGCCGATACGCTCGATGCCGAAGCGCTGCGCGACGGGCTGAGGCACATGATGACGCTCCGCACCTTCGATGAACGCATGCTCACCGCCCAGCGCCAGGGCAAGACCTCGTTCTACATGCAACACCTGGGCGAGGAAGCCGTCTCCTGCGCCTTCCGGATGGCCCTTGAAGACGGCGACATGAACTTTCCGACCTATCGCCAGGCGGGGCTTCTCATTGCCGGCGGCTATCCGCTCGTCGACATGATGAATCAGATCTATTCCAATTCGAAGGACCCGCTGAAGGGCCGGCAACTGCCGATCATGTACTCGGCCAAAGACCACGGCTTCTTCACCATCTCGGGCAATCTCGGCACCCAGTACATCCAGGCCGTCGGCTGGGCCATGGCCTCTGCGATTGCCGGCGACACCCGCATTGCATCGGCCTGGATCGGCGACGGCGCCACCGCCGAGAGCGACTTCTACTCGGCCATGGTCTTCGCCTCGACCTACAACGCCCCGGTCATTCTCAACATCGTCAACAACCAGTGGGCCATTTCCACCTTCCAGGGCTTTGCCCGGGGCAATGCGGTGACCTTCGCCGAACGCGGCCACGGCTTCGGCATCCCCTCGCTCCGGGTCGACGGCAACGACTATCTCGCCGTGCATGCGGTTGCCAAATGGGCCGCCGAACGCGCCCGCGCCGGCCACGGACCGACCCTGATCGAGCACGTGACCTACCGCTCCGGCGGCCACTCGACATCCGACGATCCCTCCGCCTACCGCGCCAAGGACGAGGTTTCGGCCTGGCCGCTCGGCGATCCGATCGACCGGCTTAAGCGCCATCTGATCACCATCGGCGAATGGTCCGAAGAGCGCCATACCCAGGCCCAGGCCGAAATCGCCGACCTGGTCCGCAAGGCGCAGAAGGAGGCCGAGAAGAACGGCACGCTTGGCTCCGGCGCGCACCCCTCGCCTGCATCCATGTTCGACGACGTCTATGCCGAGATGCCGCCGCACCTCCGCGCCCAGCGCCAGGCCGGAGGCTACTGACATGAGCAGTTCGACCACGCGCATGACCATGATCGAGGCGATCCGCAGCGCGCACGACATCGCCATGGAACGCGACGACACCGTCGTCGTCTTCGGCGAGGACGTCGGCTATTTCGGCGGCGTCTTCCGCTGCACCGCGGGTCTGCAGAAGAAATATGGCAGCCACCGCTGCTTCGACGCGCCGATCAACGAGAGCGGCATCGTCGGCGCAGGCATCGGCATGGCGACCTACGGCCTCAAGCCCGTCGTCGAGATCCAGTTCGCCGATTACGTCTACCCCGCCTATGACCAGATCGTCTCGGAAGCAGCCCGCATGCGCCACCGCTCGGCCGGCCAGTTCACCTGCCCGATGGTCATCCGCATGCCGACCGGCGGCGGCATCTTCGGCGGCCAGACCCACAGCCAGA
>CAZEJG010000048.1:0-20551 GCA_964511625.1 uncultured Hoeflea sp.
ACTGGTGCAGCTTGAGTTCCGGACCGGTCACGATGACCGAACGGCCCGAATAGTCCACGCGCTTGCCGAGCAGGTTCTGACGGAACCGGCCCTGCTTGCCCTTGAGCATGTCGGAGAGCGACTTCAGCGGACGCTTGTTGGCGCCGGTGATGACGCGGCCGCGGCGGCCGTTGTCGAACAGCGCGTCGACCGCTTCCTGCAGCATCCGCTTCTCGTTGCGGATGATGATGCCGGGTGCGCGCAGCTCGATGAGCCGCTTCAGACGGTTGTTACGGTTGATCACGCGACGGTAGAGGTCGTTGAGGTCGGACGTGGCGAACCGGCCGCCGTCGAGCGGCACCAGCGGACGCAAATCCGGCGGGATCACCGGAATCACCTTCATGATCATCCATTCCGGGCGGTTGCCGGAATCGAGGAAGTTCTCGACGATCTTCAGGCGCTTCATCAGCTTCTTCTGCTTCAGGTCAGAAGTGGTCGAAGCCAGCTCGGTGCGCAGTTCGCCCGCGATCTTCTCGAGCTCCATGCCGGCGAGAAGTTCGAAGATGGCCTCGGCGCCGATCATCGCGGTGAAGGAATCCTCGCCGAACTCGTCGACGGCGATCATGTATTCCTCTTCCGACAGAAGCTGATTTTCCTTCAGCGACGTCAGGCCCGGCTCGGTGACGATGTAGTTCTCGAAGTAGAGAACCCGCTCGATATCCTTGAGCGTCATGTCGAGCAGCGTGCCGATGCGCGAGGGCAGCGACTTGAGGAACCAGATGTGGGCGACCGGAGCTGCGAGCTCGATGTGGCCCATGCGCTCGCGGCGCACGCGCGACAGCGTGACTTCGACGCCGCACTTTTCGCAGATGACGCCCTTGTACTTCATGCGCTTGTACTTGCCGCACAGGCACTCGTAGTCCTTCATCGGACCGAAGATGCGCGAGCAGAACAGGCCGTCGCGTTCCGGCTTGAACGTACGGTAGTTGATGGTCTCCGGCTTCTTGATCTCGCCGTAGGACCAGGAAAGGATCTTCTCAGGGCTGGCAATCGAGATCCGGATGGAATCGAAGGTCTGTGCCGGCTGCTGATTGTTGAAAAGGTTCATGACCTCATGGTTCATGCCTGTCTCCTTTAGGGCGCTAACCCTGGCTTGGAATGGTGCCGGACAGACTCCGGCAACGGGCCATTCCCGAATATGTAAGGCCGCAATTTGCGGAATTCGTGTCATCCCGCCACCGGGTGGCCGGGAGACGGACGGGCGGCCGCGTCACGCGACCGCCCTGCCCCTTGTCATTCCGCCGCGTCTGGAAGCTGGTCGGCTTCGCCCGGCACGTCGTCCTTGAAGGTTTCGAGTTCGACGTTGAGGCCGAGCGACCGCATTTCCTTGACGAGCACGTTGAAGCTTTCCGGAATGCCGGCCTCGAAGGTGTCGTCACCGCGGACGATCGCCTCGTAGACCTTGGTGCGGCCGGCCACGTCGTCCGACTTCACCGTGAGCATTTCCTGCAGCGTGTAGGCCGCGCCGTAGGCTTCGAGCGCCCAGACCTCCATCTCGCCGAAGCGCTGTCCGCCGAACTGCGCCTTGCCGCCCAGCGGCTGCTGGGTGACGAGCGAGTAAGGACCGATCGAACGGGCGTGGATCTTGTCGTCGACCAGGTGGTTGAGCTTGAGCATGTAGATGTAGCCCACGGTCACCTGCCGGTCGAACTCCTCGCCGGTACGTCCGTCGAACAGCGTCGACTGGCCGGACACCTTCAGACCGGCCTGTTCGAGCATGACGTTGATGTCCTGCTCGACCGCGCCGTCGAAGACCGGGGTCGCGATCGATACGCCACGGGTCGCCTGCTCGGCCAGACGGACAACCGACTCGTCGTCGTACTTGTCCATCGGGTCGCCCTTGGGACCGGTGCCGTAGACATCATCGATAGTCTTGCGCAGCGGCGTGATGTCGCCCTGCTCCTTGTACGTCTCGAGCAGCTGACCGATCTTCTTGCCCATGCCGGCGCAAGCCCAGCCGAGATGGGTTTCGAGGATCTGGCCGACGTTCATGCGCGAAGGCACGCCGAGCGGGTTGAGCACGATGTCCGCATGGGTACCGTCCTCGAGGAACGGCATGTCCTCGCACGGCAGGATGCGGGAGACCACACCCTTGTTGCCGTGACGGCCGGCCATCTTGTCGCCCGGCTGGATCTTGCGCTTCACGGCGACGAAGACCTTGACCATCTTCATCACGCCCGGCGGCAGTTCGTCGCCGCGCTGGACCTTCTCGACCTTGTCCATGAAGCGCTGTTCGAGCAGCTTCTTGGAGTCGTCGTACTGGCCCCGAAGCGCTTCGATCTCGCCCTGCAGCTTCTCGTCCTCGACGGCGAACGTCCACCACTGCGAACGCGGGAATTCACCCATCACGTCCGCATTGAGTTCGGTGCCCTTCTTGAAGCCCTTCGGACCGGCGATCGCGGTGCGACCGGACAGCATGTCGGACAGACGGCCGTAGACGTTGCGGTCCAGGATCGCCTGTTCGTCGTCGCGGTCCTTGGCCAGGCGCTCGATTTCCTCGCGCTCGATGGCCATCGCGCGTTCGTCCTTCTCCACGCCGTGGCGGTTGAAGACGCGAACTTCCACGACGGTACCGTAGGTTCCCGGCGGCATGCGCATGGAGGTGTCACGGACGTCAGAGGCCTTTTCACCGAAGATGGCGCGCAGAAGCTTTTCTTCCGGCGTCATCGGGCTCTCGCCCTTCGGCGTGATCTTGCCGACGAGAATGTCGCCCGGCTGGACCTCGGCACCGATATAGACGATGCCGGCTTCGTCGAGGTTCCGAAGCGCCTCTTCCGAGACGTTCGGGATGTCGCGGGTGATTTCTTCCGGTCCGAGCTTGGTGTCGCGGGCCATGACCTCGAACTCGTCGATGTGGATCGAGGTGAAGACGTCATCCGAGACGATCCGCTCGGAGAGCAGGATCGAGTCCTCGTAGTTGTAGCCGTTCCACGGCATGAACGCGACGAGCACGTTGCGGCCGAGCGCCAGATCGCCGAGTTCGGTCGACGGACCGTCGGCAATGATGTCGCCCTTCTCGATCCGGTCGCCCACGGTGACCAGCGGACGCTGGTTGACGCAGGTGTTCTGGTTCGAGCGCTGGAACTTCTGCAGCCGGTAGATATCGACGCCGGACTTCGAGGCAGCAAGGTCCTCGGTGGCCCGGATCACGATACGGGTCGCGTCGACCTGGTCCACGATACCGCCGCGGCGGGCCGCGATGGCAGCACCCGAGTCACGCGCCACGATCGGCTCCATGCCGGTGCCCACATACGGGGCTTCGGCACGCAGCAGGGGCACGGCCTGACGCTGCATGTTCGAGCCCATGAGCGCGCGGTTGGCGTCGTCGTTTTCCAGGAACGGGATCAGGGCCGCGGCGACCGAGACGATCTGCTTGGGCGAAACGTCCATCAGGTCGATCTGGTCGCGGGGCGCCATTTCCACTTCGCCGGCATGACGGCAGACGACGAATTCGGCGGTCAGCATGCCGTTCTCGTCGATTTCAGCGTTGGCTTGGGCGGCGCGGTATTTGGCCTGTTCCATGGCCGACAGGTAGATCACCTCGTCGGTGACCTTGCCTTCCTTGACGCGCCGGTACGGGCTCTCGATGAAGCCGTACTTGTTGACGCGGGCGAAGGTGGCCAGCGAGTTGATCAGACCGATGTTCGGGCCTTCCGGCGTCTCGATCGGGCAGATACGGCCGTAGTGGGTCGGGTGCACGTCGCGCACTTCGAAGCCGGCACGCTCACGCGTCAGACCGCCCGGTCCAAGCGCCGAGAGACGACGCTTGTGGGTGATCTCGGAGAGCGGGTTGACCTGGTCCATGAACTGCGAGAGCTGCGAGGAACCGAAGAACTCGCGCACGGCGGCGGCCGCCGGCTTGGCGTTGATCAGGTCCTGCGGCATCACGGTGTCGATCTCGATCGACGACATGCGCTCCTTGATGGCGCGTTCCATGCGCAGAAGGCCCAGACGATACTGGTTTTCCATCAGTTCGCCGACCGACCGCACACGGCGGTTGCCGAGGTTGTCGATGTCGTCGATCTCGCCCTTGCCGTCGCGCAGTGCGACCAGCGTCTTGACCACTTCGACGATGTCTTCCTTGCGCAGCACGCGCACGGTGTCCTCGACGTCGAGATCGAGACGCATGTTCATCTTCACGCGGCCCACGGCCGACAGGTCGTAGCGCTCCGGATCGAAGAACAGCGACTGGAACATGGCCTCGGCCGATTCCATGGTCGGCGGCTCACCCGGGCGCATGACGCGGTAGATGTCGAACAGCGCGTCCTGGCGGCCTTCGTTCTTGTCGGCTGCCAGCGTGTTGCGGATGTAGGCGCCGACATTGACGTGGTCGATGTCGAGGATCGGCACTTCGTCGTAACCGGCTTCCAGCAGCACCGGCAGCGTCTTCTCGTCAAGCTCGTCGCCGGCTTCGAGATAGATCTCGCCGGTCGCCGGGTTGACGATATCGGCCGCCAGATAGGTGCCGTAGAGGTCTTCGTCCGTGGCCTTGATCGCCTTGAGACCCTTCTCGCCCAGCACCTTGAGCAGGCGCGGCGTCAGCTTCTTGCCGGCTTCGACGACCACTTCGCCGGTGTCGGCGTCGATCATGTCGGTGACCGCCTTCGAACCCTTCAGGCCTTCCGGATTGAACGGAATGCGCCAGTTCTCGCCATCACGCACATAGGTCGAGGCGGTGTAGAAGGTCGACAGGATTTCCTCGGCATCCATGCCGAGCGCCATCAGCAGCGAGGTCGACGGGATCTTGCGGCGGCGGTCGATACGCGCATGCACGATGTCCTTGGCGTCGAACTCGATGTCGAGCCAGGAACCGCGATACGGAATCACGCGCGCGGCGAACAGCAGCTTGCCCGACGAGTGGCTCTTGCCCTTGTCGTGGTCGAAGAACACGCCCGGAGAACGGTGCATCTGCGAAACGATGACGCGCTCGGTGCCGTTGACGATGAACGTGCCGTTGTCGGTCATGAGCGGCATGTCGCCCATGTAGACGTTCTGTTCCTTGATGTCCTTGATCGACTTGGCGCCGGTATCCTCATCGATATCGAACACGATGAGGCGCAGCGTCACCTTCAGCGGCGCGGCATAGGTGAGATCGCGCTGACGGCATTCCTCGACGTCGAACTTGGGGGCTTCGAATTCGTAGGACACGAAATCGAGCGTGGCGGCGCCGGAAAAGTCACTGATCGGGAAGACCGACTTGAAGACGGCCTGAAGACCCTCGTCGGCGCGCCCGCCTTCGGGCTCGTCCACCATGAGGAACTGGTCGTAGGACGCCTTCTGAACCTCGATGAGGTTCGGCATCTCCGCGACTTCAGGGATTTTTCCGAAAAACTTGCGTACGCGCCTACGACCATTGAAAGTATGGGTCTGAGCCATCGTCGCTCCTTGTTGTCATGCATCCGGGCCTGCGAGTGACGGCTGCCGCTGGCCAGTCGGCGCCGCCTTTTCAAGGGGTTCCCAAGGAACCCATTACCCAAGGACGGAAATCCGGCCTTGGGTAATGGTTTCGTCAGGCCGGATGGCGGCGTGTGGCCGCCATCCGGAAATGTCGTGGTGAACCCTTACTTGAGTTCGACCTTGGCGCCGGCGTCCTCGAGCTTCTTCTTGAGGTCTTCGGCTTCGCCCTTCGAGATGGCTTCCTTGATCGGCTTCGGAGCGCTCTCGACGAGGTCCTTGGCTTCCTTGAGGCCCAGGCCGGTGATCGAACGGACTTCCTTGATCACGTTGATCTTGTTGGCGCCGGCGTCGGCGAGGATGACGTCGAACTCGGTCTTTTCCTCGGCGGCTTCAGCCGGAGCAGCACCACCGGCAGCAGCGACTGCGACCGGAGCGGCAGCGGACACGCCCCACTTCTCTTCGAGCATCTTCGAAAGCTCGGCGGCTTCCATGACGGTGAGGTTGGAAAGGTCTTCCACGATTTTGGCGAGATCAGCCATTGTCTACTTCCTTTGTTTCGGTACGAACCGTTGAGTTGGTTTTATGCAGCGAAGATCCGACTATGCGGCTTCGTCCTTCCGGGCATAAGCGCCGATCACGCGTGCGACGCCGCCAGCAGGGGCGTTGACGACCTGTGCGATGCGGGTTGCCGGGGTCTGAACCATTCCGACAATCTTGGCGCGCAGTTCATCGAGCGACGGCAGCGTGGCGAGAGCCTTGACACCGTCCGCGTCGAGCGTGGTGGCAGCCATCGCTCCGCCAAGAATGACCAGCTTGTCGTTGGTCTTGGCGAAATCTGCGACGACTTTCGGAGCGGTGACGGGATCTTCGCAATAAGCGATGAGCGTCTGACCCTTGAACAGGTCCGACATCCCTTCCGACTCCGTGCCCTGGAGAGCGATTTTGGCAAGGCGGTTCTTCGCGACCTTCACCGTTCCGCCGGCAACGCGCATCTTCGAGCGAAGATCGCTCATCTGCGCCACCGTGAGACCGGTGTAGTGGGCCACGACAACCGAACCCGAAGCCTTGAAGACCTCGTTCAGTTCCGTGACGAATTCGCGTTTTTCCGCTCTATCCACTGCGTTTCTCCAATTGGCAGGCGATGTTGCCATCCCCTGCCGGGTTGCCTTTATGCCGCTCGAGGCTCACGAGGAACCGCAAGCGACGCTTGAGGATCCTGTCCCCCCGCACCGCGTTCCTCTCGGATCAACGGCACAAGGCATCACGGTTCGAACCAAAGCCGGGAGATACTCCCGAAAACGGTTCTCACCCGTCTCATGCGGGCCTGGCGATTAAGGCGAACCACCCGCAATCTCGGACAGGGTGCCCGGCCGGAGCCGGACATTTCCGGCCCGAAGGCCGGAAACAGGAAGGAAACCGGTCAGACAAGACCGGTTTCCGAAATTTCTAATCAGGCGCCGCTGATGCTCGCCAGATCGACCTTGACGCCGGGGCCCATGGTCGAGGACAGGGCGATGCGCTTCAGGTAGTTGCCCTTGGCGCCCGACGGCTTGGCCTTGATGACGGCATCGGCGAAGGCGCGGATGTTTTCTTCCAGCGCTTCCTTGGTGAAGGAGGCCTTGCCGACGCCGGCCTGGACGATCCCGGCCTTCTCGACGCGGAACTCGACAGCGCCGCCCTTCGAGGCTTCGACAGCCGCCTTGATGTCGGTGGTCACGGTGCCGACCTTCGGGTTCGGCATCATGCCGCGCGGGCCGAGCACCTTGCCGAGACGACCGACGAGCGGCATCATGTCCGGCGTGGCGATGCAGCGATCGAAGTCGATCGTGCCGCCCTGGACGATTTCCACCAGCTCTTCGGCACCGACGACGTCGGCGCCTGCGGCCTTGGCTTCGTCGGCCTTGTCACCACGTGCGAAGACGGCGACGCGGACCGAACGGCCGGTGCCGTTGGGCAGGTTGACGACGCCGCGGACCATCTGGTCGGCGTGACGCGGATCGACGCCGAGGTTCATCGCCACTTCGACGGTCTCGTCGAACTTGGCGGAGGCGCGGTCCTTGATGAGGCCGACAGCCTCGGTGATCGGGTAGAGCTTGTCGCGATCGATACCGTCGCGGCTCTTCTGAATGCGCTTTGCTACCTTGGCCATGACCATTAACCCCGCACTTCCAGGCCCATCGAACGGGCAGAGCCCTCGACCATGGCCATTGCGCCTTCGACGTCGGCGGCGTTGAGATCCTTCATCTTGGCTTCGGCGATCTCGCGCACCTGGGTGCGGCTGACCGAACCGGCGACTGCCTTGCCGGGGGTCTTGGAACCCGACTTCAGCTTGGCGGCCTTCTTGAGGAAGTAGCTCACCGGCGGCTGCTTCATCTGGAAGGTGAAGGACTTGTCCTGGTAATAGGTGATGACGCAGGGGATCGGCATCCCCTTTTCCATCTCCTGCGTGGCGGCATTGAACGCCTTGCAGAATTCCATGATATTGATGCCACGCTGACCAAGCGCCGGACCGATGGGCGGCGACGGATTCGCCGATCCCGACGGGACCTGAAGCTTGAGCTGGCCTGCAACTTTCTTAGCCATTTACTCTCTGCCTTTCAGTGTGCCGGACAGATCCGGCGGCTGCGGTTGCGTGGTGCGGGTCGGGCGGAACGGCTGGCTCCGCTTCCCTCCCACGCGCGTTTGTCGACCTCGCGGCGAAAACCGCAAACAGGCCGACAGGCCCGGAAACGGCCTCCCTTGAAGGAAACCGCCGGACCCTGCGGATCAGACCTTCTCGACCTGACCGTATTCGAGCTCGACCGGTGTGGCGCGGCCGAAGATGGAAACCTCCACCTTGAGGCGCGAACGCTCTTCGTCGACTTCCTGGACCACCCCGTTGAACGAGGCGAAAGGACCGTCCGACACCCGGATCTGTTCGCCGATCTCGAAGGAGATGGAGGGCTTCGGCCGCTCGACACCTTCCTGGACCTGCGTGAGAATGCGCTCCGCTTCGGAATCGGGAATCGGCACCGGCTTGGAGTCGGAGCCGAGGAACCCGGTGACCTTCGGCGTGTTCTTGATCAGATGGAACGCCTCATCCGTCAGGTCGGCGCGCACCAGCACATAACCCGGGAAAAACTTGCGCTCCGCATCGACCTTGCGGCCGCGACGCATCTCGACGACCTTCTCGGTCGGGACGAGGATCTTTTCGAACAGATGGCTCAAGCCCTTCTGGCGAGCCTTCTCCTCGATCGATTCGGCAACCTTCTTCTCGAAGTTCGAGTAGGCGTGCACAATGTACCAGCGTGCAGTCATTTCAATTCCTTGCGATCAGGCGCCGACATTCAAGATCAGACCGATCCCCCAGCCCATCAGCTGGTCGGCAGCGAAAAAGAAGATCGCGGCCAGGAACACCATCACGAACACCATGAGGGTGGAGATCATCGTTTCGCGCCGGCTGGGCCACGTCACTTTCGACGTTTCAGAGCGAACCTGCTGCAGAAACGAGAACGGATTTGTCTTGGATGCCATTGTCTGTCCACGCTTTTACGGCGCGTAAAGCTGGCCGTCCAGCCCCACGCACCGCGTGTCTGATTGCGTCTACATATAACCCCGTTCAGTGATTCACAAGAGGCAATGTAGACTTTTTGGGTCATGCGCGAATGCAGCCCCGCGATCCCGAATGTCTCGGGTGCGGGTGGAGCCGCCGGACTTGGAACCCTCCCTGACGACCATCGAGACGGTCATCGAAGACGGGAAGGCTGGCAGGGGCAGCAGGGCTTGAACCCGCGACCTGCGGTTTTGGAGACCGCCGCTCTACCAACTGAGCTATACCCCTGTATGCGGCCTGCCGCATGAGCGGCCCTCATTTGCCTCACCACCGCGAAAAGATCAAGCCCTGTTTGACACCCCTCACGACCTTTTGGGAGGAACCACCCGCACGTGGCCCGGCGGGCGCGTAATTACGCCCCGTCATATATAAGGACTCAAAGCGCGCGCAGCCATCTCACGCTCGGATCCCCCTCCCCGGCACTCGCGGCGCAGCCCTTCAAAAGTTTACCTTCACGCTGCGTTACGGAAGATGCGGCGATGTGATCGCTTCGCTGCGATTGCCGGGAACCGGTCGCACCACGCCGCGTTTTCCTGCCATCGACAATGCCATCGAGTTCACACAGAAGGAGACTATGACATGGCCGACATTCACGAACGCGACACCTACGTTGCCTCCACCTCTTCCGGCTCCTCGAGCGGCGCCTGGATCTTCGGCATCTTCGTGGCCGCACTGGCCGCTCTCGGCATCTGGTACTTTTCCGCCAGCGCTCCGACCGATGATGCGATGACCACCGCACCGGCAGCCCAGACGGAACAGTCGGCCCCGGCTACGACGATGGATAGCGCCCCGGCCGCTCCGACCAATGATGCCGCACCGGCAGCTCCGGCCGCCCCGGCTGACGATGCCGCTCCGGCTGCCCCGGCCCCGGCCGAGTAAGCTCGCCTCACCAAAGACCTCCAGTCACGCGGCCCCTTCCCGGGGGCCGCGTTTCTTTGTGCCGAGGGCCAACACCTAGACCTAGACGTCGACGTAGTTCCGCCAGTTATGCTCTTCCTTGAAACCGAGCACGTCGCGGATTTTTTGGTTCGAAATCATCCCCGAATTCGGATCGACCTCGTACTTGAACGCGACGCCGGGGAAGAAGCGTTTGGCAAGCTCCTGCACGCTCTCGTTGGCCGTCACCGTGTCGTTGACCGCATTGAATACCTCGAAGCCGAGTCCGTCCTTCTCGAGGCACCGGTGGACGATCTGGCCGAGGTCACGCGTGTCAATATAGGACCAGGCGTTCCTCAGCCGGGTTTCCGGATGCGCGACGAAATCCTTGAACATCCCGTATTCATGCGGCTCGATGACATTGCCGATCCTGAGCGCATAGACGTCAGCACCGGTGCGCTCGGCGAAGGCGCGCGCCGTCTTCTCGTTGCAGACCTTGGAGAGCCCGTAGGAGTCCATCGGATTGACGTCATAATCCTCGTCGAACGGCAGATAGTGCGGATCGCGGTGACCTTCGGCGAAACAGATCCCGTATGTGGTTTCGCTCGATGCGATGACCACCTTCCTGATTCCCAGCTTCACCGCCGCCTCAATGACGTTGTAGGTGCCGATGGTGTTGGCCGCGAAGGTGACGTTGTCGGGCTCGATCAGGATGCGCGGGATGGCCGCGAAATGCACCACCGCATCGAACGGCTGGACGCCCTTGCCGTGTTCGAGATCGGCGAAATCCGTATGCATGGTGAGCGCGTTGAATATCTGGCCGGAATCGGTGATGTCGGCCTTCAGGTTGGTCACCCCCGGATGGTCGAGCGGCACCAGATCGATGTTGTGGACCTGGTGTCCGGCCTTGATCAGCCAGGGCACAACATGCCGCCCCGCCTTGCCCGAGCCGCCGGTGAACAGAATACGCTTTCCCATGATCTTCTCCCTTGTCTGCGAGCGCGGAATATAGGCCTTGCCGCGCAATTGAAAACCGCTGCGGCCTTCAACCGGACGCTTTTGCGCAAAAGAAAAGGCCCCGCCGTCGCCGGCAGGGCCTTCATCAATCCGTATGACCGGAATGATTATTCGATGATGGAGGCCACGATACCGGCGCCGCCAATAGAAAACGCGCCTCGCGGCGCGTTTTCATCGGTTCTTAAGTGCGTCGGCAGCTTTCGGCACGACGCTGTCGATTATTATTCAATAATCGAAGCGACGATGCCGGCGCCGACGGTGCGACCGCCTTCACGGATAGCGAAGCGGAGCTTCTCTTCCATGGCGATCGGCACGATGAGCGCGACGTCGACGGTGACGTTGTCGCCCGGCATGACCATCTCGGTGCCTTCCGGCAGCGTCACGATCCCGGTCACGTCGGTCGTCCGGAAATAGAACTGCGGACGGTAGTTCGTGAAGAACGGGGTGTGGCGGCCGCCTTCTTCCTTTGTCAGGATGTAGGCTTCTGCCTTGAACTTCGTGTGCGGCTTGACCGAACCCGGCTTGCAGAGAACCTGGCCGCGTTCCACGCCTTCACGTTCAACGCCGCGCAGCAGCGCGCCGATGTTGTCGCCGGCCTGGCCCTGGTCGAGCAGCTTGCGGAACATCTCGACACCGGTGCAGGTGGTCTTCTTGGTGTCGCGGATGCCGACGATTTCGATTTCGTCGCCGACATTGACGATGCCGCGTTCGACACGGCCGGTCACCACGGTGCCGCGGCCCGAGATCGAGAACACGTCTTCGATCGGCATCAGGAACGGCTGGTCGATCGGACGCTCCGGCGTCGGGATGTAGGCGTCGACTTCGGCCATCAGCTTGCGGATGGCGTCTTCGCCCTGCGCCTTGTCGCCGTCGTTGAGAGCAACGAGAGCCGAACCCTTGACGATCGGAATGTCGTCGCCCGGGAAGTCGTAGGACGACAGCAGTTCGCGCACTTCCATCTCGACGAGCTCGAGGAGCTCCTCGTCGTCGACCTGGTCGACCTTGTTGAGGAAGACCACGATGGCCGGCACGCCGACCTGGCGGGCGAGCAGGATGTGCTCGCGGGTCTGCGGCATCGGGCCGTCGGCAGCCGAAACCACCAGGATCGCGCCGTCCATCTGGGCGGCACCGGTGATCATGTTCTTCACATAGTCGGCGTGGCCGGGGCAGTCGACGTGGGCGTAGTGACGGGCGTCCGTCTCATACTCGACGTGGGCCGTCGAGATGGTGATGCCGCGTGCCTTTTCTTCCGGCGCTGCGTCGATCTGGTCATAGGCCTTGAAGTCACCGAAATACTTGGTGATCGCAGCCGTCAGCGACGTCTTGCCGTGGTCGACGTGTCCGATCGTGCCGATGTTTACGTGCGGCTTCGTCCGCTCAAACTTGCCTTTTGCCATGTCCTAGATCCTTAACGGGCTTTGAAAGGTTTGCTTCGAGGGGCGCAATTAGCGACTATGATGCCAAAATACAAGGCCTAATCGGGATTTCAGCCGACGAGCCGGCAAAGGGTGGTCCGGCCGGGCGTCCAGGCTCAGGCTTCACGCCTACGGCAATCTCAACGGTTGTTCCGCCAGGGGGATACGGTCGGGGATGCCGATCGGCCAGTCTGCGAAATACGGCGCATCGAAAATCGATGATTCGTGATATGCCGACCTTTCAACACCAAGGCGAAACCACCGACCGCCTGTCGGCAAGAAAAGCTCTCCTATGCGAATACTGACCCTGTCGACACATGCAGAGAAGTGCGGAATTGCGGTCTATAACGACCAGGTCGTGCGGGCCATGCGCGACAAGGGTCACGAGGTCGAGATATTTCCCGTGTCCCGGCAGGAACTGAGCGGCGCCGACGAGAGGACACTGCGGGACCACTTCGCGCCCTTCCTGCGCATGTCGTCCCGGTACGACCGCCTTATCGTCCAGCACGAATACAGCTTCTTCAGCGCAAACAAGTCGACCCGATACTCGCTCAAGATATTTGCAGACATTATCGAGGGTCTCCACGCCTCGCGCACTCCGGTCACGATCATCTTCCATTCAGAACCGAACATCGGGACGGGCCTGTTTTCCCGTCGCCGTTACTATTGGCGTAAGATTGCGAAGCTTGTGAATTCCTGCGCGACCATGGACGTGGTGACCCACAACAGCGCCGCTCTGCCTGCCTTTCACGACGCCGGTTTCGATCCCGGCAAGGTCTCCGTGCATCAGATGCCGATGGATGAACCGAACCCCTTGCCCCCACGCGAGGCAGACGCCACCGTAAACCTCGCAATGTTCGGCTTCGTCTCGGAATACAAGGGATATGCGGAAGCGGTTGCGGCTCTCGCCCGTCTGCCGGACAACTATCGTCTGATCATCGCGGGCGGTCCGCATCCGCATGCGCCGGAGGATTCGACCTTCGAGGACATCAGTCGCCTCGGTGACCCGCGGATCGAGCTGACGGGATGGCTTGCGGACAACGAGATTGCCGGGGTTCTGGCGCGCGCGGACATTCTTCTGGCACCCTATCGCGAGGGCGGGCCGCTCGGCTCGGCTGCGACCGTCCAGGGCCTCGTCTACGGACGGCCGGTCATCGTCACCGACACGATCACGTTCGGGGACGTGCAACGCAGTTCCGGTTGCTTTGCCATGGTGCCTCCGCGCGACCCGGACGCCCTCGCGCGGGCAATCGAGAGACTGGCCACAAATCCGGATCAACAAAATGCCCTCGTCGAGAGGGGTTTTGCGCACGCAAGAAACTGCGGATTTCCGAATTTCGTCGATCGCCTTCTGGGAAATCGGGACGAAGCACGTTTGCGGGCTGCCCGATGACGCTCGCATGCATTCTGGCAACCGGCCGACCGGCTTACGCCTTTGCGGCCCGACAGGCGGCCACGGCACTGCTGAGGCATACTCAGTTCGATATCGTCGTCGGCTGCGACGAGACCGGGGCCCTGCTTCTGCCCACCCATCCGCGACTGAAGACGGTTGAAATCCCGGCATCGAACGCAAATGGGTCCGGCGAAAGATTTCTCGCCAAATTCGCGCTTCTCGAAAAGATCAGTGCCGAAAGAGACGATCAATTGGTCCTGTTGATCGACAGCGATGCGATCCTGACGGCACCGCTCTCGGACGAAGTCCTGACTGATGCCCTGCGGGGCAAGTCGGTCGGAATGGCGGAACAGACGCAAACCATCCCCGACGGAACCACCCGGACCGATCTCTACCGCCACTACCAAGACGTGACTTTTGCCGCACTCGGTGCGGCAGGCGAGCCGGCCCGGCCTGACGTTTTCCGCTACTACAACAGCGGTGTCGTCGTCTTCAGCCGCGAAGGCCTTTCGCGGTTCCTCGCCTGGTATCGCGTTCAGCCGAAACGGACGGCGTTCGCGGACCGGATGATTGCCGACCAGGATTACCTGCAGGTCTTTGCCAACGAGGTTCTCCGGGACGACGCGGCGGAGTTGCCCGGCACCTTCAACCATTCTCCGCTGTGGCACGAGAACCATCCAGACCCTGATGCCATTTTCCGGCATTTCAGCAATTACTGCAACGGCCCGGACCTCGATGCGCTGCACCAGATGCTCGAACTCAACCAATCGCCGAGCGGCGATCCGGACCGACATCAGACCATCGCGCAACAGCTTGTGGCGACACCGCTCACAGTCATCATCGTGACCTTCAACTCCGCGGCGACATTGCCGCTGTGTCTCGATCTCCTGGCCGACTACGCCTGCGATGTGATCGTCGTGGACAACGCTTCTTCGGACGATACCCGCGAGATCGCCGCAAGGGCCGGCGTGCGCGTCATCCGGAACGACGAAAATCTCGGCTTCGGAGTGGCCTGCAATATCGGCGAGGCGGCCGCGAGAACTGAGATCCTGTGCTTTCTCAACCCGGACTGTCTTCTGACCCGAACGGCGTTGTCGCAAGCCGTCAGACAGATCGAACACGATCCCCTCGCCCTCTACATCCCGGATTTCGTCGAATGGTCCGGCGAGACCGTGCACGGGCGGCAGCCCGGCTACACTCGTTTGAAGCTCGTCGCAGACATCCTCGAGAACACGCGTCTACGCCGGATCACGCGCTGGCTGCGCCGCACACGAGCCCTCAATGATCCGTCCTGGCACTGGCCGCTTGCCGCATGCCTTTTCGTCCATCGCGACACGTTCCGCACCATCGGCGGCTTCGACGAAAGCTTCTGGCTCTACATGGAGGATGTGCGGCTTGGAGAAGCGGCCGCCCGTCGCGGCATCCCCACCCTGGGTCTCGGGTGCACGGTCGTCCATTTCGGTTCGATGGGCAGTTCGACGAGCGGATCAGCCAGACAGGAGTTGCTCGTCGCGGGCCGATTGCACTATGCCGCAACGGTGTATGGACAGGCGTTTGCGCGACTGCTGGCCCTTGTCTACGCTGCGACGCGACGAAGGGGGGAAGGCCGGACGTGAATTATTACGTATTGCCGGGGGCAGGCATATTCGGGGGCATCAAGGTCGGATTCCAGTTCTGCGATATCCTTTCGGGCCTTGGTCTGCGCGTTCTCGTGGTCACGCCCGATGGCGAAGTCCCCGCCTGGTTTTGCGCCTCCACACCGGTCATCTCCCGCGCGGTGTTCGAAGCACGCGTGACGACCCGGGACACCGTGTTCTTCTCGCTCCCCCACGATTACGACTGGGTATCGACCCTTCCCGGCCGGAAGGTGTTCCACTGCCAGGGAACGGATCCGCTGATCGAGCCGGTCATCGCCGACGAGAATCTGCACTTGTTGTCGTGCTGGAAACAGGCGCACGATTTTCTCGCCGCAAAGACGGGTCGACCCGTTATCGACGTCGGCATCTCGATCTCCGACATCTTCTTGTATGACGGCGAACCCAAGGCCGAACGCCTGGTCACCTACATGCCCCGGCGCGGCGAGGGTATCGCCGACGCGGTCCGCGACGGCAACCGGTACTTCTCCTTCGAGCCGATAAGCGGACGGATCGAGCCAGATTGCGCTTGGCTCATGAAAACCTCGGACTATTATCTCGCCACCGCCCGCAACGAGTTTTTCGGGCTGCCTGCGCTCGAAGCCATGGCGGCGGGCGCGGTCGTCCTGTCCGTCCCGGTCAATGGCGGCATGGAATATCTGCACCATGGCCGGAACTGTCTTGTCGACGAAGCGGGCGATTTTTCGACCCTTCTGAACAGGCTCGCGGATCGTGCATCCGAAAACCTGAGAGCCGAGCTGAGGCACCGCGGGATCGAGACAGCCTACGGCTACCGTCGCTCGCAACAGGTCCGCAAGATCAGGAACGCTCTCTCGGGTCCATTGGCGGAGCTGGTTTCGTGCGACTGACGACCGTCATCCCCTCCGTCGACTTCAACGGCATGCTTTCAACCTGCATTGCGGCGCTTCGCGTATCGATCGAGGCAGCCGGACTGTCAGGCCACCGGATTGTGGTCGTCGACAATGCGAGCCGTTTTCCGTACCGCACCGACGAATTCGGCGCAGGGGTCGATATTCTTCGCTTCGACACGCCGCAGTCATTTTCCCGCGCCTGCAACGCCGGCGCCTCGCTCCATCCGGACCACCACGTCCTGTTCCTCAACAACGATGTCTTCCTGCATCGTGACGCCCTGGCCGACATGCTCGGCACGCGACGGCGCTTCAATGCGCAAATTACCGGCGCAAGGCTGGTTTTCGCCAGTGGCGACATTCAGCATTGTGGCGTTAACGCGGACGGCAGGAACCCGCAGCCGTTTCACATCGACGTCCACAAACCGACCCATATCGTGTCCCGCGCCCATCGCGCCTGCATGGCTGTCACCGGCGCGGCGATGCTCGTCGATCGCATCTGCCTGCAGCAGACAGGCGGTTTCGACGAAATCTACCCGTTCGCCTACGAGGATGTGGACCTGTGCCTCCGCGCCCGCGAACTCGGATTCCGCATCGCCTGCGCCCAGACGGTGGATTCGCTCCACCTGACCTCGATGTCACCGGATCGATTCAAGCACGAGAAGACGTCGCGCATGATTTTCGAGAAGCGCTGGCGCGATCGTATGACCACAGATGTCCTGGAAGGATTCGCCCGGTGAGTGCCAGCATCAGCCTGATCGTCCACACACGCAATTCGGCGGCGACGCTTGGCAAGTTATTGGATTCGACATCCTGGATCGGCGAGCGCGTCGTCGTGGACATGATGAGCAGCGACGGCACCCGCGAGATGGCGCAGGCGGCCGGATGTGTGCTGATCGACGCCGAGCCCGGCGACATCGTCGACGCGATCCGCGACCGCTACCTGTCCCGCGTTTCCGGCGAATGGACGCTGGTTCTGGATTCGGACGAGTATCTCGCTCTCGACGCGGAGGCCGTCGTCACGGACCTGATCGCCGGCACCGAAGACAGGGTCAATGCCTATGCCCTGCCCCGGTTCAACAAGATAGGCGAAACTGTCCTGCGCGGATCGGCCTTCTACCCCGACCACCAGATAAGACTCTTCCGGAAGGCGACGGTGAGCTGGACCCGCGACGGTCACCACCACCGGCCGGAGGTGACGGGTGGAACCGACCGCCTCGTCTTTCTTCCGACGGACAAGGGGCTGCACATCCATCACGACAACTATCGCGATCTCGGCGCGTTCATCGCCAAGCAGGTCCATTACGCCCGCACAGACGTCTACGGATCGGACCCCGGCGAATTCGATTTCGCCGACTATATCGCCGCCGCCTATGCCGAGCACAACATGCGCTTCGATCCGCACGTGGACGGCGACCTGTCCAAGGCCCTCGCCACGCTGATGGCCTGGAACCACGTCGTCAAAGGCCTGATCCATTGGGAACGCCTCGATCCGCGCCCGCCGCTTCCGGACCATTTTTCGCTGCCGATCGGCACGGTGAGCCAACTGCCCAAGACGGAAATTCGCAGGGACGGGCTCAAGAAGGAGAAGAAGAAGCGCGGCAGGAAATGGCGCCGCCTGTGGAAAAGAATCCGCGGCAAGGCGTAAGGCGCCCTTGCAGATGCATATCGGATGAACAGGGAAGAAGGGGTTGAGAAGGGCCGGGCTGGAGCGGGTAGCGGGAATCGAACCCGCATATTCAGCTTGGAAGGCTGCTGCTCTACCATTGAGCTATACCCGCGTCCGGCGTTCCAAAAGCAGTGGTGGAGGGGGTTGGATTCGAACCAACGTAGCCATAGGCAACGGATTTACAGTCCGTCCGTTTTAACCACTCACGCACCCCTCCAACTGCATACGGAGCAAATGCGTTAAAAGACATTCACACCAACGCCTGCGGCCGGCGAACCGGTCGCGGGGAACAACGAGGGGCCTTATGGCGATTGCGCATTCCGCTGTCAACCGGGTCTTGGGCTTTTCATCCCGTTGTTTTTGCGTCCCCTCTCCCCTCGCCGGTATCCAAGCCGCCGCACTGGGGCTATAAGCGCAACCCATGAGCAAGAACGACGAAAAAACGGGCGGCAAGGACAGTCATTACGCACGGCTGCGCCGCGCCCATCGCGATGCCAAATATGGCGGTCCGCCGCCCAAGAGCAAACGCCCGGCGATTCCCCCCGGCGAAGGTCCGCCCGAGGGCATGATCTTTCTCTATGGCCTGCACACGGTGCGCGCAGCACTCGACAATCCTGCGCGTCGGATTTCGCGCATGATGGTGACGCGCAACGCGCTCCAGCGGCTCGAGATCGCCGACGAGAGCGCCCTGCCCTTCGACGTCGAGATCGTCGAACCCAAGGCGATCGACAAGGTTCTCGGATCCGACGCCGTGCACCAGGGCGTGATGATCGAATCCGAACCGCTCACCACCAAGCCGCTCAACGCACTGGGCGACACGAAACTGGTGCTCGTGCTCGACCAGGTCACCGACCCGCACAATGTCGGCGCCATCCTGCGTTCGGCGGTGGCTTTCGGCGCCGGCGCGCTGATCACCACCTCCCGCCACAGCCCCAACGAATCGGGCGTCTTGGCGAAATCGGCCTCGGGCGCGCTCGAACATATTGACCATATCGAGGTGCGAAACCTCGCCGACGCACTCCAGACGCTCGCCAAATCCGGCTTCCAGACGATCGGGCTCGATTCGGAAGGTCCGGCTGTGCTCGAAAAGAGCTTCTCGGGCGACCGCATCGCCCTCGTGCTGGGTGCGGAGGGCAAGGGCCTGAGGCAGAAGACACGCGAGACGGTCGACACGCTGGCCCGCCTCGACATGCCCGGCGCCATCAAGTCGCTCAACGTCTCCAATGCCGCGGCGATCGCGCTCTATGCGGCGGGCGGATATCTGGGCACCGAATAAGACCCGCCTGTCCCGAATCGCGGCATTCTGCGGGCGATTGCCGTTTAGCTGCCGTCGACAGTTCGGCTGACGAAACATGTGTGCCGAAAGCGGCAAACATCGCACAAACGGACGACGACGCTCCTCAGGAACGAATACATACTGGCCTCCCGGCAAAAGACAGGGAGGCTGCCGCATGCGAAACTTTTTCCTGGCCACACTCATCGGGGCCGGACTGGCCCTGCCCACCCTCATTCTGCCGGCGTTCGCCCAGGACAAGGACGCCCCGCCGCCGCTCACGGTGAAATCGGCGGAGGTCACGCGGCTCGACACGGTCCCCAACTACAACGCCACCGACAGCCTCATCTGCTGCGCGATGGAAGTGTTCGAAAGCGGCTCGGATCAGGATTTCGTCTATCTCCATATCCTCTTCGACGTCGAATGGAGCGAGGACGTCCAGCGCATCAGCTATTATGGCGGCGACGCGATCTTCCTGAAACTGCCGGGGCAGACCGATCCCGAGACGTTTCAGGTTCCCTGGGGACAGATGGACTGGTTCCCCGAAGCCCGCGCCACTGCCCCCTCGATCAACGTCAACCGCGATCGCAAATGGCCCGAGGTCGACAACGACGTCTATCTCGACGCCTTCTTTACCGTCCCCTCCGACGTCACCGAGGCAATCCTCGTCATCGGCAAGAAGGACGAGCCGCAGAAGGAATTCACGATCGACCTGTCAGGCGACGTCGTTGCCTTCGAAACCGCCGGCAGTCTCTGGGACGTCGAGATCAAGGGGATCGGCAAGGTCGACGAGATCGCCACCGAGCGGGACATGCGCGGGGCGATGGTCAGGGGCCGCATCGCACCCAACGCGGGACAGATCGTCAAGATCGACATGTCGCTGACGCCCAAGCGGGATCTGAAAGCCGACCGTCTCACCGGCTCCAATTCCGCCTCGTTCACCTCCCGGCATGTCGGCCTGGTGGGGCCCGAAGGCCTGCCGCTCGCGCTGATCGGGGAAGCGCGCGAAAATCGCGGCCACCTCTCGCTCTCCGGGGACAATTCCAACACCACCAACTGGCAGGGCGAAGGCACGACGGGCGAGATCTCGCGCAGCTTCTATTTCCTCGGCTCGGGCGAAGCCGGCGAATACCAGCTCTATTTCAAGGACGTGAACGTCGGCAGCGTGACCATGCCGTAAGACCAGGGGATAGCCGGAGCGCCAAACGCCGCCCGTCATGACTGCGGCGGCGCATCGATCGGACCCGACGCACATTTACCCTTGCCTGCGATTCCCCTTGCCTGTGATTCCGGGAATTGCTAGTCGGGAGCCGTTGCCCTTGTAGCTCAGTTGGTAGAGCACCTGATTTGTAATCAGGGGGTCGCGGGTTCGAACCC
>CAZEJG010000049.1:0-20536 GCA_964511625.1 uncultured Hoeflea sp.
GCGGTCGCCGGCGAGGACGCCAATTGGGGCCGCGTCGTCATGGCCGTCGGCAAGGCCGGCGAAGCCGCCGACCGCGACCGTCTGTCGATCTGGTTCGGCGATATCCGCGTGGCCGTCGCCGGCGAGCGCGATCCCGACTACAGCGAGGCCGAGGCCTCCGCCGTCATGAAGCGCGACGAGATTACCATCCGTGCCGATATCGGTCTGGGTGCTGGCACCGCGCGGGTCTGGACCTGCGATCTGACCAAGGCCTATGTCGAGATCAATGGCGACTACCGCAGCTGATGACGATGCTCCGCGCGATCCCGACGAGAACAGCATGCCCCGCCTCGCCCTCGTAAGGCGGCTGGAGGCGGCCGGTTTCCGGGCCTGGCCCGCGGCTTCCATCCAGTTCGACGGCAGCTGGCAGATCCGGCTCACCGCCGGCCATCCGTCCAAGCGGCTCAATTCCGTCAATCCGCTCGATCCCTCCGACCGCCGCGACATCGAGCGTCGGGTCGAGATGGCCGCGCGGCGTTTCGAGGCCTATGACCGGCAGCTCGTTTTCCGGCAATCGCCGCTCGCGCCGAAGGAACTCGACGCCTATCTCGACAAGCTCGGCTGGGAGCGCTTCGAGGAAACGGCGGTGATGTCTGCGCCGATCGCCTCGCTCGACATCGACGGCGGCATGGACCACCTGCCGCTGCGCGACGTCGGCCGCTATGTCGACGCCTCGATCCGCGTCCACGGCCGCGAGCCTTCGCTGAAGGCCGGCCTCACGGAAGTCCTGAGTTCCATCCAGCCGCCGAGCGGCCTGTTCGTCATCGAGGACGGAGGCAAGCCGGTGTCGACGGCGCTTTGTGTCCACGACAAGGATCTCGCCGGCATCTACGAACTGGCGACCCATGCAGAGGCCCGTCGCAAGGGGCACGGCCGTGACGTCGTCTGCGCCGCGCTGCGCTGGGCGCGCCACCGGGGCGCGGCGCAGGCCTGGCTGCAGGTGGAGACGGCCAATACCGCCGCCTATTCGCTCTATGAGGGCCTGGGCTTCAAGGAAGTCTATCGTTACGCCTTCCGGCGCCGCGGCGAAGCCTGAGGTCGCGCGCGATGGCTCAAAGCATTCTTCTCGTCGTTGCCTGCGCGCTGGTCGATGCGGACGGCCGGGTGCTCCTCGCCCAAAGGCCGGAGGGCAAGAAACTCGCCGGCATGTGGGAGTTTCCGGGCGGCAAGGTGGAACCCGGCGAAAGCCCGGAAGCGGCCCTGATCCGCGAACTCGACGAGGAACTCGGCCTGACCACCTGGGAAAGCTGCCTGGCGCCGCTGACCTTCGCCAGCCATTCCTATGACGAGTTCCACCTGCTGATGCCCTTGTTCATCTGCCGCCGTTACGACGGGATGCCAAGCGGCCGCGAGGGGCAGGCGCTCAAATGGGTGCGTCCGCGCGATATGCGCGACTTGCCGATGCCGCCGGCCGACGAGCCGCTGGTCGCCGCGCTTATCGATCTTCTCTGAGTCGGACCGGCTCTGACGGTGTCGGTGGACGGGTTGTTCGCGCCACAGGCAAGTGAATTCCGTGCCGTTTGCAAACAGCGTTAAGCAATCCTCAACGGAAATGTCGCACTCTGTGGTGGTAACCGTGGCGTTACCGCGGCAGGGGCTAAGTACATGCGTGACGGCGATTTCTGGACGACAGTGGCGGACAAGTATCCCGAAGAGGGGCGTTCGAACAGGTTGAGCGCGCTGAAGCTGGCGGTTCTGTTCGCCGGAGTCGGTGTGTTGTCCGCACTTATACTTACGCCGATCCTGGCGGTCGGCCCGGAAACGCGTGTCGCCTATGCGCCTGATGCTTACGACAATATTATCACGGGTTCCATTCCGGCACAGCGTTCGGGGAGAACCTACACGATCCGTAAATCTGTACTTCAAGATGCCCCGAATTCCATTTGCATTATCCACGCAAATGGCATCAAGACGGGTGATTGCTGAACCATCGCAAGCGTTCCGTCCGCATGATGTGGCCGGGCTCTTCCTCACATGACGTGGAACCGGCCGTTACGGCAGAACAGGACGAATGATGTTTTCCCGCTTTCTTCGCGACCGATCCGGCGCCACTGCCATCGAATACGGTTTGATTGCCGCCCTGATCGCGGTCTCGCTGGTCTATGGCGCCGAAATGATCGGCAATGCCATGAACGACCAGTTCACCTCCGCTTCCGAGCACATGGAAAATGCGGGCAAGTAACCGCTCCGGCGGATTTTCAGTTGATATCGTGAGCCGGGGCGGGAGCTATCATTCCGGCTTCTCCTCCGACGTCTTCAACGCATCGGCAAGCCGCATCTTCGCGCTGCCGGGCTTCAACGGTTTCTGCTGGCTTTCGTGCGGCGCCCATCCCGAGAGATGGACGATGGCGAAAGTCGCCCGGATTCGTCCGTCCGGGTCGGCGAACCGCTCCGCATAGATCTCTCCCGCAAGCGTGAAAAGGCTGCGTGTGGCCGGCACCCGGCTTCGCGCCGTCATGGCGTTGGTCATGCCCATGGCGCGCAGATCTCGCATCAGCGCGAAGATGTGGTCGTAGCGCACCACGATGTCCTCGCGGTCTGCCACGGGCAGGGCGAAGCCTGCCCGCTGCAAGAGCGCGCCGTAATCGCGCACGTCGGCGAAGGGATGCACACGCGAATGCGCGCCGCCGCTCAGCCGGCTCTCGGCTTCGAGAAGCGACTGGCGCAATTCGCCCAGCGTTCCGGCTCCCGGGACCGCGGCGAGAAACAGGCCGTCGGCCACAAGCGCGCGGCGCGCCTGGATCAGCAGGCCCGGCGTATCGTTGACCAGATGCAGCGCCAGTGGCGACACCACCAGATCGGCCGAACCGGCTTCGAGCCCCGCCAGTTCCGGATCGGCCTCCACCAGGTCGCGGCCGCCGAGCCCCTCGATCGATCCATCGGCGACGAACCTGAACCGTTCCGTCTTGCCCGTCGCCTCCATCAGGTCGGCGGCGACGCTGGTCGCGCCATGCAGTTGCACGGGTCGCTCGAAATGGCGTTCGACCAGGCTCAACCTCTCGGCCATGTCGGCGGCGACATGGGCAAGCAGGAAATCGGCGCCCGGGGTCGCGGTCCGGCGCGCACGGTCGCGACGCTGGCGCAACAGGGCATGGTCGAAGATCTGTTCCATGGCTGGGGTCGTGCTCCGGCGAGCGCTCCGCCGGCTCCTCTGACTCTCGGTTTGAGCGTTGTCGTGGCGGATGAGCGGCGGTAAAGTCAAGTCATGGTCCGTCCGGCAGCAGGTCTCACCACCGCGCTTGGAGACGTCGCTCGCGTAATCGCGCGGGGCGCGGTGGAAACGGTCTTCCCGCCTGTCTGCCTCGGTTGCGGTATCATCACCGGCCGCCACGGCGCTCTCTGCGCTGCCTGCTGGGGGCAGGTCCGCTTCATCGAACGGCCTTACTGCGAGGTCACCGGACAACCCTTCGATCACGACCGCGGCGAGGGGCTCGTCTCCGCCGCGGCGATCGCCGATCCGCCGGCCTATGAAAAGGCGCGCGCCGCCGTGCTCTACGACGGTCCGGCGCGCAAGCTGGCCCAGGCGCTGAAATTCTCCGACCGCACCGATCTCGCCCCGATGATGGCGGGCTGGATGATCCGGGCCGGAGGCGAACTGATTGCCGCAAGCGACGCGGTGATCGCCGTGCCGCTGCATCGCCGGCGTCTCTTCGGTCGGGCCTACAACCAGTCCGGCGAACTCGCCCGCGCTATATCGAGAAATACAGGTCTGCCGCTGCTCTCCGGCGTTCTCGACCGCCGCAAGGCCACCGCGCCGCAGGTGGGGCTCGGGCGCACCGCCCGCATCGCCAACCTCTCCGGTGCCTTTGCGGTTCCGCCCGCGCGCCGCCCGCTGATTGCCGGCAAGCGCGTGCTTCTCATCGACGACGTCCTGACCACCGGCGCGACCGTGAACGCCGCTTCGAAGGTGCTGTTGCGGGCAGGCGCGGCCCAGGTGGACGTGCTCACCTTCGCCCGGGTTGCAAGCGCCGGTGCCGAGACCCTATATGCTTGATTGAATTCAACAGGAACAATGCGGTCCCGGACCTCCGGTCCGGATGTCCGCGAGGTGAGCCCTTCATGGTTGATGTGACGATCTATACCCGCCAGTTCTGCGGCTTCTGCACCGCCGCCAAGCGCCTGCTCGACGAAAAGGGCGTCGCCTATACCGAGCACGACGCCACCTTCTCGCCGGACCTGAAGACCGAGATGATCCAGAAGGCGGGTGGCCGCGCCACCTTCCCGCAGATCTTCATCGGCTCCACCCATGTGGGCGGCTGCGACGATCTGCACGCGCTCGAACGCGCCGGCAAGCTCGACCCCCTGCTGCAGGGCGCCTGAGTTATGACCGCTTTCGTTGCCGCAGCGGTGCAGATGCGGTCGGGCACCGATCCGAAAGCCAATATCGCCACCATGGAAGAGCTGGCGCGCGATGCGGCTTCGCGCGGCGCGACCTACATCCAGACGCCGGAAATGACCGGCTGCCTGATGCGCGACAAGGTGGCGCTGATGGCCTCGCTCAGGTCCGACCGCGACGACCCCGTGGTGGCCGCGGCAGCGGCGCTCGCCGCCGAACTGGGCGTCTGGTTCCATCTCGGTTCCACGGCAATCGATGCCGGCGAGGGCATGGCAGCCAACCGCGCCTTCGTCTTCTCGCCGGACGGCGCGCTGGTCACCACCTACGACAAGATCCACATGTTCGACGTCGATCTCGACAATGGCGAGAGCTGGCGCGAGAGCGCCACCTATCGTCCCGGCAAGCGCGCCGTCGTGGCGGAGATCGCCGGCGCCCGTTTCGGGCTCGCCATCTGCTACGACATCCGCTTCCCGCAGCTCTTCCGTGCTCAGGCGCTCGCCGGCGCCCATATCCTGACAGGCCCCGCCGCCTTCACCCGACAGACGGGCGAGGCGCACTGGCACGTGCTGCAGCGGGCGCGGGCCATCGAGAACGGCGCCTTCGTCATCTCCGCCGCCCAGGGCGGCAAGCACGAGGATGGACGCGAGACCTACGGCCATTCCCTCGTCGTCGATCCCTGGGGTCGCGTGCTGGCCGAAGCCGACGGTGACGAGCCGGGCATCGTGCTCGCCGAGATCGATCCGGCGGAATCGGCCAAGGCCCGCGCCAAGGTGCCGAATCTCAAGAACGCGCGCGATTTCGAACTGGACGCTGTCGAACCGGTTTCCGCTCGCGCCGCCTCGCAGGAGAGGGCGGCATCGTGATCCGCTTTTCGCTTCATTGCGACCAGGCCCACGATTTCGAAATCTGGTTTGCCTCCAACGCCGATTTCGACAGCCAGAAGGAGCGCGGGCTCGTCGCCTGTCCTGTCTGCGGTTCGAACCACGTCGAAAAGTCCCTGATGGCCCCGGCCGTCGCGCGCACCGACAGGGACCGGCCGGTTCCGTCCGTCCCCGCACCGGTTCCCGCAGGCGCACCCCTCGCTGGCATGGCGATGGATCCGGCCCGTGCGGACATGATCGCCGCCATCCGCGACATGGTTCGACAGGTGCGGTCAAACGCCGAGGACGTCGGCGAACGCTTTCCCACCGAAGCGCGCAAGATCCACTATGGCGAGGCCGAGCAGCGCGGCATCATCGGCAAGGCCAATCCCGAGGAAGCCCGCCAACTGCTGGAAGAGGGCATCGGCGTGCTGCCGCTACCGAACCTGCCGGAAGACATGAACTGAGGATTTCGAAGGTACACATCGGACCACGAGAAGGGCGGTAAAAGCCACATCTCCTTCGTCATGCCCGGACTTGATCCGGGCATCCATTCCGTGATGCCGAAGCAGAGTGAGTCCTTGCGTTCGGGCAATCTCATCCGACCCGCAACGGTGCGCTCTCGACAGATGCAATCTGCCCATCGTCTTGAGGTATGGATGCCCGGATCAAGTCCGGGCATGACGAGGTGGGGATAGATCGCAACCACACGCTTCCCTCCCGGTTGTGGCTATTCGCTATTCGCTCCCCCACTTCATCCACCATCTCCGCACCCGTGCCATACTTCCTTCCGCTCCCGACCACCGGAGGCTTCGGCGAACGCACCGAGGCCGGCGGGAGGGGATGCCGGTCAGCCAACCTGTAACGTGCGGGGGACGGGCCGGGGGCGAAGGAAGGCGGTGATCCGCAACGGGCGATTCGTCACCCTTGCTTAATCCGATTCCGTCAACCGGCCAGCTTGCGGGTTCACGCAAGTGTCGAGGCGGCCATCGCCTGACGGGGCTTGAACATCGGCCCCCGAGATCATCCCGGGTCTGCGCGAATGCGGGCCATTCAGTTTCATTCAGTTCAGAGGCATCGCATTCGAGCGGACCCTCCGGGCCTTGTAATGTCGATCAACCTCCGGCGCGGATGCGCGCGCGGAGCTATTGGCGTATTCCCACTCTCCCCCGCAAAGGGGGGAGCGGGGACGAAACGGCGAACTCTATCTCTCCGTCGTCATGCCCGGACTTGATCCGGGCATCCATTCCGTAATGTCGAGCTACGACGGATTTTGCGTTTTGCGGATCAATGCGAAGGCCGTGCATTGAGGCCCACGCAAGAGCCAGTTTGCCGCCCGTCTTGAGGTATGGATGCCCGGATCAAGTCCGGGCATGACGACACAGGAGATCGTCCCGCTTCGAAAGCTCGTCGCGACCGAATTTCGCCTCATTCCCCCGGGCGGGCCGCCAGCAGCATGTAGTTGACGTCCATGTCCCGCGACAGGTTCCAGCGATCGGCAAAGGGCGAGTAGGTCACCCCGTTGCGGTCGACGATTCCCATGCCGGCGGCAGACAGCGGGCCCTCGATCTCGCCCGGGCGCACCAGCTTCTCGTACTGGTGGGTGCCGCGCGGCAGCCAGCGCAGCACATACTCGGCGCCGATGATGGCAAGCGCCATCGCCTTGGGCGTGCGGTTGATGGTGGCGATGAACATCAGGCCGCCGGGTTTGACCATCTGCGCGCAGGAGGACAGGAACAGCTCGACGTCGGAGACGTGCTCGACCACTTCCATGTTGAGGACGACGTCGAATTGTTCGCCGGCCTCGGCCAGCGCCTCGGCGGTGGTGGCACGGTAGTCGACTTTGGTGCCGGACTGTTCGGCGTGGATCTTCGCCACCTCGATATTGGTTTCCGACGCATCCGCGCCCACCACCTCGGCGCCCATACGGGCCATCGGTTCGCTCAAGAGGCCGCCGCCGCAGCCGATGTCGAGGAAGCGAAGGCCCTCGAAAGGCTTGAGCGATTTCGGGTCGCGGCCGAAATGGCCGGCCACCTTGTCGCGGATATAGGTCAGCCGCACCGGATTGAACTTGTGCAGCGGGCGGAACTTGCCGGTCGGGTCCCACCACTCCTGCGCCATGCGGGAGAACCGGTCGATCTCGCCCGCGTCGATCGTTGTCCTGGCCGCTTCGCTCATGGTCGTTCTCCGTTGTTGTCCCTTCCAAGTTTCGCGGCGGAGGCCGGAAGTCAAGTCGCTGCCGCCCCGGGACCGGCCAAATGGCCAGCGGCATCGCGTCGCGCGATGTTGCAGCCAAACGGGTTTTTGTTTATGAGCCTGCCTCGATCCGCTCCGTTCGACGGGGCGTTTTTCATGCCCGGCAGGCGAGCGGTGCTTTCCGTTCTTCCTGCACCCGACCAGCCTGACGACCCGGAAGCATCCCATGGCGCGTATCGTGATGAAGTTTGGCGGCACTTCGGTGGCCGATCTCGACCGGATCCACAATGTGGCCAGACATGTCAAACGCGAGGTCGATGCGGGCAACCAGGTGGCCGTGGTGGTCTCGGCGATGGCCGGCAAGACCAACGAACTGGTCAACTGGGTGCAGACCATGCCGAAGGTCACCGGTGCCAAGGCCTCGTTCTACGATGCGCGCGAATATGACGCCGTGGTCGCCTCGGGCGAACAGGTCACCTCCGGGCTGCTCGCCATCGCGCTGCAGGCTATGGGTGTGGACGCGCGGTCCTGGCACGGCTGGCAGATTCCGATCAAGACCGACAACGTCCACGGCGCGGCCCGTATTCTCGACATCGACGGCACGGAACTCGTGCGCCGTTTCGAGATGGGCCAGGTCGCCGTCATCGCCGGCTTCCAGGGCGTGGGTCCGGACAACCGCATCGCCACGCTCGGCCGCGGCGGGTCCGATACCAGTGCAGTGGCGATCGCCGCCGCCGTCAATGCCGACCGCTGCGACATCTATACAGACGTCGACGGTGTCTACACCACCGATCCGCGCATCGTGCCCAACGCGCGGCGGATGAAGAAGATCGCCTTCGAGGAAATGCTCGAAATGGCCTCGCTGGGCGCCAAGGTTTTGCAGGTCCGCTCGGTGGAACTGGCCATGGTGCACAAGGTGCGCACCTTCGTGCGCTCGAGTTTCGACGACCCGGACGCGCCCGGCATGAGCGATCCGCTCAACCCGCCCGGCACGCTGATTTGCGACGAGGAAGAAATCGTGGAACAGGAAGTTGTCACCGGCATCGCCTATGCCAAGGACGAAGCGCAGATCTCGCTGAGGCGCGTGGCCGACAGGCCCGGTGTTTCGGCCGCCGTCTTCGGTCCGATGGCCGAGGCCCATATCAATGTCGACATGATCGTGCAGAACATCTCGGAAGACGGCTCGCGCACCGACATGACGTTCACGGTGCCGTCGGCCGACGTCGAGAAGGCGCTCGAGCAGCTCGAGAAGAGCCGCGAGCAGATCGGCTTCGACGTGGTGCAGAGCGAATCGGGTCTGGCGAAGATCTCGGTCATCGGCATCGGCATGCGCAGCCATGCCGGCGTCGCTGCCACGGCCTTCAAGGCGCTCGCCGAGAAGTCCATCAACATCAAGGCGATCACCACCTCGGAGATCAAGATCTCCATCCTGATCGACGGCGCCTATGCCGAGCTCGCGGTACGGACTTTGCATTCCGTCTACGGTCTGGATAAGAGTTGAGCTGAAGCCAGACGCCGGAAGAATCGGGGGCTTGCGCCGGGGGCGCGGCGAAACCTCGACGCCGGCGATCAACAGGGGAAAGTGCTGACGCGATGAGAGACCTATCCGCAGGTCCGCGCGTGCTGCTCAGGCGACTTCGCGAACTCATGGCGGAGCCGCTCGAGCCGCAGGAGCGCCTTGACCAGATCGTCCGCCAGATCGCGGCCAACATGGTCACCGAGGTGTGCTCCTTCTATGTGCTGCGCGCCGACGGTGCGCTCGAGCTCTTCGCCACCGAAGGTCTGAACAAGGACGCCGTCCACCAGTCGCAACTGAAGATGGGACAGGGCCTCGTCGGCACGATCGCGGCGAGCGCGCGGGCGCTCAACCTGTCGGACGCGCAGTCGCATCCCGCCTTCACCTACCTGCCGGAAACGGGCGAAGAGATCTATCATTCCTTCCTCGGCGTGCCGATCCTCAGGGCCGGCCGCTCGCTCGGCGTTCTCGTGGTGCAGAACAAGGCCTATCGCAAGTACCGCGAGGACGAGGTCGAGGCGCTCGAAACGACCGCCATGGTGCTTGCCGAGATGATCGCCACCGGCGAACTGAAGCAGATCACCCGTCCCGGCGTCGAACTCGATCTCACCCGGCCGGTCTCCATCGACGGCAATGCCTATGGCGACGGCCTCGGTCTCGGCTATGTGGTGCTTCACGAACCGCGCATGGTGGTCACCGATCTGCTCAACGACGATGCGGACGCGGAGATCAAGCGTCTCGAGGATGCGCTCGATTCGCTCAGGATCTCCATCGACGACATGCTCTCGCGCCGCGACGTGTCGATGGAAGGCGAGCACCGCGCCGTGCTCGAAGCCTACCGCATGTTCGCCCATGACCGCGGCTGGGTGCGCAAGCTCGAGGAAGCCATCCGCAACGGCCTCTCCGCCGAAGCAGCCGTCGAGAAGGTGCAGAGCGACACCCGCGCCCGGATGATCCACATGACGGATCCCTATCTGCGCGAGCGGCTCCACGATTTCGACGATCTCGCCAACCGGCTGATGCGCACGCTGACCGGCTTCGAACCGGGCGGCGTATCGCTGCCGGAGGACGCCATCATCGTCGCCCGCGCCATGGGGGCGGCCGAACTACTCGACTATCCGCGCGAGGCGATCCGCGGACTGGTGCTCGAGGAAGGCGCAGTGACCAGCCACGTCGTCATCGTCGCCCGCGCCATGGGCATTCCGGTGGTCGGCCAGGCGGCGGGCATCGTCTCGCTCGCCGAAAACCGTGACGCCATCATCGTCGACGGCGAGGACGGCCAGGTTCACCTGCGTCCGCTGCAGGACCTGCAGGACGCCTATGCCGAGAAGGTGCGGTTCCGCGCAAAGCGGCAGGAACAGTTCCGCGCGCTTAGAAAGGTCGAGCCGGTCAGTATCGACGGCGTGGCCGTCGGGCTCAGCATGAATGCCGGCCTGCTCGTCGACCTGCCGCAGCTCGACGAGGCGGGCGCCGAAGGGATCGGCCTGTTCCGCACCGAGCTGCAGTTCATGATCTCTTCGACCATGCCTCGGATCGAGGAGCAGGAAACCTTCTATCGTTCGGTCCTGCGCCAGGCCGGCGACCGTCCCGTGACCTTCCGGACGCTCGATATCGGCGGCGACAAGGTGGTCCCCTATTTCCGCTCGGCAGAAGAGGAAAACCCGGCGCTCGGCTGGCGTGCGATCCGGCTGTCGCTCGACCGTCCGGCGCTCTTGCGCGGCCAGTTCCGCGCGCTTCTGAGAGCCGCGGCCGGGCAGGAGCTCAAGCTCATGCTGCCGATGGTCACCGAGGTGGACGAGCTGCGCACCGCCAAGGAACTCCTGAAGAAGGAGGTCAACCGGCTTTCGCGGATGGGTCACACGCTGCCGCGCCGGTTGCAGTTCGGCGCCATGCTAGAAGTGCCGAGTCTGATGTGGCAGCTCGACGAACTGATGGGCGAGGTGGATTTCCTCTCGGTCGGCTCCAACGACCTGTTCCAGTTCGTCATGGCGGTGGACCGCGGCAATGCCCGCGTCTCCGACCGGTTCGACCCGCTCAACCGGCCGTTCCTGCGGCTGCTGCGCCAGGTGGTGGAAGCCGCCGATCGCACCCGCACGCCGCTGACGCTCTGCGGCGAGCTCGCCGGGCGGCCGCTCTCTGCCATGGCGCTGATCGGCCTCGGCTTCCGCTCGATCTCGATGTCGCCGGCCTCGATCGGCCCGGTGAAATCCATGCTCCTGTCGCTCGACGTCAAGGCGCTGGAAGCGGAACTGCTCGCAGCGCTTGCGGAAACCGACAATTCCAAGCCGATCCGCAAGCTCCTGGCGCAGTTCGCCGAAAACAACAATGTCAGCCTTTAAAGCCTGAACGGCTGGAAAGACCTCGAATGGCCAAGCTACCCGTGGACAAGATGCGCGAGCTCGAACGCCGCTTCGGCGAGGTCGAGGCGCGCATGGCCGCGGGTCCGGATGCCGACGCCTATGTGAAGCTCGCTTCCGAATATTCGGAGCTCGAGCCGCTGGTGAAGAAGATCCGCGAGTATCAGGCGGCGATCAAGGAGCGCGCCGATCTGGAGGCGATGCTCGCCGATCGCGGCACCGACGCGGACATGCGGGAACTGGCGGAAATGGAACTGCCGGAGCTGCGCGAACGGATCGAGACGCTGTCGGAGGAGATCCAGATCCTGCTCCTCCCCAAGGACGCCGCCGACGAGAAGAGCGCGATCATCGAAATCCGCGCCGGCACCGGCGGCTCGGAAGCAGCCCTCTTCGCCGGCGACCTGTTCCGCATGTACGAGCGCTATGCGAGCGACAAGGGATGGCGCGTCGAGGTGCTCTCGGCCAGCGAAGGCGAGGCGGGCGGCTACAAGGAAATCATCGCCACGATCTCCGGCAAGGGCGTGTTCTCGCGGCTTAAGTTCGAATCGGGCGTCCACCGGGTGCAGCGGGTGCCGGAAACCGAATCGGGAGGCCGTATCCACACCTCTGCCGCCACAGTCGCGGTGCTGCCGGAAGCCGAGGACATCGATATCGAGATCCGGCCGGAGGATATCCGCATCGACACGATGCGCGCCTCGGGCGCCGGCGGGCAGCACGTCAACACCACCGACTCGGCTGTCCGCATCACCCACCTGCCGACAGGCGTCGTCGTCACCTCCTCGGAAAAGTCGCAGCACCAGAACCGGGCGCGGGCCATGCAGGTGCTCAGGGCCCGGCTCTACGACATGGAGCGGGAAGCCGCCGATTCGGCGAGGTCAGCCGACCGCAAGAGCCAGGTGGGCTCGGGCGACCGGTCGGAGCGCATCCGCACCTACAACTTTCCGCAGGGCCGGGTGACTGATCACCGGATCAACCTCACCCTCTACAAGCTCGACCGGATGATGCTCGGCGAAATCGACGAGGTCGTCGACGCGCTCATTTCCGATTTCCAGGCCGGCCAGCTCGCGGAACTCGGCGATGCCGCCCGCAACTGACCGTGGAATGCGCCTCGACGCGCTTGTTACGGAAACACGTCAGACGTTCAACGCCGCCGGTATCGAGGCGGCGGGATTCGAGGCGCGGCTGCTGATCGGCGGACTTCTCGATGTCTCGGATACGACGATGATCGCCGGCGGTGACCGGGAAATCCCGGCTGAGGATGTCGCCCGGCTGCGGGACGCGGTTTCGGAGCGCATTGGTGGCCGTCCGGTGCATCGTATTCTCGGCTGGCGCGAATTCTACGGACGCCGTTTCGCGCTCTCGCCGGCGACGCTCGAGCCGCGGCCCGACACAGAGGTTCTCGTCGAAGCCGCGATCGCGGAGGTACGGTCGATCGTCGAACGGACCGGTGAATGCCTGTTTGCCGATCTCGGCGTCGGCACCGGCGCCATCGGGCTTTCGGTGCTGGCCGAGGTTCCGGCAAGCCGCTGCATCGGGATCGACGCTTCGGCGGAAGCGGTGGAAACCGCCCGGTCCAACGCGGCCTCGCTCGGTCTCGATGACCGCTACGAGGTCAGGGAAGGGGACTGGCTCACCGGGCTCGACACGGTTTTCGACCTGATCCTGTCCAATCCTCCCTATATCCGGCGCGGCGATATCGAGGGGCTGGCACGGGAAGTCCGCGAGGCCGATCCACATCTTGCGCTCGATGGCGGCGACGACGGACTCGAGGCCTATCGAGTGATCGCGCGGATGTCGGTGGATCGGCTTTGTTCCGGGGGCGCCGTGATGCTCGAGATCGGGCAGGGGCAGGATCCCGATGTCATCGCGATGTTCGAAGCATATGGGTATAAATTCGTATCGAAACATGCTGATCTTGGCGGTGTTGATCGCGTTCTAGTGCTCCGAAAGCCTTGAAAACGCACATTTCCTTGTCCTGAAACGATAAACAGCAAGAAAGGACTTGGAATTGCCGCAAAACCTGTCTACGGTCCGTGCCAGTACCGGATCGCAAGTCTTGCAAGAGATTCGATCCATCCGGTTCGGATCGGTTGATGTCAAAAAGCGGCACGGGCGGACCGCAGGGCAGTCTCCGGTACGGGTTTCTTTTTCAAAACCCAAGACAGCGAATGGACCCGTAAGTTGCGGATCTTCGTATCGCCATGTGCGAGCCGGATGCTAGCGATTGCGCTCTCCGGATGTTCAGGATGGTAATCAGGACTTAGGAATGAGGCCAGGACAGCAAAACAAGCGCGGCCGGGGGCGTAGCGGCGGCGGTGGTAACAACAACAACCGCAAGGGCCAGAACCCCCTCTCCAGAACCTACGACAGCTCGGGCCCGGATGTGAAAATCCGCGGTACGGCACAGACCGTCGCCGACAAGTACATGTCGCTCGCGCGGGATGCGCAGAGTTCCGGCGACCGGGTGATGGCGGAAAATTATCTCCAGCACGCCGAACACTACAATCGCATCATTGCCGCCGCTCAGGCGCAGATGCAGGAACGTCATCAGCGCGACGACAGGGACCAGTCCCGTGACGACGACAATGACGACAATGACAACGACGGCAACGACCGGTTCTCGAACAACCAGAGCTCGAGCCGTTCTTCGGACGACTCCTCCGAGGGTTCGAACGACAATGCCGGGAACCGGGCCGAGACTTCCGGCAACAAGAACGACAATGCGGGTGGCAAGAACGACGGCTCCGGCAACAACTCGGGCGGCAGCCGCCGCCAGGGTCGCCAGCGCCAGGAGCGTCAGCCGTTCGACCCGGATGCACCGCAGCCGGTGATCGAGGGCGTTCCCGCCGAAGTCGCTCTCGAGGAAACCTCGGGTGACGGCGACGCTTCCGGCGCCAAGCCCCGCCGGCGCGGCCGCCCGCGGCGCGCCAAGGCCTCCGACGAGGATGGCGGCAATTCGACCGAGAGCAGCCAGACGCCAGAAGCAACGGCGGCCGAATAGGCTTCCTGCATGTGAAAAAGCCCGGCCCTTGCGGCCGGGTTTTTCTTTTCGCGGTGCCCCTTCTCCCCGTGCCCTTTCGGAGGGCATTCCCGACAGTCAGCCCGGCCTGACCTCCCCTTCGTTTCTTCACGACAAAAAGGAGACGGACGATGTGCGACCACATGCATGTGGTGACCGGTGGCCCCGGCTCCGGCAAGACCAGCCTCATCGACAAATTGAGGCGGCGCGGCATCGCCACGATGCCGGAAGCCGGACGCGCGATCATTCGCGATCAGGTGCAGATAGGCGGGCAGGCGCTTCCCTGGGCCGACCGGGCGGCCTTCGCCGAGCAGATGCTCGGATGGGAACTGCGCTCGCATCATGAAGCCTCCGCCATGCCGGGGCCGGTGGTGCTAGACCGTGGTATCCCCGATGTCCTGGGCTATTTGACGCTCTGCCAGCTGCCTGTCCCGGCCCACATGACCGAGGCCGCGCATCAGTTCCGTTACAACGCCCAAGTCTTCCTCGCGCCGTTCTGGCCGGACATCTTTGCCCGTGACGCCGAGCGCAAGCAGGACCTCGCAGAAGCCGAAGCCACCTGCGAGGCGATGCGCCGGACCTATTCAGATCTCGGCTACGAGATCATCGAGCTTCCGCGCACCGGGATCGAAGAGCGAGCCGACTTCGTTCTCGCCCGGCTCGGTCGCTGACGGCGCGCCGGAAAGCGCTTTTTCTTCGCCCCCATACTTTTCGCCCGCACAGGCAATCCCCATATCCTTTTTGAACATGAAGACCCGCCGCCTCTTGGGGGTCTTTCCGGAAGTTTTGTCCGCGCGCCTGAATGGGCGCGGGCATGCAAAGGAGCCTGAACATGAATATCGAGAAATATTCGGAACGAGTCCGCGGATTCATCCAGTCCGCACAGTCCTGGGCGCTCGCCCAGGGTCACCAGCAGTTCACGCCCGAGCACCTGCTCAAGGTCCTGCTCGACGACGATCAGGGCATGGCCGCCTCGTTGATCGAACGGGCCGGCGGTCGCCCCGCCGATGCGCGTCTGGCCAATGACGCGACCATCGCCAAACTGCCCAAGGTCTCCGGCGGCAATGGCCAGCTCTATCTGGCCCAGCCGCTCGCCAAGGTGTTCAACACCGCCGAGGAAGCCGCCAAGAAGGCGGGCGACAGTTTCGTCACAGTCGAACGGCTGCTTCTGGCGCTCGCCATCGAAAGCTCGGCCTCGACGTCCAAGTCGCTGTCCGGCGCAGGCGTGACCGCACAGGGCCTGAACCAGGCGATCAACGACATCCGCAAGGGCCGCACGGCCGATTCGGCCTCGGCCGAGGAAGGCTTCGACGCGCTGAAGAAATATGCGCGCGATCTCACCGCCGTGGCCCGCGAAGGCAAGCTCGATCCGGTCATCGGCCGTGACGACGAGATCCGCCGCACGATCCAGGTCCTGTCCCGGCGCACCAAGAACAACCCGGTGCTGATCGGCGAACCCGGCGTGGGCAAGACGGCGATCGCCGAAGGTCTGGCGCTCCGCATCGTCAATGGCGACGTGCCTGAATCGCTGAAAGACAAGAAGCTGATGGCGCTCGACATGGGCGCGCTGATCGCGGGTGCGAAATATCGCGGCGAGTTCGAGGAGCGGCTGAAGGCCGTTCTCTCCGAAATCGAGGCCCATAACGGCGAGATCATCCTCTTCATCGACGAGATGCACACGCTGGTGGGGGCCGGCAAGGCGGACGGCGCGATGGACGCCTCCAACCTGCTCAAGCCCGCTCTGGCCCGTGGCCAGCTCCACTGCGTCGGCGCGACCACGCTCGACGAGTACCGCAAGCATGTCGAAAAGGACGCTGCCCTTGCCCGCCGGTTCCAGCCGGTGATGGTCGAGGAGCCGACGGTCGAGGACACGATCTCGATCCTGCGCGGCCTGAAGGAAAAGTACGAGCAGCACCACAAGGTGCGGATCTCCGATTCCGCGCTCGTCTCGGCCGCCATGCTGTCGAACCGCTACATCACCGACCGGTTCCTGCCCGACAAGGCCATCGACCTCGTCGACGAATCGGCCGCGCGGCTCCGCATGCAGGTCGATTCCAAGCCGGAAGAGCTCGACGAACTCGATCGCCGCATCATGCAGCTCAAGATCGAGCGGGAAGCGCTGAAGAAAGAAACCGACCAAGCCTCGCGCGACCGGCTCGACCGGCTCGAGAAGGATCTGTCCGGTCTCGAGGAGAGCGCCGATGCGCTCACCGCCAAGTGGCAGGCCGAAAAGCAGAAGCTCGGGCTGGCGGCCGATCTCAAGACCCGTCTCGACGCGGCCCGCAACGAACTCGCCATCGCTCAGCGCAAGGGCGAATTCCAGCGCGCCGGCGAACTCGCCTATGGCGAAATCCCGAAGCTTGAGGCCGAACTCGCCGAAGCCGAAAGGCAGGGTGAGGGCGATGCCGCCGGTATGGTCGAGGAGACCGTGACGCCGGACCACATCGCGCATATCGTCTCGCGCTGGACCGGCATTCCGGTCGACAAGATGCTGGAAGGCGAGCGCGAGAAGCTCTTGCGGATGGAAGACGAGATCTCGGCCCGCGTGGTCGGACAGGGCGAGGCGGTGCAGGCTGTCTCCAAGGCCGTCCGCCGTGCGCGTGCCGGTCTTCAGGACCCGAACCGGCCGATCGGCTCGTTTATCTTCCTCGGCCCGACCGGCGTCGGAAAGACCGAACTGACCAAGGCGCTCGCCGAGTTCCTGTTCGATGACGAGACGGCAATGGTGCGCGTCGACATGTCGGAATACATGGAGAAGCACTCGGTCGCCCGGCTCATCGGTGCGCCTCCCGGCTATGTCGGCTACGACGAGGGCGGGGCGCTGACTGAAGCCGTGCGTCGCCGCCCCTACCAGGTGATCCTGTTCGACGAGATCGAAAAGGCGCATCCGGACGTCTTCAACGTACTCCTGCAGGTGCTCGACGATGGACGGCTGACCGATGGTCAGGGCCGTACGGTCGACTTCCGCAATACCCTGATCGTCATGACCTCCAACCTCGGCGCGGAATATCTGACCGCGCTCGGCGAGGATCAGGATGCGGAAGCTGCGCGCGACGAGGTGATGGCGGTGGTCCGTTCGGCCTTCCGGCCGGAGTTCCTCAACCGCGTCGACGAGATCATCCTCTTCCACCGGCTGCGCCGGTCGGAAATGGGCGCGATCGTCGACATCCAGCTCCGGCATCTCGAAAAGCTGCTCGCCGATCGCAAGATCACCTTGGCGCTCGACGAGGGCGCCCGGACCTGGCTCGCCGACAAGGGCTACGATCCGGCCTACGGCGCGCGTCCCCTGAAAAGGGTGATCCAGAAGCAGGTCCAGGACCCGCTGGCGGAAAAGATCCTGCTCGGCGACATCGTCGACGGCGATCACGTCAAAGTCTCGAACGGCTCGGACCGGCTGGTCTTTTCGACGGGCCGGCGCGGATCGGGCCAGAGCACCGAAGAAGCCGCCTGATCGCGGCTTGACGGACGGCTTCGTCACGACAAATCATGGGAGCGGGCTTCGGCCCGCTCTTTTTTGTTTCGCCGCCGCTTCGCGCCCGGCCGGGAAGGGAACCGGATGCTCGATCTCGACACCTATAACCGCGTCTGTTCGGCGCTGCCGGGTACCCGTTACGTCATGCAGTGGGGCGATGCGCATGTCTGGAAGGTCGGCGAAAAGGTCTTCGCGCTGGGCCGCGAAGAGGAAGACGGCATACATGTCTCGTTCAAGGTGTCCGACATGACATGGGAGGTGTTCCGCGACGCCGACGGCGTGCGGCCGGCGCCCTATCTCGCCTCGCGCGGGCTCAAATGGCTGCAGCGCACCGGCGATAGAGGCATGGACGACGACACGCTGATCGACCTGATCGGCGAGTCCCACCGGCTGGCGGCGGCCAATCTGACACGGAAGCGACGCGCCGAACTGGGGCTTTAGGCTGACCGGTCCGGACCCGGATCGCAATCAGCGGCTGGCGACTTCGGTATCGTCGAGCTTGATGCCCAGAAGCGCATTGATGCGGTCGCGTTCGCGGGTAAAGGCGGTCAAAGCCTCGTTCTCCAGCACCTTGCCCTCCGGCAGGCGGACGCGCATCGGGTCCACCTTGCGGCCGTTGACGATCATCTCGTAGTGCAGGTGCGGGCCGGTCGACAGGCCGGTGGTGCCGATATAGCCGATGATCTGCCCCTGGCGCACCTTGGCGCCGGCCACCACGCCCTTGGCGATCTTGCTCTGGTGATTGTAGGAGGTCACGTAGCCGTTGGCGTGCTGGATCAGGGTCTGATTGCCGTAGCCGCCGGAATCCCAGCCCGCCTTGATGACCGTGCCGTTGCCGGAGCTGATGATCGGGGTGCCGCGCGGGGCTGCCCAGTCGACGCCCGTGTGCATGCGCGAATAGCCCAGAATGGGGTGTCTGCGCATGCCGAAGCCCGAGGTGAAGCGACCGTTGGGCACAGGGTTGCGAAGGAGGAAATTCTTGGCGCTGCGGCCTTCCGGATCATAGTAGTCGACGGAGCCGTCGGTGGGATCCTGGAAGCGGTAGAGCCGCACCTGGGTGGAGCCGAACCTGGCATCGAGATAGAGAAGGTCGGATTCCGCGTTGGCGGTTCCGTCATCGTCGGCGACCGAGAAGAAGGCCTCCAGCGAATCGGTTGGGTGAAGCTGCGCCTTGAAGTCGACATTGGAGGCGAGCAGGTGAATCACCTGGCTGATCATGTCGACCGGCATGTCGTATTCGATGCCGGCGCGATAAATGCCGTCATAGACCGAGGGCAGCGTGCGTCCGGCCGGAACGAGAGACGGGGTCTGTTCGAAGGCGGTCTCGATCGCCGGCGTTTCCGGCGGCTCGTCGCCCTTGATGAAGAAGCCCTCGTCGTTGCGCGCGACGGTGGCGACATGTCTGCCGTTCTCATAGGCCGACAGTCGCACCACCTCGGTCCTGGCACCTTCCTGGACGACGCCGACGCGCAGCACGCTCAGATCCGGCATGTCGTCGTCGCCGCGCAGTTTCTCGAGCGCATCGCGGGCGGTGGCAAACTGCAGTTCCTCGTATCCCGCGCCAACCAGGGCGTCGCCGACCGGTTCGGCCTTGCGCACGGGGATGATGTCGTCGACGAATTCCGGGGCCTGGTGGATGAAGTCGGGCTCCATCGGCGCCACAGACACATTCTCCGTGCGCACATTCGCATTGGGGCCGATGGCGAAATCGAACTCGCCGAAGCTGGAAGCGAAACGCCGCGGGTCGACGTAATAGAGCGAGGCGAGCTGCACGGTGCCGTCGGTCAGCACCGAGCCGTTGGTGCGCACCGTCTCCTCGGCCTCGGTCAGGGTCATCGAGGCGGCGTAGGGGCGGTCCGGGGCTGAAAGCGGGAAATCGACGGTCCGGAGCGAGATCTCCGAATCGACGTCGGCGCCGTAGATCTGTCCGGTATGGACGGCGGCGGTATCGGCATTCTCGCTGGCGAAGATCTTCAGCGGATCGAATTTGGGATAGGTCTTGGTCGTGGTCTTGGCGGCGGCGAGTTGAATGCGCACATGGGCAAAGGGCTGCTTGCGGACCACGTCGCGATCGCCGTCGCGCACCATGGTGGAGACTTCCATGATCTCCCTGTCGGTGATCTTGGAAGAGACGACGGACTGGATGAGGCGGGAGCCCTTCTCGACCGTGCCGCCCGCCGATGCCACGGACATGTCGGTGGAGGCGAGGGCCTCGGCTGGCAGGGCGAGCTGTTCGCGGCCCTCGAGCGCACCGAACAGCGCGACGCCCATCAGGAGGCTCGAGGTGACGGCGGTCATGAAGGTGCCTGAGAGCCAGCGCAGGGAGACCTCGCGCCGGTCGGGCGGCTTCCGGCCGTCGGCAAGGAGAGGCGGTTCATCGCCTATCTGCCGAAGCAAGAACGCGTCCCGTGTCATCTCGTCCCCTTGTGTTTCCGCTCGCCGTGCATCGATGGCCGGTGCCTATGTGCCCCGCGCGGTGCGTCCCTGTCAATTTGAAGCCGTTGCGCCGGCAAGCCGGCCGGGTCGACAAGGGCCCGCGGCGCCGGTGCGATCCGGTGGAGGGGAAACATACCCGAAATTGGGGCGGGCCGATGGCGAAAAAGTGCCGGAATCGACTTTATATATAGGCGACCCTCTGGCTCGATCCGGAGGGCCGTGATGCGCCGGGCGGGGTGTTCGAAAAAATCGCAAAAAATGACAGATTTGCGAATTTCTGTGTTGACTTGTTTGGTTGGTGGGTC
>CAZEJG010000050.1:0-19934 GCA_964511625.1 uncultured Hoeflea sp.
TACTTCATCGAGAAGAAGCTCTATCCGAACATCGACTTCTATTCGGGCATCACGCTCAAGGCGCTGGGCTTCCCGACCACGATGTTCACCGTCCTCTTCGCGCTGGCCCGCACCGTCGGCTGGATTGCCCAGTGGAGCGAGATGATCGAGGATCCGAACCAGAAGATCGGCCGTCCCCGCCAGCTCTACACCGGTGAGCCGCAGCGCGAATATGTGCCGATCAGCAAGCGCTGAGCACGGGCCAACCGACAGAACGCAAAAAGGCGCCTCCGGGCGCCTTTTTCTTTTCCGAGAAGGTTCTGTGCGTCGTCAGTGCGCCCGCTGACGCGCCTCGATCACGGACAGCACCGTTTCGGCCGCATTGTCCTCCGGCGGGCGGTCCACCGCCATCTCGCGCCAGACGATATCGAGATCGGCGAGTGCGGCAGCGCGCGTCTTCTCGTCCATCACATACTGCGCGGCCAGCCGGGCGATCCGTTCCGGACGGATCTGGTCCTGCAGATATTCATGCACGATCACCCTGTCCGAGATCAGGTTCGGCAGCGCCGCCGACCAGGTGGTGATCAGATGCGGGGCAAGCCGGCTCGAGATGTAGTCCAGTCGGTAGAGTGAGATCGAAGGAACGCCCGCGAGCGCCAGTTCCAGAAGCACCGTACCAGAAGCGGCGATCGCGACATCCGCCGAACCGAAAGCCTCCCACTTCTCCGTTTCGCCGGACAGGATCTCGACAGTTACAGGCCAGGCCGCCACCGCCTCGGCAATCGGTTTCTCACGCCCTGGCGCGGCCGGCAGCAGAAAGCGGACCTCTCCGCCGAGCCTCTCCTTCAGCAGTTTGGCAGAAGCACCGATCTCTCCCTTGAGGCGGGCAATCTCGCTGCGCCGGGAACCCGGCAGTAACAGGCATGTGACCGGCCCTTCCGCTCCGGGCATCGCGGCCAGCCTTGTCAATTGCGCCTCCCGCGCGGCCGCAAGCCCCGGCTCGGTCATCAGTCGGTGGCCGACATAGGTGAGCGCCGGCCCGCCGAGTTCTTCGACCACCTTCGGCTCGAAGGGAAAGATGCCGAGCACATGGTCGACATAGCCGGTCATCTCGCGCGCGCGGCCCGGCTTCCAAGCCCAGACCGTCGGGCAGACATAGTTGATTATGGGAAGACTTGGCAGCGCCTTGCGGACTCGCCGCGCCACGCGGTGGGTAAAGGCGGGGCTGTCGACGATGACGAGGCAATCGGGTTTTGAGGCGATGATGGCGTCCGCCGCCTGATGGATCCGCCGGATCAACGACGGCAGACGGGCGAGGACCGCGCCGACTCCCATTAGCGAGAGCTCCGAATAGTCGAAGAGGCTGTCGAGCCCCTCGGCTGCCAGGGCCGGACCGCCGATGCCGATCAGCTCCGGCTTGCTGCCGGTCTTTCGGGCGAGAGCCCGGGCCAGACCCGCACCGAGAAGGTCGCCCGACGGTTCTCCGGCGATGATGGCGAGGCGGTTCAGCGTCACCGCAGGTCCTCCCGCCCGTCGATACCGACGATGAAAATTCCTGACGCGTCCGCTGCCCTGATTGCTTCGTCTCGTTCGAGCAGCAGCGAGCGGCCGACCTCGACCGCGACACCCGCAAGTCCGGCCTCGACCGCGCTCGTCACCGTTCCCGGTCCGATCGACGGAAGGTCGGCGCGCATGTCCTGTCCGGGCTTGCACATCTTCACGAGAACGCCCTTGTGCCGGCGGCTGATGCGCCCGGCTGCGCGAAGATCACGCACGCGGGCGAGCATGCCGTCGGTGCCTTCCGGCCCCTCGAGCGCCACCACACGCCCCCCGACGGCGACGGCCCCCTGCCCGATATCGAGCTCGCCGAGCGCCAGCGCAGCATCCCGGGCGGCGTTGATATCACGCAGGTCGGCCTCCGACGGTCGCACGGCGCCGATGGGTCCGGGAGATGCGAGCAGGCCCGGGGTCACCTCGTGAGCGCCGATCACCCGAAATCCCTCGGCCTCGAACAGACTGATGGCGATCCGCAGCATCTTGTCGTCCCCGGCCCCGGCAAGCGCGCGGATGACGGTCATCGCCTGGCCGAGGGTGCGCCAGGTGGGACGAAGGTCGGAGAGCTGCGGCCGGTGGCGCACCCCGCCGCTCATGATCATGCGCCTGGCGCCGTGATCGCGCATGAAGGTGGTGATACCGCGCAGATCGCCGATCGAGAAAATGCCGGAATCGAAACCCGCCCAGTCGTGGTCGGCTTCGCCCTTCAGTGCCACGATGACCGGATCGTCACCGGCAGCGCGTGCGGCTTCCGCCACCTCGACAGGCATGCGGCCATAGCCGGCGATGATCGCAAGACGTCCTTGATCGCCACCCGGGCTCAGTTCTTGTGGCTCCTGGCGGGCGAGGTCAGTCCGCATTTGCGATCGCTTTCGATGAAGGCGATGATGTCGGCGACCGCCTCGTTGGCGACACCGGCCGCCTTGACGGCTTCAACGCCCTCGGCGACCGTGTGCTCCGACAGGAAGATCGAGCGGAACGCGGTGCGCACCGCATGGATTGCCGCACGGTCCATCCCACTGCGTTTCATCCCCACGACGTTGAGCCCGCCGAGATAGGCCGGGCCGCCATTGACCATGCCATAGGGAATAACGTCCGCTGTCACCGCCGACAAGCCGCCGATGAAGGCGTGATGGCCCACCTGGCTGAACTGCTGGATGGCAGCCCCTCCGCCCATGATCACCCGGTCACCAATGGTGACGTGACCGGCGAGCATCACGTTGTTGGAAAGGATCACATTGCTGCCGACATGGCAGTCATGGGCGACATGCGCATAGGCAAGGAAGAGACAATTGTCGCCCACCGTGGTCCTGCCGCCATGAGCGGCCATGCCGGTGTGCATCGTCACGCCTTCGCGAATCACGCAATTGGAACCGATGACGAGCTCGGTATCCTCGCCCTTGTAGTGAATATTCTGCGGCTCGCCGCCGAGCACCGCCTTGTGGAAGACGCGCGCATTGGCACCGATCGTCGTGCGCCCCTCGATCACGACATGGCTCATGATCTCGCTGTCGTCGCCGATGGTGACGCGTGACCCGATCAGGCAGAAAGGACCGATGCGAACGTTCTCGCCGATCGTTGCGCCCGCCTCGACGATGGAACTTGGATGGATCCGGGCACTCGAGGCAACACTCATTCAGGGTCGCCTTCCCGCGAAGCGAGCATCGCGCCGACATCGGCCTCGGCCGCCTTGGCGCCGTCGACCATCGCGTCGCAATGGAATTTCCAGATATTGCCGCGCTGCTTGATCTTCTGAACGTGGAACTCGATGCGGTCGCCGGGCACGACGGGCTTTCGGAAGCGGGCATTGTCGATGGTCATGAAGAAGACGTTCTTGGCGCCGCCGCCTGACGCTTTCGCGCAGATGGCGCCCGCCGTCTGGGCCATGCCCTCGATGATCAAAACACCCGGCATGATCGGGTTTTCGGGAAAATGGCCGGTGAAGTGCGGCTCGTTCATCGTCACGTTCTTTATGCCGATGGCCGAGTTGTCGCCGTCGATCTCGATGATGCGGTCGATCAGGAGAAACGGATAGCGGTGCGGCAGAAGCCGCATGATTTCCATGATGTCGGCGGTTTCCAGCGCCGTCGTCGGGGTATCGGTCATGTCTCCGTCCTGCCCTTCCTGCCCGTCTCGAGTTGCTTGGCCCGCGCGATCGCCTCAAGCCCGTCGCGGATCACGCCGCGCAAGGGACGTGCGGGAATGCCACCCCATTGCGCACCCGCCGGCACATCGCCGTGCACGCCCGTGAAGCCTGCGATGACCGCACCGTCACCGATAGTGATATGGCCGTTTATGCCAGTGCCCCCGCCGATCATCACGCCGTCGCCGATCGTGGCACTGCCGGCAATACCGATATTGCCCGCCAGCGCACAGTGACGACCGATGCGCACATTGTGGCCGATCTGCACGAGATTGTCGATTTTGGTGCCCTCGCCGATCACCGTGTCATCCATCGCACCGCGGTCGACACAGCTGTTGGCGCCGATCTCCACGTCGTCCTGGAGGATGACGCGTCCGACCTGCGGCAACTTGGCGAGCCCGCGCGCGCCGGCGGCATAGCCGAATCCGTCGCCGCCGATCCGCGCGCCCGCCTGCAGGATCACGCGGTTGCCGATGAGGGCGTGAAATACCGACGCACCCGCGCCGATCGTGCAGTCGCGGCCGATCCGCGCGCCCGGTCCGATGACCGCATTGGCCGATATGACCGTGCCGCTGCCGATCTCGACATCGCGACCGATCACCGCGCCGGCTTCGACCACCACTCCGTTCTCGAGCCGCGCATCCGGATCGATGATCGCGCGCGGCGATATCGCCTCCTCCGTCATGACCCGTACCGGCCGCATGGCCTCGGGATAGAGAAGGGCGGCGGCGATCGCGAAGGCCGATTCGGGTTTCGTCGTCACAAGCGGCGCCGTTCCGGCAGGAAGCCTGTCGACGAGATCGGCCGGACAGAAGACCGCGCCGGCCTCGATCTTGTCGAGACCCGCCAAAGACTTGCGGGACTTTATGAAAGTGATTTCTCCGGATCCGGCGCGTTTCAGCGGCGCGATCCGGTAGATCAAGCCCTCACCCAGCTCGGGCCGGACCATTTCCGCTCCGCAAGCCTCGGCAAGATGCGAAATGCTCATGCCGGCGGAACCGGAAAAATAATTGCTGGTGGCCATAGGAGGACCGATACTGTCGTGAAAGGCGCCCGCGGCGGTGTGCCGCCGCGGAGCCTGTCCCGGCTTCTAGAAGCGCGTGGAAGCGCCGAAGCCGAATTTCTTGATCTCGTCGTAGCTTTCCTTGGCGACCGGCTCCGCATAATAGACGCGCAGCGGACCGAAGGGTGACGCCCAGGTGATGCCAAGGCCGACCGAAGCGCGCCATTCCATGTCCGCGCCGACGACCGACTGACCCGTCGCTCCACAAGGCGCAGGGGTTCCTGGGCAAAGTGATGTCGCTGTCAGATCGTTGCCGTAAAGCGTACCGGCGTCGGCGAAGACATTGAAACGCAGGCCGAGATCACGCGAGATCATCGGCAGTGGCGCAGAGACCTCCACGGAACCGTTGAAGTACGTCGTGCCACCGGCGGAGTCGATATACGCACCACCCGTATCGTTCTGCAGACGCGGGCCGAAGCCGCGGGTGTCAAAGCCGCGGATGATGTCCTGACCGAGGAAAAAGTGGTCGAACACGCCCAGATTTCCCGAGGTCGCCATCACGTGACCGCCGCCGACCGAAACCGACCCGATGATGTCCTCGGATTCGCTGATCATCCGGAAGTAGGTCGCCTTGGCGGTCGCCTTGAGGTATTCCGCGTCGCCGCCGAGGCCGGCATATTCAATCGACGCGCGGGCTGCGATACCCTCACGCGGCAGCGTATTGTCGTCGAGCGTATTGTAGACCAGCCCGGCTGTCAGGGACGACGTGTTGTACTCGCCCGCATTCACCGCATTGGCGTACGGGTTGCTGGAGATAGAGGGAGACGTAATGTCGTTATAGTCGGTCTGGTTGAACTTGTAGGCCAGGCTGCCGACGAGGTCTTCCGTGATCGGAGCTGCAATGCGCAGGTTCACACCCTGGTCGACGCGATTGAAGCCCGAATAGCCTGAATCCTCGTTCTTGTAGAGATCGAAGCCGGCGGCCAGACGGTAACCGAGGAAATAGGGCTCGGTGAAGGAGATCGAGTAGGTCTGCGTCTCCTCGCCCTTGCCGATCGAACCGCGGATGAACTGACCGCGTCCGAGGAAGTTCTTCTCGGTAACGTCCAGCGTCGCGCTGAAGCCGTCGGAGTTCGAGTAACCGCCGCCGATACCGAATTCACCGGTCGGCTGGTCCTTGACGTTGACGACCAGGATGACGCGATCGGGCTCGGAGCCCGGACGGGTCGAGATATCGACGCTTTCGAAGAAGCCGAGAGATTCGAGACGCTTCTTCGCGCGACGAACCAGAACCTGATTGAAGGCGTCGCCTTCCGACAGGTCGAATTCGCGGCGGATCACGTAATCGCGCGTACGGGTGTTGCCGATGATCTCGATGCGTTCGACATAGGCACGGGTGCCTTCATCGACGAGATACGTCACAGAGATCGTACGATTGGCGAAGTCGCGGTCACCGCGCGGGGTCACCTGCGCAAAGGGATAGCCCAAGCCGGCCACACGGTCGGAAATGGCGAGGATCGAATCTTCGACATTCTCGGCGCTGTAGACATTGCCGCTGCGGGTCTTGAGCAGGCCACGCAGCGATTCCGTGTCAAGACCGGAAACGGTCGATTCGATGTTGATATCACCGAAGGTGTAGCGCTCGCCTTCCTCGACGGTGATGGTCACGACATATTCGTTGCTGGTCTCGTCCAGCTCTGCAAAGGAGGACAGGACGCGGAAATCGGCATAGCCGTGATTGTAATAGAACCGGCGAAGCAGTTCCTCGTCGGCACGCAGCTTGTCCTCGTCGTAGACGTCCTTGCGGGTCAGCCAGGAGAGGATGCCGGAGCGCTTCGTGCTGATCACGTCGGCCAGACGACCGTCGCCGAAAGCCTGGTTGCCGACGAAATTGATTGCAGCGATCTTGGTGCGGTCGCCCTCGTTGATCTCGAAGGCGACGTTGACGCGGCCACCATTGACCGGAACCAGCCGGGTGGTGACCGTCGCGTCCGAACGCCCGATCGCATCGTAGGCGTCCTTGATGGACTGCACGTCAGCCTGGAGAATTTCATCGTTGTAGGCGCCGAGCGGCTGCAGCTGAACGACGTTCTTAAGCTGCTCGTCCTTGAGCTTCTTGTTGCCGTTGAAGACCACCTGGTTGACGATCTGGTTCTCGGAAACGGAAACGATCAGCGTTCCGCCCGAGACGCTGATGCGCACGTCGGAGAAGAGCCCGGTCGAGAACAGCCGCTTGACCGATTCGTCGATGTCGTCGTTGTTGAACGACTGGCCCGGCTGGATCGTGACGTTGTTGCGGATCGTGGAGGCTTCGACGCGGGTGTTGCCGCGCACCTCGATCCGGCTGATCACGGCAGCTTCCGCGACGGATACCGCCGAAAGGGTCGCGACACCTGCGCCGGAGACGACAATTCCTGCCGACAGCGCAACCGCCGACACTGCGTTCAAGAGATTTGAACCGGCCTTCATGAATCTGCTTACCTTTTTACCCAATGTCCCCGGCAGCGCGTAAACGCCCTGAGTCACCCAAGAGCCGTTTTAACTGCTTTTAACCCACAAGCAAGTGCGCTGGTTAAATTCTGTTTACTTCATCGGCAGCCGTGACCAAATCGCCACGCCTGCTTTTTCTTAAGCTTAACAACCAGCTAAGGAACGCCCCGTTTTCCTAGCCAATCAACATGCTGACGTCGTTCCATGTGGCGAACAACATCAGTGATAAAACAGCCGTCAAACCGATTCTGAACGCCCATTCCATGGTCGCTTCGCCCAGTGGACGGCCCAGTACCGCCTCTATGGCATAGAAGACCAAATGTCCACCGTCGAGCATGGGAACAGGCATCAGATTAAGCAGTCCGATCGACACCGAAAGCACGGCTGCGAGCTGTATGAGCGCCGCCCAGCCGAGGGTCGCCATCTGGCCCGAAACCTGGGCGACCCGAATCGGGCCACCGAGCTGGTCGGCCTTCTCGCGTCCGGTGATGATGTTGCCGATATAGCCAAAGGTGCGGGTGACGATGAACCAGCTCTCCTTGGCCCCCTCGCCCACCGCCGCTACCGGCGAGTAGTGCACGACGCGGAACTGACCACTGTCACGGTCGGTGACCACGCCGATCTGGCCGACCTCCATCTTGTTGCCGAACTCGTCCTCGACCTCGGTGCGCACGGGCGTGAGCTTGACGTCGAGCATCTCGCCGTCCCGCTCGACCGTCAGATCCAGCGGCACTCCCGGGCGCGGAGAGACGTAGCGGCGCACGTCCTCGAAGGTCTTCATCTCGACGCCGTCGATCGATACGAAACGGTCCCCGGGCTCGAGGCCGGCAGCCGCCGCGGCACTGTCGGGGCGAACCTCTGCCACCACCGGATCGGCGATCATGCGTCCGTTGAGCGAAAAGAAGACGGCGAAGATGGCAATGGCGAGAATGAAATTGGCGATCGGGCCGGCAGCAACCGTGGCGGCGCGCCGCCAAAGTGACGCACCCGGGAAGGAGTGCGCACGTTCATCGTCCGACATCCGGCTGACAGCATCCGAATCAGGCACGCTGGCGGCGTTCTCGTCGCCAAGGAATTTGACGTAGCCCCCGAGCGGAATCGCCGACAGCTTCCACCGGGTGCCATGACGATCGTTGAAGCCGGCGATCTCGGGACCGAAGCCGACCGAAAACGCCAGCGCCCGGATGCCGCACCAGCGACCGACGAGATAGTGGCCGAGTTCATGGAAGAAGACGACGATGGTCAGGACGACGAGGAACGGCAGTATGTAGCCGGCCAGCAGGTTCCAAATACCTGTAAGGAATTCCATCAGTTTCCGTCCTGTCTCGCGTCATGCGCCGAAACGGCGGAATCGGCGCTCGGTGTGAACTGCTCGACCCTTAATTGCCGAGCAACCTTGCGGCAAGCTCCCCACTCGCCGGACCGGTCGTCAGCGGCGGCATCGCCACCGCCAGAATAAAGGCCGCAAAAGCGGCGAACACAAGGCCGTCCACCCGGTCCATCACGCCGCCATGTCCCGGAATGAGATGGCTGGAATCCTTGACCTTGAACCGCCGCTTGATCCAGCTCTCGAACAGATCCCCGCACTGGGAGGATACCGACAATACGAGGGCAATCAACGGCACGGCGAAGCTGCCGCCCTGGCGCAGTGTCAATGCCACGGCGAGACCGGCGGCCACCCCGGCGCCGGCACCGAACAGCGCACCCGACCATGTCTTTCCGGGCGATATCGCCGGCGCGAGCTTGCGTCCGCCGATCGCCCGCCCGCAGAAATAAGCCATGATGTCGGTCGCCCAGACGATGGCGATGATAAACAGCATCGCATACAGCCCGTAGATGCCGACACCGCGCAGGCCACCGAGCGCGATGGCGAAAAGCCCGGAGTAGACGATGGCAACCGCCGCCCAAGGCATCGTCCGGTTGCGCAGGGCCGGCAGCGTGGCGATCAGCCCGCCGATCACCAGCGTCGCCAGCGCATAGGCCGGCCAGGCCAGCAGGACGAACAGCCCCGTCAGGGAGACCGCTGCCCAGCCCACCAGATTCTCCGCCGGCTCGCGCGACCTGAGATCGGTAATGCTCGAGAATTCATAATAGACGAGAAGGCCCAGAACGGCGGCGAAGCCACGGAACCAGATGCCGCCCACCCAGGTCAGGGCGAGAACGGGTATGGCCAGCAGCACAGCCGATATGATCCGGAGACGTAGTTCCTGACCGATCATGAACCGACCGCCAGATCCGGCGCGCTGACCGCCCCGAAGCGCCGCTCGCGCCGCATGTATTCCTCGAGCGCGGCGCGCAGCTGGTTCTTGTCGAAATCGGGCCAGAGGCAGGGAACGAAAACCAGTTCCGCATAGGCGGCCTGCCAGAGCAGAAAGTTCGAAAGCCGCTGCTCGCCCGAGGTTCGGATGACCAGATCGGGATCGGGAATTCCGGCGGTATCGAGCGCCGCGTCGATCCGCTCCTCGGTCACATCTTCGGGCGACAGCCGTCCATTGGCGACTTCAACCGCGATACGTTGCGCCGCCCGCGCGATCTCGTCGCGCGCGCCGTAATTGAAGGCGATCTGAAGCTGCGGGCCGGTGTTGTGGCGGGTTCGTTCGACGGCACCGTCGAGAAGGTGGCGAATATCGTCTGCGATCGTGTCCCTGCTGCCGATCACCCGGATGCGCACATTGTCGGAATGCAGTTCGTCGAGATCCCGGCGGATGAACAGCTTGAGAAGCCGCATCAGGTCGGAAACCTCTTCCTTCGGCCGGCTCCAGTTTTCCGAGGAGAAGGCGTAAAGCGTCACATATTGCAGGCCGAAATCCCGTGCCGCGCGGACGACCCCGCGGACGCGCTCGACCCCGGCCCTGTGGCCAGCGGTCCGCGGCAATCCACGCGCCCTCGCCCATCGTCCGTTCCCATCCATGATGATGGCGACGTGGCGCGGCATTTTGGTGGGGTCAAGACCCTGCATACGAACCGTGTCTCCCGGAAATCACGGCCGCCACCGAAAGCCGGTGCGGCTAGACCTGCATGATTTCCTTTTCCTTCTCGACGAGCAACCGGTCGACCTCGGCGATCACCTCGTCGGTCATCTTCTGGACCCGGTCGGAGTCGCGGCGATGATCGTCCTGGCTGATGTCGCCGTCCTTTTCGGCCTTCTTGAGCTCATCCATACCATCGCGGCGCACGTGACGCACGGCCACACGGGCGTTCTCCGCATAAGTATGAGCGATTTTCGCGAGGTCCTTGCGGCGTTCCTCATTGAGTTCGGGCAGCGGAATGCGCAGGTTCTGGCCGTCGACGATCGGATTGAGCCCGAGATTGGCTTCGCGGATGGCCCGGTCGACGGCCCCGACCATCTGCTTGTCCCAGACCGAGACACCAAGCATACGGGGCTCGGGTACGGTGACGTTGGCCACCTGGTTGAGCGGCATCTTTGATCCGTAAGCCTCGACCTGGACGACGTCCAGGAGGTTCGACGAGGCGCGGCCCGTTCTCAGCGACGCGAGATCGCTCTTGAACGCGTTCACGGCACCATCCATGCGCCGCTGGATATCCTTGAAATCGACTGCCTCACTCATTCTTCGCTTCCTTCTCTCTTCCGGTTCGTCGCGTCATGCGCCGGAGCAAATACCCCCGCTTTCTGCGCGTCCGCCGGCTTTACCTGTCCTTGACGACCGTACCGCGCCCCTCGCCGCCGACGATCTTGGCGAAGGCGCCCTTCTCGTGGATGGAGAAGACGATGATCGGAATGGAATTCTCGCGCGCCAGCGCCACGGCCGCAATATCCATGACGGCCAGCCCCTTCTGCAGCACTTCCTCGTGGGTCAGCGTATCGAATCGCGTCGCCGTCGGGTCCTTCTTCGGATCGGCCGAATAGATCCCGTCCACCTGGGTCCCCTTGAGGATCGCCTGTGCGCCGATCTCGGCCGCGCGCAGCGCTGCCGCGGAATCGGTGGTGAAGAACGGATTGCCAGTACCGCCGGCGAAGATGACGACCTTTCCGCGTTCGAGATGATGAAGTGCCGCGCGCTGCGAAAAGCTCTGGCAGATCTCCGGCATGGAGATGGCAGAAAGCACCTCGCAATCGACGCCGATCTTTCTCAGCGACGTGGCCAGCGCCAGCGCGTTGATGACGGTGGCCAGCATGCCCATGTGGTCGCCGGTCACCCTGTCGCCCCCCTTGGAGGCGACGGCCACGCCGCGGAAGATGTTGCCGCCGCCGACAACGACGCCCACCTGCACGCCCATGGCGCGAACCTCGGCGATGTCACCGGCAATGCGGTCGGCCACCGTCACATCGATGCCGAACCCCTGCGCCCCCATCAGCGCTTCCCCCGAAGCCTTGAGAAGAACGCGCTTGTAGAGGGGGGTGACGTCGGTCATCGGTGTGGCTTCCATTCTGTTTGAGCCCGGATACACGAAGGGCACCGCGTTGTCACGCGATGCCCTTCGGTTTTCAAACGCTTGTGCGCGGTTCGCGCCGGGGCTCAGCCCTTGGCGGCGGCGGCGACTTCTGCAGCGAAATCGCTCTCTTCCTTCTCGACGCCTTCGCCCAGGGCGAGACGCACGAAACCGGTCACTTCGATCGGCGCGCCGACTTCGGCTTCAGCAGCCTTGACCGCTTCGCCGACGGTCTGGTCGGGATTGATGACAAAGGCCTGCGAGAGAAGGGCCACTTCCTCGTAGAACTTGCGCATGCGGCCTTCCACCATCTTCTCGATGATGTTGTCCGGCTTGCCCGATTCACGCGCCTGCTCGATGAAGACGTTGCGTTCGCGGTCGGCAACGGCCTGATCCACCGAATCCTTGTTGAGCGCCAACGGAGCGGTCGCGGCGACATGCATGGCGACCTGACGGCCGATGGCCTGCAGGGCCTCGGTATTGCCGGTCGACTTCAGCGCCACGAGCACGCCGAGCTTGCCGAGATTGTCGGCCACGGCGTTGTGGATGTAGGTTGCGACCACCCCGGCCTCGACCGAAAGTTTGGCCGAACGACGGAAGGTCAGGTTCTCGCCGATATGACCGACGGCGTCCTTCACGGTGTCGGTGACCGACTTGCCGGAAGAAGTGACGGTGGCAGCCGAGACGGCCTCGACCGAACCGTCGGTCGAAAGGGCGGTCTGCGCGATGTCGCGGACGAGCGCCTGGAAGGCGTCGTTGCGGGCCACGAAGTCGGTCTCGGAATTGACTTCGACGACCACGGCCTCGGTGTCGCCCGAAGCGATGCCGATCAGGCCTTCGGCGGCGGTGCGGCCGGCCTTCTTGTCAGCCTTGGAAATGCCCTTGGCACGCAGCCAGTCGATGGCCGCTTCCATGTCGCCATTGGTCTCTTCGAGAGCCTTCTTGCAGTCCATCATGCCTGCGCCGGACTTCTCGCGCAGTTCCTTCACCATCGCAGCGGAAATGCTCATAATTGCCTCTTGTGTCGATATATGCGGGGCTGCCCTTGCAGGCGCTCCCGCCAAACTGGCGCTGATGCGCCATCCGGATACCGGTCCCGGCAGGCTTTACTGCCGGAACCGTATGAAGCCTGTGTGTCAGGCGTTGTTGGCTTCGGCAGCCGGGGCTTCCTCGGCGATCGCCTCTTCGGCCGGAGCCTCGGCGGCGGCGCCGACGTCGATGCCCGAAGCGCCCTGCTGGCGGGCGATGCCGTCGAGGCAGGCGCGGCTGATCAGATCGCAGTACAGAGACAGGGCGCGCGAGGCGTCGTCATTGCCCGGGATCGGGAAGTCGACGACGTCGGGATCGCAGTTGGAATCGATCACGGCCACGACCGGGATACCCAGACGCTTGGCTTCCTGGATTGCGATCGCTTCCTTGTTGGTGTCGATCACGAACATCAGGTCCGGGGTGCCGCCCATGTCGCGGATACCGCCGAGAGCGCGGTTGAGCTTTTCACGCTCGCGCTCCAGGTTCAGGCGTTCCTTCTTGGTGAAACCCTGGGCGTCTCCGCCGAGGATCTCGTCGAGCTTGCGCAGACGCTGGATCGAGTTCGAGATGGTCTTCCAGTTGGTCAGCATGCCGCCGAGCCAGCGGGCGTTGACGAAATACTGGGCCGAACGCTCGGCAGCGTCAGCGACGATTTCCGAAGCCTGGCGCTTGGTGCCGACGAAGAGAACCCGGCCGCCCGAGGCGACGGTGTCCGACACGACCTTCAGAGCCTGGTGCAGAAGCGGCACAGTCTGGCCGAGGTCGATGATGTGAAGATTGTTACGATCGCCGAAAATGTACGGCTTCATCTTCGGGTTCCAGCGGTGAGTCTGGTGGCCGAAGTGGACGCCTGCTTCGAGAAGCTGGCGCATGGTGAAATCAGGCAATGCCATGCCTTGTCTCCTGTTTCCGGTTGAACCTCCGCGGAACGTCAGCACCCGAACTGTTCGGGCGCCACCGGCGGAACGAACCGGATTTCTCCCGGGCCGTCCCATGCTCCGCGTGTGGAATGCGGCTGGCCATACACATAAAACCCCGTCACCGCAACCCCTGGCGGGTCGCGGCACGGGTCGGCCGGCCGAAATGAGCTCCGCTCAGTTGGCGCAGGGCTCGGCTTGCAGATATTCGAGCTGGGCGAGTTCGCCCTCCAGCGAGAATTCGCCGTAGTCCATCGTCAGGTCGCGGGTCACCCCGTTGCGATAGAGCTTGAACGCGATCGAGTAGATCGGAACCCCGTCGCCCTCGCCCTCTTCGTTGAAGTAGGAAATCGACACCGGCCAGAAGCTCTCCTTGGCGAGCGCATCGGCCTTTGCCAACTCGGGATCGCCGGCCGCAGGTTTCTGCTCCTTGCCCACCACGGTCGTCGTCATCAGCGACTCGTCGGCATCGTCCGACCCGTCGAAGATACGAGACTGGTAGAAGGTCTCGCCCTTCTCCGCCTTCTCTAGCAGTTCGATCAGGTGTTCGGTCGGAAACAGCGCAGCCGTCAGATCCAGGGTTTCGTCCTTTGGCTGGTCGAGATCGACCTTGATGTCGGCGCCCTCGAGCTCGGCCGAGCCCTTGATCTGATGATCGAGCGAATCGTTGACATAGGACTTGGTGACGAAATCGAAGCGGTGGTCGCGGATATCCTCGTAGGTGGTCGTCTGCTGGTCGGTCACCCGAACCGCCTCGCCGGTATCGATCTGCGTGACGAAGCGGAACTTCACCGTATATCCGTCACACTGCGAGCCGCCGAACTCGTAGACCATGCGACCGCGCATGTCGTCGATGCCGGAGCGCTCGGACGCCTCCTTCAGCGAAAGATCGTAGACCGCCCGGTGCGGCACGAGATCGGACGGTCCGGCAAGCGCCGGTGCGGTCGTGGCCCCGAAGACGGCACAGCACATTACGGTGAAACGCATCTGTTTTGCTCCTGTCGAATCCCGGTCCGAATGATATATGGAGTCTGACCGGATTGGCGAGGGTGTCTTCGCCGGCACGGTCGCAAATGCCAGCATAAAAGCGGAGAAATCATGTCCGAGACGATCGCTTCACGCCTCGCCGCCCGCGGGATCGAGCTGCCCGCAGCGGCCGCGCCCGCCGCCAACTACGTTCCCTATGTCCAGACCGGCAATCTCCTGTTCGTCTCCGGCCAGCTTCCGCTCAAGGACGGAAAACTCTTTTCGACCGGGCTCCTCGGCAAGGAGGTCGACGTCGAGACCGGCGCCCGCGCCGCCGAATACTGCGCCATAAACATCCTGGCGCAGGCCGCCGCAGCACTCGGCGGCGATCTCGGAAAAATCGCCCGCGTGGTCAAGCTTAACGGCTTTGTCGCCTCCACGGCTGATTTCACCGAGCAGCATCTCGTCGTCAACGGCGCCTCCAACCTCATCGCCGACATTCTCGGCGAACCGGGCCGGCATGCCCGCGCCGCCGTCGGCGTGGCAAGCCTGCCGCTCAACGCAGCCGTCGAAATCGACGCCGTCATCGAGGTGAGATAGCATCCATGGGGCGTTACAAGGGTGACCTGAGCTGGCTGACCGCGCGGCCGATCGCGCATCGCGGCTATCACGACATGAACAAGACGGTCTGGGAGAATACGCTCTCGGCCTTCGACCGCGCGATCGAGAACGGGTTTTCGATCGAGTGCGACCTGCAGCTGGCCAACGACGGCGTTCCCGTCGTTTTCCACGATGACGATCTGAGCCGTCTCTGCGGGCTCAATGACGATGTCCGGCTGCTCACCTCCCGCGAACTGGGGCTGAAGCGGATCGGCGGAACCGCGGATACCATCCCGTCGCTCCGCTCCCTGCTCGAACGGGTCGCCGGACGCGTTCCGCTCGTTCTCGAGCTCAAGGGCCGCAAGGACGAGGACGACGGCTTTGCGGGCGCGGTGCTCGAGGAGCTGGAATACTATGAAGGGCACGTGGCGCTGATGTCCTTCGATCCTTGGCTGCTTGCAGACCTCGTCGAACTCGACTGCCCGCACCCGGTAGGACTGACGGCGGAAGGCATCCGCGAGGAAAAGTTCAGGGAGCACGAGGAGGCCATGGCGCTCGGCCTCGATTTCGTCTCCTACGCCATCCTCCACATGCCCAACCGTTTCATCAGCGGCCTGCGCGAAAACGGCACTCCGGTCATCACCTGGACGGTGCGGACGCCCGACATGCGTGCGCGCACGGAAGCGGAAGCCGACCAGATGACCTTCGAGGGCTTCGACCCGGATGCCACCTGAACCGGGAGCGCCCGTGAGCGGCTTGCATTCGCACCCGGAGCCCCTAGATTGATCCTTGTGCGTCGCAGCAGAACCGCCCTCCGAACGGACACACGATGACCTCCGATCCCGCCGAATTCACGCTCCGCACCGTCGCGGCGTTTTCCGATATCCCCGTTGCCGAATGGGACACACTGGCCGGCGCAAGCAGAATCGATAAATCAGAAACTTCGTATAACCCGTTCGTATCTCACGCCTATCTTTCATCGCTTGAGGAATCCGGGGCTGTGTCGGCCGATACCGGCTGGGTGCCGCGCCACCTCCTGCTGGAAGATGGCGAGGGACGGCTCTACGGCGCCCTGCCCGCCTACATCAAGAGCCACTCCATGGGCGAATACGTCTTTGACCATGGCTGGGCGGATGCCTACGAACGCGCCGGCGGGCGCTACTACCCGAAGCTCCAGTCCTCGGTTCCCTTCACCCCCGCCACCGGTCCGCGGCTGATGGTCCGTCGCGGCGTCGAAGCCGATCCCGTCAGCCATGCACTTGCCGCCGGAGCGCGAATGCTCACCGAGAAACTCGGCCTGTCTTCGGCTCACGCCACCTTCATCCCCAAGGGCGAACTGCCGGTCTTCGAAGAGGAAGGGTTTCTCCACCGTACCGATCAGCAGTTTCACTTTACCAATGTCGGCTATGGCTCCTACGACGATTTTCTAGAAACACTGGCCTCCCGCAAGCGCAAGAACCTGCGCAAGGAACGCCGCACGGCCCTCGAGAACGGTATCGAGATCGACTGGCTGACAGGAGCCGACCTGACCGCAACCGTCTGGGACACCTTCTTCGCCTTCTACATGGATACGGCGAGCCGGAAATGGGGTCGCCCTTATCTCAACCGCCGCTTCTTCTCGCTGATCGGCGAACGAATGGCAGAGGATATCCTTCTGGTGATGGCGCGCCGCGACGGACGCTATGTGGCCGGCGCCATCAACTTCATCGGTTCGGACACGCTCTACGGCCGTCACTGGGGCTGCGTCGAGGATCACCCCTTCCTGCATTTCGAGGTCTGCTATCACCAGGCGATCGACTTCGCCATCGACCGCAAGCTGACGACGGTCGAGGCCGGCGCTCAGGGCGAGCACAAGCTCGCCCGCGGCTATCTGCCGGTGACGACGCATTCCGCCCATTTCATTACACATCCGGGGCTGCGCGAGGCGGTCGCCGACTATCTCGAACGCGAGCGCCGCGATGTTGCCACCGTCAGCCAGGTGCTTGCCGAGCATGGCCCCTTCCGCAAGGGTGTCGACGAGAGCGCCGATTGAACTCGGACGATGCCAGAACTACAACGCCAATGAGTTCGCATTCGAGGAGAAGAGCAGATGACCGCGCAAACCTATGACGACACCAACATCTTCGCCAAGATCCTGCGCGGCGAGATCCCGGCGGTCAAACTCCACGAGGACGACCACACCCTGGCCTTCATGGATGTGATGCCGCAGGCGCCCGGCCACCTCCTCGTCATCCCGAAGGCGCCCTCGCGCAACCTGCTCGACGCCGATCCCGAGGTGCTGGCGCGGACCATTCCCGTCGTGCAGAAACTGGCGAAAGCAGCACAGACCGCTTTCGAAGCCGACGGCGTCTTCATCGCCCAGTTCAACGAGCCGGCCGCCGGCCAGACCGTGTTCCATCTCCATTTTCACGTCATCCCCCGTCATGAGGGCGTGGCCCTCAAGCCCCACAGCGGCGACATGGAGGACATGGCGGTTCTCGAGTCCAATGCCGAAAAGATCCGCGCCGCGCTCTGAGCCATTGCCGGACTTGCACGGGCCGGATCACGGTTTGGTCACGACCGCGCCGTTCTTTTGCGGCTTTCGCATGTTTTGAGCGAAAACGAGAAACAGCAAGAGTGAGAATACCATGCAGGCCGCACTGATCGCCATGATGATCCTGGGCTGCGACGACTCCGCCACCCAGTGCCATTTCATCGACCAGTCGAAGGAGCGCTGGGAAACGGTGAGCGCCTGCGATGCCGAGACGCAGAACAGGCTGGAAGCCTATTCGGACCGAAATTATCCGGTCGTCATCGCCATATGCCAGCACCCAACCAATCCTGCGGATCTCGTGGCCGAAGCCGAGGGCGCCAATGGCGCGCCGCCGGATCCGCAGTCGATCGTTCCGACAGCGCCGGCCGACCAGACGCAAGGAGCAGCGGATTCCGAACCCGCCGCGCCCGGTCTGACCGGGCAGGTTCTCGCGCAAATCCGGTCCGTCCTGCCCGAGAAGGACAGCGTCAAGGCCGTGGTCACCACGCCTCTCCACTTCGCCGCCGAGAGCTATTCCTGGGTGGTCAAGCGCTTCGAGGATTAACCGAGCGTCGCCAGTCGCCCGATCACAAGCAGGATGATCGCCGAGGCGATGCCGATCCAGGGGCGAGTGCCGGTTACCAGGAACAAGCCGAAGCCTGCCACTGCCGCGCCGACCCGCAACCAGACGGGAAAATCCGCAAGCGCGCCGTTGGGATAGAGGATCAGCTTGGCAATGACCGCCGCAACCAGCGCGGTCGCCACGCAACGCACCCAGATCAGAAGTGCGGAATCGTCGCGCAGCCGGTTGCCGACCAGCACGCCGAGCCAGCGCCACATGTCGGTGGCGACCCAACCCGCGACCGCGATAAAAAGAAACGGCCACCACCAGGCGTCTATCGAACCCCAGCTCATGGCGTCCTCCCTTCTCGCTCCTTCGCCTGTCGCGCGCGGATCAGCCGCTCGATGGCGAAAGCAAGAGTGCCGCCAAGAATGCCGGTGTAGAGAATGTCGAACTCGGGTGCGATCTGGTGAAACAACGGAGCCAGCACCAGCCCCACCACCATTGCCAGATAGACCGCGATATCCTTTGCCGAGGCCCAGATCGAGGTGATGAAATAGATCGGCGTCAGGAAGAACAGCGTCCCCGCCACCAGCGGCGGCAGGGCGCCGACGATGCTGTAGCCGAAGCCGACGATCATCATGTTGCAGCTTGTCAGGGTGATCCCGAAACCGGCGAAGAACTTCACCCGATGCTCCGGCGGCACCTTGTCGACCCGCTCCATCGTGAACACCCAGGCGGTGACGGCCACGAAGTGCGAGACGAGCAGCAAGGCCCATGTGCGCGTCTTCCTGGTACGGATTTCCGGAATGAGCGCGGCCACCATCGGCATCAGCCGGATCGACGACAAGGTGACCGTAAGAAAGGCTGCGGGCAGCGCGGCATTGCCTAGCGCCGACGTCACCAGCAGAACCATGGCCGGCAGCGCCCAGACCGACCCGGTCATGAACACTGCTTCGGCGCGTCCCAGCCCCGACTCGGCGGCAAAGCCGGTAAACCCCACGAAGGAGCAGAAGAGGATGAAGGCCGGAAGCGAAACGATGCCGCGCATCCCCTGGAGGAACCAGAAGGCACCGCCGGCCGGATTGGCGGTTGACTGCATGTCTGTCTGGTAGAGCTTTTTTGGCCCGGCGGCAAAAGCAATCTGCGCGGGCTGGTCGATCACCCTATCGAACGGCCCCGTCCGGAGCGAACAGATCCTCGATCACGCCGTCGCGCGCCCGAAAGCCGGGCGGCACGGTCTGCCGTTCGCTGTCGCGGATCAGCCGCGCGAAGACCACCTGCCGGCCGTCCCTCTCGGCCCAACCCACAAACCAGCCGAAGGGCTGCCCGCGCAGTAACTGACCATCCTGCCCTCGCGGGAGACCGGCACCGGTCTTGCCATGCACCCGCCAGCCGTCACCCATCATGCCGTAGTCGGTGATCGCCGCCGTGTTGGCGACGGCCGCTTCACTGACAGGCAGCTCACCGGCGATCATCCTGCGCAGGAACGCGATCTGCTCGCGTGGCGAAATCTGCAACGACGAACTCAGCCAGGCCCGGGTCAGCCCGTTGTCCTTGCCGGGATCGCCGGAGACATCGGCGTTGCCGTAGCCAAAGGCGTCGACATAGCGTTTGTAACGTTCCATGCCGAGTTTCAAATTGACCTGCTGCGAATACCAGACGACCGAGTATTTCATCCAGCGCGCCGGCGTCGTCGCCTGCTTCCATTCCGGACGCCAATCGACATAGCCGTCCTTGAACGGCGATTCCGGCTCATCCGGTGATACGAGCACGCCTGCGTCGAA
>CAZEJG010000051.1:0-19249 GCA_964511625.1 uncultured Hoeflea sp.
TCTTCCATCTGCACGACCCGGAACTGATCCTCGTCGGTCTGGCGCTCAAGCGCCGCGGCAAGAGGGTGATCTTCGATGCCCATGAGGATCTGCCGCGGCAGGTCCTGTCAAAGCCCTATCTCAAACCCTATGTCCGCAAGACTTTGGCGACAGTGATTTCCCGGTTCGAGCGCTATGCCTGCCCGAAGTTCGATGGCGTCGTCGCAGCCACGCCTTCGATCGGCGATAAGTTCGCAGCCATGGGCGCGACCGTCACCGTCGTGAACAACTTTCCGCTGCTTGGCGAACTGGAAACGCCGGGTACCGGCGCGCGGAAGGAAAGGGCCGTCTGCTACGTCGGCGGCATCACGGAAATTCGCGGTATTTTGCAGCTCGTTCGGGCGCTCCAAAAAACACGGGACGAGACACGGCTCTTTTTGGTCGGTGCGTTCGGCGGCACCTCGCTCAAGGAGGCGGCCGCGGCTGAACCGGGATGGAACCGTGTGGAGGAACTCGGCTTTCGCAACCGGGAAGAGGTGCGTGATATTCTTGGCCGCTCGATGGCAGGCATCGTGACGTTCCTTCCCGCGCCAAACCACATGGAAGCGCAGCCGAACAAGATGTTCGAATACATGTCGGCCGGGCTGCCGGTGATCGCGTCGGATTTTCCGCTCTGGCGCGAGATCGTCGTGGGCAACGACTGCGGCCTGTGCGTCGATCCGCTCGATCCTTCCGCCATCGCTCAGGCGATCGATTGGATCGTGGAGGATCCGGCGCGTGCGCGGGAGTTGGGCGAGAACGGCCGCCGGGCGGTCGAGGAGCGCTATAATTGGGGAGTTGAGGAGAAGAAGCTTCTCGCCCTTTATGACGGCCTCGCGATTCGATAAGCCCGCAGCGGCTGCAACACGATTTTCCCGGGTAGGACCATGACCGTCAGAAAGATCGCCACCATCGTTGGGGCGCGCCCCCAGTTCATCAAGGTGGCGCCCGTCAGCAAGGCGCTCGCTGAAACAGGTGAGGTGACGGAAATCCTGATCCACACCGGTCAGCATCACGACGCGGGCATGTCCGACATCTTCTTCGAGGAGCTCGGCATCGCCGCGCCTGACCATAACCTGGATATTCACGGCGGCGGTCACGGTCAGATGACGGGCGCCATGCTGCAGAAGGTCGAGCCGGTCCTTGAGCAGATCGAGCCCGACGTGGTGCTGATCTACGGCGATACCAACTCGACGCTCGCCGGCGCGCTCGCGGCCGCCAAGCTCCACATCCCGGTGGCCCATGTGGAAGCCGGCCTCCGTTCGTTCAACCGCGCCATGCCGGAGGAGATCAACCGGGTCGTCGCCGACCATCTGTCGACCTGGCTGTTCGCCTCGACCGACGCCGCAATCGCCAATCTCGAGCGCGAGGGCATCGACGCGGACAAGATCCATGCGGTGGGCGACGTCATGTACGATGCCGCCCTGCAGGTCGCCGACCGGGCGCGGGATTACTCGACGGTTCTCGCCGACTTCGGGCTGTCGCCCAAGGGTTTTGTTCTGGCGACACTGCACCGGGCGGAAAACACCGATGTCGCCGGGCGACTGGCCTGCGCCGTCTCGGCACTCGAAACGGTCGCGCGAACGATGCCGGTGGTCTTGCCGCTCCATCCGCGCACGCGTACCCGGATGGAGGCTGCGGGATTGGTCTTCGAGCGCGTTCGCACCCTGCCGCCCGTCGGATATCTCGACATGGCTGCACTCGAGGCGAACGCGGCAGTGATCGCGACCGATTCGGGCGGCGTGCAGAAGGAGGCGTTCTTTCATGGCGTCCCCTGCGTCACGCTGCGGGACGAAACCGAATGGGTCGAATTGGTGGAGACCGGGTGGAACCGGCTGGCACCACCGGTCTCCGAGGATGTCGCGCAAACCATCCTGGCCGCGATTGGCTCGAAGGGGCAGCCGGTGCAGCCTTATGGAGATGGGACGGCAGCCCGGGCGATTGCCGAGATACTCATCCGGTAAGCCCGGGAGAATCGGTTATAGCACCTGGTGACGCGGGCAACGCGCAGTTACCGCAGGCGGCAATGGCATTACGGAGCAGGAAATGGTGGCGATCGCGCATGTGGGGCACGGGTACTGGGGGCGGAACCTCGCCCGGAATTTCGCCGAGCTCGGCCACCTCCAGGCCATCGTCGATTCCGATGCCGCGGCTGCCGCCAAGGCGGCCGAGACCTATGGCGTCGCCGCCCTCGGCTTCGACGAGGCGCTGAAGTCCGGCGAGATCGAGGCGATCTCGATCGCATCCCCGGCAGGTCTGCATTACGCCCAAGCAAGGGCGGCGCTCGAGGCCGGCAAGCATGTCTATGTCGAAAAGCCGGTCGCCCTGGACATTGCCGAGGCCGAGGCACTCTGCGAACTGGCAGAGAGGTCCGGACGGGTGCTGATGGTGGGGCATCTGCTGCAATATCATCCCGTCTACATGAAACTGCGCGAGATGGTGGCCGGAGGCGAACTCGGCACCCTGCGCTATGTCTATTCGAACCGGCTGTCGCTGGGGAAATTCCGTACCGAGGAAAACGTCCTCTGGTCGTTTGCGCCGCATGACATCTCGATGATCCTCGGACTGGTCGGCGCGGAGCCGGAGACGGTCGCCGCCCAGGCGACGATCGCCGTAACACCCGGGATCGCCGATCTCGTCACCATGGAAATGTCGTTTGCGGATGGTCCCAAGGCCCATGTGATGACATCATGGATGCACCCCTTCAAGGAGCAGCGTCTGGTCGTCATCGGCGACGAGGCCATGGCCGTCTTCGAGGACAGCAAGCCCGAATGGGACGACAAGCTCGTGCTTTACCGGCACCGGATCGATACGGACGGCCCGGTGCCCGTCCCCGAAAAGGCCGATCCCGAACGGGTGGCTGTCGCGCGCGCCGAGCCTTTGAAGGAGGAATGCAGGCATTTTGCCGATTGCATCGAACAGGGGACGAGGCCACGTACCGACGGTCGAGAGGGACTGGCGGTTCTCAAGGTGCTCGACGCGGCCGAACGCGCCATGGCTTCATCCTGACGAAGGGGAGAATGAACATGTCCACGGACAAGCCGCCGTTCATCCACGAAAGCGCCTATGTCGATGACGGCGCGGAGCTTGGGACGAATACCAAGGTCTGGCATTTCAGCCATATCCTGCCGCGAACGCGTATCGGTCGGGACTGTTCGATCGGCCAGAACGTCATGATCGGCCCGGATGTGACTGTCGGGGACCGCTGCAAGATCCAGAACAACGTCGCGCTCTATGCCGGGATCACGCTCGAGGACGGCGTTTTCTGCGGCCCGTCCTGTGTTTTCACCAACGTCCTCAACCCCCGCGCCGAGGTGGAGCGCAAGGACGAGTTCAGGCCTACCGTCGTCCGCCGTGGCGCCACGATCGGCGCAAATGCGACGATCGTCTGCGGCAACGAGCTCGGACCCTACTGCATGATCGCCGCCGGTGCCGTGGTGACCAAACCCGTTCCCGCTCATGCCTTGATGGCTGGCGTCCCGGCGCGGCGCATCGGCTGGGTCTCCCGCGCTGGAGAGATCCTGCGTGAGGGTCTCGTATGTCCGCGCACCGGAGAAAGATATCACGAAACTCCCGAGGGGCGGCTGGAACTCGAAGGCGACTGAGGGCGGTCCGTCACGCCGTTACTTTCGGCCGCAGGCAGGTCATCGGGGTGGATCGCCGTCTTGACGGGGTCGAGAGCGGCCAGCGCGAGGGCGGCCTGGTAATCTATGGCCGTGGCCACGACGTAGCCATCGGCAATCTGTATGATCCGGAACGTCATCTGAAGCCTTATGCTGTCCAGTTGTTGCCGGCGGCGATCACGCCGATTGTGTCGTCGACCTTGACAATGCCGCCCATGAGCGCCGGGCAGGCGATGAGGTATGTCTTTCCCGGTATGGCGTGTATGGTGAGCGGTGTCGGGTTGTAGCCGAAGTTCGAATAGGGATCCTGTTCATCGTGGACGGTCACCGAGACCCAGCCGTCGGACGGTGTGATGGCGAACGTCTCGCTTCTGGTCACGCCGTCGGCATAGGCCGTCTGGCCCGGATAGAGACGCCAGGCGATATCCTCGTCCACCGCCTTCACATAGGCATGAAACGTCATCGCCGGCGGGCGCGGGGTGAAGCTCTTGAACAGGGAGAGGTAGAAGGTCTTTTCGCCGATCACGACCGGCGATGTCGCCGTTCCGGCGCCGGCGGTGATCTCCGCCACCCAGAACTCGATACCGTAGCGCCGGCGGGATGGATCGCGGATCTGGTCGATGAGACTTCTGACCTCCACGTCCAACGCGCCGGAACTGCCGCCGTAATCATTGTTGTTGGTTTTAAACTTGCCATGGGCAACTGCAACGGCCCCGTTATAGAGGGTCAGGTATCCGGGAAAATCGAAGGCGCCGACCGTGTAGGAACCGGCGACCGGAAGCCCCAGCATGCCGTTGTCGGAATAGAGGTTGACCGCGAAATTCTCCAGAAAGCTTGCGGCGGGAAAGGTCGGTCTTGCGGTCGCCGGATCGATCTTCAGTGCTTCTGTGAAGCTGGCGCCGTCCGGGCTCACCTTGATCGTGAAGCTGTCGTCCCCCGACAGTCCGATTTCGGCCCGCCCGGAATAATCGTCCTGGAAGATCAGGCTGGCGGTATCTGCAGATGCGCTCTTGTTGATGGCGAGCCGATGGCTGCCGCCCGCGTGGGTGAGAAGCGTACCTTCGGCGGCGACCGCCAGCCGGTTGTGATCGTCGGCCGTGGCGTTGACGCCGAGATGCTCAAGCGTGCCCAGACCGTGGGAGACCGGATCGCGCCAGGCCGTCCCGTCCCAGACGAGGAGCCTGGCTTCGTCGGCACACCAGCACCGCCAGCCGATATTCGGAGAAAACAATTCCCACGATCCCGACTGCCGGCTGGAGATGCAGCCTTCATGTGCGGCCCAGTCGCCGGTCGCTGCGGCGGCGACGATATAGCGCTCGCCTTCCTCGGGATCGGGCGGAGGAGTTTCGAGACTTCGACTTGTCACGGACAGCATCACCAGCGTATCGAGGGCGGAGATCGCCTCGTTGTGGGTGACATGCTTCTGCGCCTGCGCCGGCAGGATGTAGGGGAGGGAGAGGTGATGGCTCGTGGACATGCGATCCTCGCGGGATGAAAAATCTCCCCGCGACTCTAGGACCATTGCCCGAGAGGTGGAAAAACCGGGCCGAGCGGATCTGCGGATTGCTGGCGGTCCCGCAGGCCGGATAGCCTGATAAACAACCGGAATTCGGGCGAATGAGAATCGGGATGACATTTTGAAGAACGTCTGGATCTTGAACCACTACGCTCAGGAACCCGGCGGTGCGGGTGGCATCAGGCACTATGCTTTGGCGCACAATTTGCGCGCTCACGGATGGAACGCGTTCATTCTCGCCGCAAGTCTCGAGCACGGCACCGGACGGCAGCGCCTGGGTGATGACGAAATTAGCCGGCTGGACGTCAAGGGCGGGGTTCCGTTCCTCTGGCTTCGCACCCGCTCCTATCTCGGAAACGGATTAAACCGCATCCTGAACATGATCGACTACACGCGCGCGGTACTCGATCCGGCCAATCTGGCGGAGTTGCCGCGGCCCGATGTCATCATAGGGTCGAGCGTTCACCCGCTGGCGGCCTGGGCTGGGCGGCGGCTGGCGCGGCGCTACAAGGTTCCCTTTATCTTCGAGGTCCGCGATCTCTGGCCGCAGACGTTGATCGATATGGGCCGGTTATCCAAGAGGCACCCGGCAGCGATTGCGCTGCGTTTGCTTGAAAAATCTCTTTACCGGAGCGCGGCCCGGATCATCACACTGTTGCCGTTGGCGCATGAATACATCGAACCGCTTGGCATTTCGCGGTCGCGGATCGTGTGGATACCGAACGGGGTTGATTTGGAAGGCTTTCCATCCAGACCTCCCGCCGAAACGGCGGGTGTTTTCCGCCTCGGTTATTTTGGAGCACATGGTACAGCAAATGGCCTCGATAATCTCATCAGGGCCATGAAGTTTATCGAGAATAGGCGCTCATCCTCCAGATTCAAACTGGAACTGACAGGCAACGGTCCAGAAAAGCCAAAACTTGAAGAGCTTGTCGAAGAACTCCAACTCGAAAATGTAACATTCTCTGAACCAGTTTCAAAATCCGCCATACCGGACATCGCCGCCCGAGCTGATGCACTCGTCTTCAACCTTCAAGACATACCCGTGTTCAAATATGGAATCAGCTCGAACAAGCTGTTTGATTATCTCGCCTCCGAACGTCCCATCATCTTTTGCTGTAAGGCCGCAAACAACCCGGTCGCCGAAGCCGGAGCCGGAATAACGGTTCCGCCGGAAGACCCTGCCGCACTGGCTGATGCGATTGTCGAGATGGCTGAAACGTCACCAGAGCAGCGCGAGGCGATGGGAAGGGCCGGTAGGCGCTATGTTGAGGAAAATCACGGCATGGATATTCTGGCCAGGAGACTGGCTGAAACGCTGGATGCCGCGCTCGAAGACTAGCGCCGATGAACGTCCCTGGGTCGCGCCCAATCTAGTTCTCTGAGGCGTCTTCCAGAACGCGGTCGATCACTTTCGTGGCCGTCTCGACCTGCTCATCCGTGACCGTCGGGTGAACCAGAAAGCACAAACTCGTTTCGCCGAGTTTCTTCGCGACCGGCAAACGCTGAGGGGGGCGCCAGCCGGTATCGTCGAACGCCGCTTCCAGATAGACCTCGGAAGCCGACCCGTGCATGCACGGCACGCCGGCTTGAGCGATTTCGCTGATGATACGGTCGCGGCTCCAGCCCGGCGCCAGCCGATCCGGGTTCACGAACGCGTAGAGCCGATAATAGGCATGCACGTCGCCTTCGCGGGCGGAGGATGGTACGCGCAGCAGATCATGCCGACGGCACACCGCTTCGAGCCGCTTTGCGATTTTGGTCCGCCGTCGGGTCCATTCGGGAAGGCGCTCGAGCTGAATGAGGCCGATGGCAGCTTGCATTTCCAGCATGCGCCAGTTCGTTCCGAATCTGTCGTGGACGAGACGCGGTCCGGGCGGATGTTTGCGTTCGTAGACGCCTTCCCAGCTCTTGCCGTGATCCTTGTAGGACCACATCCGCCGCCAGAGATCCGTATCGTTGGTGGTAACCATGCCTCCTTCGCCACCCGTCGACATGATCTTGTCCTGACAGAATGACCAGGCCCCAGCATGGCCGATGGAGCCGACGGACCGCCCCTTGTAGAGGGCTCCGTGGGCCTGGGCGCAATCCTCTATGACGTAGAGACCGCGCCTTTCCGCCAACTCCATTATGGGATCCATGTCAGCCGGAAAGCCTGCGAGATGGACGACGATGATCGCCTTGGTTTCCGGCGTCAGCGCGTCTTCGATGGTCTCCGCCGTCAGGTTCTGGCTCCCCGGATCGACATCGGCGAAAACCGGCCGCGCCGCGGCCGAAACAACGCAGGAGACCGAGGCGATGAAGGTCCTCGGCGTGACGATGACATCGTCACCCGGTCCGACGCCGAGGCCCTTGAGCGCCAGATCGAGGGCAAGCGTGCCGTTGGCCACCGCCACCGCATGGTCCGTGCCGCACCAGTCCGCGAATGCGCGTTCAAATCTCCGTCCGTGGTCACCGGTCCAGTAGTTGACCTTTCCGGAACGCAGGATCTCGGCAACCGCCGAGATTTCCTCGTCGCTGTAGTGCGGCCATGGGGCAAAAGCGGAATTGAGCACGGTTACCCTTTGCGTTGTCGTGACGGATTTCCAAAGGCAACGACGCCCGCGGGCACATCGCTAACGACGACCGCGCCCGCGCCTATGACAGCATTCGGTCCGATCGAAATGCCTTGACGGACGCACGCGCCGACACCGATCCACGCGCCCGCGCCGACGATGACCTCCCCCGACAGATGTGCGCCGGGCGCAATATGCGCACAGTCGCCGATCCGGCAATCATGATCGACTGTCGCCCCGGTGTTGATGATGACGCCTCTTTCCAGTTTCGCTCCGATATTGACCACGCCGCCGGCAAAAATCACGGAGCCAGGTCCGATTTCCGCGCGGGGACTTACCCAACTATGTGGATGGACGACCGTCGCGAGCTGGATCCCGCGACTGGAAAGCCGGTCATAGAATGCGCACCGGATGGTGTTGTCACCAATTCCCGCAATCGCGCTTGAAGCGAGGCCGGCGGCAGTCTCGCATTCCGCGAGCGTACCGGCAACGCGCCATTCGTCCACCTGCGACAAGGCAGGATACCTGTCGTCGTAAAACAGGACTTCCTGCCATCCCGCGGCCAAGGCTGTATCGGCCACTACGCGTCCGTGACCGCCGGCTCCGGCAATTGACAGTGAGCGGATCATGATCCTCGAAACCGCTCCATCGTGGCCGATGTCTCCGACTGAATACCTTTTCGCCGCAGGACCCTGGATATGGTCATTCCGAGAATCCGGAGATCGAGCCAGATGGATCTGTTGTCGACGTACCACGTATCGAGCGCAAACTTTTGCTCCCAGCTGATTGCGTTCCGTCCGTTTACCTGCGCCCAGCCGGTAATACCCGGTCGCACCTCATGGCGCCGACGCTGCTCGTCCGAATAAAGCGGCAGATATTCCATCAGCAGAGGACGCGGACCGACCAACGACATCTCTCCCTTGATCACGTTCCACAATTCCGGAAGTTCATCGAGACTTGTCGACCTCAGGAACGAGCCAAACCGGGTCATGCGCCTGTCATCGGGCAGCAGCCTTCCGTCAGGCCCACATTCGCTCGTCATCGTCCGGAACTTATACATCCTGAACGGTCGCCCGCCCAAGCCGGGTCGCATCTGTGAAAAAAGAACAGGCGAGCCCAGCTTCATACGGATCAGTATACCAACGCCCCCCATCAATGGAAGCCAGACAGGAAGGGTCGCCGAGACGAAAAACAGATCAATGACACGTCGTAGATCCAATGTGGCGAGCCTCAACATGGAGCGGAACCGAAGCGATTCAGGAGAGCGAGACCTAGCATGGGTCGCCCCGAAGATTTAGTCGGAACCGAGCCGTTCTCCGAGGTAGGAGGCTAAACACTTCCATCAAATGCTTCGCCACGCAATGAACGCTCGACCGCAATGAACGCTCGACCAGCTCATCCGCCGAGCTCCGTCCTCCAGAAGTCCAGCACATCGGCGATCGTGTCGTCGAAGGAAATCTCCGGCGACCAGCCGAGATCGCGTTCGGCGCGGGACGCGTCGCCACGGACCGTGTCGATCTCGTTCGGACGGAACCGTCCTTCGTCGATCTCGATCGTCACCTCGCGCCCGGAGCGTTCGACGAGTTTCTCGAGGATCGCGCGGATCTTCAGCGCGCGGCCCGAGGCGAGATTGTAGACCCGCGCGGCCTTGTCGGCGGGCAGGGGGGCGGTCGCGGCAAGTCCGTAGGCGCGGACCACGTCGCGCACGTCGAGAAAGTCGCGTCGCGCCTCGAGATTGCCCACCCGGATGACGGGCTCCGAGCGGCCGGTCATGATCTCCGCGATCTGGCGGGCGAAGGCCGAGACGACATAGATGTCGGTCTGGCCCGGCCCCGTATGGTTGAACGGGCGGAAGCGGACGGCGTTCAGGCCCTGATGGCTCATCTGCCCGATCAGGAGGTCGGCGGCAGCCTTCGTTGCCGCATAGGGCGTCATCGGCTTGAGCGGCGTATCCTCGGAAACGGCTGCGTCGCGGTCCGCAAAGGAGGCGCCATAGCTCTCGGAACTTCCGACGTAGAGGAAACGGGCGTCCGGAACATACTGCATCACGGCTTCGGCGAGATAGCGGGTCCCGTCGACATTGATCCGCCAGGTCCGGTCGGGATTGCGTGACGCTTCCTGCGGGGCGGCCACGGCGGCGAGATGGATGACGACCGTCGGACGCACCGTATCGATCAGGCTTTCGGTCTGCTCCCGGTCACCGATATCCGTCCGGTAGGCATTGGTGTCGCCCAGCCCGCAATCGATCAGTTCGGCTTCGGGACAGGCTTCTTCGAGATGCCGGCTCAGATGGCTCCCGACAAATCCGTTCGCTCCGGTAATCAGAATGCGCGGTGCCGCCATCAAAACGTCCCTCGACAGGGGTCACGACCTCGCAAGGCCGGTTTCCGGATCTAGATCCGCTCTTCGCTGTGACCTGACCAAATCTTGGAATGCCTGTAAATATCGGCGTCGACCATTTCCCGGATCATGTCTTCCAGTGAGGTCTGCGCCCGCCATCCGAGCACGCGTTCGGCCTTCGACGGATCGCCGAGAAGCACGTCCACCTCCGCCGGTCGGAACAGGTCCGGATCGATCACCAGATGATCCTCCATGGTGAGCCCCACATGCTCGAAGGCGATGCGGCACATGTCGCGCACCGTGGTCGTGCGGCCGGTGGCCACCACGTAATCGTCCGGCTTGTCTTGCTGCAGCATCAGCCACATGGCTTCGACATAGTCCTTGGAATGGCCCCAGTCGCGCTTGGCGTCGATGTTGCCCAGCCGCAATTCGCTGGCTTTTCCGAGCTTGATGCGCGCCACCGCGTCGGTCACCTTGCGGGTGACGAATTCGAGCCCGCGCAGCGGCGATTCATGGTTGAAGAGAATGCCGCTCGAGGCATGCAGGCCGTAGCTTTCGCGGTAGTTGACGGTAATCCAGTGCCCGTAGAGCTTGGCCACCGCATAGGGCGAGCGCGGATAAAAGGGCGTGGCCTCGGACTGCACCTCCTGCTGGATCAGCCCGTACATCTCCGACGACGAGGCCTGGTAGAACCGGGCGTCGGGGCAGCTGATGCGTATGGCTTCGAGCACGTTGGTCACGCCGATGCCGGTCACCTGACCGGTCAGGATCGGCTGCTGCCAGGAGGATTTGACGAAGGACTGTGCGGCGAGATTGTAGACTTCGTCCGGCTTGATCTCCTGGAAGGTGCGGGCCATGCCGGACAGATCGAGAAGATCGCCGTCGACGATCCGCACGTCGTCCTCGATGCCGAGCCACTTGAGCCGTGTGGTGTTGACGTCCGTCGTGCTCGAGCGGCGCGCCAGGCCGTGGACGGCATACCCCTTCTCGAGAAGCAGTTTTGCGAGATAGGCTCCGTCCTGGCCGGTGATGCCTGTGATGATCGCGGATTTCGTCATGTCGCGCCTTCCTGCGGGGGCCTTGATCGAGCGGCTCTTATCCACGGCTGGCGGGGCGGGGTCAATGCCTGGCCAGCGCTGACGCCTTGCGCGTACTGGCGCTCAGCGGGAGCAGTCCATGCAAAGCCACGATGCGCGAGCGTCCGCCCGGAATGTGTGACGTCTCAAGCCTGTTTCGATGCGGCTGACCCGGCGCCTTCGGTCATCGGACTTTCCGGTCGGCTGTCGCAGGCTGTCCCTGCCTGGTGCGTGTCAGTGTCGACAGATCGAGCTTCCGCGTCGCTTGCCTGCGCAGAAGCTGGTAGATCCGGTAGATCCCGTAGCGGCGCCGGTGGGCGGGCGTGCGCAGGATCTGGCGGAAGTGGGAAACGGCCATGCAGCACGCGGTCCGCAGCAGTCCATCGATCTCCCTCCCGGTTTGTGTGCGCAGCCCATAGGCAAGTGGCGTGACACGCCCGGTGACGCCGAAGACGGAATCGATCCGGGCCTGCTCCTCCTCGGACGATGTTCCGTGGTCCGAGAGTTTCCGAGAGAGCGACGACCCGATCGGACGGGTATGCCGGACCTGGAGCCCGTCGATGATGCCGGCTTCCCGTCGCCCGACGCCGGGTAACCTGCACCAGACATAGTCGAATCCGTATCCGCTCATCGTCGCGCGGAAGTCCGGCAGCATCTCCTTCAGCACCGAGCGGTGAAGGCATGGCACCATGATTTCGACGTAGTTCGTCCATCGGACCGCAATTCCCGGGCAGTGGATGAACAGGAAATGCGTGAAGTAGCTGTCGGGCGTCAGGGAGGGTTGGCCGACCTTGAGGCCGGTCTCACGCATGGCCTGGAACAGCCCGGCGATGTCCTCGGCTGTCGTTTCGATGTCATCGTCCGGCAGCCAGACGAAATCGTACCGATCCAGCTCGGCGCCCATATCGCACAGAGTCCGATACAGGCCATCCCACTTGCCTCCGGGGCAATAGACCGCGCTCACTCCCGGTGTGCCGCCATAGCGCTCCAGACAATCGTGCTGGTAGCAGCTCACGAGCACGTCGAAACGCCGTTCCGCGCCGTCCCTCGGGAGCCACTTCGGGTGAAGCGAATCCTTGCCGGCGCGGACTACAACCAGATTCCGGGATGCGAGCGCATCATTCATTCGGTGTCGTCCGGAGGCGCGGCGTCGTTCCGCGGTTTCGAAGACATGCCTTGCCGCATTCTGTCGAACTGAAAGCGGAACTGGTAGCGGGTGTTGGACACGAACCGATAGAGCAGCGATCCGCTCTTCGCCGCTGCGCGGTCTTCCCCAATTGTGCTTTTCAGCCCTGCAGCTTCGTGCACGAGCGCCGGTTCGACCCCATAGACCGGTACACCATGTTCCCAGTCGTGCTTGATGTCGATGTCGACGGGGCGGAAGAAGCGCTCGCGCGCTGCCAGCATCCGCGCGGCGGCCTCCGGGCCGATCACATAGCCGGTCGTGTGGGGACTGATGATCTGAAAGGTCCTGATCTTTCGTCCGTACAGTTCGCCAACGGCTCCCGCAGCAAACTTCTGGCGCCGCGCGTGCGACAGTTTGATAACCGATCCGCAAGTCAATTGCGCGGGCAACCCCTGTACGAAGCGGTTGGTATCCGGGTGCAGCCGGAAGTCGTCTTCAAGGATAAGCGTCGTCTGGTTTGACGCCACAACCTCCCGCCACAGGGCAATGTGGCTCAGATAGCAACCGATTTCGCCGGCGGTGAGTGGTCGCTTGTAGATACGCGCATTGGCTTCGCTGTCATATACTGAGCTTTTCACGTCTTCGGACAGCGTTTTCCCGTCGACTGCATCGAATATCCGGTAGTGGACGCCTGATCTCGTAAGGGAATCCTCAAAATGGCGACGTCTCGGCGAACTTTTCAGGCTGATGACGTAAGTAAGGATCTGCCAGACTCCGTTTGTGCGAGATGTTTTGTGTCTAGAAGGATGAAGGGCGTATATTTACTGAATTCAAGTGCGTGCTAAACAGACAAATCAATAAAATGAATCGCAGCGGACGAAAATTTGCTTGAAGGTGTGGATATCGTTGTCGTCGGCGCCGGGTTTTATGGTGCGACGGTGGCAGAATGCCTGTGTCGCGAGCGAGGCCTCCGGGTTTTGGTCTTGGACCGCCGGCGGCATCCCGGAGGTAACGCCTATTCGGCCGTCGATCCGGATACCGGGATCGAGGTCCATCGCTATGGCGCTCACATCTTTCATACGTCGAACGCAACGGTGTGGGATTATCTCCACCGTTTCACCACCTTCAATGACTACCGCCACAGGGTCCACAGCATCTACCGGAATCGGGTCTACTCCATGCCGATCAATCTGGGGACGATCTGTGCTTTTTTCGGCAGACCTTTCTCGCCCGACGAAGCCAGGGCGCTCATTGCCGAGCAGGCATCGGAGTTGAACGGCAAGACACCCGAAAATCTCGAGGAGAAGGCAATCTCTTTGATCGGCCGGGATCTCTACGAAGCTTTCGTCAGAGGCTACACGCTCAAGCAATGGCAGGCCGATCCGCGCCTGCTGCCGGCCGACATCATTTCCCGACTGCCGGTCCGATACACTTTCGACGACCGCTATTTCAGCGACCGGTTCGAGGGGATTCCGATCGATGGCTACACCGCGATATTCGAGAGGATGCTGGATCAGCCCCGAATAAGGGTCGAGCTCGGCGTCGACTATTTCGATCTCAGATCGTCGATCCCAGAGGAGATCCCTGTCGTCTACACCGGCCCGATTGACCGCTATTTCGATTATCGCGAGGGGGTCCTCGGCTGGCGTACGATCGATTTCGAGCGTGAAGTCCATCCTGTAGGCGATTTCCAGGGCACCTCCGTCATCAACTGCGCGGACGAGGACGTTCCCTACACGCGGACCGTCGAATTCAGGCATTTCAATCCCGAACGGGCTTACCCGCAGGACAGAACGATCGTCTTTCGCGAATTTTCGCGTTCCGCCGGCCGTGCCGATGAGCCCTATTATCCTGTCGGCACGCCCGCAGACAAAACGGTTTACCGGCGATACAAGGCCCTGGCCGAAGCGGAGGAGAACGTTCATTTCGGAGGCCGGCTGGGGACCTACCGCTATCTCGACATGCACCAGGCGATTGGCGCGGCGCTGAAGGACGTCGAAAACACCGCCATGTTGCGCAATGCGAGACGGCTCTCATGACGACGACCGTTGTGTCCGACTCAACCATGACAGACGTCGAGGGGGAGGCGCATTTCGCATTCTTTCCGGTGGGTCTCGATTTCCCCCGGGAACGCCAGCTTCTCCATGTCGACGGCGAAGACTGGACACGAAGCAAAACCCGCGAATTCGAAATTTCCAAGGGTGCACGGATCGCCTTCGACGGCTTCTTCAGCTGCCTGTTCGAGCAGGAGATGCTCTCGATTGGCCTGCCTCCGCGGATGTCGCTCGGTCTGGCGGTCACAGGGCGGGGATGGGTCGAATTGTGGCGCCGGGATGCGACAGGTCTGGCGCGGAAAGTCGCTTCAAGGCGTATTTCCAGCGACGAGCCTCGGCCGGTCCGCATCGATTTCTCGATCGACCCCGAGGTCGTGACGAAGGGAAGGTGGTACTTCGTCGTTGAAGCCGATCAGGACGGCTTCCTGAGGCTCACGGATGCCGCGTGGAACACCACCGCCCAGCCTGGACCACCGATCTTACCGGAGATCGTCATCTGCACCTTCGGCCGCGAGAAGGAGGTGACGCGAAATGTCGCTCTTCTGGTCGAGCAGCTTGGCGCAGCAGGCATCGATTTCGGAGTGACGCTCGTCGACAATGCCCGCACTCTGGAACGACAGGCGGAGTGGGGGGAACGGGTTACACTTCTGTCCCAGCGAAATCTTGGCGGGGCAGGGGGATTCGGGCGCGGCATACTCGAAACGCTCAAGCGGGGCAGGGCGACGCACATCATCCTGATGGACGACGATGCGCAGATTGACGTCGTCTCCATTTTCCGAATGATCAACCTGTTTCGGCTTCAAGTCGATGTGTTTGTCGGTGGGACACAGCTCGATGCTCTCGCCCCGACGCACCTTGCCGACGCCGGTTCGTGGTGGTGGCCGCATGAATTTCTGAAGGTAAACGGGCGGGTGGAGGTTCAGGATCTCGCCATGCGCACGGCACTGGACACGCTTTCAGTTCCCTTCCGGACGAACTTCCAGGGCTGGTGGCTCATGGGCGGGCCGGTCGAAGGATTCCGGCGGCTCGGGCTGCCGCTGCCGGTCTTCGTCCATCTCGACGATGTCGAGTATTCGATACGCATCCTGCAAAAAGGGGAAAGGCTTGTAACCGTCCCCGGTATCGCCGTCTGGCATCCGCCCCCCTACAAGCGGACGGAGAACTGGTTCACATATTACGACGTGCGGAACGAACTTGTTCGGCTCTCACTCCAATCGCAGGGCCGCCACAAGCTGCGCAGGATCATCCGGCGGGTCAGCCGGAAATATTTCGAGATGGTGCGCAGCAGGCAGTATGGTTCCGCGCGGATGGTTTCGCTCGCGGTCCAGCATTTCCTCGAAGGTCCGGATATTCTCCTGAAACGCGAAGCCGAGGACCTTCACGCCGAAGTTTTGGCCATCTATCGGGAGGCCGACGGCTCGCGGGAGGAGCCTGTCCCCGAAGAGGCCGGCCCTGCCGAGGAGATGGAGAGGCGGCAGCCCTGGTATGCCCGAAGGTTCGCCAGACTGACCCATTTTGGCCATCTGCTGCCGGACCGCTTTCTAAAGCAGGATATCGCCGTGGTTCGGCTCGATACGCAGGTCGACCTTCGCGCGCTCTATCGCCGCAAAGAGTGGGGCTGTCCCGTGGAAGGAGCAAGCGGGGAGCGGATGAAGGTCTTTACCATTGACCGGCGTCGCTATCTCGATTGCATGATGCGGATGACCCGCGCCCGTCTGGCCTTGCGGCTGGCTTTTTCGCGATGCCGGCGTGCTTGGCTGGCTGAAGGCGATCGGCTCCGCTCCATGGATTACTGGGAAACCATCCGGTTCGACTGACCTCAGGTCCTGCCGGCGCCGTAAGTCTGCTGCCAGCGCCAGGTGTCCCGACACATGTCGGCGAGGCTGCGCCTGGATTTCCAGCCGAAAATCCGTTCGGCCTCTTTGACATCGGCATAGCAGGACGCCGCATCGCCGGGTCGTCGCGGGGCGATCTGGTAGCGGATCGATCGGCCGCTCGCAGCCTCGAAGGCGCTCACGAGTTCGAGAACCGAGTTGCCGCGACCGGTGCCCAGATTGACGGTCGTCAGCCCCGGCGTCCGGGAGAGGTGGTCGAGCGCGGCGACATGCCCCTCGGCGAGATCCATGACGTGGATGTAGTCGCGCACCCCGGTGCCGTCAGGCGTGGCGTAGTCATCCCCGAAGATCGAGAGTTGTTCGAGTTCGCCGGCCGCGACCTTCGCGACATAAGGGCCGAGATTGTTGGGAACTCCGTTCGGTGCTTCCCCGATAAGGCCCGACTCGTGGGCCCCGAAAGGATTGAAGTAGCGCAGCCGTGCGATCCGCCAGTCCGGCTCGGCAGTGGCCAGATCCCGCAGGATCGTCTCGCCGATCAACTTGGTCTCGCCATAGACGTTCATCGCCGAGAGCGGCGCCTGCTCGTCCACCGGCAGGCGTTCGGGATCGCCGTAGACCGTTGCCGATGACGAAAATACCAAGGTTTTCACGCCCGCGGCCTTCATGGCTTCGATCAGGGTGATGGTCCCGCCCACATTGACCGAATGGTATTCGAGCGGAATGCGGGCCGATTCTCCGACCGACTTTAGCGCCGCGAAATGAATGACGGCCTCGATCGCGTGCTCACGCAGCGTCCGGTCGAGTGCGGTGCGATCGCGGATGTCGGCCTGTACAAGAGTCGGCAGTCGTCCGGCGATCTGCTCGATCCGCTCGAGCGTCTCCGGCGTCGAATTGTGGAAATTGTCGAGAACGACCGGTTCGTGGCCGGCTTCGATCAGCGACACGCAGGTGTGCGAGCCGATATAGCCGGCGCCGCCCGTTACCAGTACCTTCGTCATCGTCCCTCCCGGAAAAAGCGCATGTCGGGTGTCGGCAATCCTAGACCAGACCGGTGAACAAACCGATAGGAGGTCAGTGGCCGGATGAACCCGTCCCGGTCATGTCCGTGCTGCGCCCGATGGCCTGAAGCGCAAGGCCATGCCGGGCGATCGTAGACGGCTCGTAGATATTGCGGCCGTCGAAGATGACGCCTTCCTTCAAAGTCTCGCGCAGCAGCGGGAAATCGGGCGAGATGAACTCCTTCCACTCCGTCATCACAATGAGTGCATCCGCTCCGGGGAGTGCGTCCTCCTGCGAAGCGCACAGGGTCAGTCCATCCTGCTCGCCGTAGAGGCGTCGGCATTCGTCCATCGCCTTCGGGTCGTAGGCCTGCACCTTCGCGCCTGCGGCCAGCAGGGAGTCCAGAACGGTACGCGCCGGTGCCTCGCGCATGTCGTCGGTGTTTGGTTTGAAGGCAAGACCCCACAGGGCAAACGTCCGGCCACCGAGATCTGCGCCGAACCGGGCGACGATCTTGTCGAAGATCACGCGCTTCTGCCGTTGGTTCCGCCCCTCGACCGCCTGCATGATCAGCGGCTCGTAATCGGCTTCGCGCGCCATCGAGATCAGCGCCCGCACGTCCTTGGGAAAGCACGAACCGCCATAGCCGGCGCCGGGATAGATGAAGTGGTAGCCGATACGCGGATCCGAACCGATGCCGAGCCGCACTTTCTCGATGTCCGCGCCCAAGCTCTCGGCGAGGTTGGCCATCTCGTTCATGAAGCTGATCTTGGTGGCGAGCAGGCAGTTGGCCGCGTATTTCGTCATCTCCGCGCTGCGCACGTCCATGACGATGATCTTCTCGTGATTGCGGTTGAAGGGGGCGTAGAGCTCGCGGAGCATCTGCTCGGTCAGCGATCCGGGCTTGCTGACGCCGAGCACGATCCGGTCGGGCTTCTGGCAGTCGGCGACTGCGGCGCCCTCCTTGAGGAATTCCGGGTTGGATGCCACGTCGACGGAGAGATCAGTGCGATCTCTCGCGGCGAGTTCTTCTTCGATACGGGCGCGTACCTTGTCGGCGGTACCGACCGGCACGGTCGACTTGGTCACCACGATCCGGTCGCTCTCCATGGTCCGGCCGATGGTGGACGCGACGGCGAGCACGTGGCTGAGATCGGCCGAGCCGTCTTCTTCCGGTGGCGTGCCCACGGCGATGAAGATGACTTCGGCGAACTCGATTCCCTCCCGGAAATCGGTGGTGAATTTAAGTCGCCCGGCGGCATGATTGCGCACGATCAGTGGCTCGAGGCCCGGCTCGTAGATCGGCACCACGCCGTTCCTGAGACCGGCGACCTTGTCGGCGTCGATATCGACGCAGGTGACCTTGTGACCGGCATTGGCCGTGACTGCGGCCTGAACCAGTCCCACATAGCCGGTTCCGAAGATGGTTATTTGCATGGTTTTCCGGTCTCCCGACCCCTGACGGACGTCCGCGTGTGAATGCTCAACACGCTATCGGCGTGGTCCTTGCGGGACGCAAAGTCAAGAACGTACCTGTCGGCCGTGGCCACGGAAGACGTCAAGGCGACCCTTGCATTGGGACGTGCTTCAGGCCAGGCCGAGATGGATGAAGTCGTGGACATGGACGAGGCCGACCGGGGTACGGTCGGTATCCGCATCGTCGACGACGAAGAGCGCGGTGATCTTCTGCTCGTTGAGATAGCGAAGCGCATCCTCGGCCAGCATCGAGGCATGAATGATCCGCGGCTTCGCGTTCATCACCTCGCCGGCGAGCGCGGAGGCGAGTTCGTGAAGATGGCGCCGCAGGTCGCCGTCGGAGACGACGCCGATCAGCCGCCCTTCGCTGTCCGTCACCCCGGCGATGCCGAAGCTCTTCGAGGTCATCACCATGACGGCTTCCGACATCGGCATGTCGGCGGGAATGAGCGGCAGCCGGTCGCCGCGATGCATGAACTGGCTGACCTTCATCAGCTTCAACCCGAGACTTCCGCCCGGATGGAGCTTCTGGAAGTCCTAGCGGGAAAAGCAGCGCTGGCTCATCGTCGCAATCGCCAGCGAGTCGCCGAGCGCCAGCATCATCGTGGTCTAGGTCGTCGGCGCCATGCGG
>CAZEJG010000052.1:0-18977 GCA_964511625.1 uncultured Hoeflea sp.
ACTGGCCCATGCCGTCGCGGATCACCTTGCCGCCGCCGAACTTCACCTCCTCGCCATATGTGGTGAAATCCTTCTCCACCTTGATGAAGAGTTCGGTATCGGCCAGCCGCACCTTGTCGCCGGTCGTGGGACCGTACATGGCGGCATAGGACGAGCGGGTGATCTTGGCTGGCATCTTGGTGTTCCCCTGGTCAGTTCGATCCGGTCAGAATGTCGCGGAAGTAGGCGTTGCGCTGCTCGGTCAGCCGCGTTTCGCAGGCAGTACCGACCATCGGCTGCATGGTGCCGCCGAAGACCTCGTAGGCCTCGTATTCGCACTGGCGATCGCGGTACTCGATCCAGGCCCGCTGGGCGGCGCGCAGCGCCTCGAAGGAGCTCGGAACACCGCGGTCGGCATAGATGTCGCCCATGTCGGCGTCATAGGCCTTGGCCTTGGCGACGACTTCCGGCCACAGCGCGTTGAGCGTGGCGTCGGCCTCCTCGTATTCCAGAGATGCGCAGTAGTTCATCTCCATCTGGGTCATGGCGTTGTCGCAATCGACCTCGGGCTCCTCGGCGACGGCTACGACCGATCCCGATCCAAAGAAGACCAGCGCTACCAGGCATGCTTTCAACTTCACTTCGCTTGTCCCTTGCGCTTGTTTCCGCCCAGCCGCTTCTTGTTGGCCGCGAGCGTCCGCTTGGCCGGCGCCATAGCGGCGTCGGCGATCTGCCTGGGCGACTTTCCGGTAACGGCGGCCAAGCCGGCGCGCATCGCACCCTCGGCCACGGCCGCCTGCTTTTCGGCGACCATGCGGGTATTTTCACCCTTGGCTGCGACACCGGTGGCCAGTCCGAGCATGCGCGCGGCAATCACGAACTGGGCGTCGGCGGCCATGCGGGCCATATCAAAGCTCGCGCTGATCATCGAGGATGCGGGGCTCTTCCGCCGCCGCGCCACTAGATCACCGCCATGACGCGGGCAGGCCCGCCGGTACCGTCGCGGTGCTTGGGCGCACCAACGAAGAGTGTCGCGCCGGAGGCCGGCAATTCGTCCAAGCTCGCCAGGTTCTCGATGCCGAAGCGGCCTGAGGGCAGCCAGGAATTGTGAACGGCGAAATCGGCAGAGTTGCCCGGATCGAGCGAGAGCGTGTCGACGCCTATCGAGCCTGCGCCCATTTCGGCAAGCATGTCGGTAGCGGCCTTGGAGAAGCCGGGGAAGGCGAAATTGCCCTCGGCGTTCGTTCGATAGGCGTCCGTGCCGAGCTTGGCTTCCCAGCCGGAGTTCATCGCCACGCAGGCGCCCTGCGGGATGTCGCCATTGGCGCTGACCCAGGCTTCGATGTCCTCGGGTTCGACCATGGCATTGGCATCGTCGGCGGCCTTGGCCTTGATGTCGACGATGCACAGCGGGCAGACGAGGTTCTGCGGGTCGAGCTCGGCGACGGAGGTGTTGTCCTTGGAGAAATGCAGCGGCGCATCGATATGGGTGCCGGAATGTTCGAAGATCGTCAGCTCCCAGAGTTGGTAGCCCGACTGATCGATATTGACGTTCTCCTTGTAGAGAATGCCCGGCTTGCCGTCGAAAGTCGGGAAATCGCCGTCGAAGACATGGGTGAGATCGACGACCTTGCCGGAGGCCTGTGCGAGCGCCGGCTGGGCGGAGATCGCTCCGGCGGCCGTGGCTGCGAAACCGGCAGCGGCTGATTTGCGGAAGAAGTCGCGACGCGAGAGCATCGAGGATTTCACGTTATTGATGACGCAGACGTGGCACATTTCATATTCCCCTTCTTCACTGGAACAGATGTTTGAACTGCAAGAATGTCCTTCGGCTCAAAGGGCTCCCATGATCTTCTGCTGGAAGCCGTAGACGGCGCGCTTGCCGGCGAGCGGAACGAGGGTGACGTCCCTCTCCTGCCCCGGCTCGAAACGCACGGCGGTGCCGGCGGCGATATCGAGCCGCATGCCGCGCGCGGCGTCGCGGTCGAAGGAGAGCGCCTCGTTGGTCTCGAAGAAATGGTAGTGGCTGCCGACCTGGACCGGCCGGTCGCCCGTATTGGCCACCTTGAGGGTGACGGGAGACGCGCCCGCGTTGAGCTCAATGTCGCCGTCCTTGACGATCACTTCACCGGGTATCATGGGCGCGTCCCTCCATTTTCAGGTCAGCTGGTTCAGGTCAGAATGTTATCCGGCAACGGCGAGCGCGACGCCAGCGGCAGCTGTGGCGAGGCCCGCCACGCGGGTGACGGCGGCATTGCCGAAGCGACCGAAGCCGAGGCCGAGCGCGATACCGGCGGCATGGAGTGCCGCGGTCGCGACGACGAAGCCGACCGCGAAGCTCGCCGCACCCGCGGAACCGAGTTCACCGCCATGGGCGTGGCCGTGGAACAACGCAAAGAAGCCGACGACGGCGGCCATGCCGGCGGTGGAGAACGGCAGCGCGAGCGCGATCATCAGGCCGACGAAGATCACCGAGGAGAGAATGACCGGCTCGACGAAGGGTAGCGGCATGCCGAGGATGGCAGCGGCGAAACCGAGCGCCATGGCGCCGACGAAGGCGGCCGGCACGGCGAGCATCGCCTTCCTGCCAAGCGAAGCCGCCCAGACACCCACGGCCACCATGACGAGGATATGGTCGAGGCCGAAGAGCGGGTGCGAGAAACCGGCGGCAAAAGAGCCGTGCTCGGCCGGATTGAGGTGGGCGAAGGCCGGGGCGGTGGCCGCGGCGAGTGCTGCGGCGGCAATGGCGATACGTTTCATCATCCTGAAGTTCCTTCTTTGGTCGACACGGCGCCCTCCATTGGTCGCGCCGTCAAAATGAATGCGTGAATCACGCCCGTCGGGGATATCACGAGCCTTCGCCGGAGTCCTCCATCAGCTGCGCCTGAAATCCGTTCCGTTCGCGTCATGCCGCACGAACCTCGGTACAGGCCGGCTTCGCCGACAGGATGCGCTCCGTTGATGGCGGGTATTTCTCGAGAAGATGGGCCGGGCGGATCGGACGGGCGACAAACCCACCGCCGCAATTGGGGCAGGCGCCGCCGAGGCGGGTGTCGACGCAATCGGCGCAGAAGGTGCACTCGAAGGTACAGATCATCGCATCCGCGCTGTCGGGCGGGAGATCGCGATCGCAACATTCACAATTGGGCCTGAGCGCCAGCATCTTCCTCGTCCTAGCGGATGGGTTCGTGAACGGTGACGAGCTTCGTGCCGTCGGGAAAGGTCGCCTCGACCTGGATATCGTGGATCATCTCGGCGACGCCTTCCATCACCTGGTCGCGCGTGATCACGTGAGCGCCGGCCTCCATGAGTTCGGCGACAGGGCGACCGTCGCGTGCGCCCTCGACGACGAAGTCGGTGATCAGCGCGATCGCCTCGGGATGGTTGAGCTTGACACCGCGCTCGAGCCGCCGCCGTGCCACGATCGCCGCCATGGCGACCATCAGCTTGTCTTTTTCCCTCGGGGTCAGGTTCATGTCAGTCTCGTCTCTCTTCCTGCTGCCGGTCCACCTCTCCGTGGCCGGCCTAGGTTGACCAAATTTTGGGCAAGCCTGCCCCGGGATTGAGCAGCCCTATCAGCGGTATCAGGGTCTTGCGCAGGTCGTAGCCATCCTTCGCGACGATCCTCGCAAGAAGCTTGCCAGTCGATGCGTTCTCCGGGGACGCGGTGCCGACTGTCCAGGCGGACACACCGCCGGCCTCGCCGACGATGCGGCGCGCGGCGGCCAGCTTGTCACCTGCATCCGGTGCAATGAGAAGCAATGTGGCGAACGCGCGCGCTCCGCCGAGGACCGCGGGAACCGAAAGCTGGGCGGCGATGTCCGGGCCGATCACGAAGTCCTCGGCATGGACGAGCCGACCGTCCACCCGAATGCGCCAGCGGTCCCTGAACAGGCCGGTACTGACCGCCTCCCCCATCGCCTGACGGCCGAAGATCACCGGCTCCACCAGGAGAAGGTCAGAATCGGCTGCGAGATCGGCTTCCAGCCTGCGCGACAAGCGGGCGCGATCGAAGAGGATGGTTTCCTGCGGCAGCCAGCAGAGCCGCGAACCGGGCTCGGCCTTCAGCGACACCGAAACCCGGGCAATGCTGTCGCCAGCGGCCTTGTAGGACTTTTCGCAGGCCTGGGTCGTCAGCGTCAGCGCCGTCCCCTCTCCGGCCGCACAGGACCAGGACATGGCATCGCCGCCGGTCAGGCCGCCTGAAGTATTGATGAGAACGGCTTCCAGGCCGGCGCCGGGATTTTTGGGAATGCGGATCTTGGCCGCGCCTTCCTGAAAAAGGCCATCGAGCCTCGTACGGCCTGAAAGCTTCTTGACCGTTACGCGGCCGCTGCCACGGGCGCGCTGCATGACGGGCGGTACCGGGAGGCCGACGAGCGGCGGGGATGCAGGCTCGGTCTCCCCTGTTGCGGCTGCCCGCGCGTTCATTCTGGCTCTCCCCTTCGGCCATTGCTCGCGCGATCATGGAAAATGAGCGCGTCCGAGGCAAGAGAGCTAATCCGCTTTTCCGAAATCCCTGCGCGGGCTACGATGACATCGGCCCTGTGCGAAAGCGCACATCACTTGCAACCATTTTCGTTCATATACGTTTTCAAGACAGACGAAAGCGGTCGCACGACCCGGAAAGGACACGAAAATGCTGATTGCTGTGATGGCGTTGACGATGAGCCTGGCCCTGATGGCATCCGCCCTGGTCATCATCCACCTCGAGGGCCGTGCCCCCGAACAGAAAAAAGTCGCATTCCGGACAAACTGATTACAGCGTCAATCCAAGGAGGGATTTCTAAATGCGTATTCTCATTTCAGGCCTTGCTGCAGTCGCACTTCTCGCAGCTGCCGGCTGCACCACCACCGAACAGCGCACTGCAGGTGGCGCCGCCGTCGGCGCCGGCACCGGCGCTCTGGTGGCCGCAGCTACCGGCTCGAGCGGCCGGGGTGTCGCAACCGGCGCGCTCATCGGCGGTGCCGCTGGCGCCCTGCTCGGCGCTGCAACCGCTCCCGGCCAGTGCCGCTACCGCGACCGCTACGGCAACGTGTACACCGCGGACTGCCCGAACGGTTACTGATCGGCCCGAAAATCGGAACGAGGAAACGGCTGGCGCTCGCGCCGGCCGTTTTCGTTTTGCGTCGCCCGGTTTCAAACGCGCCGTGTTGAAAACGCATCGAAAATTCCTTGCATTGATATTCAAAATGGACTTCCAACAATCGCGAAATGGACCGCGACAACAGGCCAAACTCGTCTTTAGCTAGCCCGATCACTGCAACGTTGGTTCGACGTGCACGGAGAGACTGGTGAAAGCGGAAGAGACGTTCGACTTCATTCTGATCGGGGCGGGATCGGCGGGATGCGTGATCGCAAACCGGCTTTCAGCAGATCGGAAAACCCGCGTCCTCGTGCTCGAGGCCGGAGGAAGCGACCGCAGTTTCTGGATCCGCATGCCGATCGGCTACGGCAAGACTTTCTATCATCCCCGGCTCAACTGGCGGTATCTCACCGAACCCGACCCCGGCACGCTCGGACGGCCGAGCTACTGGCCGCGCGGCCGGGTGATCGGCGGTTCGAGTTCGATCAACGCCATGGTCTATGTGCGCGGCCAGTATGCCGACTTCGACGCATGGGCGGCGCAGGGAAATCCCGGCTGGTCGGCCGCCGACATCCTTCCCGTCTACAAGCGGATGGAAAACAATCTGGCGGGCGGCAACGCATGGCGCGGGACCGGCGGACCGCTCACCATCACCGACATGGCCGGCTCCGTGCATCCGATGGCGCAGGACTTTCTCGATTCCGCAGTCGCCTCGGGTATCCCCTACAATCCCGATTACAACGGCGAGAACCAGGACGGGGTGTCGACCTACCAGATCACCATGCGCAACGGGTTTCGCTGCTCGGCGGCCGACGCCTATCTCCATCCCGCCCGCGATCGCGAAAACCTCGAAATCCGCAAGAATGCCCAGGTCACCCGCATCCTGTTCGAGGGCAAGCGGGCTGTGGGCGTGGAATATGTCCGAAACGGAAAGACGGTCCGGGTGAAGGCCGGACGCGAGGTCATCGTCTCGGCTGGCGCAGTCAACTCGCCGCAGATCCTGATGCTGTCGGGGATCGGCGACGGTGCGCAATTGTCGGAATTTGGCATCGCGCCAGTCCACCACGCGCCGCAGGTCGGGCAAAACCTGCAGGACCATCTCGGCTTCGACTACATCTACGAGGCAAACCGGACCACGCTCAACGACGTGCTGAGACCGTTGTGGAACCGGATGATGGTCGGCATGCAATATCTGGCGACGCGGCGCGGGCCGCTGTCGCTGAGCGTTAACCAGGCGGGTGGTTTTGTGCGTAGCGGACCGGAGCACAACCGGCCCAACATCCAGCTCTATTTCTCGCCGCTGAGCTACACCCGCGCCGTCCCCGGAAAGCGGGCGCTGATGCGCACCGACTTCTTCTCGGGCTTCATGCTCGGCACGTCCAATTGCCACCCGAAGAGCCGCGGCGAGATCACCCTGCGCTCGGCCGATCCGTTCGCCAGTCCGGTCATACGCCCGAACTATCTGGCGGAGGAAAGCGATCTCGACGAACTGGTGGAGTCGGCCAAGATCCTGCGAAGGATCGCCGCCGAGGAACCGCTCAAGGGGCTGATCAAGCGCGAGGTGAAGCCGGGACCGGAGGTCACCACCGACGAGGCGATGGCCGAGGACATCCGCGCCCGCTCCGGCTCCGTCTTCCACCCCTGCGGGACATGCGGCATGGGTCCCGATCCGGCGACATCGGTGGTGGATTCGCGACTGCGGGTCCACGGCGTCGCGGGTCTGCGGGTGGTCGATGCCTCCATCTTTCCGCTCATACCGTCGGGCAACATCAACGCGCCCTCGATCATGGTCGGCGAACGCGGATCGGATTTCATCCTCGAGGACATGAAGCGCTAGTTCGCGTCAGCCGCTCTGGCGCATCGATCTGAGCAGTTCGCCGAGCTCGGCGACCGACTTTTCCGTGGCGCGCGGCGGAACGGCGCCAAAGCCCATGATCAGCCCCCTGCCCGCAGGCGCGAGCGCCAGCCGACTGAAAGGCGAGAGAATGATCCCGCGCTCACCGGCCCGGCGCGCCACTTCGGCGTCGTCCAGACCATCGGCGAGAAAGCCGACGGTCTGCAGCCCCGCAGTGGCGGGACGGACCTCTAGCAGGCCTTGGAGATGCTCGGCCGCGGCCGAAATCAGCGCATTCTGACGCTCGGCATAAACCCGGCGCATGCGACGGATGTGGGTGGCGAAGTGGCCTTCCGAAATGAAGGTGGCCATCACCGACTGCAAGCTTGCCGGCACGCCCTGCATCGTCGCCCCGGCCACGCGGCGGAACACCTCGGCGAGTTCCGGCGGGGCGACCACGTAGCCGATCCGAAGTGCCGCGAACATCACCTTGGAGAAACTGCCGACATAGATGACGCGCCCGGTCTGGTCGATGCTCTTGAGTGTCGGCGCCGGGTAGCCGGAATAGTGGAGTTCGCCGTTGAAATCGTCCTCCAGGATCCAGGCGCCGCAGCGCTCGGCGGCCGCCAGAAGCTCGAGCCTGCGCCCGATCGACATGCTCATGCCGAGCGGGTGCTGACCGGCCGGCGTGACGAAGGCAAGACGGAACTGTTCGGACAGCGCCAGGCCGGCATTGACGTCGATGCCCTCCTCGTCGACGGGCACCGGCACGAGGCTGGCGCCGTTCGAGATCAGGCTGTTGCGGGCGCCGATATGGCCGGGATTCTCGAACCAGACCTTGTCGCCGGGATTGAGCAGCATCTGGCCGATGCGGTTGAGCGCATCCTGGGCGCCGTTGAAGATGAATACCTCTTCCGGCGAGCAGGAGATGCCGCGATTGGCCCACAGATGCGTGGCGATTGCCTGCCGCAGTTCGGGAAGACCGGCAGCGTCCGAATAGCCGAGAACGAGGCTCCGCGAGCGCCGCCAGTATTGCGCCGAGAGCCGCGCCCACAAGGCCATCGGGAACTGGTCATAGGCGGGTGTTCCGGTGACGAAGGGGCGCGGAACGTCCGGGTGATCGATGCGCGGAAAGAACTGTTCGGAGGCATCGAGACTGAGGCGGGCGAGGCGCGGCGGCGTGCTGCCCTTCATCGGGCTCGGAACGGCGACCGGCACCGGCGGCCTTTCGCGTTCGACCGCGTCGGAGACGAAGGCGCCTGCGCCCACGCGCGACTGGATCAGCCCTTCCGAGGTGAGCTGTTCGTAAACATTGACGGCGGTGGTTCTCGACACGCCCTGCTCGCGCGCGAAAGTGCGGCTCGAGGGCAGGCGGTGGCCGGCCGACAGCTGTCCGGAAAGGATGAGTTTGCGCAGCGCGCCGGCGAGCTGAACGCTGATGGCCGCGGGATCGTTTCGATCGAAGCGGATCGGCGGAATCAACGCACCGCCGGCATATTTGACCATGTCGCCATTCCCCCTTCGGCATCTTTATTGGCCTGCAAACTATTCCAAAATGGACCTTAGTAAAAGGCCAATTCAGGGTCAGACTGCCCGCCAATTCCAATCGGCAACGGGACCAGGGACGGACGCGACGGATGAAACTGAAGGCGATCGAAACCTTTGCCACACGCTACGCCGGTTTCGTGCGGGTGACCGACGAGAGCGGGGCGACCGGCTGGGGCCAGGTTTCGACCTACAACTCAGACATCTCGGCCCAGGTGCTGCATCGGCAGGTCGCGCCCTATTCGCTGGGCGTCGATATCGACGATCTCGACGACCATCTCGACCTGATCTTCGAGCGCGAGCACAAGTTTCCCGGATCCTACCTCTGCCGCGCCATGGGCGGGCTCGACACCGCGATCTGGGACCTGCGCGGCAAGCTTGCCGGCAAGCCTGTCGCCGAATTGTTGGGCGGTTCGGCGGGACCGCTTCGCGCCTATGCCTCCTCGATGAAGCGCGACATCAGCCCCCGCGACGAGGCCGAGCGGTTCAAGCGGCTCAGGCAGGAGTTCGGCTTCGATGCCTTCAAGTTCCGGGTCGGCGCCGAGGTCGGCCGCGGACAGGACGAGTGGCCGGGCCGCACCGAGGAGATCATCCCGCTGATCGCGCGCGAACTGGGGCCCGACGTGGCGCTGCTGGCCGACGCCAATTCCTGTTACGCGCCCGCCCGTGCCATCGAGGTGGGCCGGATCATGGAAGCCAACGGCATGGTTCACTACGAGGAGCCCTGCCCCTACTGGGAACTCGAGCAGACCCGGGAAGTCACCGAGGCGCTCGACATCGACGTGACCGGCGGCGAGCAGGACTGGGACCTGACAATCTGGAAGCGCATGATCGAGATGCGGGCCGTCGACATCGTGCAGCCCGATGTCAGCTATGTCGGCGGCATGTGCCGAACCCTGCGGGTGGCGAAAATGGCGGAAGCAGCAGGACTGCCGGTGACCCCGCATTCGGCGAACCTCTCGCTGGTCACGCTCTTCACCATGCACCTGCTGCGCGCCATTCCCAATGCCGGCGACTACCTCGAATTCTCGATCGAGGAAGCCGACTACTATCCCTGGCAATACGGGCTTTTCCGCAACGATCCGTACAGGATCGTCGACGGCAAGGCGACCGTTACCGACGAACCGGGCTGGGGTATCGAGATCAGTCCCGAGTGGCTGGCGAAATCCACCTACCAGATCAGCGAGGCCGAATAGACCATGGCTGAAACGGCTGAAAAACTTGTCGCCGAATATTTCGAAACTGGCACTCTTTCCAACCTGCCGAAAACGCACTTCATCGATGGCGCCTGGGCCGCGCCGGCCAACGGCAAGATGATGGAAACCTTCGATCCGGGCAGCGCGCGCTCCTATCACAGCTTTGCGGCCGGAGACTCCGAAGACATCGATCATGCGGTCCAATCTGCATCCCGCGCCGGCGCAGACTGGGGCCGGATGAAACCGTCGGACCGCGCGACTGTGCTTGCAAAAGCAGCCGAACTGATCCGCGCGGAAAGCGTCCGGCTTTCGGTGGTCGAGAGCCTCGACAGCGGCAAACCACTGTCCGAAGCAATGGGCGACGTCGGCGGAGCGGCGCGCACATTCGAGTATTATGCCGCCGCCGCCAATGCGCTGCAGGGCGACAGCTTTCCTCTGGGGCCAGACTATCTCGGCTATTCGCAGCCCGAGCCGGTCGGGACGACCGCGCACATCATTCCGTGGAATTTCCCGCTGTCGACGGCGGCGCGCGGCATCGCCCCGGCGCTGGCCGCAGGCTGCGCGGTCGTTGCCAAGCCCGCCGAGACCACGCCGCTGACCGCACTCATGCTGGCCGACCTCCTCCACCGCGCCGGACTTCCGGCCGGCGTGTGCAATGTCGTCACCGGCACCGGAGCGGCCGCAGGCGCGCCGCTGGTCAAGCATCCCGGCATCCGCCACGTTACCTTCACCGGCTCGGTGCCGACCGGCATCAACGTGATGCGCGAAGCCGCTGCCAACGTGACCCGCGTGTTGCTCGAACTGGGCGGCAAGTCGCCCATCGTGGTCCTCGCCGACGCGGATCTCGACGATGCGGCGGACGGAGTTATCGGGGCAATCTACGAGAATGCCGGGCAGATCTGCTCCGCCGGCTCGCGGCTGGTGGTCGACCGGCGCATCCATGACGCGCTTCTCGACAAGGTGATCGCGCGGATCGGCAAGCTGAAGATGAGCCACGGGCTGAAGGGCGGCAATTTCGGGCCGCTCAATTCGGCCGAGCAACTGGCGCGGGTGACCGGCCATGTGGACCGCGCCCGCGAGCGCGGCCTGTCCATCGTCACCGGCGGCAAGGCAGCCCACGATCCCGAAACCGGCACCGGTTGGTTCTTCGAGCCGACGGTCATCGACGCGGTACCGGCGGACGACCCCGCGGTCCAGGAGGAAATCTTCGGGCCTGTTCTCGTCGTCCAGTCCTTTTCCGACGAGGCCGAGGCGCTGGCACTCGCCAACGGCACGAATTTCGGGCTTGTGGCCGGCGTCTACACAAAGGATCTTTCGGCAGCACACCGGCTGGCGCGCGACATCGACGCCGGGCAGGTCTTCATCAACGAATATTTCGCCGGCGGCATCGAAGTGCCGTTCGGCGGCAACAAGCTCTCGGGCTTCGGACGCGAAAAGGGTCTCGAAGCGGTGAAAGCCTATTGCCGTATCAAGAGCGTGGCCGCGAGGATCGGCAGGTGACGCGCCCCGAGCGCATCTTCACGCCGGACGCGAAAATGACGCCCTACTGGTGGGAGGGTGCTCCGCCGCAGGATGATGCACCCGAGACACTGCCGAAGCGGGTCGACGTGCTGGTCGTGGGATCCGGCTACACTGGCCTGCATGCCGCAATCCAGCTCGCGCGGGGCGGACGGGAGGTCCTGGTCTGCGACAAGGGTGTCATCGGCGAGGGCTGCTCGACGCGCAACGGCGGTCAGATCTCGACCAGCGTAAAGCCGAGCTTCACTTCTCTGGTGAAGAAGCACGGCGAGGAGGTCGCGCGGCAGATCTTTCGCGACGGCCACGCCTCGCTGAAATGGACCGGACAATTCATCCGGGACAACGGCATCGACTGCGACTTCAAGGTGGTGGGACGCTATCACGTGGCGCACAATGCCGAGGCGTTCCGCACCCTCGCCTCCTCGATCGACCGGCAGCCGAAAGGCTTCGAGGTGCCGGCGCATGTCGTGCCGCGTTCCGAACAGCGGAGCGAGCTCGGAACCGACGTCTACCACGGCGGCGTGATCTTCGAGAACCACGCGTCGCTCGATCCCGGTCGCTACCATGCGGGACTTGTCCGGCTCGCCCGTGAGGCGGGCGTGACATTTGCGGCGCGATGCGAAGTGACGGGGCTGTCGCGAACGGCGAGCGGGCACGAGGTCACCACCGCGCGCGGAACCGTCTCCGCGCGCGAGGTGGTACTCGCCACCAACGGCTATTCGGGACAGCTCTCGCCCTGGCACCGCCGTAGGATCATCCCGATCGGCAGCTACATCATCGCCACCGAAGAACTGCCCGAGACGCTGGTGGACGAGATCATCCCGAAGAACCGGATCATCTCGGACACGCGGCACGTGCTCTATTATTTCCGCGCCTCGCCCGATCGCCGGCGCATCGTGTTCGGCGGCCGCGTCAGCATCGCCGAATCCGATCCGCGAACCAGCGGACCGATGCTTTATGACGAGATGATCCGGCTGTTCCCGCAATTAGAGGGCTACAGGATCTCCCATTCCTGGATGGGCTATGTCGGCTACACCTTCGATACGCTGGCCCATACCGGCACCGAAGACGGCATCCATTATGCGATGGGCTATTGCGGCTCGGGCGTTGGACTAGCAGGATATCTCGGGATGCGGATCGGCAAGAAGCTTCTGGGAGGCGGCGAGGAGACCGGCTACGCCCGGACCGCCTTTCCGGGACGGCCCTACTATTTCGGAACGCCGTGGTTTCTCGCCCCGGCGGTCCGCATCTACAGAATACGCGATCGGCTCGGGATCTGAAGGAGGCAGGAACCGCAAGAAATTGGCCCCTCAAGCTGGAAAGAATGGACCTTCCAAGACTGCCAGTTTGCCAATCCAATACTCGACCATCAGTATCGGGCATCGACATCTGCAATCTCCCGATACACGCCGAGCGGTTCAATGGCGGACCGCACGGCCAATAAGACCAAGAAAACAATTCAAACGTTCTTCAAGAGGAGTGAACCATGACAAAACTGGGAACCAAACTACTCGCAGCAACCGCGTTGATGCTGGTGTCTTCCGCGCCCTTCGCACAGGCCGAGACCCTACGCCTTCTGACCTGGGGCAGCTATGCCCCCGAAGAACTGATCAAGAAGTTCGAGGAAGAAAACCCCGACATCGACGTCGAGGTGACCTTCTCCAACAACGAGGAAATGATCGCCAAGCTGCGCGCCACCGGCGGCACCGGCTACGACCTCGCACAGCCGAGCCACGACCGCATCTACGCGGCCCAGCTCGAATACAACATCTACAAGCCGCTCGACCTGTCGAAGATCGCCATGGACCAGTTGTCGCCCAACCTGGTGGAAGGCGTGAAGGCCAATACCACGATCGAGGGTGAGGTCTATGCCGTGCCGCACCAGTGGGGCACCTCCGGCATGATGGCCAACATCAAGGAAGCGCCGAACGCCAAGAGCTGGCTCGACCTGTGCAATCCGGACTACAAGGGTCGCACCTCGATGCGCCTGCGCCGTACCATCCTGCTCGGGATGGGCTTCGCCATGGGCATGGATCCCTTCGCGCTCTACGCCGACAAGGACGCCTATCAGGACATGCTCGACAAGGTCACCGACAAGCTGATCGAGTGCAAGGACAACATCAAGACCTACTGGACCGGCGGCGACGACCTCTCGGCGCTGATGCTGTCGGGCGAGGTGATCCTGTCGGAAACCTGGGACTCGACCGCGTTCAAGCTCTACAGCGAGAACCAGGACATCCATTTCATCCCGCCGGAAACCGGCGCGCTGGCCTGGATCGACACTTTCGCCATCCCGCGCGGCGGCGAAGCCGACGATGCCGCCTACAAGTGGATCAACTTCGTCACCAAGCCCGAGAACGTGAAGGTGATGTCCGCCTCCACCGGGGCGCTGGCCGCCGTGCCGAACGCGATGTCGCTGCTGCCGGACGACAAGCGTGCGGCCGTGGAAGCCGCCTTCACCGATGCGGACATGGACAACCTGAAGTTCTTCGCCAACATCCCTCCGGGCATCGAGGACATGGAAGGTCTCGCGCTCGAGCGCATCAAGGCCGCCTCGAACTAAGGCTCGAGACTTCAAGGCAAGAGACCGGCCGGGAACTCCTCCCGGCCGGCCGACAACGAACGGATGTTGCGCGATGGACGATCTCAACTGCGCCGATGTGGTGAAGAAATTCGGCGATTTCACAGCCGTTTCGGGCGTGTCGCTCGATGTTCCCGCCGGCTCCTTCTATTCGATTCTCGGCCCCTCCGGCTGTGGCAAGACCACGCTGATGCGGATGATCGCCGGTTTCGAGACGCCCACTTCGGGCGACATCAAGATCAAGGGCGAAAGCGTCCTGTCGCTGCCGCCCAACCGGCGCAACGTGAAGATGGTCTTCCAGCATCTGGCGCTGTTTCCGATGATGAATGTCGGCGAGAACATCGCCTACGGACTGCGCTGCCGCGGCGAAGGAAAGGCCGACATCGAGACGAAGGTGAAACGCGTTCTCGAACGCGTCGGGCTTCCCGGCGTGCAGGACAAGCAGGTCAGCCAGTTGTCCGGCGGCCAGAAGCAGCGCATCGCCATCGCCCGCTGCATGGTTCTCGAACCCGACGTACTGCTGCTCGACGAGCCGCTCGGCGCGCTCGATCTGAAGCTGCGCGAGCACATGAAGATCGAACTCAAGCAGCTCCAGCACCAGTTCGAGACGACCTTTCTCTATATCACCCACGACCAGTCCGAGGCGCTCGTCATGTCGGATGCTGTGGCGGTGATGAATGCCGGCCGCTTCGAGCAGATCGGGACGCCGAAGGAGCTCTACGACGCGCCGGCGTCGGGCTTCGTGGCCGGTTTTGTGGGCGATTCCAACTGCCTGACGGGCAAGATCGACGAAATCCGCGGCGAGCAGGCCCGCGTCGCGCTCGACGGCGGCGGATCGCTTCTGGGGCAGCTCTACGGTAATCTGTCCAAGGGCGATGCCGTCGAGGTCTTCCTCCGCCCCGAAGCGCTCACGGTGGCGTCGGAGGGGACGGACGGGGCGATCGCCGGAACCGTCGACAGCCTGCTGTTCAACGGCGCGAATTCGCGCATCCTCGTCAAGTCCGACACGGGTGCGCTGATCGAGATCGCCGATGCGATGCAGGCCTCGGGGCTTGCCGAGAACAGCCGGGTGGAGCTTACCTTCCCGCCCGAACGCGCCCGCATCTTCGCCAAGAGGGCCGGATGATGGGACGCGATGCCGGACGCCTTTCGCTGATCCTCCTGTTTGCGCCCTTTGCGCTGTGGATCGGTCTTCTGATCCTGCTGCCGCAGATCGGCATCGGCTATGTCTCGCTGCGCGAGAAGGTCGGCATCAACCAGTATGAATACGGCTTTTCGAACTACATGGCCTTTTTCGGCGAGCCGATCTACCGCAACACGCTTCTGCGCACCGCCTGGATGTCGATCCTGGTGACGGCGCTGGCGCTGGCGCTCGGATTTCCGGTCGCCTACTACATCGCCAAGATCGCCAAGAGACAGAGCCGCGCTGCGCTGTTCCTGATGTGCCTGATCCCGCTCTGGGTCAGCGATCTGGTGCGCGCCTATGGCTGGATCGTGCTGCTACGCGAGACCGGCGTGATCTCCACCGCGCTCGTCGACTGGGGCATCATCAGCCAGCCGATCGAGATGCTCTACAACGACGTGACCGTGGTGATCGGGCTGGTCTACACCGTCATCCTGTTCATGATCGTGCCGCTCGTCTCGACCCTGCAGGGGATGGACGACGCGCTTCTGGAAGCGGGCTACAATCTCGGCGGCTCGCGCTTCACCGTGTTCCGCCGGATCATCGTGCCCTATGCGATGCCCGGCATCGTCTCGGGCTGCATCATCACCTTCATGCTGACGGCCGGCAGTTATCTCACACCGATCCTGCTCGGCGGCAAGAACTCAAGCTGGTTCACCGAGCAGATCTACAACCAGTTCATCACCCGCTACAACTGGGAATACGGTGCCACCTTCGGCGTCCTGCTCCTCGTCTTCACCTCCTTCGTGGTGTGGGCAGGGTTGAAGATCACCGGCCAGAGCCTGGCAACCACCGTGGCGAAGGATTGAGCTTATGAAAACACCCGCTCACCTCCTCTTCATTTACCGCGCCTATGTGGTGATCTTCTTTCTCTATCTGGTCGCGCCGCTCGTCGCGGCCGGTGTCTTCGCCTTTAACGATTCCATGTTCCCCTCGCTGCCGTGGCAGGGCTTCACGCTCGACTGGTTCTTCTCTCCGGTCGAGCCGAAACTCGGCCTGTTTTACGACGACAGGCTGCTGCGGGGCCTTGGCAACTCGGTCTATATCGGGCTGATCGTCTCTGCGCTGTCGGTGGTTCTCGGCACCTGCAACGCGTTTCTGTTCGAGCGGAAGAGTTTTCCTTTAAAGCCGTTCTTCTTCGTCCTGATGGTGGTGCCTCTGGTCATCCCGGGCGTCATTCTCGGCATCTCGATCCTGGTCTTCGCCTCGATGGTCGCCAATTTTGCCGACCGGGAACTCGGACTGTTCCTGACCTGGCTGAGACCCGGAATTCCACTGATCGTGCTCGGTCAGGCGGCATTCCTGACCACCATTACCTCGCTGGTGATCGCCGCCCGGCTGCAGAAATTCGACATCGCGCTGGAAGAGGCCGCGCTGAACCTGGGGGCGAGCCGGTTGCGCGTTTTGACCACGATCACCCTGCCCTTCCTGTTCCCTGCGCTCTTCTCGGCCTTCGTGGTGGCGTTCCTCGTTTCCTTCGAGAACTTCAACACCACGCTGATGCTGGTCGGCTCCGACGCGCCGCTGACGGTCACCATGTATGACCGCATGGTCAAGGTCGGCTCGACGCCGGTGCTCAACGCAGTGTCCGTGGTGCTGATGCTCGGATCCGGTCTGCTGGCGCTGCTGAGCGTGGTGGTGCAGCGGGAGAAAACGCCGAAGGAGGCGTAACTCGTTCGACGAGCCCGCGCTGACCGGAGAGCCGCCGCGCGGCAGTCCTCAGGCCGAGATGCGCAGATGATCCACGGCTGCGACCGGTTCGCCGATCGTCCCTTCAAACGCGCTCAACAAGCTAGTCACGGTCTCGAGGTCGACGGGGCGGGCGTAATGGTAACCCTGCCCGAGGGGGCAGCCGATTTCGAGGAGGCGCTCAGCCTGTTCGGCGGTTTCGATCCCTTCCGCAATGATGCCGAACCGCATTTTCTTCGCGATGCTGATCAGCGCCTCGACGATCGCGCCGCACGCGGTGTCCGTCAGCAAGCTGTCGACGAAGGATTTGTCGATCTTGATGAAATCGAGAGGGAAATCCTTGAGGTGGGTGAGCGAGGCGAAGCCGGTGCCGAAGTCGTCGAGCGCGATCTGCATGCCCCTCGCCCGCAGACGGGTAATCTGGCTGGCAACTTCCTGATCCATCAACACGTTCTCGGTCACTTCGATCAGCAGATGATGAAGGGGTACGCCGCGGGCCTCGAAAGGTGCGCAGAGACGTTCCTCCAGATTGCCTCGCCGGAAATCGATCGTGGAGAGATTGACTGCGACATGACGCAGTTCCAGTCCCTTGTCCAACCAGCCGCGCATGGCGCTGGCGACATGGTCCAGCATGCAATTGGTCACACGAAAGGCGTTCTTCGAATCCGCGAGCCCCATGGCAAAATCGCCCGCGCTTAGGATTTCTCCCTCCCTGGTACGGATACGAACCAAGGCTTCGACACCGACGATCCTGGCCCGCCGGATGCAGATGACCGGCTGATAATGAGCAAAGACACGGTGCTCATCCAGCGCCTGGGCCAAGAGCGCGTTCTGCTCGGTGCGGCACTGGATCGACGTACGCAATCTTGGATGAAACTCGATGTATCCGCCTTTGGTCGTCTGTTTCGCGTGATAGAGCGCCAGATCGGCGTTCTGGCGCAACACATCCGCGCTGCTGCCATCGCTGCTGCCGAGGACGCCGCCGATGGTGATCTGCAACCTGATGGTATTGCCATCGCATTCGTAGGGTCGTTCCATCCGGCTCAGTAGACCTTCGGCGATCGTTGCCAAGTCGGATGAACCAGCGCAATCCTGACAAATTGCGGCGAACTCGTCGCCGCCGAGCCGATAGATGGTGATTCCCCCGTCAGCGCTGGCCAGGCGCCGGGCAACCTCGCCGATCATGTTGTCGCCGATTGCGTGGCCGAGGCCGTCATTGACCTCCTTCATATTGTCGATATCCAGCATCAACAGGCCGAAGTTCTGCGACCCGGCGGTCATGCTTTGCGCGATCGCCTCGTCGAAGGCATAACGGTTGGAAAGACCGGTCAACTGGTCATGATAGGCCAGGTGCCGCATGCGGCGGCTGATTTCGTTGCGCTCCATGGCGATGGAACAGAGATGCACGCAGGTCTCGACGAGCTGGCGTTCCATGGCAGTCGGCCCGCGAGGCTCGCGATAATAGAAGGCGAAGGTGCCCACGACACGCCCCTCGGACGCCTTGATCGGGCTCGACCAGCAGGCCTTCAATCCCATCGGCAGGACCAGACCCTTGTAGCTTTCCCAGCGGTGGTCGCTATCGATGTCAGTAACTTCGACGGGAATGCCGAGATAGGCGGCAGTCCCGCATGACCCCACATCCGGCCCGATCGGCAGTCCGTCGATCGCTTCGCCGTAGGAGACCGGAAGGCTGGGAGCGGCAACCGGACGGATCAGACCATCGGCATCGATGGCAGCGATCGTACAACTGATGCCCGGAGCCAGCGCCTCGGCGCGGCGGCACAGAATATCGGCGACCTCGTCAAAGGCAACGCCTGTGGCCACGGCTTCAAGTATCTCGTTCTGCAATGCCGACAGTGCGGGCACGGCCTTGTCTTGCATGGGATCTTCCTTCCTGTGCAACCTAGACAGGAAATCAGAAGCTGATTTGCATTCTCTTTACGTGGATGGGAAAGGCGTGTTTCGAATCGAATCCGGTAAAGAAGAATGCGCCTTGGTTAATACTTGCTGATCGTCGGGATGTGTGATCGACTTCGTCACTCCGGAAGCAGTTATCGGCCAGGGCACGATGCAGCTGCGTTATGAACCCGTCCGAATTCATGTCACGGCCGGGAAACACCACCGCCCGGGCAGAGGAGCAAGATGCCGGCAAGCATTACGCAGGGCTTCGAGCTCGCGACCTCCGGCGCGGGAGCCCCCCGAACCGCTCTCGCAAATTGCGCATTGAAGCAGTCCCGCAGTTGGGCTAAGAGACCGCTCATGTGATTTGTCGCGGATGCGGGCGGGCTTACCCCTTCCACCCCGACGGCAGGCACCCGTAGCTCAGCTGGATAGAGCGCTGCCCTCCGAAGGCAGAGGTCACAGG
>CAZEJG010000053.1:0-18914 GCA_964511625.1 uncultured Hoeflea sp.
AGATCCACCGGCTCAATCCGGCGGTCGAGGAAATCCTCTATCCGGCGATGGAGGACTTCCAGCTCGACCTCATCATCGGCGAGGGGCCGGCGGCGCGCTCGGTGAAGATCGATCTGGCGCGCTTCACGCTGGTCGCCGCCACCACACGGCTTGGGCTGCTCACCAATCCGCTGCGCGACCGTTTCGGCATTCCGGTGCGGCTGCAGTTCTACACCGTCGAGGAACTCGAAAGTATCGTCCGGCGCGGCGCCCGCATAGTCGGGCTCGCCATGACCGAGGACGGCGCGCGCGAAATCGCCCGACGTTCGCGCGGCACGCCGCGTATTGCCGGCCGGCTGTTGCGGCGGGTGCGCGATTTCGCCGAGGTCGCGAGGGCCGAGGCCGTCGACAGAAAAATCGCCGACGAGGCGCTGACCCGGCTGGCGGTCGATTCCATGGGGCTCGACCAGCTCGACCTGCGCTATCTCACCATGATCGCGTCCAATTTCGGCGGCGGCCCGGTGGGCATCGAAACCATCGCGGCCGGCCTGTCCGAACCGCGCGATGCGATCGAGGACATCATCGAGCCCTATCTGATCCAGCAGGGCTTTATCCAGCGCACCCCGCGCGGCCGCGTGCTGACCGGCCGCGCCTTCGGCCATCTCGGGCTCGAAACGCCGCGCGAACTGGAGGCCGCCCAGTTCCGGCTGTCGCTGGACGATGAGTAAGACCGTCGAGCGCACGCGTATCCGCATCAAGCCGAAGAAGGGGCCCGTCTTCCAGATGCGGATTGCCGGGCTCGGCTTCTCCAACGGCCACGTGCTCGTCCATCGTGCGAAGCACGAACCGTTCTGGACCTTCCCGGGCGGCCGTGCCGAGATCGGGGAAACGAGTCAGGAAACGCTCGCCCGCGAGATGCAGGAGGAACTCGGACACACGGTGGCCGTGGGGCGGCTGCTCTGGTCGGTCGAGAACTTTTTCCACTACGAGGACCGCGACTGGCACGAATTCGCGCTCTATTACGTGATGGATATCCCGCCGGAATTTCCCTTTTCGGATAGTGGCGAGATCGTCCATGAGAACCGTGACGGCAAGAACCATCTCGAATTCAAATGGGTGCCGGCCACCCATGCGGCGCTCGCGGAACTCGACATCCCGCCCTATTTCATCGCCGCCGAAATCGAGAACCTGCCCGAGACGCCCCGGCATCTCGTCTGGGACGATCGCAATCTCGACAGCGACAAAAACCGTGCGACCATGCGCGCAGGCGGGTTCGGCACCTGAGGCCGTTCGTTGATGCGCCAGCTACGGTGCACTTGCATCGGGCCTCGCGTCGAACCGGTTAATCCCGATAAGTTTCTGAGATGATTACAGAAAGGTAATCTTGTGTTCATTCGCGGTTCATCCGGGATGTCCGATTTTCGGGTCATCGACAACCGGAAAGGACACGTCATGAAAAAGACACTCATTCTCTCGATCGCGGCCCTGATGATCGCAGCTCCCGTGGCACAGGCTCAGACCCGTACCGACAATCACGGGCCGAAGGCGCAAACCGAGCTGAGGCACGGAAAATCCGAGTCCAGGACGGTCCATTCCCACACCGCCAAGAAGAAGGTCACCAGAAAGCACTGGGCCAAGGGTCAGCGGATGAACGACTGGAAGAAATACGGTTCGGTCAAGGACTACAAGCGTCACGGACTGCGCAAGCCGGGTCAGGGGCAGCGTTGGGTCAAGGTCGACAACGACTACGTCCTCATCTCGATCGCGTCCGGCATCATTGCAGGCATCATTGCCGCTCAGTGACCGGCCGCACGATCTGAAGCGGATGGTCGCCAGGGACAATCCGGAAAAGGGCCTTTCCCACCATTGGGGAAGGCCTTTCCTTCATTCACGGCAGCGTTGGCCCCGAAGGCGCCGGCACCAGCCAGTCCCGGTCGATGTCCGATGGCTTCGTCCCGCCCGCAAGCCTGAGGTTGAGCTCGAAATCGGAGAGAAAGCCGCGGATCACCTCGCTCACGCCGTCCTCGCCGGCCAGCGCCAGCCCGTAGGCATAGGGCCGGCCGATGGCCACGGCGGATGCGCCGAGGGCGATCGCCTTGATCATGTCGGCGCCGGTCCTGACGCCTGAATCGAGGATCACCGGTATGCGGCCCTTCACCGTTTCGGCGATGGCCGGCAGTGCGGCGATCGTCGAGATCGCGGCGTCCACCTGGCGGCCGCCATGGTTGGAGACGATCAGGCCATCGACGCCCTCGTCCACCGCGCGTGCGGCCTCGTCGGCGTGCAGCACACCCTTGAGGATGATGGGCAGATCCGTGTAGTCGCGCAGCCGGGCGATGTGGTCCCAATTCAGCGTCGGATTGGTGTAAATCTCGGTGAACAGCTTCACCGCCTTCTGCGCCCGTCCGGACTTGAGATTGTCGAGCGGTTTGCCCGGATGGGCGTTCAGCATCTGCCAGAGCGTGGCGAGTGAATTGAGATTGATCTTCGGCCTCGGCGCACCGTCATGCTCGGGCATTTCGTCGACTAGCCGCCGGAACACCGGGTCGGAGGTGTATTGCGCGATCCCCTTGCCGCGCAGGAACGGCAGATAGGCGAGATCGAGGTCCTTGACCCGCCAGCCGAGCATCTTGGTGTCGAGGGTGACGACGATGGCCGAACAGCCGCAATTTTCCGCGCGGGTCACGAAGCTTTTGACCAGGTCTTCGTTCTTCGACCAGTAGAGCTGGAACCAGCGCGGGGCGTCGCCCATGGCGCTCGCCACATCCTCCATCGGCCGGCTCGCCTGGTTGGAGAAGATCAGCGGCACGCCTTGCTTCGCCGCCGCGCGGGCGACGGCAAGATCGCTCTCCGGGTGCGCCAGTTCCATCACCCCGAGCGGCGCGAGGAAGAGCGGTGCGGGGAGGTCCATGCCGAAGAGTTTCGTCGAAAGATCGACCTCGCTCACGTCGTTGAGCATGCGCGGCAGGATGCGCCAGCGGTCGAATTCCTCGCGGTTGGCGGCAACCGTCCGTCCCGCGCCCGCCCCGCCGGCGATATAGGCGTAAGCCTCCGCCGAGAGCCGCTTTTCCGCCTCACGTTCGAGTGCTACCGGGTCCAGCGGCACGCACGGACGCTCGCCCGCCACACCGGCGAGATAGATCGATCGCTGATGTGCGAGCGCCGATGGCGGTGTGGTCATGAGCGGCTCCTCCCTTTTCTCCTCAAGGAAAGCCTAATTCAGTCCGATGCCGCATCCAACAGGAATGGTCCGGTTCAGCTCGTGAGGATGTCAGATCGTCGGGAAGGAGGTGGCAAGCCGTTTCACGGTCTCCGCCAGCAATGTGTCTCCGCCCGGCTGCCAGCCCAGCGCGCGGATCTTGTCCGTCGGCATGGCGGGCACATTCGCCCGGTCGCCGGTCGCGGGGAGGGGGCGGTCGCTGCCGGTCGCCTCCTTGAACGGCGCGAGAATGTCGCGGGTATCGGTCACGATATCGGAGACGTTGAAGCTCTCGCCCGCGACCTTTGACGTTTCCGCTTCGAGGATAAGGCGGCAGGCGGCGGCCACGTCGTGGCCGTGGACCTCGCTCGCGGCGCGCACCGGCACGTCGCGACCGGCCAGATAATCGGCAAAGAGCCCGTCCCACTTGTTGGGGCGGAGGTCGCCGTAGACGCCGGTCACGCGCAGGCTGGTGCCGGAAAAGCCCGGCTCGTCGGCTGTCATGAAGGCGAGCGCCTGTTCGGCCTTCAGCTTGATCTCGCCATAGAGCGTCGTCGGGCTCAGTTGCAGGTCTTCGGCAAGCGGCGTGCGCGGCTCGACCCCGTCGTATACAGCGCGGCTCGACAGGAAGACGACGCGGCGGACGCCGGCCCGGCGGGCGGTATCGAAGAGTGCCAGCGTGCCTTCGAGATTGGCGCGGCGGAAGCTCGCCGGATCGTCGCCCTCGCCGCCGCGATAGCGTCCGGGGACATGGCTGAAAGCGGCATGGATGAATTGGTAGACGTCGTCGAAGGCGCAGGCGTTGTCCGCATCCGGGTCGAGCGCAAGTGGCACATGCTCGACCTCTGCTGAAAACAACCCCTGCGCAGGTGGCTGCCGCGAGCCGATCTTGACCCGGTAGCCATGGGCCAACAGATGCTCAACGATGTAACGTCCGACAAGGCCGGTACCGCCGGAGACCAGCACCGCAGTCATGCGGTGGCGTCCTTAGCTCCGGGCGCGGGGAGAGAGCTGATGTCAGGCACATCATTACCCGTGAGATAGGCCCGCCAAAGATCGATCAGCACGGTGAGTTTCTCCGCCTTCGGGTGATCGCGCTCCCAGGGCTTTTCATACTGGTAGTGGATCACGGAGACCGAGTTCCAGTCCCACAGATCCGGCATGTTGAACCAGACATATTGCAGCATGTTGAAAAAGACAGGCAGGCCGTGCCAGTCGGGGAAGAAAGTCTGCAGAAACGTCTGGTCGGTGCGCGGCCAGAACGCCTCCGGTGCGTCGAGCTGTTCCATCATCGCGGCGAAGGTGTCGAGCGACGGTTTCGCGACGAAGACACCGGAATTGAGCCGGTGGAAGTCGGCGAGGCTCTCATAGACGTTCGGCGCGGCCGAGAACTCCGGGTAGCCGAACAGCTTGTCGATGTTGCGGATGACGATGGCGTCGGCGTCGATGAAGACACACGCCTCGTATTCCGTCATCTGCCAGAGCCTGAGCTTGCAGAAATTGTCGAGCGGCGAATGAAAGTCCGGCTTGCGGCCCTTGGTGAAAGGGTTCTTGCCGTGGATTTCTTTCTTGGCGTGACGAGCGTTGAACGCGTCGGAGGTATCCAGCAGCTCTGTCGCCACCAGCCGGCAGCCGAGATCGGACAGCGGAGCGAGCTTGTCAGGCTTCACCCCGCCGGTGTGCAGGATCACGATATCAGCTTCTGTTGCCGTCAGCTTCAACGAGCGCGCCAGTGCGGTTGCGCCCATCGCGTAGTCGGCATTGGTGACGAGAGTGACATAGGCATGGTGCGAGGCCGGCGGCCGGTCGGCCGTCAGCCCCGCTTGTTTCTCGGCGGTCCCGCTCACGAGACGGACTTGAGCGACTTGCCTTCCGGGTCCTTGTTGATCCTGGGCGCGATTTCCTTGGTCCAGGCGGAGGTCGCCGGCACGCGGGTCCGGTCGACGCGGTAGGAGAACTTCTTCGCCACGTCGACGACTTCGGCCAACAGCCCGTCCTCGAGCTTGGTCGGGTCGAGACCGAGGCCGAGGAATTTCTCGTTGTTGACCACGAGATCGTTCTCGGGGGCTTCCTTGCGCGGATTGGGCAGGTAGGCCACCTTCGCTCCGGTGAGCTTCGCCACCAGTTCAGCCAGATCCTTCACCCGGTGGGTTTCGGTCATCTGGTTGAAGATTTCCACCTTGTCGCCGCGTGCCGGCGGGTTCTTCAGCGCCAGTTCGATGCAGCGCACGGAATCGCGGATGTGGATGAAGGCGCGGGTCTGGCCGCCGGTGCCGTGGACGGTCAGCGGATAGCCGATCGCGGCCTGGATGAGGAAGCGGTTCAAGACCGTGCCGTAGTCGCCGTCATAGTCGAAGCGGTTGATGAGCTGCGGATGGCGCTCGGTCTGCGGCGTATGGGTGCCCCAGACGATGCCCTGGTGCAGGTCGGTGATCCTGAGGCCGTCATTCTTGGCGTAGAACTGGAAGAGCAGCTGATCGAGGCACTTGGTCATGTGATAGATCGAGCCCGGATTGGCCGGATAGAGGATATCCTGCTTCACCGTCTCGCCCGACATGGTGTCGATGCCGACCGGCAAGTAGCCCTCGGGGATCGCCGCGCCGACGGTCGAATAGCCGTAGACGCCCATGGTGCCGAGATGGACCAGATGCGCGTCGATGCCGGTCTCGACGATAGCATTGAGCACGTTGTGTGTCGCGTTGACGTTGTTGTTGACCGTGTAGTTCTTGTGGCGGTCCGACTTCATCGAGTAGGGCGCCGCGCGCTGCTCGGCGAAATGGACGATCGCGTCGGGCTTGTTGTCGGTCAGCCAGGACTTGAATATCTCGTAGTCGCGGGCCAGGTCGATCAGATGGAAATGGATGCGCCGGCCGGTCTCGGCATGCCAGATGCGGGTGCGCTCCTGGATCGAATCCATCGGGGTCAGCGACTGGACGCCCAGTTCGGTGTCGATCCAGCGGCGCGAGAGGTTGTCGATGATGTGGACGTCATGGCCTTGATCCGAGAGATGAAGGGCCGTGGGCCAGCCGACAAAGCCGTCGCCGCCGAGAATCGCAATCTTCATGGGGTAACTCCAGTTTCCGCCCGCCTTATGCGGGGCGGATAAGAAATAATTGTGACAGCGCTATAAAGCTGACAAAAGCACCCGTAATCAACCTCGGGCAAGGATGTTGGGGAAAAGCGCGAATGAGTGACGATATCGAACTGGCGGGCCGGCTGACCGAGAACGGCCACGAACTGCGCCAGCGCGTCTATTACGAGGACACCGATTTCTCCGGTGTCGTCTACCACGCCCGCTATCTCCACTTTCTCGAACGCGGTCGCACCGACCTGATCCGCCATCTCGGCGTCAGCCAGTCGGAGATCCATGGTTCCGGCGATCCCGCCGAGACGGTTGCCTTCGTCGTGCGCCGCATGGAGATCGATTTCCGCGCGCCGGCCCGGATGGATGACATCCTCACCATCCGCACCCGCTCGGACGAGGTGAAGGGCGCCCGGATGACGCTGGTGCAGTCGATCGAGTGCGCGGGCAAAACCCTCATCGAGGCGAAGGTGCTCGTCGCCGTCATCAACGGCTATGGCCGCGCGCGCCGTCTGCCGGACGCGCTGCTCGACAGGTTCCTGCGTGCCGCAGGCCAGGACACGGAATAGGCGAAAGGAGCTGACATGGTCGTCAGCAGCGACGAGGAACTCGAAGGTCTGCGCGAGATTGGCCGCATTTGTGCGCGGACGATCCAAGTTATGTCGGAAGCCATGCAACCTGGCATGACCACCGGCGAACTCGACGCCATCGGGCGGAAATACCTGACCGAGAATGGTGCGGAATCGGCGCCCGAGGTCTGCTACGAATTTCCCGGCGCGACCTGCATCTCGGTCAACGAGGAGGTCGCCCACGGCATTCCCGGCGACCGGGTGATCGCTGCAGGCGATCTCGTCAATATCGACGTTTCGGCGATCAAGGACGGCTATTTCGGCGACACCGGTTCGTCCTTCGCCATCGGCACGGTCAATCCGAAGACCGAGCGGCTGTTGCGCGACGGCAAGCGCGCCATGTGGCTCGGCATCCAGCAGGTGAAGACCGGCGCGCGTCTGGCCTCGATCGGCGAGGCGATCGGCAAATTTGCAAAGAAGAACCGCTATACGCTCATCCAGAATCTGGCGAGCCACGGCGTCGGCCGGTCGCTGCACGAGGAACCGCGCGAGATCGCCACCTGGCCCGACAAGCACGAGAAGCGGTTGATGCAGGAAGGCCAGGTCTTCACCATCGAACCCTTCCTGTCGCTCGGGGCGCTGTTCGCCGAGGACGGGGAGAACGACACCTGGACGCTCTTCGGCGAACCGCCGGCGCCGACGGTGCAATTCGAACACACGATCGTCGTCACCCGCAACGGCCCGGTGGTGCTGACGCTGCCGGATTGAGCGCGCGGCCGCCGGGACCATCCTATGCGCTCACCGCGTCGATCATCTTCTTCGTGACCGACTGACGCCACCCGTCGGCCTCGGCCCACGGATTGGTGCCCGCGTCGAGACGCTCGAGGACGTCGTCCATATGAAATCCGTTGGAAGCCTTCAGCTTGTCGAGTTCTTCCCAACTGACCGGCACGGCCACCGGTCCGCCCTCGCGGGCACGGACGGAGTAGGGGGCGATCGCCGTCGAGCCGCGCTCGTTCCTCAGCCAGTCGATGAAGATCCGGCCCTTGCGTTTGGCCTTCGACATTGTCGCGACATAGCGCTTCGGTGCGGCGTCTGCGAGCTTACCGGCGAGCGCCTTGGCGAATGTCTTGACCTGGTCGAAGTCGGCGCGGCGTTCGAGCGGCACCACCACGTGGACACCCTTGCCACCGGTGACCATCGGCAGGGATTTGAGCCCGGTCGCCTCCAGCACGTCGCGCACCTCGAAGGCGGATTTGACGACGGTCTTGAAATCCAGCCCCTCGTCGGGGTCGAGGTCGAAGACCATGCGGTCGGGCTTGTCGAGATTGTCCTCCGCCGAGCCCCAGATATGGAACTCGATCGTGCCCATCTGCGCGGCACCTGCCAGATCGTCGGCAGCGTCCAGAACCATATAGTCCGCCGTCTTGCCGGAACTTTCCTCGATCGGGATGCGGCGAATCTGGTCGGGGAAACCCTCGCCTGCGTGTTTCTGGAAGAAGGTCTTCTTGATGTCGCCGTCGGGCGCGCGCAGGAAGGAGACGGGGTGTCCGGCGGCGTATTTGAGAAGATGCTTGGCCACGTCGCCGTAATAGTGGGCGATGTCGAGCTTGGTGATCTTTCCTTCGTCGAACACCACCCTGTCGCCGCTCGAGATTTTCACCCCGGCGACCATAGTGTCGTCCTTGCCCTTCTTTCCGCTCTTCCGACCTGCGGATTTCGCACCCGGCTCGGGCGCCCTGGCTTTGGTTTCCAGAACCACGTCACGTGCCTCCTTGTCCTCGCGCAGACCCTTGTAGACCCCGTGGCGCACATGTCCGTCGGCAGTGAATTCGGCGAAATCCACTTCCGCCACCAGGTTCGGGGTCAACCAGACCGCGTCGCGGGCGATGTCGGAAGGCACGTCGTCGAAGGGCGAGGTCTTGCGGGTGCGCTTGTCGAAGAGCGCGGCGAGTTCGTCCATTCGCCGCTCGTTGAAACCGGTGCCGACGCGGCCGCGATAGACCAGCGTGTCGCCCTCGTAAGCGCCGAGGAGGATCGAGGCGAAGGGGCGGCCGACCTTGTCTGAGGGCGAATAGCCGCCGATGACCAGTTCCTGGCGCCTGGTGCATTTGATCTTCAGCCAGTCGCGCCCGCGGCCCGAGCGGTAAGGGGCGTCGGCGCGCTTGGCGATCATGCCCTCCTGGTCCCAGCCGCAGAGCTTCGTGTGCATGTCTGCGCCGCGCCCCTCGATATGCTCTGAATATCGCAACGCCTTGCCGCCGACCCCGGCGATCAGTTCGTGCAAAAGCGCCTTGCGCTCGGTCAGCGGCTTTTTCCGGAGATCCTTGCCGTCGAGTTCCAGCAGGTCGAAGGCGAAATAGGAAATGTCGCCGCCGGTCTTGATCGCCTTCTGCAAGGCCGAGAAGGCCGAGCCACCGGAGTCCGCCACCGCCTCGCCGTCGATCAGCGCATTGCGGCAGTCGAGCTCTTCGCAAGCCGCGACGATGGTCGGGAATTTTTCGGTCCAGTCGAGTCCGGAGCGGGTGAAGCAGGTCACGCCCTCCTTGCCGATCGAGACGATCAGCCGGTAGCCGTCGAACTTGATCTCGTTGAGCCAGCCGTCGTCCTCGGGCGCGTCGTCTACCAGCGTGGCAAGCTGCGGCTCGACGAAAGCCGGGGCCTTGAGCTTCTTGCCGGTCGATTTCTTCATTTGCGGCTGTTCTTTTTCGGTCGGAACGGCACCCGCCTTCACATTGGCCTTGGCGCTCTTGTCCGAATGCCAGATGCGTTTGCCGCGTTTGCCCTCGCCGGAAGCGATCTCCTCCATTGTCCGCCCGGTGGCCGCGCTGGTGATTTCGCGCTCGAGGATCGCGTCGCCGTCCTCGTCGGCCAGTTCGTCGCGTTCCTTGATCAGAAGCCAGTTGTCGCGCTTCTCGCCTTCCTTGCGGCGCATGCGGACCAGCGTCCAGGCGCCCGAGAGCCGCTCGCCGTGAAGGATGAATTTCAGCTTGCCGTCCTTGATGCCCTTTTCGGGGTCTTCGGTCGGCTCCCACCAGCCGGTGTCCCACAGCATCACCGTGCCGCCGCCATATTCCTTCTTGGGGATCACGCCCTCGAACCGTCCGTAGTCGAGCGGATGGTCCTCGGTCCTGACCGCGAGCCGCTTGTCCTCGGGATTGAAGCTCGGCCCGCGGGTCACCGCCCAGCTTTTCAGCACCCCGTCGAGTTCGAGGCGGAAATCGTAGTGCAGCCGGGTCGCGTCGTGTTTCTGGATCAGATAACCGAGCCGATCACTTTTGGCTTTCTTCGCGGCCTTGCCTTTCGGCTCGCTGGTGCGGGTGAAATCGCGCTTCCGGTTATATTCCCTGATCGAGGTGTCGGCTTCAGCCATGGCTCATCTCACGCCGATTTCTTCTTGCGCGAAGACGAGGAGGATTTCGAGGAACCGGACTTCGATGACGAACTCTTGCCCTTTTTTCCGTCGTCGCCGAGGCTCTTCTTCAGTGCCGCCATCAGGTCGACGACGTTGTCGTTGTCGGCCGAGGAATCCTCTTCCTCCTCGATCTCGATCTTCTTGCCCTTCTTCTTGCGGGCAATCAGCTCCTTGAGCGCGTTCTCGTAGTGATCCTTGAAGGCCGAGGCGTCGAAGGGACCGGATTTCCGCTCGATCAGCGCCGTCGCCACCTCCAGAAGATCGGCGTCCGACTTCTTCTTCGGAATGCCCTTGAAGGTCGGATCGGCGTCGCGGAGTTCGTCCTCGTAATGCAGGGTCTCGAGAAGCAGGCCGTTACCGCAGGGGCGGACGGCGGCGAGATATTCCCGGCCGCGCATCGTCAACTGGCCGAGACCGACCTTGCCGGAGTCCCGAAGCGCGTCGCGGATGACCTGATAGGCCTCTTCCGCCACGTCGCCGGTCGGCACCAGATAGTAGGGCTTGTCGTAATAGAGCGGCGGGATCTCGCAGGCGTCGACGAACTGCACGAGATCCATCACCCGCTTGGTTTCGAGCTTCACCGCGTCGATCTCCTCGGGCTCGAGCAGCACATATTTGCCGTCGTCGAGCTCGTAACCCTTGACGATGTCGTCGGTGTCGATCGGCCCGATACCCTGCACCACCTTCTCGTAATGCACGCGCTTGCCCGACGGCTCGTGGATCTGGCGGAAGCTGGTGCGCCCGGCCGTCTTGGTGGCGCTGAACAGTTCGACGGGAATGGAGACCAGCGACAGGCGGATCTGTCCCTTCCACAGGCTACGCGGCGCCATGGCGAGGTCCTTTCGATGTCGGGAGAGGGGAGAAACCGTGCGGAATCGGTCGCCGGGCGCGTTGAGACGCGCCGGTACCCAGCAAACTCCACACGATCCTGATCATGGCAGATAGAACCCCGTTATGGGGTATTTGTTCCGAAAGGCCGCCGGGCCGGGGCTTCGAGGTCCTAACGAAGCCTTAACCATAACACCGTATGAATCGCGGTCATCGGTAAGAGGTTGGGGAAAACCGCCATCCTTTAACCAAAATTGGCCGTGAGAAGGTCACGGCGAGTAGGGACTTCCCCCGGCTCGCGGTTTCTCCGGCAAAGAGTGAAGTCTTGGCCGCCCGGTGTAACCGCCGGGCGTTTGGATTCGAGGGCTATCGAAATGGAACAGGTTGGACTGGCCGCGACGAGCGACGTGACGTTGTGGTCTCTCTTCATGCAGGCGGGTTTCGTCGTCAAGCTGGTGATGCTGGGACTGATCGGAGCCTCGATCTGGACCTGGGCCATCGTCGTCGACAAGGTCGTCACCTATAACCGCGTCCGCCGCCAGCTCGACAAGTTCGAGCAGGTCTTCTGGTCGGGTCAGTCGCTCGAGGAGCTCTACCGCTCCCTGTCCGACCGCAAGTCGACCGGCATGGGCGCGATCTTCGTTGCCGCCATGCGCGAGTGGAAGAAGTCCTTCGAGCGCGGCGCCAAGTCGCCGATCGGCCTGCAGATGCGCATCGACAAGGCCATGGACGTGACGCTGGCGCGGGAATCGGAATCGCTGGAAGCCCGCCTCGGTTCGCTTGCCACCATCGGCTCGGCCGCCCCGTTCATCGGTCTCTTCGGTACCGTGGTCGGCATCATGACCTCCTTCCAGGCCATCGCCGGCTCCAAGTCGACCAACCTCGCCGTGGTCGCGCCCGGTATCGCCGAGGCGCTGCTGGCGACCGCCATCGGCCTGCTGGCCGCCATTCCGGCCGTCATCGCCTACAACAAGTTCTCCGCCGACGCCGGCAAGATCACCGCCCGGATGGAAGGCTTCGCCGACGAATTCTCCGGCATCCTGTCGCGGCAGATCGACGAGCGGCTGCAGTCGCGCCAGGCCGCCGAATAAGACTTTCATCCCAATAGGGGAGACGCACGTATGGGCATGTCCGTAGGAGGCAATCAGGGCCGGGGATCGCGACGGGGACGCCGTGGCGGTCGCCGCCAGCTCGTCAGCGAGATCAACGTCACGCCTTTCGTCGACGTCATGCTGGTGCTCTTGATCATCTTCATGGTGGCCGCACCGCTTCTGACCGTCGGCGTGCCGATCGACCTGCCGGAAACCCGCGCCAGCGCGATGAATTCCGAAACCCAGCCGATCACCATTTCGGTCAACGAAGCGGGTCAGATCTATCTTCAGGAAACCGAGATCGCCATCGACGAGATCGTCCCGAAACTCGAAGCCATCGCCACCACCGGCTATTCCGAGCGCATCTATGTGCGCGGCGACACCGCCGCTGCCTACGGCACCGTGATGAAGGTGATGGCCCGCATTTCCGCCGCCGGGTACCGCAATCTCGGCCTCGTCACGCTCCAGGAGCAGGATAGCTGATTTTCCGCCGATGAAAGGCAGCCTCATCATATCGGCCGGACTGCACGTTCTCCTCATCGGATTCGCGCTCTCCAGCTTCTCCTCTCCCCGTACCCTCGAGGTTGCGGATGTCGAGGCGTTGCCTGTCGACATCGTGCCGGTGGAATCGATTACCCAGATCCAGCAGGGCGACAAGAAGGCGCCGCTGGCGGAGAAATCCGCGCCGACGCCGACCCAGCGCCCCGATCCGGTCCAAGACGCCGAGAATGTCGGCGAGAACAAGGTCGACCTGACCAACAAGGCGCCCAAGCCCGCCGAACGCGAGATCGTCGCCGAGGCGCCGCCGAAGCCGGCCGAAAAGCCGGTGCCGACGCCCGAGCCGGATCCCGAACCCCAGCCGGACCCGAAGCCGGTCGAGGAGGCAGCACCCGCGCCGCAGCCCGAACCGCAGCCGAAACCGGAACCCGTCGCCGAGCCTAAGCCCGAGGCGCCGGCCGAAACCGAGGTCGCGGCCCTGCCGCCGGAACCCGATCCGCTGGCCGAAGCCATCGAGAACGCGCCGGAAGAGCCGGCGTTCGAGCAACTGCCGACCGCCGGTCCGGTGCCGTCGGCGCGGCCGAAGCCCGAGACGCCGAAGCCGCAGCCGACAGAGACCGCCGAGACGAAGAGCGAGAAGCCGGCCGACAAGAAACAGGAGAAGTCGAGCGCATCGTCCGCCAAGGAAAGCGACTTCAACGCCGACGAGATCGCGGCGCTGCTCAACAAGGACGAGGCCAAGGGTGGCGGCGCCAAGCGCTCGACCGAAACCGCCTCGCTCGGTGGATCGAAGACCACGCGCGGTGAAACCCTGTCGCTTTCCGAAATGGACGCGCTGCGCGGGCAGATCCAGAAATACTGGAATATCATTCCGGGCATGGCCGACGGTGAAGACGTGCGGGTGGTGGTGAAGATGCGCCTCGACCAGAGCGGCAACATCATCGGCAATCCGGAAGTCACCGCCACCGGCGGATCGGCCGGCACCCGTTCGACACTCGCCGGCAGCGCCAAGCGCGCCGTTCTCAGGGCGCAGCCCTACCAGCTGCCCGCCGACAAATATGCTTCGTGGTCGGAAGTCATCGTGAATTTCGACCCGAGCCAGATGTTCTAAAGAGAGGCTGACCCATGCCCAGACTGAGCCAAATCGTCTTCCTGATGGCCGCCATGTTCATGGCGTTCGCAGCCCGCCCTGCGTTTGCCGTCGTCGAGATCGACATCAACAAGGCCAATGTCGAACCGCTGCCGATCGCGATCACCGACTTCCAGTCCAACGACGACCTCGGCGCCAAGGTGTCCGGCGTGGTCGAGGCTGACCTGAAACGGTCCGGTCTCTTCGCTCCGGTCAACCGCGGCGCCTTCATCGAGAAGATCACCAATCCCGACCAGACCCCGCGCTTCCCGGACTGGACGGCGATCAACGCCCAGGCGCTGGTCACCGGCCGTGTCGTGCAGGAGGCGGACGGCCGCCTGCGCGCCGAATACCGTCTGTGGGACACCTTCGCCAACCAGCAGCTGTCCGGCGAGCAGTTCTTCACCCGTCCGGAAAACTGGCGGCGTGTCGCCCACATCATCGCCGACGCCATCTATGAGCGGCTGACCGGCGAGAAGGGCTATTTCGACAGCCGCGTCGTCTTCGTCTCGGAATCCGGGCCGAAGAACGCGCGCCAGAAGCAGCTCGCCATCATGGACCAGGACGGTGCGAACGCGCGCATGCTGACCTCGGGCAACGACATCGTCTTGACCCCGCGCTTCTCGCCGAACCGCCAGGAAATCACCTACATGTCCTTCGAGGGCGGTCAGCCGCGCGTCTACCTGCTGCAGCTGGAAACCGGCCAGCGCGAACTCGTCGGCAACTTCCCCGGCATGACCTTCTCGCCGCGGTTCTCGCCCGACGGTCAGCGGATCATCATGAGCCTGCAGGAGGGCGGCAACGCCAACATCTACGCGATGGACCTGCGCTCGCGGGCGACCACCCGTCTCACCGACACGGCGGCGATCGACACCTCGCCGTCCTATTCGCCGGACAGCCAGCAGATCGTCTTCGAAAGCGACCGCGGCGGACGCCAGCAGCTCTACAAGATGAATGCCGACGGTTCGAACCAGCAGCGCATCTCGTTCGGTGACGGCTCCTATTCGACGCCGGTCTGGTCGCCGCGCGGTGACCTGATCGCCTTCACCAAGCAGTCGGGGGGCAAGTTCTCGATCGGCGTGATGCGTCCGGACGGCTCCGGCGAGCGGATCCTGACCACGGGCTTCCACAACGAGGGTCCAACCTGGGCGCCCAACGGCCGCGTGCTGATGTTCTTCCGTCAGCCGGCGGGTGCGGGTGGTCCGCAGATCTATTCGATCGATCTGACCGGCTACAACGAACAGCAGGTCCAGACGCCGGGCTATGCATCCGACCCGGCCTGGTCGCCGCTTCTCGAATAAGCCGGATTTCCGCCGCTTTGGTGCCGTATTTTCGTTTCAAACGGGGCCAAAGGGGCTGAATTTTACCGCAGATTAACCACGCCGATTCAAGGCCGATTAACCGCTCCGGGTTACATTCGGTCAACCACAACACTGAAGGAGGCCGGCCATGGGCCGCATTCTTACTCTCGCCGCCAACCCGGCCATGATCGCGCTCGTTACCGCACTTGCGCTGACGGGTTGCGCCAGCAAGAAGACCCTGCCGAACAATGCCGGTGAGCTTGGCCTTAATTCGGCAACCCCGGGTTCGCAGCAGGACTTCACCGTCAATGTCGGCGACCGCATCTTCTTCGACACCGATTCGTCGTCGATCCGTCCGGATGCCGCTGCCACGCTCGACAAGCAGGCCCAATGGCTGGCGCGCTACCCGCAGTACCGCATCACCGTCGAAGGCCACGCCGACGAACGCGGCACCCGCGAGTACAACCTGGCGCTCGGCGCGCGTCGTGCCGCCGCCACCAAGTCGTATCTCGCCTCCAAGGGTGTGCCGGCCAGCCAGATGCAGACCATCTCCTACGGCAAGGAACGTCCGGTCGCGGTTTGCGACGACATCTCCTGCTGGTCGCAGAACCGTCGCGCGGTCACCGTGCTCGGCGGTGCCGGAAGCTGATCGGGAAGACCGCCCCGTCATCCGACAGAAATCCGAAAGGCGGCTCCCCGAGCCGCCTTTTTTCATGGCTTCACCATACTTTGGCCCGTTTGTCCGTTGATTCAGCGGGCATCTCGGAGATAATCCGGCGGCGAGGGCGGGGGCTCTCCGGTCATGCCGCGGGTCCCCGAATTGTCCGAGAAACAGACCGGGAGCTCTATCAGGTGAGAAAGATTATCCGCGGTACGTGTCAGATGGGTGTGCTTGCGGCCATGCTGGCCGGAACCATGGCGACGGCTCAGGCCGGGCCGCTGTGGTCGAAGCTGCCGCTTCTGGGCGATGCCAAACCCGCCGAACATGTGATCAAGGTGCAGACGGCCGACGAGACCTATCGCGTCGGTCAGCTCGAAGAGCAGGTGCGCACGCTCAACGGCAAGATCGAGGAACTGGGCTTCCAGCTCCTGCAGATGGAAGAGCGCATCCGCCAGATGCAGGAAGACAACGAATTCCGCTTCCAGCAGCTCGAGGGCGGCGGCGCGACCGCCGGCGCCAATGGCGACCGCACCGACGCCGGATCGACCGCCACCAACCCCGCGGTCACCGAGGAAGTGCCGATGGATGCCGCCGGCCTCGATTCCCTGCCTGGAGTCGAGGACAGCGCCACTGCCTCGACCACACCGAACCAGACGCTCGGAGCGCCCGAGCGCACGCTCGGCTCGCTGACGTTCGACGAGAACGGCAACCCGGTCGGCGCGGATGCCGGCGAGTTCCCGAACACCACGGAAACCGCAGCACTGAACAATCCCGCCGATCTCTATCAGGCGGGCTACAGCCATATGCTGGCCGGCGACTACCAGCTCGCCGAGCAGGTGTTCCGCGATTTCGTCGATATCTATCCGGGCGACGCGCAGACACCTAACGCCATGTTCTGGCTCGGCGAGGCGCAGTTTTCGCAGGGCCGCTACAACGATGCGGCGCAGACCTTTCTCGACGCCCACAAACAGTTTCCGCAGGCTGAAAAGGGCGCGGATACCATGCTGAAGCTCGGCATGTCGCTCGCGGCTCTCGACAAGCGCGAGCCGGCCTGCGCGACCTATCGCCAGGTGTTGACCAATTATCCGGGCGCTACGCCGGCTGTCCGCTCGAAGGTGCAGCAGGAACAGCTCAAGGCGAGCTGCTGAGTCCGCGCTTGCGTTCCCGTCCGGCCAGCGCCGGATCCGACGGCTCGGCCGTCACCCGCGCCGCGGCGCAATTTCTCGATTCCCTGACTGACCATCGCCCGATCGGCGTCGCCGTTTCGGGCGGCAGCGATTCCACGGGCCTGCTGGCCGCTCTCTGTCGCGCCGGCGGTCCCGAACGCGTCGTCGCGCTGACCGTGGATCACGGCCTGCGTCCCGAATCCGCCGAGGAGGCAAAAGGCGTCGCCACTCTTGCCGAGCGTCTGGGCACCCGCCACGAGGTCCTTCCCTGGCTCGGATCGAAACCCGACACCGGCATCCAGGCAGCGGCCCGCGAGGCGCGCCTCCGGCTGCTCGCGGATGCCGCACGCCGGCACGACCTGTCTGCAATCGTCACCGCCCACACGGCTGGCGACCAGGCCGAAACGCTGGCCATGCGCCGCGCCCGCAGTGCGGCCGGGGAGGGGCTCACCGGCATTCCGCCGGCCACGCTGGTGTCGGAAGACGTCTGGGTGGCGCGCCCGTTCCTGCATCTGTCACGCGCGCAGATCCGCGATTATCTGAACGCCACCGGTACCGGCTGGATCGAGGATCCGTCGAACAGCGATCCCCGTTTTGAGCGCGTCCGGGTGCGTGACACCGCGCCGGCGAACGAACCGCTATCGGCGCGCTGGCAGGACCGGACCGGGCGATCGGAGCGAACCGCCGCCGCCCTTTCGGTCCATGGGCGCCGCGACGAAGGGACCGACCTCTTCCATCTCGATCTGACCGATCTCGACCGGGGAACCGCGCTCGATTGCCTGAACGCGCTCGTCGATATGGCCGGCGGACGCCCGCGCGGCCTCGACCGCCACGGGCTCGAACGGCTCGCCGAATTCATCAACAATCCCGATATCTCGCGGCTCACCGTCGGGCGAGCGCTCCTTCACCGCCGCGGCAGCACGGTCTCCCTGCGGCGCGAGCGGCGAAACGTCGCGCCGGCCCGCCTGGAAGCAGGCCGTGAAATCCTGTGGGACGGCCGTTACCGGATCGCAAGCCGCGGTGGCGAGAACGCCCTTTCCGTCGAGGGGGGCGGCGAATACGGAATTTCGCCGGATTTCCATGCGATCGAGGGCGACGATACGGTTCGTCGGGACACAATCGAAATGACCCGTCTGTGTGGCCGGGCGTCCCGTCTGATGCCTGTTTTCGACACGGCACGGGGGCAGGCGCTGGCGGCTCTTGTCGGGCGAGCCGGCTTTCCGCCCTGTCCCTGGCCGGAATGGATGCGGGTCGCCGATCCCATCTGACGCCAATCTCCTTGGCAAACCGGCCTCGGAAACCTATGTTGGAACAAACATCCGGTGCTTGTCGCCGAACCGGCCTTCTGATGGCCGTCACCCGTTGGGGAATAGGATGAATCCGAATCTACGCAATTTCGCTCTCTGGGCCATCATCGCGCTGCTGCTGATAGCGCTGTTCAACATGTTCCAGAGCCCGACCGAGCGCACCGCCGGACGGGAAATCGCCTACTCGAAGTTCCTGTCGGACGTCGATGCCGGCCGGGTGCGCGACGTGACCATCGTCGGCGAGCGCATCAGCGGCACCTACAAGGATACGGGCGGCACCTTCCAGACCTATTCGCCGGGTGATACCAACCTGGTTTCCGAACTGACCAAGAAGGACGTCAACATCACCGCGCGTCCGGAAGTCGATTCGTCGAACACGCTCGTCGGTTACCTGATCTCGTGGCTGCCGATCCTGCTGATTCTCGGCGTCTGGATCTTCTTCATGCGCCAGATGCAGGGCGGTTCGCGTGGCGCGATGGGTTTCGGCAAGTCCAAGGCCAAGCTTCTTACCGAGGCGCATGGTCGCGTCACCTTCGCCGACGTCGCAGGCGTCGACGAAGCCAAGCAGGACCTCGAGGAAATCGTCGAATTCCTGCGCGATCCGCAGAAGTTCCAGCGCCTCGGCGGCAAGATTCCGCGCGGCGTGCTGCTCGTCGGCCCTCCCGGTACCGGTAAGACGCTGACCGCCC
>CAZEJG010000054.1:0-18498 GCA_964511625.1 uncultured Hoeflea sp.
TTTCTGTAGAGCCCAATGCGTATTTAACGTAGTTAAATTGAAAGCGGAATAGCATCATTGTCGCTAATCCATGGTATTCACATTGTTTTTGCTCTTTGGTCGTCGTCTACTGAAGCGAAATCGCTGATGATGCTGACTCACTAATTTTTCTAAGTGGGCAGCCCAATTTCGTCAGGGATTATGTAGGAATTGCCCATACCCCTCAAGCAATCACCTCCAACGTTGCCACGTCCGTGTTCACCTTTTCAATCTCCTTGTCGCTCAGTTTATGCGCCCGGTCCTCCTCGATCCTGCACATACAAAAGGGGCCGCACGATCTCCCGCACGGCCCCTCTTGTTCCTCACCAAGAAAGTTCACTCAGCAGCTGCCTCGTTCACCCCACCCTTCATGGCAATCTTGGTCATGCGGCGGTCGCCGTCATAGGTCTGGTCGAGGCATTTCTTCAGCACCGCCGCGTCACCGTCCAGGCCGAGGCGGTTGGCGAAGGCGGCCAGCGTGCCGTAGCCGGCAAGCGCATAATGGACCATGCGCTGATACTGCGGGATGATGGCGGCGTCGCGCACATCGGCGTCGGTGATCTCGTCGGACAGGCCGTGCTTGCGCGCTTCCTTGACGAGGCCTTCCATGCCCTTGCAGTGCTCGGCGTTCGGCTTGATGCCGTGGTCGTTGCACAGTTTTTCGATCTCGGCGATGCCCTCGGAAATGCCGTTGCCGCCGTCGATCAGCGCTTCGGACAGTTCCTCGTCCTGTGCGGCGCGGCCGAGTTCGGTCACCACGGGCAGGGACTGGGTGTTGGCGCTCCAGATGTCCTGCAACTGGTCGAGATAAATGTCCTTGAGCGAATTCATCGCCATGTCGGTCTCCTTCATGTGTGTCAGTTTGCAAACGGGTGGCAGGAGGGAAGGTTCCTCCGAGCGCGCCCGATCAATCGAACACCTCGCCGATCACCCGCTGTTCGGCCTCCTCCCATTTCGCCACGTCCTTGTTCACCTTTTCGATCTCCTTCTCGTCGAGGTGATGCGCGCCGTTTTCGTCGATCCGGCAGAGACTGAAGGGGTCGCCGACGCTCGATGACGTCAGGTCCAGCGCCTTGAGCACGCGCAGCACCGCCGCACAGCCGAAGCGGGTGTCGCGTTCGGTCAGGTGGAAGTGGGAGAGGAGCGAGCCCGCCTGCTGCGCCATCGGTGCGCCGCTGCCGATGGCGTGGAAGCCGAGATCGCCGTAATGGCCGATCATGCCGGACGGGGTGATCTCGACGATCCACGGCTTGCCGTCGCGCCAGCCCGCCGCCATCACATAGGCCGACGGCGTGCCGCCGCCTTCCTCGCCCGGTACGTCGGAAATGAAGTTGTCGTAGTGGTAGCGCATGATCGGCAGCACCTGTTCCTGGATCGCCCGGCCGATATCGGGCGCTTCGAGAATGGTGGCGCTGTTGGTGTTGAAGGCGTTCTCGACATCGTGGAGCACCGAGCGCGCGCCGCTGCCGCCCCAGGCGGCCCGGTCGCCGAGCGGGTGGAGTTTTTCGGCCGGGTAGGTCATCCCGCGCCCCTTGTCGGTGATCTGGGAGTCCGATCCCAGCACCACGCCATCCTTGCATACGGTGGCCAGCACGACAGTCATTTGATGCTCCTCTTGCGGTTTGCCTGAGAGGGGAATGGCCGCGCCGCCACATGGTTGCGTCGTGCCGGTGCGCGACCTCGGGCCGCAACCGTTCGCCGCGTGGTGCGGCGAGGTGTCCCAAAAGCGTTGAGATCCGCCGCAATTGGCGCGCCGCCGCTTGCTCTCCTCATGCGAGGGGTTTAAACAGCCACGCATCGCCGCCGGCGGTCTGATCAGGGCCCGCCGGCGCTTGCTTCACCCACTCTCGCACGAGGTAGAGGCCCCCATGACTGAAGCCTTCTTCAACCGCCCGCTGGCCGAGGCCGATCCCGAAATCTTCGGCGCCATCACCGACGAGCTCGGCCGCCAGCGCCACGAGATCGAGCTGATCGCATCGGAAAACATCGTCTCCCGCGCCGTTCTGGAAGCGCAGGGTTCGATCATGACCAACAAGTATGCGGAAGGCTATCCGGGCAAGCGCTATTACGGCGGCTGCGAGTTCGTCGACGTCGCCGAGACGCTCGCCATCGAGCGCGCCAAAAAACTCTTCGGCTGCGAGTTCGTCAACGTCCAGCCGAATTCCGGCTCGCAGATGAACCAGGCGGTGTTCCTGGCGCTCCTGCAGCCCGGCGACACCTTCATGGGTCTCGATCTCAACTCCGGCGGTCACCTGACCCACGGCTCGCCCGTCAACATGTCGGGCAAGTGGTTCAACGTCGTCTCCTACGGCGTGCGCGAGGACGATCACCGCCTCGACATGGACGAGGTCGAGCGCCTCGCCAACGAGCACAAGCCGAAGCTGATCATCGCCGGCGGCACCGCCTATTCGCGCATCTGGGACTGGAAGCGCTTCCGCGAGATCGCCGATTCCGTCGGCGCCTATCTGATGGTCGACATGGCCCATATCGCCGGCCTCGTGGCGGGTGGCGTCCATCCCTCGCCGGTGCCGCACGCCCATGTCTGCACCACGACGACCCACAAGTCGCTGCGCGGTCCGCGCGGCGGCATGATCCTCACCAATGACGAGGCGATCGCCAAAAAGGTCAATTCGGCCGTCTTCCCCGGCCTGCAGGGCGGCCCGCTCATGCACGTCATCGCCGCCAAGGCGGTGGCTTTCAAGGAAGCGCTCGAGCCCGAGTTCAAGACCTATGCGGCCAATGTGGTGGCCAACGCCAAGACGCTCGCCCAGTCGCTCAAGGACAACGGTCTCGACATCGTTTCCGGCGGCACCGACAACCACTCGATGCTCGTCGATCTGCGGCCGAAGAACGCCACTGGAAAACGCGCCGAGGCAGCGCTCGGCCGCGCCAACATCACCTGCAACAAGAACGGCATCCCCTTCGACCCGGAAAAGCCCTTCGTGACCTCCGGTGTCCGTCTCGGTACGCCGGCCGGCACCACGCGCGGCTTCGGCGAGGCGGAATTCCGCGAGATCGGCAACCTGATCTCGGAAGTGCTCGACGGCCTCAAGGCCGCCAACTCCGACGAGGGCAACGAAGCCGTGGAGGCCGCCGTCAAGGCCAAGGTGATCCAGCTTACCGATCGCTTCCCGCTCTACGGCTACATGGGCTGATTGATGCGCTGTCCCTATTGCAGCTCGGAAGACAGCCAGGTGAAGGATTCGCGGCCCGCCGAAGACGGCGCCGCGATCCGCCGCCGCCGCGTCTGCCCGAGCTGCGGCGGCCGCTTCACCACCTTCGAGCGCGTGCAGTTGCGCGATCTCGTGGTGCTGAAGAAGACCGGCCGCCGGGTGCCGTTCGACCGCGACAAGCTGCAGCGCTCCTTCGAGATCGCGCTGAGAAAACGCCCGGTCGACCGCGAGCGGATCGACCGCGCCGTCTCCGGCATCGTCCGGCGGCTCGAAAGTTCGGGCGAGACGGAAGTGGCGACCGACGCGATCGGCCTCCTGGTGCTCGAAGCCTTGAAGGCGCTCGATGACGTCGGCTTCGTCCGCTATGCCTCGGTCTACCGCGATTTCTCCGGGCCCGAGGATTTCGAGCGCACCATCGCCGAACTCCAGGCCCAGATCGCCGGCGACACCATCGTCCTGCCCGAAAGCGACGACTGATTTAGCTTTCGGTCGTCATCCTCCCTACCCTCAGTCGTCATCCTCGGGCGAGCGAAGCGAGACCCGGGGATCCAGAACTGAGCGCTATGGGTGGTCGCCGGCCCTTCCGGTCGTCATCCTCGGCCCTGTGCCGAGGATCCGCTGACCTCTCGACGCGTGGGGCCTCTCGGCAGGGGCGACTACCCGCTCCGGGTCGCCGGCTGAACGGTATGGATGCCCGGATCAAGTCCGGGCATGACGAGGAGGGGGATGTTTCTCCCCAGCCGTAATGTATCGGCGGTTGACGCCGGCTCCACGCATCGGCCAGGGGCATTGAGCACGCAGATGAGCCGGTAAACCCTCGGGACAAGCCCGAGGGGGACGTGAGGGGCAATGTTGCCCGGCAGCAGGGAAGCGTGCGTTCCCCCGGACGTCTCTTATTGAGGCCCGCAGATGTTCAGCGCGGTCAGCGCGAAAGTCTCGAGATCGTCGCGGGCGGTACGGATCGCGTCGGTCGAGGTGCCGGTGCAGGCACCCTTCAGCTTCACGGCGAAATTCTTGACCTCGCGGCGGCGTTCCTTGGCGATCGCGCACTGCTCCGTCTGGTTGGTCATGTTGTAGAATTTCGAGGTGAAGGGCTCGTACTTGCTCTTGTACTCGCTCATCGCCTGCCGGCAGGTCGTGTCGGCCGCGGCAGGGCCGGCGGCCAGGGGAGCGGCAACGAGAAGAAGGGCGAGGACGGGAAACAGTCTTTTCAGCATGGGAGGCGCATTCCGTTTGAGGTGCGGCGACGCTTGCACGCACGGGAACACACTGTCAATCGGTCGGCGCGCGTCCGGGCAGTCAATCCTCTGGTCAAGCTGAGCGCCGATCTGCTAGGGGAGCCCCGGTGCACGGAACGCCAGGTTCCGGGCGCGGATCCGGGAGCCAGAGATGACCCATACCGAGACCGATCGCCGCTTCATGGCAGCTGCCATCCGGCTCGCCCGGCGCCATGAGGGGCGCACCGGCTCCAACCCGTCTGTGGCCACCATTCTCGTCCGCGACCTGGGGCATGGCCCGTTGATCGTCGGCTCCGGCGTCACCGCGATAGGTGGCCGCCCGCACGCCGAGCCGCAGGCGCTTGCCGAAGCCGGTGAGCTGGCCCGTGGCGCCACGGCTTACGTCACCCTCGAACCCTGCGCCCATCACGGCCGCACCCCGCCTTGTGCCGATGCGCTGGTCGCCGCCGGTGTGACCCGCGTGGTCGGCGCGGCGTCGGACCCGGACCCGCGCGTGTCCGGCAAGGGCTACGCCATCCTGCGTGCCGGCGGGCTTGAGGTGGAGGAGGGCGTTCTCGCCGCCGAAGCAGCCGAGGGGCTCGCCGGCTACCTGACCCGGCGGGTGAGAAACCGCGCCCATGTGACTCTCAAGCTTGCGGTTTCGGCCAACGGCATGATCGGCCGCGAAGGGGAGGGCCAGGTGGCGCTCACCGGCCCGGTCGCGCGCCGGCTGGTCCATGTCACCCGCGCAATTTCCGACGTCATCCTGGTGGGCGCGACGACCGCGCTCGCCGACGATCCGGAACTCACCGTCCGGCTCGGCGGGATCGAGGAGCGCTCGCCCATCCGCCTGATCCTCGATGACGGCATGAAGCTGCCGGTCGCCGGAAAGCTCGTGAAAACGGCGCGCGAGGTGCCGGTCTGGATCGCCACCAGCGCCACGCCCGACGATCCCGCCCGCGCGGCATTGGCCGAAGCCGGCGTCGAGTTTCTCGCCGCCGATCTGGTCGACGGCCGGATCGCGCTGCCCGAACTTCTGGAAGACATAGCTCAACGCGGGCTCTCGAGCGTCATGGTCGAGGGCGGTGCCGCCGTCGCCCGTGCCTTCCTTGCGGAAGGACTTGTCGACCGGCTCCATATCTATACATCCCCGAAGACGATCGACGGCGCGGGCGTCGCAGCCCCCGTCAGCGCCGACACCATCCCAGAGAGCTTCGTTCTGAAACGCTCCTTGCGGCTGGGCGATGATCGGTTCGACGAATTCGAAAGGCTTGCCTAATGTTCACCGGAATTGTCTCCGACGTCGGTCGCATCGCATCGGTTACAAAGCTCGACGAAGGCCTGCGCTTCCGTATCGACACGGCCTATGATCCGGCGGGAATCGATATCGGCGCCTCGATCGCCTGTTCCGGTGTCTGCCTGACGGTGACCGCGCTTCCCGCCGCGGGCGACAATTCGAAGTGGTTCGAGGTGGAAGCCTGGGAGGAGGCGCTGCGTCTGACGACGGCAGCCTCCTGGTCGGACGGCATGCCGATCAATCTCGAACGCGCGCTGAAGATGGGCGACGAACTCGGCGGCCATCTGGTCTCCGGCCATGTCGACGGTACCGCGGAAATCGTCGCGGTCGAGGACGAGGGCGAAGCTCGGCGCTTCACGCTGGAAGCGCCTGACGACTTCGCCCGCTTCATCGCGCCGAAAGGCTCGGTGGCCCTCGACGGCACGTCGCTCACCGTCAACAGGGTCAACGGCGCCCGTTTCGACGTGCTTCTGATCCGTCACTCGCTCGACGTGACGACATGGGGGCAGCGCAAGACGGGCGACCGCGTCAATCTGGAGATCGACACGATGGCCCGTTACGCCGCCCGGCTGGCGGAATTCCCGCGCTGACGCTTATCAGATCGCCAGCTTGCGGCCGCGCCCGTCACGGATCACCGTGAACAGGAAGATCAGCATCGAGGCGAGCGTGACCAGCGAGCCGATCGCTGCCAGTCCTTCGAACTGGTAGAGGACCGCGATCGCGATACCGGGTGCAAAAATCAGCAGGCCGAGGGTAGCGACTGCGAAATGGATCTTCGCCAGGCGCCTCGCGCCCGATTCCGGGACCATGTGGTAGTAGGCGCCGAAAAGCGCCATGGTCACCCAGCCGACGAGGTTGAGGTGGGCGTGGGCGGGGGAGAGGGTGTGATCCTGGCTGATCGCCATGGCGATCCCCCAGATCATGCCGAAAGTGACGGACAGCGCCGCCACGAGATAGAACCAGTAGGAAATGCCGCGCATGTGAAGTGCTCCGGTGGTTTGGTCCGCGGCGATCATACGCCAGGGTTGCAGGGTTGAATATGAGGATTTTCTAACAGGCAGCCGCCGGGCCGCCACGGGGGTTCCGCGGCGGTTCGGCAACTGCGGGACTGCGTGCGCCCGGGTGGGGCTTGTCGCGCGCACGCATGTTGGATTGGCCGGTGTGAATGGAGGGGCGTTTCACTCGCCACCGGCCTGCCGCTCCGGACGGGCCGGGCGGTATGAAGGCGCCTCAGTCGAGACGAAGGCCGCGTTGCCGCATCGGGCAGTCGGCGCAACTCGCACGGCCGCAGGGGCGTCGGCGTTCGGGGCGGGTCCAGCCCGTCGTCACCGCGCAGTGTTCGAGGGTACGGATGACGCCTTTCAGCATAGTCCGCGCTCCAGACTGTCGAAATCGCCCAGCCGCCAGGTGCCGCGGGTGACCGCCGACATGAAGCCGTCCAACACCTCGCCGGGCATGCCGGCCTGCATGCCGCCGACCATGGCCTTGCGCTCGGGCGCGGAAGCGGCCTGCAGCATCAGCCTGACGCCTTCCACCATCTCGGCGGGCGGGATCGAGGCCACGATCCGGCCTTCGATCGCCTTGATTTCCTCGGGCGAGAAATGCGCCGCGATCAGCGGCATCACCACCGTTTCCTCCTCGTGCATGTGCTCGAGGTCTTCCGCGAAGAACAGCGCGAAGCGCTGATAGAGCTTGCGCCACAGACGCGGCCGCTCGGTCGAAGCCGCCTCGATCGCGCCGATCATGGCCTTGAGCTCGGCGAAAGTCCGCTCGTGCGCTTCATGGTCCTCGTCGGCGTGGTTCGCACCGCCGGGCAGGCGGCTTTCCAGCGCCGAATGCACGAACTCGTTCTCGTGCTCGAGGTGCTTTTCGCAGGCAGCCAGGTGCTCCCTGAGCATCCTCAGCGTTCCCGCGACCGAAGAGGTGCTCTCCGGATCGGTCTGGCCCAGTGCGATCAGCATCCGGGCATTGCCAAGGCGAAGCGCCTTGTGGATGGCATAATAAAGGTCGTCCTTCGGCTCGACATGAGCCGGCACGGCAGTCTCGTGTTTCATGATCTCTCTCCTTGGCCGCTTCTCTCCGGCGGCGCGATGGGCGGCCTTCTAGACGGCTTCCCAAACGGGAAAAACCATGTCAAAACTGAAACACTGTCCGAAATTTTACGACAATGGGCCGATGGATGCGGGGCGGGCCATGGATCAGTTTCGTGCAATGTCCATTTTCCGGCGTGTAGCGGAGCGCAGCAGTTTCTCAGCTGCCAGCGCCGACCTGGGTCTGGCGCGCGGGGCGGCGAGTGCCGTCGTCGCGCAGCTCGAACGCCGGCTCGGTGTCCAGCTTATCGAGCGCACCACCCGCAGTCTGCGCCTGACCGACGACGGTCGCGCCTATCTCGACCGCGCCATCCAGATCCTTGATGAACTCCATGCGCTGGAGGACGATGTGGGCTCGGCCGAGCGCCGTCCCCGCGGCCGGCTCCGGGTGCAGATTCCCGCAGGCCTCGCCCGCATCGTCGTCGCACCGGCGCTGCCCGCCTTTTTCGAAGCCTATCCGGACGTCGAACTGGACATGCTGTCGCGAAATGGCGTGCCCGATTTCGTCGGCGAGCGGATCGATGCGGCGATCGTCGTCGGCGAACTGCCCGATCTCGACATCTCGTGCCGGGTCATCGGCAGCATCCCGTTCATCACCGTGGCTTCGCCCGCCTATCTGGAACGCGCCGGCATTCCCGCCACGCCGGCCGATCTTGGCTCGCACGAATGCCTGCCCTTCCTGTCGAGCGTCACCTACGAGAAGCTGCCCTGGCGCTTTCGTGTTCCCGAAGGAGAAATGACCGTCCACATCGAGGGCAGGGCGTGTTTTGAATCCAACGAGACGGCTGTGGCTGCGGCGATCAAGGGTCTCGGCATCATGCAACTTGCGAGCTATCTGGTCTATCATCCGATCCGCGACGGCCAGCTCACACCGGTGCTCGAAACCTTCCGGCCGTCCTCGGCGACCATGCGGATCGTCCAGCCGCGCCACCGCTTCAAGCCCCGCAAGCTCAGGGTCTTCGAGGATTTCCTGATGGAACTCAACGATAGCACCCGCCGCAAGTGGGGTGTCCAGCAGGTGGAGTGATCGGGTAGCGCCGCGATCAGGTCACGCCCAGCTTGCGTTCCCCCTGGTCGAGGATGACCGGGATGATCAGGTCCTCCTCGTCCTCCAGATGTCGGGTGAGAAACCGCATCAGCCGCTCGTTCTCGGTGGCATAGTTTTCCCCGGCGCGCTTGAGTGCGTCGCCTCCCTTTTCGAGCGCGTCCAGATAGGTGCGCGCCGCCTGGGCATTCATCTCGAGCGCATCGTGGATGACGTGGTGGTCACGGTCGAGGATGTCGAAGCCGCGGACGAGTCGCGGCTCGGCCTTGCGGAACACCGGGAAATAGTGGTGGTCCTCGATGTTGTGATGCCCGTCGAGATTGCCGAGATACCAGTTGAGGCGAGGCACGAAGAAACCGGCGAAGGCCTTATCGTCCTTGCGCCCCTCCCGCCAGTCAGCGATCGCCCACGTCAGGATGCCGCCCATCTCGCGGAACATGTCGTGGCGTTGCAGCCAGAACTGCGCCATGTCGCCGAGATTGTCGTGGCTCTGCCAGATTTCCCGCGGATAGCGGGAGACCAGCATTTTAAGGTCGTCGGGAAGTCCGTCGCGGCTTGCGAGCGGAAAGGGATCGGGCGTGGTGTCCATCGCCCGAACCTATGGAGTGCGACGTCGATTTCAAGCGTTTCCGCCTTCCGCGCCACAACGACCGTCAGGCGACCTTGCGGACGGCAGCCTGCCGGGAGGCCGTCGTCTTGCGCTCAGCCTCACTCTGCTTGAACTGCTCGATGAGGGCGAAGAGATCGCTCGCCTCGCGCGCCAGCGTGTGTGCGGCGGCAGTCGATTCCTCCACCATGGCCGCGTTCTGCTGCGTGCCCTGGTCGATGACGGTGACCGCCTCGTTGATTTCCCTGAGCCCGCTCGACTGTTCCGACGATGCCTTGACGATGGCGGAGACGTTCATCGAGACGTCCTTGATCTGGCAGACGATCGCCGCGAGCGTCTCGCCGGTCTTGCCCACGAGGCTGACCCCCGTTTCCACGTGTCTGTCGGAATTGTTGATGAGTTCCTTGATCTCCTTGGCGGCCGTAGCGGAGCGCTGGGAAAGTTCGCGCACCTCCTGGGCGACGACGGCGAAGCCCTTGCCGGATTCGCCCGCCCGCGCTGCCTCGACGCCGGCATTAAGCGCCAGGAGGTTGGTCTGGAAGGCGATCTGGTCGATCACCCCGATGATCTTGTTGATCTCGACGGCGGAGTGCTCGATCCGACCCATCGCCGCCACCGTCTCGCTGACGATCGCGCCGGCCTGTTCGGCGGTATCGCGGGTGCGGTCGGCCAGTTCACCGGCTTCGCGGGCACGCAGCGCGGAATCGGCGATCGTGGTCGTCAATTCCTCCAGCGCGGCTGCCGTTTCTTCCACCGAGGCCGCCTGCCGCTCCGAACGGTGCGCCATTTCGTCTGAAGCCTGGCGAACTTCGGAGGCCGCGGCGTCGATCGCTTCGGCGTTCTCTGCCACCCGCGCCATGGCGGCGGCGATGAACTGGCTTGCTTTCACCCTTTCGGTGATATCGGAGGCGAATTTGACCACCTTGAACACCTTGCCGTCGGCGTTGAAGATCGGATTGTAAGTGGCCTGGATCCAGATTTCTGTCTCGCCCTTTCCGAAGCGCTTGAATTCTCCCGAATTGAACGTCCCGCTCGCGAGGTCGGGCCAGAAATGGCGATACTGAGAGCTGGCGACATAGTCCGGCTCGCAGAACATCGAATGGTGCTTGCCGACAATCTCGTCGAGGCGATAGCCGAGCGCTGCCAGGAAATTCTCGTTGGCGGTGATGATCGTGCCGTCCGTGTCGAATTCGATAACGGCCTGCGAGCGGGAGAGGGCGGTCATCTTGCCCTCGGTCTCGGCGGCCTTCTTCACGCTTTCCGTGATGTCGGTCGCGAATTTCATCACCTTGTAGGGCACGCCGTTCCGGTGAACGGGGTTGTATGAGGCTTCGATCCAGATGTCGCTGCCGTCCTTGCAAAGCCGTTTGTAGCGACCGCTGTCATATTGCCCCTTGCCCAGCTTTTGCCAGAACGCGCGGTAACCGTCGGTGCCGATCACCTTTGGCTCGACGAACATGGAATGGTGCTTGCCCACGATCTCTTCGAGAGAATAGCCGAGGGCGGAGCAAAAATTCTCGTTGGCGGTGATGATCGTTCCGTCCAGCTCGAATTCGATGATCGCCATCGACTTGCTGATGGCGGCGAGGGCTTCTTCGGCGGGGTTGGCGGGGGCTGAAGATTTCTTGACGAGGAACACGCACACTACTCCCTGTCGCCGCGCATCCGTGCCGGGGAGCCGGCTGGGGGCGGCGTCTGCTCAAAAGCTTGCATCACGGGACGCTATCGGGTCGCCGTCCTCATGACAGCCAGGCGTTGTGCCGCATCCGTATTCACCCGAATTTGGTCTGGAGTTGTTTAAGGATGGTGAATTGCAACTGCAAATTTTGACCTTCTTTGCTAATATGCTTGAAACCATCGGTCAGCGGGGCGTAGGCCCTCGTCGGTTCCTCAGGGCCGGGACGCAAAAAAGCCCCGGAGGCGAGCTCCGGGGCTTTCATCGGGTCCGTATCGGGGAGGTCTAGGCTGCCCGGGACTGGGTGTACTGACCCGATGACTGGCCGGCTTTCTGTTCGCCGACCTTGAACATGGCCACCAGTTCGAAGAGGGCCGCTGCTTCCTGTGCCAGGCTGTGGGCGGCGGCGGAGGATTCCTCCACCATGGCGGCATTCTGCTGAGTGCCCTGGTCGATCGTATTGACCGCCTGGTTGATCTCGCGGAGTCCGACAGACTGTTCCTCCGAGGCGGTGACGATGGCGTTGACGTTCGCCGACACTTCCTTGATCTGCTCGACGATAGCGGAGAGCGTGTCGCCGGTCGCGCCGACCAGTTCCACGCCCTTGTCGACATGGTTCGACGAGGCCGAGATCAGTTCCTTGATCTCCTTGGCCGCGGTCGCCGAACGCTGCGCCAGTTCGCGGACTTCCTGGGCAACCACGGCGAAGCCTTTGCCGGCTTCCCCGGCGCGCGCCGCCTCGACGCCGGCGTTCAGCGCCAGAAGGTTGGTCTGGAAGGCGATCGTGTCGATCACCCCGATGATCTTGCCGATCTCGTCCGAGGACGACTCGATGCGCCCCATTGCTTCCACGGCGTCGGCCACCACGCGGCCGGCCTTTTCGGCGCTGTCGCGGGTTTTCGAAGCCAGGTCTCCGGCTTCCCGGGCCCGGCGCGAGGCGTCTGTCACCGTCGTCGTGATCTCCTCGAGAGCGGCCGCGGTCTGTTCCACGGACGCCGCCTGGCGTTCCGAACGCATGGCGAGGTCGTCGGAGGCGCTGCGGACCTCTGAGGCCGCCGCGTCAATGGAAGCAGCGTTCGTCGACACCTGGCCCATCGCGTCGGCCAGCCGCTCGACGGAGCGGTTGAAATCGGTTCGCAACCTGTCAAGGGCCGGAATGAAGGGCTTTTCGATCTGGCGTGTCAGATCGCCCTCGGCCATCGCGGTGAGGGAGTCGGCGAGCGTTTCGACATTTGCCACCCGGTCGCTGACGTCCGAGGCGAACTTGACCACCTTGAAGACCCGGCCTTCAGCATCGAGGATCGGATTGTAGCTGGCCTGAATATGAACGCGCTTGCCGTTCTTGCCGATGCGCAGGAACTCGCCGGACTCGAACTTGCCGCTCGCAAGTGAAGGCCAGAACTCTCGATACTCCGCGCTCGACGCGTAATCAGGTTCGCAGAACATCGAATGGTGCTTGCCGACGATTTCATCCGCGCTGTAGCCCAACGCGTTGAGAAAGTTTTCGTTGGCCTCGAGGATCTGCCCCTCGGGCGTGAACTCGATGACGGCCTGCGAGCGCGAAAGCGCCGCCACCATGCCGTTCGCTGACGAGGATTTGCGGATGTTCTCGGTAATGTCGGTGGCGAACTTCACTACCTTGACCGGCTTTCCGCCGACAATGACCGGATTGTACGACGCTTCGATCCAGACTTCTCGTCCACCCTTGCCGATACGCTTGTAACGGCCGCTGTCATAGTCGCCGCGGCCGAGCTTGGCCCAGAAGGCCGCATAAGCATCCTTGTCGACGGTCTTCTGGTCGACGAACATCGAGTGATGCTTGCCGACGATCTCGTTGAGTTCGTAGCCGAGTGTGGCCAGAAAGTTCTTGTTGGCACGGAGAACCTTGCCGGTCATGTCGAATTCGATCACGGCCATCGATCGGTCGATAGCTGCGAGCATTCCGCTCGACGCACCACCGCCCATAATATTCGAAAGTCTCATTTCCATTTCTCCCCCGGCACAGCGCGCTATCGATCGCGCGTTGTCCACCCGCGCTGCCGTATCACCTTGCCGATTTGACGACGGACCGTTTCATGCGGATGTCGAACGATGTTCCTATGGAGTGTCACAGTCGCCGTCATGGCGATGCAAACGATGCCGATTTCCCCGTGTGCAAATCAGAAATAATCGACATATCTTGAATTGTTGTGAATGCGACCTGTAAAAAATTACTTAGCAGGAATTCTGTTACATGACCCAGTTTGTTCGTGTGCGATGCAACTTCCATTACCTCTTGAATTCGTGTCGGTTTCAGACAGATGTAACCGGGTGACGCGACGACCGGCACGCCGCCTTGCGTCTGGTTCGTCGCGCCGGTTGCAGATATTAGTGATCCCTTTGCTCAAGGTCAGCTAGCGGAGAAGAGAGAGCGTGAAGACCGGTTCACCGTTAGACCTTCTGGAGAACGGCACCTACCGTATGCTCTGGTCCGCCACGCTCGTCTCCAATCTCGGGACATTGGTGCAGACGGTCGGAGCGGGCTGGCTGATGACCTCGATTGCCACGTCGCCCGTCCAGGTTGCGCTGGTCGCCGCATCCAACACGCTTCCGGTCATGCTCTTCGCACTACCTGCGGGTGCGCTGGCCGATTCCTTCGACCGCCGCACGCTGATGATCAGCGCACAATTATTTATGTTTTTTATTTCCGTCGGGCTCACTTTGGCCGCCTGGTTCGACGTTTTGACCCCATGGTCGCTGCTTGCATTCACCTTTTTGATCGGCTGCGGCACGGCGCTCAACAACCCGGCCTGGCAGTCTTCGGTCCGGGATATCGTTCCCCGGGAGAGCGTTCCTTCCGCCGTCCTGCTCAATTCCATGGGCTTCAACCTGATGCGCTCGGTCGGTCCGGCCTTCGGCGGTTTCATCGTCTCGGTGGCCGGCGTCGCGCTCGCCTTCGCCGTCAACGCGGCGAGCTATGTCTTCCTGCTTGCCGCGCTCTTCGTGTGGCGCCGTCCGCCGCCCGAGGCGCGGTTGCCGCGCGAACCCTTCCTTCTCGCGCTGTCGGCCGGCATCCGCTATGTCGGCATGTCGCCCAATCTGTTGCGCGTTCTGTCGCGCGGCTTCCTGTTCGGCTTCGGTGCTGTCGCGGTGCTGGCGTTGTTGCCGCTGATTGCGCGCGAGATCCTCGCAGGCACCGCCATCACCTACGGTTTGCTGCTGGGAAGCTACGGGGTAGGGGCCATCGCCGGCGCGCTGTCGAGCCTGAAGCTGCGTTCCATGTTCGACAACGAGCATATCGTCCGCGGCGGCTTTCTCGCGGTTGCCGTCGCGCTGATGGTGCTCTCGGTCTCCGACAACCTCGTCGTCGATTGTCTGGTGCTGACCATCGCAGGGGCGGGATGGCTGCTCGCGCTGTCGCTCTTCAACGTCACCGTCCAGCTCTCCACGCCGCGCTGGGTGGTGGGCCGGGCGCTCGCCATCTACCAGTCCTGCGTCTTTGGCGGCATGGCCATGGGCAGCTGGGTCTGGGGTGGTCTCGCCGAAGCCCACGGATCGCCGGCCTCGCTCGCTATCGCCGCGGTGCTGCTTCTCGCCGGCGCCGCCGTCGGGCTTTTCTTCCAGCTGCCCGAGGTGGGCGGCGACGAACTCGATCCGCTCGGCCGCTTCCGGGAGCCGGAGCTTCGTCTCGACCTCAAGACCCGAAGCGGCCCGATCATGGTCATGGTCGATTACGAGATCGCCCAAAAGGATGTGCCGCGATTTCTCGCGCTCATGGCGGACCGCCGCCGCATCCGTATCCGCGATGGTGCCCGCCAGTGGGCGCTGCTGCGCGATCTGGAAAACCCCGACATCTGGACCGAGACCTATCATGTCGCGACCTGGATCGAATATGTGCGCCACAACGAGCGTCGCACCAAGGGGGATGCAGAGGTCTCCGAGAAGCTGCGGGCGCTGCACAAGGGGGAAGGACCGATCCGCGTCCACCGGATGATCGAACGCCAGACGGTGCCACGGACCGACGACATGCCGCTCAAGCCCTACACCGAGGAGCATTGAGCCGGCGTCGCTCCGCCGCAGCCGCCGGACCCGGTCGCCCACCGGAATTGACTTGCAAACCGGCGGACAAAGTGATTTTACCCCCATTCGTTTCAGGCGCCCGGCCGAGATAGGTCGCCCGCCCTCATTTCCGTTCACCGGAGACAGCCCATGGCATCCGAATCCGCACCGCACCTGCTCATCGTCGAGGCCCGCTTCTACGACGACATGTCCGATGCGCTTCTCAAGGGCGCCACCGCCGCACTGGAAGCGGCGGGTGCGACCTGCGACGTCATCACCGTTCCGGGCTGCCTGGAAATCCCGGCCGCCGTCGCCATGGCGCTCGATGCCGGCGAGAACGGCGGTACCGCGTATGACGGCTTCATTGCGCTCGGCGTGGTCATCCGCGGCGAGACCTTCCATTTCGATATCGTGGCGAACGAGAGCGCGCGCGGATTGATGAACCTCGCCGTCTCCGAATCGCTGGCGCTGGGAAACGGCATCATGACCGTCGAGAACGAGGCGCAGGCCTGGGCGCGCGTCAGCCCCGACAATCTCGACAAGGGCGGTTTCGCCGCCCGCGCTGCGCTCACCATGATCGCGCTGCGCGAAAAACTGGAGAACTGACCTTTGGCCGCCCCTGATTCCTCCAAACCGGCCAGACCCGCCAATCAGCGCGGAGCAGCCCGTCTTGCCGCCGTTCAGGCGCTCTACCAGATGGATGTCGGTGGCGTCGGACTGATGGAGGTCGTCGCCGAATACGAGAACCACCGTCTGGGCCAGGAACTCGACGGCGACCAGTATCTCAAGGCCGACGCGGCCTGGTTCCGCGCCATCGTCTCCGGCGTGGTCGACCAGCAGCGCCATCTCGATCCGGAAATCCGCGCCTCGCTGACAGAGGATTGGCCGTTGTCGCGCCTCGACGCGACGCTGCGGGCGATCCTGCGCGCCGGCGCCTGGGAGGTCGAGTTCAAGCCCGACGTTCCCACCGCTGTTCTCGTAAACGAATACGTCGACATTGCACGCGCCTTCTACGAGGACGAGGAGCCCAAGATCGTCAATGCGGTGCTCGACCGTCTCGCCCGCCGCAAGCGCCAGAAGCCGGCGGACAAGAAAGCCGAATAAGGGACAGGATAATGAGTGTTGCGGATAGCGTCGACGGGCCCACACGGCTGAATGCCCGGATGGCGCTGGCGCGCCGCAATGCGCTTCTGCTCGCTGCCACCCAGGCCATCGCCGGTTCGGCGAGCCCCATCGCCATCTCGCTGGGCGGCCTCGCCGGCTTCTATCTTCTCGGCGCCGACAAGTCGCTGGCCACCGCCCCGGTGACCGGCTTCAATATCGGGGTCGCCGCCGGCGCACTTCCCGCCGCCTGGCTGATGCGGCGCATCGGACGGCGCCACGGCTTCATGGCCGGCGCCGGCTGTCTGGCCATCGGCGGCCTGATTGCGGCCATCGCCCTGTTCCGCTTCGATTTCATCCTCTTCATCGTCGGGCTCGCGATCATCGGCTCGGGCGCCGCCTTCACCCAGCAATATCGCTTTGCCGCCGCTGACGGCGCGCCGACCTCCTTCAAGGCGTCGGCCATCTCCTGGGTGCTCGCCGGCGGCGTCTTCGCTGCCGTCATCGGACCGCAGACGGTCATCTACACCCGCGAGATCTTCGCGCCCGTGAGTTTCGCCGGCTCGTTTCTCGCCATCCTGCCGCTGGCCGCGATCGCGGTTCTGATTCTCTCGTTTCTGAAGATTCCGCAGGACACGGTGGTCGGCGACGAGGATCATGACGACACGCCGCCGCGGCCGCTTCTGCAGATCGTCACCCAGCGCCGCTTTATCACCGCCATGATCTGCGGCATCGGCAGCTACGCGCTGATGTCCTTCATGATGACGGGCGCGCCGCTCGCCATGGTCGGCTGCGGTTTTTCGCCGAACCTCGCCACGCTCGGCATCCAGTGGCACGTCATGGCCATGTTCGCGCCGAGCTTCGTCACCGGGCGGCTGATCCGCCGCTTCGGCCGCGATACCATCACCGGGGTCGGGCTCCTCATCCTGCTCGGCTGTGCCCTCGTGGCGGGGTCAGGCATCGAGCTCTGGAACTTCTGGCTGGCACTGGTGCTGCTAGGCGTCGGCTGGAACTTCGGCTTCATCGGCGCCACCGCCATGGTGACGAGCACCTATCATGCCTCCGAGAAGAACGTCGTGCAGGGTTTTCATGACGTCACCCTTTTCGGCTGCGTGGCGCTGTCCTCGCTGTTGTCCGGCAAGGTGCTCAACCACTGGGGCTGGGACATGCTGAGCCTCACCTTCTGGCCTGTCGCGCTATTCTGCCTCGCCGTGCTCGGGCTTCAGATGCTCGCCGACAGGCGTGCTGCCGCCTGATTCCAGCACTTTCTCACAGAAAAGGGCGAACCCGCCGAAAGCCGGGTTCCTCCGCCCTTGACGATGTAGAAGGGCTAACGCAACATCCGCGCCGACACCGTGGGGGCAGGGCTCGTCCTGCCCTCCCGAAACGTCTTTCGGCCGGGGGGACTTGAATGCCGGCCGTTCATTGGAGGAATGAACGCATGACCATACTAATGGCCGTCATTGCATGTGGCCTGCTCTCGATTGTCTACGCGATCTGGGCGATCCGCTCGGTGCTCGCAGCCGACCAGGGCAATGCCCGCATGCAGGAGATTGCTGGTTATATCCGTGAAGGCGCGCAAGCCTATCTGTCACGCCAGTACACCACCATCGCCATCGTCGGCGCCGTCGTCTTCGTACTCACCTGGTTCCTGCTCGGCGTACTCGCCGCCGTCGGTTTCCTGATCGGCGCGATCCTGTCGGGCGCTGCCGGCTTCATTGGCATGCACGTCTCGGTCCGCGCCAACGTGCGCACCGCCCAGGCCGCCGCGGGCAGCCTGTCGGCTGGTCTCGACGTGGCCTTCAAGTCGGGCGCCATCACCGGCATGCTCGTCGCCGGTCTCGCACTGCTCGGCGTCTCCGTCTATTACGGCTATCTCACCGGCACTATGGGTCTTTCGCCCGACAGCCGTGAAGTCATCGATGCCCTCGTTGCCCTCGGCTTCGGCGCTTCGCTCATCTCCATCTTCGCCCGTCTGGGCGGCGGCATCTTCACCAAGGGTGCGGACGTCGGCGGCGACCTTGTGGGCAAGGTGGAAGCCGGCATTCCGGAAGACGATCCGCGCAACCCGGCCACCATCGCCGACAATGTCGGCGACAACGTCGGCGACTGCGCCGGCATGGCCGCCGACCTGTTCGAAACCTATGCCGTGACCGTGGTCGCAACCATGGTTCTGGCCGCCATCTTCTTCGGTGGCACCGCCGTTCTCGGCTCGGCCATGCTCTATCCGCTCGCCA
>CAZEJG010000055.1:0-17566 GCA_964511625.1 uncultured Hoeflea sp.
GCCGCCCTTTCCGTTCTTGCCGGGCTCGTAGTCGCCTTGCCGCTTTCGCTGTTACGGTCATCGTCTTCGGGCGCGCTTTCACGCCCGGTCCTTGCTTACACATTTGTGTTCCGCGGCACGCCCCTGCTCGTTCAGCTGTTTGTGATTTACTACGGCGCGGGTCAGATCGAGTGGATCCGGTCAACCTCTGCCTGGACCATTCTCAGAGAGCCGTACTGGTGCGCTCTGATCGCGTTCTCGCTCAACAATGCCGCCTACACCACGGAGATCCTGCGCGGCGGGATACGTGCCGTTCCTGCAGGAGAGGTCGAGGCCGCAAAAGCACTCGGCATGTCGTACTCGTTGCGCACCCGGCGGATCGTGCTGCCGATCGCCTTTCGGCTGGCCCTGCCCGCCTATGCCAACGAGGTGGTCCTGATGCTCAAGGCAAGCTCTCTTGCCAGCACCATCACCATCATGGAGCTGACTGGAACCTCACGCAAGATCGTCGCACAGACCTTTTCGCCCTATGAGGTCTTCATTTCTGCGGCCCTCATCTACCTTGCGATCACATTTGTCGTCGTCAGGGCATTCGCTCGGCTGGAGCGTTATCTTGCGCATCACCTTGAGCGCGCCGAGAAGAACACCGGCGGCAAGGACCTTGTGCATAAGGACCCGGCGCCTAAGGGCCCCGCGCAAGAGCTCGATCGCGATACGGTGCTGCGGCAGGAGGCGAGATGATGGTGCAATCGTCTTCATGCGGGACATATCATCCCGGCCACATCGGCGATCCGGCATTAAGGGGAAGCTGGTATGAAATCGACCTCGGCGCCATCCGCCACAATTACCGTCAGTTGCGGGCGTGCCTTCTGCCCGAGGTCAAGATCTATGCCTGCCTCAAGCGCAATGGCTATGGCTGCGGTGCAGCCGGGGTTGCGGCAGCGCTGGCATCAGAAGGTGTGCACGGCTTTGCGGTCGCCTCGATACTTGACGCCATATCCATGCGAAGCACGGGCATCACGGGCCCGATCCTGCTCTACCCGGGCGTACTGCCGACTGCCTGGCCAACGATCGAGGCGCTCGATCTCACCATAAGCATTTCGAGCATCGAGGAACTCGAGCGGTGGCGCGCCCGAAGGTCGAACATCCGCGTCTTCATCAAGGTTGATCTCGGCTTCTTTCGCGCCGGCGCAACTCCGCGTGAGGCTGTCAGACTTCTTGCCCTGGCTTCTGCCTGTCGCGACGTGCGGCTGGAGGGGGTCTATGCCCATCTGAGTGAACTGCCGACATCAAGGGCGTCGGACGCGACCGAACAGTTCAACCGCATGCTTGCGATACTCAAGGAGGCTGACGCGAGAGGCATCCGCCCCGAAGTGGCGATGATTTCAAGCACGGAGAGCGTGCTCAATCACCCGGAGATGGACCTCGACGCGGTCGATCCCGGAGCCTTGCTGGTTGGTCTGTCCGAGGCAACCGGTCCGATCCGGCAGCTGGCCTTGCGGCCGGCCCTCAAGACCATTTCGACGAGCCTCGTCGCCGTGAAGCATGTTGACGCATCGCTTGGTCCGGTCCCGGAGATTCCCGGCTTTCATGCCGGCATGAGGCTGGGTGTCGTGAACTTCGGCTGGGGGGACGGATATCCACGAAAGGTCCCCGACAAAGCCCAGGCTCTGGTCGGGGGGAAAAGGGTGAGGCTTCTGCCTCCCGCCCATCTCGAACATCTTCGCGTCGATCTGACGGAGGTTCCCGAAGCCCGTTTCGGAGACCAGGTCGTGCTTATGGGACGACAGGGCGGCGAGGAGATAACGCATGAGGAACTGGCTTGCCTATGGGGAACCGACCTCGTCGGGCTTTACGGCCAGCTACGGGACCATGTGCCACGGATCTACACCTGAGGACAAACCGCAACGGAAGGAAGTACGATGAAAACACTCAAGCTGATGATGTACGCCGTGATCGCCACGGCGATAGCTTCTCTGGCACAGGCCCAGGACAACAGGACGATCCGGATCGCAACAGAGGGCGCCTTTCCGCCTTGGAACGCGGTCGATACATCCGGCAACCCTATCGGGTTCGACATTGATGTCGGGGCTGCGTTGTGCGAACGCGCCAAGCTGGACTGCGAGTTTCAGACGCAAGCCTGGGACGGGATCATTCCAGGGCTTACCGTGGGAAAATACGATGCGGTCATGGCCGGCATGTCAATTACTCAGAAGCGAAAGCAGGTTATCGCGTTCTCCGACCCCTATGCGCTGACATCCAACTACTTTGTCGTTCGCAAGGCACTTGACCTGCCCGCCCTGGATGACAGGACAAGGATCGATCTCTCAAGCGAGACCGAGAAAGGCCGGCAGGCGCTCGAAGCCTTGAAGAAAAACCTGAAGGGAACCACCATCGGCGTCCAGGGCTCGACCAACGCCGAAGCCTTTGTCCAGGCGCACTTGAGCGATGAGGTGGAGATCCGCACCTATGACAAGCAGGACAACCTCAATCTCGACCTCGTCGCCGGAAGGATCGACGGGGGACTTGCGGACTTCTCGGTCTGGAAGGCCTTTCTGGAGTCGAGAGACGGCGCTTCTGCCGAGCTCTACGGCCCCAGAATTTCCGGCGGACTATTCGGTCCGGGCGTGGGTATCGGCCTGCGAAAGGAGGACACGGCTCTCGCCTCGAAGTTCAACGACGCGATCAAGGCCATCGCAGCGGATGGCACCTTGAAGGCAATAAGCCTCAAGTGGTTCGGTACAGACGTCGCCCCCCAATAGAACGACAACTGACAAAAGGCCGCCACGCGAATGCTCTCGTCTGGCGGCCCTGGCCATCCTGATCCGCTGCAACGCAAGGTCACGCGTTGCCCAGCGGATCCAGACAGAAAATGTGAATACGACAGCGTTTGCCTTCAAGCGGCACCGCCGCCCCCTGCATGACAATGAAGAGTACCGGAGAAATCAGCATAGCGACGCCGCTCCGGCGGGATTTCGGGCGTTCTCGACACAGCACGGGCGGTACAAGGTCAGCCGCAGGAGCCTCAGCATAGCGCCCGCAGGGGAGGCGGAACCGACTGACCCCGCCCGGGTTGTTCCGTTTGCAGCAGCCACCGCAGCGACAGTTCGAACCCAATCTCGTCAGCACTCTGCTGACAAAGCAAACCGTCCCGACACATGTCTGGACAAGGATTCCATCGCGCAACGGGAATGGTGGGTTTGCGTGGACAGTCTACTGCAGCGATAAGCGGTCGATGATTCCGGATCTGGTGCTGTCCGCACATGGGCAACGGCTCCCGGCCTTCCCAGTGAAATTGCGAAAGTTGTGGGGAGCAATCCCCCGCTCCAAATCGAAATCCCGTGACGTACCGTCATGCATACTCGGTCAACCGAGCAACACGTCGATTTCCTTCGCATCAACCAATGTCGTGATTTCCGAATAGAGATCGATCTGTCGGCCGGGCGCTGAGATCGAGATGACCAGCGCGTAACGCGCCTTGTCGGCTATGCGCTTCTGCCCAACATGTGACTTCCACCAGCCGCCGACGGGGTAAACGGCAATAGCATCGTGCCCGGCGAGGTCGATCGCGCGTCCGCGCCAGAGATCGCAATGGAGGGAACCCGCCTGGATCGACTTGGGACCGAGCAGCCAGCAGCTCGTTTCGCCGTCGGCCTCCGTGCCGTCCTTTGCTTGGCTCGCGGAAATTCGGCTGCGGAATCGGGCGCTCGTCTCGTTACGTTTCTTCATATCGAAGCGTAGTCCGAAGGAACGATAGGTGTCCGGACGGGTAGCAGCTTTTCCGGTTAGGTTGGGCTCGACGAAGTAGGACAATGACACCTTCATCGTGACGATTTCGTTTTCGAGCTGCTCCAGCGCCGTCTTGGGCCAAGGGAGATCATAGAAATGCATTTCATTGAACACGCCGGTACGGCCGTCCGCACCTATCGCGAAGGGCTGTATTTCCGCCTGAGCAACAAGCGTAGCATCATTTCGCGCCGAGAGGATCGCACGGTCGATGTCTGGAACGCCGTATCCGAATTCGCGAAGCATTGCCTGCTTCTTCGCCTTAGTTGCGGCCTTGCCCGTTTTCCAGTGCGAGCCTGAGCCGATGAACTTTTTTCGGATCGGCTCGGGCCAGCGAGCGGAGTCGACGATGAGCGCGCGATGCGTTTCCGGCCAGAGGTCGGGCCGAGCGGCCTGCAGCCGACCGACAAAATTGCCGGCCATACCTGCGGCGGCGCTGGTCGCCCAGAATGGAACCAAAGGCTCGCCCGCCACATCTGACCCCGCTGATAGAAGTGACACGGACGGGTTCCAGCCGCAGAAGCCGGTGGTGTCGGACATCATGTTTCCTGCCTCGAACAGCACCTCGGGCTTGATCGGGGTCAGGTCGTCGGGAAGCGACTGAGAGCCGCGGCTGAACGGGCTGCGATGATTGGCAGGGACCGCCGCCTGAAGCACGGGAGGCGGTGCCGGCGGTTGTTCCTTGCAGGTGAAGCCGCCGATGGTGAGCGCGTTCCAGCTTTGCGACGGATCTTCCAACGGTTGAGAGGGCAGAACGTCCACGGCCATCCCGCCGGAGACGTTTCCGGTGGCGACGACCATCAGGCGCTTGGGTCGTTCGGATGCCGCAACTCTGTCGTCAACCTCGCCAGGCATAGCCCCGGCGATGATCTGATCCAGCGCACCGCTCCAGGTCGATGGTCGGCTGGGCGGGAAGTCCGTCGCGGAGGTCGCGATGCAGAAACTGCGCAGTGCGTCCGGTCGCTCGATCTCGACCGCACTGACCGCGCCTTGCGTGACAAACCCGTAGCTGGGCGGCTTGGTTGGCGGAAATCCGTGCGGTGGTAACAGTTTCATGGATTCCGCGCCGTGCGTCAGCGTGACCGGACGCGCGTCGTTCATCAAGGGTTCTAGATCGCCGTAAAGGACGAGGCCTGCCAGCGGTGTGCCGTGACCGCCGTTCGGCTGATGATCGTCGGCGCCCCAAGCAGCATCATAGGCCCACGCGCCACGCAGGCCGAGAGCGATCAGGGGATGGGCGGCTGCAACGCCCGTGTCGAGCGTGCAAACCACCGGGGCATCGTGCGCGGGCGCCGAGACCCTCTGGGACAATTCGGCGACCCAATCATGCTGACCCAGACCTGTCTCTCCACGATCGAGAAACGGTTCGATCGTTCCTGTCGCACGCCTGATCTCGGTGATGGCGCCCGGTACGCGCGTTGCGAAGAGCGCAACCGTTGCGGCAGTGCCGTGCAGAAACAGGACGGTCGTGTCGGGGAAGATCAGGCGGTCGTCATGAACATCGATATTCGCATTGCGCGCCGCGTTGACGAGGCGATCCGCTAAGGCGACAGGCTGGCGAACCCACAGCTCCCACCAAACGATGTCCGGCGCGGCAAGGTCCACCGAGCCCGTGAACAATGATCCGGTGTCAATCGCCCGGACCTCCTCAACTACCTCGAAGCGCTCGATATCAGGCCGTCGTTGATTTCCCGGATCGCGGCCATATTCACTGATACGGCCCTGCAGGAAGGCGCGTGCATCATCCGGTACAAACAGCAATGCGCTCTCTGTGCGGTCGTCGTTCCTTTCGGAACGGAGCACCACCACGTCCTGCGTAGGAAACTCAAGCGCTGTTGGAACCTTGACCGCCTTGGTCCGGGAGTCCTCGGCCGGCGGCAATGTTGTGATCTCAATAATCATGCCGGATTTCAGGCCCTGAACGGCGAGACGCAGATCATCGGCCGGCAACGGAACATCTCCGAGCGCAGCGGCCAGCTGGTCAAGCAGATGCTTGGCGTGAGCAGCATAGTCGTTCCGAAGCGGTTTGCGCTCCTGATTGCGTGATGGGAAGGTGTACGCTGCCGTCTCTCGGAAAACGTCGATCGGTATATGCTGACGGTCTCTCGTGTCGAAATTATCTGGCTCCGCCATAAGTGCTTGCTCGTTTGTTCGAGTTCCAGTCGATCCGTTGGCGGAGCCTGCCTAACTGCTAGATTGACGACGGAACTTACCCTTTAATGTTTGTCGATTCTCCAAAGCGCGTTGTAGCGCTTCAGGCGAGGCCTTCGACGCCCCTTCTAGGATGGCGTCCTTCACGACGGCATCTGCGGCACGAACCAGTTCGCCTTGGCTGAGCCCCTCAAGTGTCGTTTCGAGCGCTGGCCACGCCTTTGCGGCGAATTTGAACTTGCCAAGCCGGCGCTCAATGATGGCGCGGGCGGCTGCGACGTCCGGCAGGGTGTATTCGATCACCTCATCGAAGCGTCGCGCCAGCGCTTCATCGAGGATTTCAACGTGGTTCGTCGCCGCCAGCACGAGGCTGTCGGTCGAGTTTGGCTCTTCCATAAAGGCCAGAACCGAGTTCAACACCCGGCGGATCTCGCCGACATCGTTCGGATCACCCCGGCGAGCGCCGATCGCGTCGAATTCGTCGAGCAAATAGACACCGCGTGTTTGCGCGATCTGATCGAACAGCAGTCGCATCTTGCCGGCTGTCTCGCCGAAGAAGCGGCTGAACAAGGCTTCGAGACGCACGGTGAAGAGCGGCAGACGCAATTCCCCTGCGAGCGCCGAGGCCGTCATAGTCTTACCTGTGCCGGGCAGACCCACAAGCAGCATATGCGTCGCCGGCGTCTGGCCGTGTTCGCGCAGGGTTGCGCGTTCCTGTTGCTGGCGAACGATTCGTCGAAGCCGTGCGGCGATATCGTCCGACAGCACCATGCTCGACAGCGTGACCTTGGGATAGGCGCTCTCGACGAGACCCTGCAATTCGCCCCGAGGCCGAGCTAGCGGAATCGGTGTCTGCCCACCTGCGGGCTTTCCGACATGGCGCTGGTCTCGAGCCTTCTGGACGAGGCGCTTCAACTTTTCGGCATCATCTGCACGACCTTGACGCGCTTCCTGTGCGGCGATCTGCAAGGCAATCGACAGAAACTGATCTTCATCTCCGTCGATATGCGAATTGAGGAGCGCGAGGATTTGCTTGGCAGACATGCTCGTCTCCTTTCTTCGATTCGGCCGCACTATACTATCAGATGCCTTCAATGCCAGGAGCTATCATCGGCTCAGGGTGACGGTAGCTCAGAAGGACCCCAAATGCCAACGTTTCCTGTGGTTCTCCGACGCTAAAGATCGACAGGGAAATATCTGGGCTTTTCCGATACACGCCTGCACTAGAGGTATGGTGATCGGCACCGACCATACCGATCGTCCGAAACAGCTGTCGATACCCACGCGATTGCCGCCAAAGCCATCGACATCCGTGCGCCTTGGAAAACCTCCATCAACTTCAAAGAGTTATAACGATATCGTAGCGCTCATCTTCATCGGGTGTGGCCCGCCGGAGAAGTTTTGAAACAGTATTTCATATATCGAACGCCCTGCGGATTTCTGCTTTATTGCGGGTGGTTTGCGAAAGCGGAACGCCAGCTCCTGGCCCCACTTCGGTCTTTCGTTTACCTCGCAGCGAATGCCCGGCTCTGTCCGAACGGGCGGTCCATTCGGGACCGGTTAGCGTCGCCGGATGCAGCCAGCGAGGCGCTAAAATTCGTGTCCGGGCGTGATCTGGAATCTGTAAGCCTCCATGAGATCCAGGTATTGCCTCTAGAGGAAGCGAAGCAGGATGTCGGAGGGGGCGGCTTTGCCCTCCAGGAAAGCACCCTGCCCTGTCGGTTCAGTGAAAAACTGACACCCCCGGTTTGCGTGAAAGTGCCAGAATACGACAATCCTGCCGCGATCCTGGCTACTGGCCACACTTTTCCGTGTTGGCGCTCTAGCGATGTTGCTTCCTGTCGGCTATTTTCCGCCGCGAGGCAGTACGCGCTGTCTTGGGGCTTGGAAACCCCTCGGTGCGACAGGTGCTGGTCGATTCAGCACCAAACTCTCTGACCTTTGGGTCGGGGAGCCTGTGGCGTATGTCCAGGTTCCTCGGAACTAAAGGCCATAGGGCTGTCACCGACAGTTTCCAACTCCCCGATCAGTCGGAGGTACTAGTGAGTTCGCGGGGGCGCACCGCGAGAAACTCACCTTTCCGGGGAGCGGCCGATGCAACATCGGAAGATTGCGTCAACATCCAGATTTCCGACAGCTGGCGACAGGTCTGCAGGGCACTCCGTCAAACAAGCGCCTCACCCAGCCGACATGCATGTCGGCCGACAGATCACGGCAATCCGCATCCATTCCGACTTTTCGCAGCAGCGGCTCGCCGACGAGATTGGCATCACCTATCAGCAGCTCCAGAAATACGAAAGCGGCAGGAACCGCGTGAGCGCTTCCATGCTCTATGAGATAGGCACCGCGCTGGGAGTTCCCGCCGGCCGGTTCTTCGAAGGCCTGCCCGGCAACGTGAGCGCAGAGGGCGAGCCCCCGCAAATAGTTGCTGATGAGCGCATCGTCTTCATCGCCAGCGCCCAGGGGCGCCGGCTGACGGAAGGGCTGATGCGGCTCAGTCCGGACGTGCGCTCCCGTCTATCTTCGCTGATCACGGCTCTGGCCAAAGACATGTCACAAGCCGATGGGGCGAGTTCCAGATGACCCGGGAACTCGCCGCTGCCTTCACGACGTTCAAGGCCGGCAGCTGCCGGACCCTGTCGCGCGAGAGCAAATCCTGGGGCCGTGTACGGGCTGAGCGGGTTCAACGAACCGGCCTCAAGAAAGAGGAGACGTCCCTCACCTCGCGTGATCATCTCGTTCTCCTCAATCTGAAAGGGAACTCCGAGCGAGGTGATTATTGCCTGGACGGCAAGCCGGCCGGCTTCGCCCGGCGAAGGCCCGGATCGATCCTGTTCGTTCCTGCGGGGTGTCACTGGAAGGGTTGGGAAGCCGGTGCGTCCTCGGCCGCCTACCTGTCGATCACAATAGATCCAGCCAGAGTGTCGGAACTGCTCGGTCGGGACAAGGTGCGCAGGCATCCGGCACTATCCCCGGATCTGGGCTTCGAAGATCCGGCGGTGATGCACGCGGTGCGGGGGATAGGGGCGGAGATTCATGATCAAAGCCCCCTGAGCACGCTGCTTGTCGAAAGCTATGTGTCGGCGATCTTCATTCAGTTGTTTCGCAAGCAGACAAACGATCCCGCTATCCACAAGGCCGGTGGCCTGGCACCAAGGAGCTTCAATCGGGTCATGGAGAAAATCGATCAGGATCTCGCCGTCGATCTGTCTCTTTCACAGCTTGCGGACGTCGCTGGCGTCAGCATTCCGCATTTCTGCAGGGCCTTCAAGCAGATGACCGGCTCCCCTCCATATGCCTTTATCATCGGGCGCCGGATCGAGCGGGCAAAGGAACGTCTGCGTAGCTCGGACATGGCCATCACCGACATAGCGCTGGATTGCGGCTTCTCGAGTTCGAGCCACTTTGCAAATGGATTTCGTCGCGAGGTCGGCATGTCGCCGGCGGCCTATCGCAGATCATTCCGGCAATAGCAACATCGGAAAAAGGCCCCGCCTTGCGGCGAGGCCCTTGTCCTTGGGGGAGATCAGTCGCGGTTGGTGTTCGGGCGCGACCAGATCAGCTGCATGCCCTCGTCGCCTTCCACCTCGACCAGGGTGGCGTAGATCGGTGCCGGAAAGCTCGGGTCGTCCAGCTTGACCGAGAGGTAGTCGCGTTCGGTTTCCTTGGCCTGCTTCTGCCAGGCGGCGCCCAGTTCGACGGCGCCGGAGAAGATGCGGAACTGCGGGCCGTTGTCGGAGGGGTTTTCGACGCGCTCGAAGCGGGCCTTGACGTTGAGTGCGAGGGTCTTGATCTGGCCGGTGAAGCCGTTCTTGGTGGTGGTGAAAGTGCCGATGTTTGCCATTGTCCTATTCCTTTTCGATGTTTCGGGCCGCGCCCATCGCGGCCTCGATGGCTGTCGAAGAGACCGGGAACGATCGGTGCGCATCCCCCCGGGGTCCCCGTTGCGCTTGCGCAATGGGGTGGGCTCGTAGGGACCGCAATGACATGGAGGACGGCGGGACGGGGCTTTCTTGTTTGCGAGGAATGCGAACTTCCGTTCGCAGGGGAAGAAAGTTTCGGCCCGCCGTTGCGACAAGCCGAGCGAGGCGAAGCCGATTGCCGGTCAGACATGCCAAATCGAGACCGCGTTGGGCGAGCTCCGTGAGATGCGACGGAAAAGGAATGGGCCAGGACGCGGCGAACATGCCGACTGCCACCCGTAACGGTCGAACAATCGGCAGATCGATCCGGGCACAGTTCAAGGCAGAATGATTGCTGCATCGGGCATCCATGTGATCTGGGCCAGCCTCACCGCGTCTCCGGTGACCGGACGCGCGCCCGGAAAGGAGAGAACAGGCGTCTGTCCGAATGTGACGTTCCGCTCCCAAGCTTGCGCGGCTGTTGCCGGGGCTCTGCTCTGGTACCTCGTGATGTGGGCAGACAGGTGGCGCAGGTGCTCCGTCGTCGTGGGCTATCGTCGCGATCAATGGTGACGGTCATGGGCCCGACCGTGCCATTGACCGCCATCAAGGCGAGTGTCGTCGACTGGACGCCGGGCGCCGAGCGTTCGCGCACGCAGGCGCATGGCAGAGGGCGGTCCGCCCTCCGCACCAGCATTGGAGAGGGAAAGCATCAGGCCGCCTCCCGCTCTTTGATTGCTCGAGCCGGCTGAAGGCCGTGCAGATAGGTCACGGCGCGTTGTGCATGTGCCGCCGCCTGAAAGATCGCCCGCCTATCGTCCTTGAGGACCTTCAGCCAGGAGTGGAGGTAGCTCGCGTGATCCGGCCGGGGCTCGAGCTCCGGCACGATGCCGAGATCCGCGCACAGGAAGCAGCTCCCGAGCTCGGCAATGAGTTCTTCGCGGGCCCGTTCAGTGCGATCCGTGTGATAGCGCGAAAGATCGCGTCCGACGCGGTGTGCCGGCGCCGTCCAATGGGTTGCCTCATGGCTGAGAACGGCCACGTATGATTCCGCATCCCGGAAGCTTTCGAAGGGCGGCATCTGGATGTGGTCGCTTGAGCTGGCGTAAAAGGCCTTCGACCCGCCATGCCTGATGGATGCTCCGGTGTTCCCAAAAAAACGATCGGCATGGTCGATCCGTGACACCGGGTCGATGATCCGGTCCGGCCGGTGATAATAGTGATCCGGCAGTCCTTCGATCTGATCGCAATTGAAGACCGTGTAGGTCTTGAGAAACGGGATATCCCGCTCGACTTCGTCGCCGCGAGAGTCGGTTTCGGTCTTCGTGAAGCGGCTGGCATAGACCACGGTCGCACCGGTTTCCCCCTTGCGAACCTGTGCCCCGATCTGCACAGCCTGCCGGTAGGTCATCCAGAGCGGCGCTTCGAACCCTCGGGCGAGGCTTTCCGACCAGAGGAGGAGCACGTTAATGCCCGTGTAGGGCTCGCCGGTATGCCGGAGCGGTCGCGTAATCCGGCCTTCGAGCCCGCTTGCGCTCCATGGTTTCATCCAGGGCCGGACACCCTTTTCGAGATCGGCCACAATCGTCTCGGTGATCCGCGCATAGATATCGATGCGCGGGCTTTTCTCTTTCCTTTTCATTTTCAGACCTCCTGGTTTCAGGACCGCGCCGATCGCGGTCCGTCACGAGGTCCAACAAAGGCGGGGCTCAAGGCCGGAGCGGCACCCGAGCCGAGGCCCCGGTGCGCGCAGCGCGGCGGGGTGGCGAAGGGCCGCAACGAAGAGAAGGACGGCAAAGCCGTTGACGCTGCTGCCGGCTCCGCCTGGACCTTGCTCGGGACGGACCACGGTCGCGACATCCGCGACGCGGAAAGGGCGGCGCTGCGCGCCGCCGTTGAGGAAGAGAAGATTGATCGGTCAGTGGACCGAGTGACCACCGGTGTAGGGGTCGTATTCGAAGAGGACAACGATCTCGGCGTCTTCGACTTCGTCGGCGGGAAGGACACCGTATTCGCCGTCGGACTTGAACAGGACGATCGGGGTCATGAGGGTCCGGGCGAAGTTCCAGGCGTGTTTCTGGGCGAGGAAAAGATCGTGCTGCATGTTCGGCTCCATCGTTGGAGCGGGCCAATCCCGCTCTTGATGGCTCCGTCAGTGTGCGGCTTAGCGGACGCGATCACCGCGCAGGCTAAAGCCAAGCGGCCGCAGCTTGCTAGCGGACCCTTTACGGGTTGATCGTGGAAGTTCGCGCCGCACAAGGAATGCCATCTCTCAAAAGAGCGGGATTGGGCTGCGTCCGAGATAGAGTTTCGGCCATGTGCGGTCGGTTTGGCCGGGCCGAGGCTGGATGGCCAGGTACGCTCTCCGGTCGCATGATGACAGGCCTAACACAGTGCGGGATACGAAGACTTCTTGTCGGGGAGAGTTCGGAGCGGATATCAGGTCCGCTTCACCGCCTTAATAGCGGACGCGCGGGCCGCTTGCTTGATTGTCATGGCTATCTCGCGGAGGAACGCCGCGCTGACAGAACCGATCGGCTCGGTGGACACGAAATCATAGTCCTTATCCATCTCGACGCGATTGAACTCGTCGAGAATGATCCAGCACGGCGCGGCGAGGCCGATGCGCCGGCACTCGATTTCAGGGACATGCAGCGCAAGCTGGCCGTCGAGCGGCTGCTTTGAGGTAAACGGAAAGAGAAACACAACGTCCGGATTGCCGGGCGTCTTGATGACGATGCAGACAGGGCGGGGCTTCCGGCCGGATTCCTCACCCTTTTCCGCTTCGCGATGCCAGAGATAGTGGAACTCGGCGACGTCGCCCTGCTCAAGCATCTTCTTTGGCAGGTTCGAGGATGGCGTCGATGCCGGACATCAACTCCGCATGGACATCGTCCGGGACATCATGCAGAGAATAGGACTTGGTCGGGCTCGGGTCGCCGCGCATGCGGTGATAATCGCGGGCGGACAGAACAAAAAGCTTCTCCTTACCGTGCTTGGTGAGGACGACCGGTTCGATCATTGCCGCCTCGAGGATTTCGCCCGAGGAGCGGTTCATGTCAGAAAAAGTGTACTGTTTCATCGCAAGGCTCCATCATTTTACGTAAAATAGGTATTTTACGTTGAATTGTCAATTCTGACCTCCGTAGCGTCATAGAAAAGGGCGGAGCCGAAGCTCCGCTCGAGCGGCTCAGCCAAGTGCCGCCATCTGCAGTTCGGCGGCCTTGCGGTCGACGGTCTGACCTGGGTTCTCGACCTGCCTTTGGAAGGGTTTCCACGCTTCGCCGACGACTTCTTCGTATGCGGTCACGACGCCCTCGGCTGCGCAGCGGAGCGCATGGGCCTGAATGCCCATATCGGCCGCGAATTCGCGCTTGCGTTGAGCATTGCTGTCGAAACCGACAGGTCCGTCGAGATCCTCGTCACGCGTATCGTTGGAAGACTTCGCAGTCGCGTCCCGAGCTTCTGAGACCGCGCGGGAGTAGAACTGGCCGGCACCATGAGCGGAGCCGACATAGGAGCCGACGATGCGCTGCAGGTGGATCTGCATGGCCCGGTCACCGAGGCCTTCGTTCAGGGATTCGGCCGTGTCGACGATGATCTTGTGGTGGAGATCGCGGATGCCGTCGCTGTCGATGACGGGAAGGCCGAAACTTTCGGAGATGAGGGAGGCCTGGGCACTGTCGGGGCAGGCGAGCCGGACCATTTCGAGAGAAGCGCCCTTGCGGAGTTGGACGATCTTGCCGGATTGACGGGAGGAACGAGCGTTGCTGGTCATGTGAGATCCTTTCCTTCACTGTTTGACCGAAGGCTCGAGCCGGCCCCTGCCGGCCCTCCCTTCGGGCGCGGGCAAAAGAACCCGGCGGAAAGACGGGGGCTTCAGGGTCCGCGCGGACCAAGACGAGCGAACCTGTCCTGCGGGCCAGCAGGGCTTATCAAGCCCTCGCGCAGTCCCGCGGGGCCGGTTTGGCGAGGATGGGGCGTGCGGCCGCACCGCGGCGCGTCAGCGGCCTTGAAGGCTCCGGCCGCCGGTTTACGACCGCGACCAGAACCGAAGGGAGGCCGGCAGGGGTGGCATACTACCGGCACTCAATGTGAAGGAAATGACCGTGACCCGCCGCACATGCTCCTGCCGTTACAATGCGGTTTGCACATCCGCTTTGGCAGTCGGTCCGTTGCTGATGGTCTTTGCCCTGACGGCTGTGATCGCCCGCTCCTGCCGTGAGAGCTTTCGGCTGAGCGCATCAATTTCACCGCGCCGCTCGAAGCTGAGCTCATCGACATAGGCTCGGAATGTGGCCACATCGCCCCGGGTCCATCGGGATCCCCCGCGCGTCCGCGACCGGGCCTTCGTCCTGGCTGTCGTGGTCATGCGTTCCGCCCTGGCCGAAATCTGCCGTTCGATCCGATCAAGGTGCGCCCTCGTCTGCCGGTGCGCCGATTCCATCCGACGCAGCAGTTTCGCTCGCTTGGCGGCCATCATGATGCGGCCCGTTTCGGCACGACTCGGGGCCATCGTGGGAATTGCGTGGTCCCGGGTCTGTAGTCGGACGGAATGGTAACCGGAGCCATGGACGCAGCCAGGTCTTCGCCGGCGACGGCCCAGTCGAGGATGCCGCCTGTAGCCGGCACAGGTGCCGCGGGCTGGTCGAGTTGTGCCTCGAGAGCGGCAATGATTTCTGCACGCGGATTTGGACCGTTCGTATCGACGATAAGGTGGATGGCAACGAGAAAGGTGCTCATGAAGAGGGTCACACTTTTGGATGGACGAATTCGGGGGCGCGGATCGAGATGAGAACGGCGCGTTTCCACGCGTCGGCGCCGACTAGCCGACCGCTGTGGCGCCTGTGATGGATGACGAGCCGGGGATGGGCGTCCTCGAGCCTGAAGCCGGCGCGCCAGCCAAAGGCTGAGGCGATGAGTTTCCAGTGGACCGGCATCACCGTCCCCATCCGACAAAGCTCGACGGACCTTCGTAGACTTCGTGCCGGTCGGGATCGACGACGAAACCGAAACGGCCGATCTCGTATTCGTCGGAAGGAACGAGGAACCGGCGTTGCTCGGTCTCTCGGTCCCGGTGGCCGCCAAGGGTCGCGATGACCTCCACATGACGGCCGTGGTGCTCGGACCTGATGGCGGAGATCACAATCCAGTCGCCCGCGTGCCGCGCATGAAAGGCACGCCGGTCCTTTTCATGAGACTGGCCGGGCGCGAGCACGGTTGCGAAGATCGCTTCCCAGGCATCGGGCCAGCTGTCTTTCACGGTCTGCTCGGCGCAACGCCGTTCGAAGCTCGTGAAGAGATGCGGAAAGCTTAGCGCGACGATCGCCCATTCAGCGTCTTCCTCATACCAGCCGCCGGGCCGGCGAAGTCGCCGGTCGACCTTCGCATTGCGGTCGGTCGCAAGATGGAAGCCGCCATGGCCAGCAGTCGAATGGCAGACGACACCTTCGGCAAACACCGTCGCGCCCTGCGATGGTCCCCACGGCGTGTTTGCGTGGGAGCGGATTTCGTGCCGTCCGAGCGCCTGCCTCTCACGGATGTGCTCGGCCTGTTCGAGCACCTTGGCGCGGAACGCCTCTTGATCGGCGAGCACACCGCCATGCCCGTAGAAGTCCTTGCGGAGCAGCTCATCGAGCGGGCGGCGTATTCGCCAGGCATGCTCAAGAAAGTACGTTTCGGCGTGACCGGGCAGCATGGCGAAAGCGGTAGCGTCGAACTGTGCAACCGGAAACCCTTCGACACTGATGGCGAAACGAACCTTCGGCCCCGGCGTCAAATCTGGCCCTTTTTGATCGGAGGTCATGCCGCCCTCCCCTCGCCGCCATCGGTAGCGGCTTCGTCGGCTGTCACTTCCCGCAGCACGGCATTGGGATAGCCGTGACGCGACAGCCACTCGTCGGCCGCCTGCAGGTTCTGGGCGACATGGACCAGCTCGCCGGCGTCACCGGGACGATCGAGCACGAGGATCGCGCCGGCCGTCGGCCGCTCGACGACCGAGAACTCGAGCCCGCTATCGACCGAGAAGGTCCTGAAGACCCGAAGTACGATGACCGCCTTGCTGCCGAAGTCCCCCTCGTGAAGCGTGAAGCTGGCCGGGATGGTGGTCTGGCCAACGACGGTGGCGGCCTGTTTCTTGACGAGCCGGCCCGTATTGTTGTGGCGCTCCCAGGCTTGGAGCTTGCGGCGGTGCCGCTCGGGTGGGCGCGGCGTGCCGTCGGAATAGCGGATGATCGCACCGAGCGGAGCGGTGTCGGAGATCAGTTGCGCGGACATGGGTGATGTCCTCCTGTTTTCGGGATTGGAAACGAAAGCGCCGCCGGACGATGCCGGCGGCGCGATGTGCGTTCGGAAGGGAGGACGCCGCTATTCGGCGGCTTCGCGGAAACCTTCTGAGACGGCATCCGGGTCGATGTCGCTCTCATCCGGCTCTTCGACGGAGCCATCGACGTCGGTGGCGTCTTCATCCTCGACGATCTCGTTGTGGGCCTTCCAGTCGGCGAGTTCGTTGGTATCTGGCGCGAACAGCGCCGACGCATGCACGAAGCGTTCTTGGCTGAAATGCTCGACAAGCGCCGCGCGGGTGTCGCGGACCTTGTTGCGCGGCAGCACCGAAGTGTCCGCGCATGCGCCTTCGAGGGCCTGCCGGGAGAGGCACAGAAGGAAGTCTTCGGTCCCCATGTTGGGCAGGAAGCTGTCGGCCCCGACGACGGCGCCGGCGATCCGCGAGACAATGCCGCTGTTCGACATGTTGCGGCGGCACGACAGCACCTCGATCAGCACCGAGCGGACCGCGACGCGGAGCGTGTCCTTGTCGAAAGTGAGATTGCCGGCTTCGTCCACGAGCATCGCGGCATGGGGTGCGATCTGGCTGCGGAACGAACCGCTATTGCCCGAGCCGGAATCGACGCGAACGTTCTGACCGGCGAAGGCGATGACGAGCAGCGCCATCAGCGTGTCGTCCTCGATCGGCGCGCGTTGAAGCGCTTCATGCAGCGCATCGGTGCGGAAGTCCCCGATCATGTCCTGCCCCTTCTGGGTGACATCGGGGCGCTGCGCCGGCGCGAGGGCGCGGCCCTCGCCACCCTTGCCTTTCGCCGACATTCCGTTCGCTGTTTGGGGCTCGGGCATCCGGTAGACGACCGACTGCACCTTGCCCTCGCGGTCGAGATACATCGCCGTGCAATCGGACTTCTTCGGCTTGCCGTAGACCCGCTCGGCCTTCTTCGGCAATTCCGGCTGACCCCAATTGTTGGACTCGGTGATCATGCCGTTCTTGGGCAGGTTGTTGGTCATCCACTCCTGCTGGGCGCCGAGGAAAGCCTCAACATCGGTCGTGTAGCGGCTGTCCTCGTCCGCGGGCGCGAAGAGGTCCTCGACCCAGGCGATCCCGTAGGCTTGCGCCAGCTCGTCGTCGAAGCTGGCGTCACGCGCATACATGCGGGTCTTGGAGAGGCCATTGGCGACCGACCACCACGACGTGGTTTCGTTCTTCTTGGACTTGTGGGCCTTCCAGACCTCCTTCTGTTCGGCAATCGAGGCGGCGGCAATGGTCCGGAGCTGCCGCTCATCCGGCATGTCGCCCTTCGCCATCTGGTCGAGCATGGCCGGAAGCACATTGGCCAGCAGCCGGAGCTTCTTGATCTGGCGCACCGAAAGCGACAGCGCCGCCGCGATCCCCTCTTCCGTCCAGCCGAGCGCGACCAGCCGCTCGATCGCGCGCCACTGGTCGACTGGATTGAGCGGTT
>CAZEJG010000056.1:0-16288 GCA_964511625.1 uncultured Hoeflea sp.
TCGAACTCGCAGGCCTGGCCGATGACGATGGGGCCGGCCCCGATGATCAGGATCGACTTGATATCTGTACGTTTTGGCATGGGAGCGATCCGTCCGTCGTGCGGCCGCAGGACTGCCGACACGGAATTCGTCTCCATGTGGCAAGGCGGCCGGGAAAAATGTCAGGCTAGGCGGGCCTTATAGGGGAGAGATCGCGCGGATGGAACCCCGGAAATTTCCCTGTGGCGATGTATCAACAGAGCGGGGCTGGCGCACGGGTTCATCTGGCGCCATGCCGTCACCTTCATCCCTCAAGCCGGCCGTACCGCACGCGGACGTCGGACAGATAGGTGCGGCTCACCGGGAGGTGCTCGCCGGTTGTCGTCGTGACGACGAGCCGGCCGTCGCGCTGTCCGATGCCGGCCACGTGGCTGTCGGCAATCCAGTGGGAGCGGTGGAGTCTGATGCCCGGCGTATCGCCCACTTCCTTCAGCGCATCTGAAAAGCGCAGCAGCAGAAGCTCGCGGCCTCCGGCGGTCAACACCTCGGTGTAGTGGTCGGACACGCCGATCCTGAGAAGCGCACCGCGATTGCCGGGTTGCAGCCGCTCGACGAGGGGCGGACGCAACGGGAAGGGGCCCGCTGCGGAATCCCGGACGGCCTCGTCGTGGGAGCCCGGCATGCTTTCCTGCCCGTCCACTGCACGCAGGCTCTCGCTCATCGTCAGATTGGCGAGAATGCAGAAGAGCACGCAAAGCGGAGCGACGTTCACAATCGCGCTGGCGATGGGAGCAAATGCCGGCGGTTCGGCGAAGAAGCCGTAGTCGATCAGGGCAAGCACCAGACTGATCGGCAGGGCGGCCACGAGCGACCCGATCATCATGCGCGCGAGCATCGACTTCACCATGCCCGCAAGCAGCCGTTCGGCAAGCAGGGAGAAGAGGATGGCGATGGTCCACGCGGCGGTGTGGACGATGAACCAGTAGGCGAGCCGGGCAAGGAACGGCAGACGTTCGGCGGTTGCGAAGGGACCGGTAATCGCGAAGACGAGGACGACCACCGCGAAGGTGGCCAGAAGCCTGGGAGAGCAGAAGAAGGTCTGCGATTCACGAAGCGTGGATTGCAAAAACCGGCCGTCCACGAATTCTCTCCCGTCCTTCACGCAGTTGCGTTTGCGGCAAGCCTACCCATGGCCGAGAGGAATGCCAAACGCAAACGGAGATCGCCGTGACCCTCGAGCCGCTTCTGTCCGCCCCCTTCGCCATCCAGTTCCACGTCGCCACCGTGGTGCCTGCCGCCGTGCTCGGCGCGATCCTTCTGTTGCGCCGGAAGGGCACACGGATGCATCGGCTGTTCGGGCGCGTCTGGATCGGGCTGATGGTGGCAACCGCGCTGTCCACCTTCTTAATTCATACGATCAATCAGTTTCACGGCTTCAGCCTGATCCACCTCCTCTCGATCGCCACGTTGAGCGGCTGCTACCACGCCGTGACTGCCGCAAGGCGTGGGGACATCAGATCCCACCGCCTGGCAATCCGAACGGTCTATGTCGGGGGAATCGTGATCGCCGGCGGTTTCACCTTTCTGCCCGGGCGCATCATGCATTCCGTCCTGTTCGGGGGAGAGGCCGGCGCGGCGCTATGGCTTGCGGGACTGCTGGGCGCACTGGCGCTCGCGGGGCTTCTTGTGATGCGGACATTTTCTACGGCCGGTCCGGCCGGCAAGCCTCACGCCTGAACCGCTGTCCCGTCCGCGTCCTCGCTTTCGAGCGGCGGCAGCGGCATGTTCTCGGCCGCCTTGAGAACCGTATCGAGAAAGCCGGGAAAACGGGCGTTCAGGTCGTCGCGGCGGATAGTGATCATCTTGGCCGTACCGTTCTTTTCGACACGGATGATGCCGGCCTCGCGCATGCGGCCGAGGTGATAGGTCAGGTTGGATTTCGAGGCGAGAGCGGTGAAGTCCGAGCACATCATCGGCGCGCCATCCTGCCTGTCCAGATGGCCGAGGATCGCAAGGCGCGTGGAATCGCCCAGCGTTGCCATCACGGCTGCAAGATCTATCTCTTCTCTGGACGGGTGGTACGACATGGCTTGAATGTACGTTCATTTGTGACGGTTTCAACCCGAAACGGGTGCCTGCGTCATTGGTTGGCGACGAATTCCGCTCCCGAGGAACGGCTTGTTCTCCCGCATTGCGAATTCGCGCTGCATCATTGACACTGCTCGGGTCGGGGACTATCTAGTTCAAATAATTTTTAACTTAAAGGGTGTCCCCTTGGATCGCCGCATCTATCTTCTCGGGCTCGGCGCCTTTGCCGTCAGCACCGTCGCGTTCCTGTTTTCGGGGCTATTGCCGCTGATCGCCGAGGATATCGGCGTCACCGTGGCCCAGGCCGGTTATCTGGTCACCGCCTATTCCATGTCCTATGCCGTCTTTACGCCTGTGCTTGCGGCCGTCACCGGGCGCTTCGATCGTCGGCACGTCGTGGTCGGTGCGCTGGCTCTCTTCGTCTGCGGTGCAACGATCACGGCCGCCAGCCAGTCGATCACGGCTCTCGTTCTCGCGCAGGTGCTGACTGGCGCTGCGGCGGGGTTGTTTGCGGCGACCGCGCAGGGGATCGCAGTTACCCTGTCGAACGAAACGCGCCGCGCCAAGGCGATCTCGATGGTCGTCAGCGGCACCACCTTCGCGGTCGCGCTGGGCGCGCCGCTCGGCTCCTTCCTCGCCCACTATGCCGGCTGGCGAACCGGTTTCGGGGCGGTCGGTGCGGCCGGCGCGGTCTGCATGATCGCCCTCTGGGCCATGCTTCCGCGCAATCTTCCGGGCGCGCGGCTGAGCCTGTCCGAACGCCTCGGCGTGGTCCGCCAGCCGGGTGTCGCCCGGCTGATCGTGGTCAGCTTCATCTACATGGCGGCCGCCTTCATGGTGGTGGGCTATTTCGGCCCGATCGTCATCGACGGAGCCGGCATGGCGCCCGACATGCTGCCGGTGGTCCTTGTGGTCTACGGCATCGGCGCGATCGTCGGCAATTACGGCAGCGGCCGGCTCACCGACCGGATCGGCGCCCGGCGCATGGTCATCGCCTCGCAGATGACGAGCGTCGTCTGCTCGCTGCTCATTGCCGCCATCATCGTCTGGCTGCCGGCCGCGCTTGCCGGCCCGGCGCTCATGGTGACACTGTTCGTGTGGGCCATCGTCGGCTGGATTTATCCGCCGGCGCAGACCAGCCTTCTTGTGGCCCGCGCCCCGAAGGCCGCACACTTGTCGCTGGCGCTTCATGCGTCGTCCATCTATCTCGGCATCGCCGCCGGCACGTTCATCGGCGGCCGGGTGCTCGAACTGGCACCTGTCTTCGTGCTTGGCCCCGCTGCCGGATTTCTGGCCGCCGTGTCGCTTCTCATGGTACTCGCCGAGCGCCGTCCCGCGCTCGTTGCTGCGCCTGAAGCGATCTGACGCGCGGGCAAGGCTTGACCTTCGCGATCCTCCTCCAATCTTCTTGCTGACGGCTCCCGAGTGTGCGGATAAGGTGCGGGCCGGACCGATCAGCATGCGGAGCGGATGCGATGGAATGGAGAGGCCGGCGTCAGAGCCGAAACATCGAGGATCGTCGGGGGCAGGGCGGAGGCAATCCGTTCGGACGCGGCGGCATGCGGCTTCCGTCTCGCGGCATTCGCGTCGGACGGGGCGGAGGTAGTGGAATCATATTCCTGATCATCGCCGCGGTCGTGCTCTGGATGCTCGGCATCAACCCGATGCAATTGATCGAGGGAACGACGACTTCATCGCCGGGTGGGTCCGGCCAGGTCACCACCCAGCGTAACGACGAGATGAAGCAGTTCGTCGCCACCGTTCTCGCCGAGACCGAGGATGTCTGGAACGGCATCATGCAGAGCCAGGGCCGGGACTACCCGGAGCCGACGCTGGTGTTGTTCTCCGGCGGCGTGCGCTCGGCCTGCGGCACGGCGAGCTCGGCTGCCGGCCCGTTCTATTGTCCGGGCGACCGCAAGGTCTATATCGACCTCGGCTTCTACGACGAACTGGAGAACCGCTTCGGCGCCTCGGGCGATTTTGCCCAAGCCTATGTGCTGGCTCACGAGGTCGGCCATCACGTGCAGAACCTGATCGGTGTGCTGCCGAAGTTCAACCAGATGCGCCAGCAGATGAGCGAGGTCGAGGCGAACAGGATGTCGGTTCGTGTCGAGCTCCAGGCCGATTGCTTCGCCGGGATCTGGGGGCATTTCACCGCTCAGAAAGGGCTTCTGGAACAGGGCGACCTGCAGGAGGCGCTGAACGCCGCCCGCCAGATCGGCGACGATACGCTGCAGAAGCGCACCCAGGGCTATGTCGTGCCCGACGCCTTCAACCACGGCACCTCCGAGCAGCGGATGACATGGTTCAAGCGCGGCTTCGATTCCGGCAAGCTGTCGTCCTGCGACACGTTCAACAATCCGGTCTAGGGTCTTGCCGGTATCGTGACGCGGGCTGCCAGACCGAAGGAAACCGATCTGTACGGACCGGTGAAGGCCCTGCTCGAGGGGCAGGGATACGACGTCAAATCGGAAATCGGCGCGGCGGACGTTTTTGCCGTGCGCGGGTCGGAGCCGCCGGTGATCGTCGAACTCAAGGCCGGATTTTCGCTGTCGCTGTTCCATCAGGCCATCGAGCGGCTGTCGATCACCGATGCGGTTTATGTGGCCGTTCCGCGCGGCAAGGGGCGGCCGTTCCTCTCGGCGCTCAAATCCAACATCAAGCTTTGCCGCCGGCTGGGTCTGGGGCTGATCACGGTGCGGCTGGAGGACGGCTTGACCGAGATCCACCTCGATCCCGGACCCTATGCGCCGCGCAAGTCGAAGGCGCGGACCGACCGGATGTTGAGGGAGTTCGCCCGCCGCGAGGGCGACCCCAATCTCGGCGGCACCAACCGCACCACCATCGTCACCGCCTACCGGCAGGATGCGACTCGGGTCGCCCTGCATCTACTCGAAGCCGGACCCTGCAAGGCGTCCCATGTGGCGGCCGCCACCGGTGTCGCACGCGCCCGACCGATCATGGCCGATGATCATTACGGCTGGTTCGAAAAGGTGGAGCGGGGGATCTACCGGCTGACGCCAAAAGGGGAACAAGCTCTGAAGACCGAGTGACCCAGGGCACTCCTCCAGTTCATGACACCATCAATTTATCTGATCGATCCGCCTTTCGGGTGGCATCGATCTGTCTCCTCGGATAGTGAGGCATGATGGCGCTTCTCCCCATAACCGGGGCGGGCGCCTCGGCTTTTTGGGTGATCCGATGACGAGCGAGTTGGCAGATCGAAGCGAGGGCGGCATGGCTGCGCCGATGACCTGGCCGGGTCATGTGCGCGCCACGCTCGTGCTCGGCCTGCCGCTGGTCGGCGCCCAGCTGGCGCAGATGCTGATCAATACCACCGACGTCGTCATGCTCGGCTGGTACGGTACCGAGCAGCTGGCGGCGGGCGTTCTGGCGACCCAGGCCTTCTTTCTCATCTTCATGTTCGGCGGCGGTTTTGCGCATGCCGTGGTGCCCATAGCCTCGCAGGCCGAGGGCCGCGGCGACAGCCGGCAGGTGCGCCGCTCGGTCCGTATGGGCCTCTGGATCGTCACCATCTACGGCCTTCTCGTCATGCCACTGTTGTGGAACATCGAGCCTGTTCTGGTCGCTTTCGGCCAGGAGCCGGACATCGCGCGGATGACCGGTTCCTACATGCATATTGCCCAGTGGGGGATGTTCCCGGCGCTCGGCACCCTGGCGCTCCGGTCGTTCTTCTCGGCGGTGTCGCGGACGCAGATCATCCTGTGGGCCACCATCGCCGGCACGCTGTCGAACGGATTCCTCAACTATGTCTTCATCTTCGGCCATCTCGGCGCGCCGGAAATGGGTCTGGAAGGCGCGGCTCTCGCCTCGCTGATCTCGTCGATGGTGATCTTCGTCGTCATGCTCGTCTGGATCGTGATCCGGCCGTTTTTTTCCGACTACGCACTTTTCCAGCGCTTCTGGCGTCCGGACTGGCCGGACTTCTTCGAGATCGTGCGGCTCGGTTTTCCCATCGCCTTCACCATCATTGCCGAAGTCGGCCTGTTCGCGGCCGCCTCGCTGATGATTGGCTGGCTCGGTGTGGTGCCGCTCGCCGCGCACGGCATCGCGCTGCAGATCATTTCGCTGTCCTTCATGATACCGCTGGGCTTGTCGACGGCGGCAACCGTACGCGTCGGCCAGGCCTTTGCGCGCAAGGACGGCGAGGGCATGAAACGTGCGGCTATCGCGTCGCTCGCCATAGCGGCCATTATCGCTTTGTCTGCCGCTCTCCTGTTTTTTACGGTCCCCGAAAGGCTCGTCAGCCTGTTCCTCGACAGGGACAACCCCAATGCGGCGCTGGTGCTCGCCACCGCGGTGCCGCTTTTGTTCGTGGGTGCCGGCTTCCAGTTCTTCGACGGGCTTCAGGTGACCGGTGTCGGTCTTCTGCGTGGGCTGAAGGACACCCGTACCCCTATGATCATGGCCGTGGTGAGCTACTGGTTCCTGGGTCTTCCGACCGCCTATGTTCTCGGCTTCATCGCCGGTTGGGACGGGCCGGGGATCTGGATGGGACTGGCGATCGGACTGGCGGGCGCGGCGATCCTGCTCAACGGGCGCTACTATCTTCTGGCGAAGCGCCTGTCGTTTACCTGAGATCTATTCCGCATCCGGCTTTCCGGATGCCGAAGAGCGTGCCGTACGCGGCCTGCTCTTGCGAGTGCCGACGCTCTTGGCAGGCTCCTTCTGGACAATCTCCACTGGGGTGCGCATGAGCACCTCGCGATGCGGGAAGGGGATGTTGATTCCAGCTTCCTTGAAGGCGTCCCAGAGTGCCAGCAGCACCTTGCCGCGAATATTGGTGAGCCCCGCCTGAGGATCCTCGATCCAGAAACGCAGCTTGAAGTCGAGCGACGAGGCGCCGAAGGCGGTCATCCAGCAGACCGGCTTCGGGATCGTAAGGACCCGGTCCACACCGGCGGTGGCCTCGATGGCGATGCGGGTGACCTCGTGCGGATCGCTGTCGTAGGAGACGCCGAAATCCACGTCGAGGCGGATGTTCTTGTCAGAGAACGACCAGTTGACGACCTGCTGGGTGATGAAGTCCTCGTTCGGGATCAGATATTCGCGGCCGTCGCGGGTGACTACAGACACGAAGCGTGCCCTGAGTTCCCGGATCCAGCCGAACGTGTCGCCGAGGGTGATCGTGTCGCCGGGCTTGATCGACCGGTCGGCGAGGATGATGACGCCCGAGATGAAATTCGAGACCACCTTCTGAAGGCCGAAACCGAGTCCGACGCCGATGGCGCCGGAAAGGACGGTCAGTGTGGTGAGGTCGACGCCGACCAGATTGAGCGCGATCAGGCCGGCTGCAACGGTCAGCGTGATGTTGACCACCTTGCCGGCCAGCGCCTTGAAGGACGGCGAGAGATCGGTCGAATTCGTGAGCCTGCTTTCGACGAACCGTCCGGCGAGATGCGCGGCCCAAAGCAGCAGAACCAGGAGCACGATCGCTTTCAGCACGAAGAGAACCGACAGCCGGAACTCGCCAAGATTGATCGCCAGGTCGTCGAGCGTCGACTGGAGTTCGTCGCGCACGCCCAATACACCCGAGGCGACGTAGAAAAACAGGCAGACCGAGATGAACTTGGCGAGAAAGCGGTTGCGGACGATCCGGGTCAGGACCGAGGCGGCAAGCCAGGTCACGGCGAGGACGAGCGCCAGCGAGAGAAGATAGGTGCGGCTCGGCCAGGTGGCCCTCAGCAGCACCTCGCGGACGAAACCGACGAGAAGGATGAAGAGCACCCATTCCGTGCGCCGCATGAAGGCGATGATGACCCGCAGCAGCCCGGGATTGCCCTTGATCGACCGCGCCCACTCCTCGAGTGCCGGCTCGATGCGGCGTGACAGCATCCAGCCCACGAGAAAACAACTCGCGATGATGAGGAGCTGGTAGAGCGTCCACGGCTGGGAGAGGTACTGCCAGATGGTCAGTGCAGCCTGTTGACTTTCGACGAGTGCGTTATCGAGATCGACTTCTCCCATAGACGAGAGATAGCGCGGGAGAGCCAAAAAGAAAACGCCGGCATCTTTTGACGCCGGCGCTCCGTAGTATTTGATCTGCGGAGTAGCTTACCGCTCCGGCAAGGCCGGCTCGCCGGTGCGCTCGTTGACCATGTTGATGAAGCGGCGGAACAGGTAGTGGCTGTCCTGCGGGCCGGGCGAGGCTTCCGGGTGATGCTGGACCGAGAAGACCGGCTTGCCGACGAGGCGCAGGCCGCAATTGGTGCCGTCGAAGAGCGAGATGTGGGTCTCTTCCACACCGTCGGGCAGGCTGTCGCCGGCCACCGCGAAGCCGTGGTTCATCGACACGATCTCGACCTTGCCGGTGGTGTGGTCCTTGACCGGGTGGTTGGCGCCGTGGTGGCCCTGATGCATCTTCCGCGTGGTGCCGCCTAGCGCCAGCGCCAGGATCTGGTGGCCGAGGCAGATGCCGAAGATCGGAATGCCCGTCTCGATCAGCTTTTTCAGTTCTGGCACCACATATTTGCCGGTTTCGGCGGGGTCGCCGGGGCCGTTGGAGAGGAAGATGCCGTCCGGCTTCATGGCCAGGATGTCCTCGGCCGACGTCTTCGCCGGAACCACGGTGACCTTGCATTTCAGGCCCGAAAACAGCCGCAGGATGTTGCGCTTCACGCCGAAATCGATGGCGACGACATGGGCCTTGTCGGCCGTGCCGTCGGCATAACCGGTGTCCCAGACCCAAGGCGCCTCGGTCCAGTTCGACGACTGGCCAGAGGTCGCCTCGGTGGCGAGATCGAGCCCTTCGAGACCGCTCCAGGCTTTCGCCCGCGCCTTCAGCGCGTCGATGTCGAACTTGCCGTCGGGATCGTGCGCGATCACCGCATTCGGCATGCCGTTCTCACGGATCCAGGCGGTCAGCGCCCGGGTGTCGATCCCGGTCATGGCGATGATGCCGCGCGATTTCAGCCACTCGTCGAAATGTTTGGCCGAACGGTAGTTGGACGGGTTGGTGATGTCGGCGCGGAAGATCGCGCCTACCGCGCCGCGCCGGGCGGCGGGCGTCAGGTCCTCGATGTCTTCCTCGTTGGCGCCGATATTACCGATATGCGGGAAGGTGAAGGTGACGATCTGGCCGAGATAGGAGGGATCGGTGAGGATTTCCTGGTACCCGGTCAGCGCCGTGTTGAAGCAGACCTCCGCCTCGATGGCGCCCGTGGCGCCTGCGCCGGTTCCTTCGATGACGGTGCCGTCGGCGAGAACGAGGACGGCGGTCGGTTTCTTCCGGCTCCAGGGATCGGTCATCTTCTTCAACCTTTTTTCTTCCGCACGGGCCCGCTCCTCCGCATGGCAGCCCTGATTTTCAGGGGCCTTGAATTGCGTTTGGACGCGTGCCATCTATTGGCGGGTTCGGGAACGGGTGGCGAATTGTCCCGGATACCAAAGGGGAACCCGGGCCAAATGGCGCAGTCCGATCGACTTCGTCTTGCAGGCCCGAGACATAATCAATGCGATATGCGCGGTCAATGAGCCGAATACGACGAACCAGAGCCTATTGGACCTTTGGTCACGGAAAAGCGGACCGCGATCGGGCCGGCGGGAGCGGCTGGTCCTCCACACTCCAACATCCGGAGCCAATACATGTTGCGTGAGCAGTTTTCCGAAAAGCTGAAAGATGCGATTCGGGGCAAGGAAACCCTCAGAATGGCCACGCTGCGCCTGATCCAGGCTGCAGTGAAGGACCGTGACATCGCCAATCGCGGTCAGGGCAAGGATCCGGTCAGCGACGAGGATATCCTCGGCATCCTGACCAAGATGATCAAGCAGCGCGAAGAATCCGCGAAGATCTACGAAGAGAACGCGCGGCTCGAGCTGGCGCAGCAGGAACGTGAGGAAATTTCCGTCATCCAAGAATTCCTCCCGGCCCAGCTGACAGAGGACAAGATGCGCGAACTCTGCGCGACCGTCGTCAGCGAGACCGGCGCCAACGGGCTGCGCGACATGGGCAAGTGCATGTCCGCGCTCAAGGAGCGCTATCCCGGCCAGATGGACTTCGGCAAGGCGTCCTGCGTGGTCAAGGGACTGCTGCAGTAGGATGGCAGCAGCGGCGAGATGCTCGCCGCCGCGTCACCCCGTTGCCCGCTTCTTCGGAGCGGGCAAGTCACCCGCATCCTCCGACAACAAGTTCAGCGTCCGGCGATCCGGCGGTTGAGGCAAGAGATCCTCGCCGCCGGATTTCCTTGGCGCGAAATCTTCTCCAAATATTTCTTGAACCATGCGCGACAGCTGCCGGGCGTCGAGCCGCTCGTGCCAGTCGATGAACTCGTCCGGCCCGAGAGGCGTCGCGACGTAATAGCCCTGCACCTCGTCGCAGCCGAGCGCGCAGGCCACGGCCGCCTGTCCGGCGGTTTCGACACCTTCGGCTACGATCCGGCAGCCTAGCGCCTTGCCGAGGCTCACGATGGCGCGGCAGACCTCGACGGTCCTGCTGTTGGTTTCCAGTCCGCTGACGAGCGAGCGGTCGATCTTCAGCGCATCGAAGGGCAGCTCGGTGAGATGGGCCAGATTGGAGTAACCGACACCGAAGTCGTCGATGGCGAGCTTCAGTCCGGCGGCGCGGAGCCTTTCGAGCTGCTCGATGAAGCGCTCGTTGCGGGTATGCGCCATTGTTTCGGTGATCTCGATGGTCAGGAGCGTCGGCGGGCAGTCGTTGAGCTCCAACAGTTCGAGCACGCGATCGGCAAAGTCGGGCCGCGCGACCTGGCCCGCCGCGACATTCACCGACACGCTGATGAGACGACCCTTGCGCGACCACTCGGCGCATTGGGCGGTCGCCGTTGACAGAACGAACATGCCCAGTTCGACGATCAGGCCGGAGGCTTCCGCCACCGGGATGAAATCGCAGGGGCTGATCAGGCCGCGGGTGGGATGGCGCCAGCGCGCAAGGGCCTCGACTCCGGCATTCGACCAGTCGCAGGCATGGACCTTCGGCTGGTAGCAGACCTCGATCTGCCGCTCGGCGATGGCCTGGCGCAGTTCCTGTTCGAGCCCGTCGCGTTCGGAGATGTCGAGTGTGGTGCGCGAATCGTAAACCGCCACACAGTCCGGCGAATAGGGCGAAGCGGCTCGTTTTGCCGCGAGCGCCGCCTTGTTGGCCACGTCCTCGAAACTGGCTCCGTCTTCCGGATAGCGGGCGATGCCTATGGCGAGTTCGACGGGTATCCGACGTTCTCCGATCTCCACAGGCTCAGCAAAGGCAGCCAGGATCTGCGTCGCCTGCCGTTCGAGCGCTTCGAGGCTGGAAAACCCGGGCAGGTTAAGCAGAAGGCGTGCGTGCTCGGCATGACCGAGCATCGGCAGACTTGGCTCCATGGTGCCGTAAAGCCTGGCGGCGTTGGTCTCGATCGAGCCGACCGGGGTCGCTGCAACCATCCGGCGGGCGATCCGGCCGAGCAGAAGATTACCGAACCTCTCGCCGTAGCGCTCGGCAAACTCCCTCAGATTGACGATGTCGACATGAAGCAGGCTGCCGTGAGAATTGGTCATGGCGATCGCCGCCCCCACGCGCGCCTTGAAAGCGCCGCGGCGGGGCAGACAGGTGGCGGACTTGATCCTGAGCTTTCTTTGATCCTCCGCAACCGATCGGGCAAGGCTTTCGCTCATCACGCTGAGCCGATCGGACAGCGGGCGGAGCAGGGGGAAGCGGATGCGGGGGATTTTGACGTCGTACCGCCCCTCGGCGACGGCTTCCACGGCCTCGCCGAGTTTGTCGATGTCGCGGCCCATCCTTTTCAGGCCGATCCATACGACGGCCATGGTTACCAGCGCACCCGCATTCGCAATCAGCGTCCACAGCGGCAGGGTGCCATCAAACGTTTTTGACAGAAAGGGTATGTCGACAAGTACGATGAGCGGGACGACGGCAGCGGCAAAGGCAAGGGTTCTCATCGGAGCCTTGGCATTGGGCTTCGTTGGTCTCCTGCCTGCTGAAGTCATCGACGGCTCCTCGGTTCGTTCCGGGCCAGCTTTGTTTGCCATGTCAGTCGGATGGCTCCGAATTGCGGAAAGAGGCGTCATGCCGCTTCATCCGACACTTTCCGTCAGCTGCAGTCCTAACACCCGCGGCTAAAGGGCGAATTTCCATTTTTGGGACAATTTTACTTATCGTGGATAAAGCCGCCGCAACCATGAACGGCGGCGCGTGGATGCCGATTTGACCTTGGAGGAGACCGGCCAAAGGTCCTATATGATGGATCGCGAGCCGGGCCGGGCAGTCTGCCGTCGCCCGCTCGCAGGCATCTGCAAAGGAAAGGCTCCGCATTGCGGTTTTCGCCCTCATTTCTCGACGAGATCAGGGATCGCGTTTCGATTTCGGACGTGATCGGCCGCCACGTCACGTGGGATCGCAAGAAGACCAATGCGGCGCGCGGCGACTATTGGGCCTGCTGTCCCTTCCATGGCGAGAAGACGCCGAGCTTCCACTGCGAGAACAAGAAGGGCCGCTATCACTGCTTCGGGTGTGGCGTGACCGGCGACCATTTCCGTTTCCTCACCGAATTCGAGAGCCTGAGTTTCCCGGAAGCGGTCGAGCGGGTCGCCGACATGGGCGGCGTGCCGATGCCCGCTCCCGATCCCGAGGCGGAGAAACGGCAGCGCCAGCGCGCCACACTCGAGGACGTCATGGAAATGGCGGCGCAATTCTTCGAAACCATGCTGCAGTCCGCCGACGGCGCCAAGGCACGGGCCTATCTGCGCGATCGCGGCCTGTCAGGGAAGACGATCGCCGCGTTCCGGCTGGGCTATTCGCCCGACAGCCGCAACGCACTCAAGGAGCATCTGGCCGGCAAGGGCGTGGACAAGGCGCAGATCGAGGCCTGCGGTCTCGTCGTCCACGGTCCGGACATCGCCGTCTCCTACGACCGCTTCCGCGACCGCATCATGTTTCCGATCCTGTCGTCGCGCGAGCGGGTGATCGCCTTCGGGGGCAGGGCGCTGTCGCCTGGCGTGCCTGCCAAGTATCTCAATTCCAACGAGACCGAGCTGTTCCACAAGTCGAACGTGCTCTTCAACTATGCGCGCGCGCGCCGTGCGCTCGGGACTGGCGGCACGCTGATCGCCGTGGAAGGCTACATGGATGTCATCGCCCTTCACCAGGCGGGCATCGAGACCGCGGTGGCGCCGCTCGGAACCGCGCTGACCGAGAACCAACTCAAACTGATGTGGCGGATCACACCGAGCCCGGTTCTGTGTTTCGACGGCGACGAGGCGGGCCAGCGGGCGGCAAGCCGGGCCGCCGATCTCGCCCTGCCGCTGATCGGTCCGGGACGGACGATGCGGTTTGCGCTTCTGCCCGAAGGCAAGGACCCCGACGATCTCGTGCGCGCCGAGGGGCGCGGGGCGTTCGACGGACTGGTGGAGGCCTCGCGCCCGCTTGCCGAGATGTTGTGGTCGCGGGAAGCCGGCGCCGGCGTCTACGAGACGCCCGAAGCGCGCGCCGAACTCGAGGCGCGGCTCAGGCAGATCACCGGGACAATCGCCGACGAGAGCGTGCGCCGGCACTATCAGCAGGATATGCGCGAGCGTCTCAACGCCTTCTTCGGCGTGTCCCGCGGTGGTCGCGGCAGCCGCCAGCAGGGCCGGGGCGGCGGGCGCGATTTCCGCCAACGCGAGGGCGGGCAGCGTTTCGACGGCAACCAGCAGAGCCGTTTCGTCGGCGCCTCGGAGAAACTGGCGCGCTCGGCGCTCGTACGCGGGGCGGCCGAGCTGCCGTCGTTGCGCGAGACGGTTCTCGTCATGACGGTCCTCAACCATCCGGCCATGCTGATCGCCGATTTCGACGAACTCGCGCCGCTCGAGTTCGACGACAAGGTGATCACCCGGATCTGGCGCATCCTGCTCGACATGACATCGGACGGAAGGCCGCCGGAGCGTGACAAGCTTGCCGCCGCCTTCGCCGCCGAGGGGCTCACCGACCAGATCGGCCGGCTCTCGGCGCAGATCCGCAACGCGCGTGTGTGGACCGCCACCGAGGAAGCCGCCCCCGAAGACGCCCGCGAGGCCTTCCGTCAGGCGCTTGCGCTGCATCTGCGGACGCGCGCGCTCAAGTGGCAGAAGATGGAACTCGAACGCGACATCGCCGAAGCCACCGAAGGGGATGACGGTGAGGCCATCATGGCGCTGCTCCGGGCGCTGTCGGAAGTGCAGATGGAGCTTGCGCGGCTCGAGAACCAGGAGGCCATCATCGACGGGTTCGGTGTGCTTTCGGGCCGGGTCCGCAGCCGGAAATAGCAGCGCGGGCGTCAATCGCCATCGAGGGAATCGCCATGCTGGCAGGGCGGCCCTCTTGCAGTCGTGCGATTGCATCCCATATTCACCTCCAGACGAATACCGCCTCAGAGCGCCCGAAATGGTCAAAACACCGCGAATCGCGGATGGAATGGCCGATAAAACTTGACGGATGGCCTTTTTGTGGGAATCACCTTTCGGGTGGGAAATACGTCTGTTCCGGTTTCACTGCCTTTCGCCCGCGGTGCGGCATCTGTCGTGCCGGTCGGGTTTTATTCGCGGATGGCAGGGTTAACAGGGAATTAGGGATCGGCGGGACATTAAGGATCACAGCGATTCGGTTGACCGCGCGCCCAGGGACAGCGCACCGGTTCACCGCCAGATCGCGAACATGACGCCAGCATCGACCGACCAGCCTGGCTAGACATATCGGGAAGTTACTGCCCATGGCAAGCAAAGTTAAGGAAGCAGCGGAAGACACCGAAACGGAACGCGAGGGCGGTGCCGACAGCCCTCTGCTCGATCTTTCGGACGACGCCGTCAAGAAGATGATCAAGACCTCGAAGAAACGAGGTTACGTCACGATGGACGAGTTGAACTCCGTCCTGCCTTCCGAGGAAGTCACCTCCGAGCAGATCGAGGACATCCTCGCCATGCTTTCGGACATGGGCATCAACGTCGTCGAGGACGACGAGGCTGGCGAGGAGCAGAACAACTCCGACAACAGCGACGACGACGACGACAACAACAACGAGATTGCTCCGTCTTCGGGCACGGCCCTGGCCGCGGCCAAGAAGAAGGAACCGACCGACCGCACCGACGATCCGGTGCGCATGTATCTGCGCGAAATGGGCTCGGTCGAGCTTCTGTCGCGCGAGGGCGAGATCGCCATCGCCAAGCGCATCGAGGCCGGCCGCGAGACGATGATCGCCGGGCTCTGCGAGAGCCCGCTGACCTTCCAGGCCATCATCATCTGGCGCGACGAGCTCAACGAGGGCGCCACCCTCCTGCGCGAGATCATCGACCTCGAAACCACCTATTCCGGTCCCGAAGCCAAGGCTGCACCGCAGTTCCAGAGCCCCGAGAAGATCGAGGCAGACCGCAAGGCCGCCGAGGAAAAGGAAAAGGTCCGCCGTGAGCGTGCCTCGTCCGACGACGTCACCAACGTCGGCGGCGAAGGCCTGTCGATGGAGGAGGACGAGGACGACGAGGACGAATCCAACCTGTCGCTGGCGGCCATGGAAGCCGAACTGCGTCCGCAGGTCATGGAAACCCTCGATCTGATCGCCGATACCTACAAGAAGCTGCGCAAGCTGCAGGAGCAGCAGGTCGAAGCCCGGCTCGCAGCCTCCGGCACCCTGTCGCCGGCGCAGGAGCGTCGCTACAAGGAGCTCAAGGACGCGCTGATCACGGCGGTGAAATCGCTGTCGCTCAACCAGAACCGCATCGACGACCTGGTCGAGCAGCTCTACGACATCAACAAGCGCCTGGTGCAGAACGAGGGCAAGCTCCTGCGTCTGGCCGAAAGCTATGGCGTCAAGCGCGACGACTTCCTGCAGCAGTATTACGGTGCCGAACTCGATCCCAACTGGATGAAGTCGATCGCCAACCTGTCGGCCAAGGGCTGGAAGGAATTTTCGAAGTCGGAAACCGCGACGATCCGCGAGATCCGTACCGAGATCCAGAACCTCGCCCAGGAAACCGGCATCGCCATCGGCGAATTCCGCCGCATCGTGCAGATGGTGCAGAAGGGCGAGCGCGAAGCCCGCATCGCCAAGAAGGAGATGGTGGAAGCCAACCTCCGTCTGGTGATCTCGATCGCCAAGAAATACACCAATCGCGGCCTGCAGTTCCTCGACCTGATCCAGGAAGGCAATATCGGCCTCATGAAAGCGGTCGACAAGTTCGAGTACCGGCGTGGCTACAAGTTCTCGACCTACGCCACCTGGTGGATCCGGCAGGCGATCACCCG
>CAZEJG010000057.1:0-16110 GCA_964511625.1 uncultured Hoeflea sp.
CCTTGCCGACGGCCATGACGACGCGGCCCCAATTGGCGTCCTCGCCGGCGACCGCGGTCTTGACCAGCGGCGAATTGGCGATCGAGCGGGCGATACGGCCGGCTGCGGCATCGGACGCAGCACCCGTGACCACGACCTCGACCTGCTTGCGCGCGCCCTCGCCGTCACGGACGATCTTGAGCGCCAGTTCCTCCATCAGCGAGCCGAGTGCCGCGCGGAAGCCTTCGAGCGCCGGATCATCGGCATCGGTCATCTCCGCCCCGCCGGTCGAGAACAGGAGCACGGTATCGGACGTCGAGGTATCGCTGTCGACGGTGACCGCATTGAAGGTGTTACCCACATGCGCCGAAAGTGCTGCCTGCAGCACGGACGCGGAAAGCGGGGCATCGGTGACGATGAAGGAGAGCATGGTCGCCATGTCCGGCGCGATCATGCCGGCGCCCTTGGCGATGCCGTTGATCGTGCAGGAGCGATCACCGACCGAAAAGGATCGGGTGGCCACTTTCGGATAGGTGTCGGTGGTCATGATCGCACGGGCCGCATCGGCCCAGCGGTCGGCGATGGCCGACTGGGCCATGCCTTCGAGCAGGCCCGTGAACCGGGAGGCTTCCAGCGGTTCGCCGATCACGCCGGTCGAGGCGAGGAAAACCTCCGACGGCGCGCAGCCGACCGCGGCCGCAGCGGCCTCCGCCGTCTGGGCTGTCGCCGTGGCGCCCTTGACACCGGTAAAGGCGTTGGCGTTGCCGGAATTGACCACCAGCGCCCGCGCCGTGCCGCCCGAGAGGTTGGCCCGGCAGAGATCCACCGGGGCCGAGGGACATTTCGACGTCGTGAAGACCCCCGCCACTTCCGCCGGCCGGTCGAACACCATGACCATCAGGTCGGTGCGGCCCTTGTACTTGATGCCGGCTTCGGCCGTCTCGATCCTGACGCCGTCGATCGGCGGCAGGACGGGATCGGATTTCGGGGCAAGCGGAGAGATTTCGGTCGACATGTCCGTGTCTTCTGCCTCGTGCGGGAAGGCTTGGCTTACTGCTGGGCCGGTTCGGCGGCGGGATCAGCTGCCTGGGCCTGCTGTTCCATCACCTTGGAATAGCCTTCCTTGAGCGCAGGATCGATGATGTCGACCTTGGTCTCTGAACGGGCGGTGTCCAGCAGCGCGGCATATTTTTCGCGCAGGAGAACCTGACGGATCTGCGGCGCCACCTGCTCGAGCGGGGGCGGAGAGGCCTCGCGGCGATCTTCCACCTTGATGACGTGCCAGCCGAATTCGGACTTGATCGGCTCCTTTGTGAACTCGCCGGGTTTCAGCGCGAACGCCGCCTCCTCGAAGACGGGAACCATGCGGCCCTTCTTGAAGTAGCCGAGATCGCCGCCTTCCTTGGCGCTCGGACCGGTCGACTTGGACTTGGCCAGTTCGACGAAATCGGCGCCGTCCTCAAGCTGCTTGATGACTTCCTTGGCCTCGTCCTCGCTCTTGAGCAGGATGTGACGAGCCTTGATCTCTTCTTCCGGCGGGGTGGCAGCGACTTCCTTGTCGTAGCGCGCCTTCACCTCTTCGTCGGTGATCGCGTCGACGACTTCCTTCTTGAAGAGGACGTTGTGAAGCGTGCGGTCGCGCAGATAGTTCATCTGCGCCTTGTAGTCCGGCGTGTCCTGCAAATCCTGCGATTCGGCCTTCTGGGCCAGCGACTTGATGTCGATGACCGCGGCGAGTGCGGCGAGACGACGCTGTTCGGCGGGGACGTTGTCGAACTGCGGATCGAGTTCGCCCTGGGCAAGCGCCAGTTCGGATTCGTGGATCTCGGCATCGCCGACCTTGGCTACCACGGGGTCTTCGCCGTCGGCGGCGAAGGCGCCCGACGACATCAGGACCGAGGAAGCGAGAAATACGGCCGCGATGAGCTTCGTATGGCGCATGGAGAAAAACCTTTCGTTGGTGCTGTGTCCGGGCGCTCATGTGGGCCTCAAATCGGTCGAGAACATGACCGCAAGCCCTTCTGGCGCGCCGTTGACATCGTGCGACCCCCCTCTTATCTGTCTGCCAACCGTCCGTCCAGACGGCATTCGTTCGCGGGTGCCCCTGGCCGGCGCCCTCAAACCCGGAAAGCCCGGCGCACGCCCACAGCCGTTTCCGGCTTATCGTGTACCGCCGCACGCGCAGCCTTGGGAAAGGACCAGGCATGGTCAAGTTCGGCGCCATCGCCAAGAAAATCTTTGGATCGTCCAATGACCGCCGCGTTCGCGGCTATTGGCCGAAGGTTCAGGCGATCAACGCTCTCGAATCCGCGATGGAAGCCCTCTCCGACACGGAGCTCGCGCAGAAATCGGTAGAATTCAAACAGCTTCTGCAGGATGGCAAGACGGTCGACGACATCCTCGTCCCCGCCTTCGCCGTGGCCCGCGAGGCCGCGAAGCGCGCGATCGGGCTCAGACCGTTCGACGTGCAGCTCGTCGGCGGCATGATCCTCAACGAGAATTCCATCGCCGAGATGAAGACCGGTGAGGGCAAGACGCTCGTCGCCACCCTTCCCGTCTACCTCAACGCGCTGACCGGCCGCGGCGTTCACGTCGTCACCGTCAACGACTACCTCGCCAAGCGCGACGCCGAATGGATGGCGCAGATCTACGGCTTCCTCGGCCTGACCACCGGCGTCATCGTTCACGGCATGGACGACGACGAGCGCCGCGCGGCTTACGCCTGCGACATCACCTACGCCACCAACAACGAGCTCGGCTTCGACTATCTGCGCGACAACATGAAGTACGAGCGCAGCCAGATGGTCCAGCGCGGACATTACTTCGCCATCGTCGACGAGGTGGATTCGATCCTCATCGACGAGGCGCGCACGCCGCTGATCATCTCCGGCCCGCTCGACGACCGTTCCGAACTCTACAACCGGATCGACGCCTTCATTCCGATGCTGGATGAAAGCGACTACGAGATCGACGAGAAGCAGCGCTCGGCCACCTTCACCGAGGAAGGCACCGAGAAGCTCGAGAATCTTCTCCGCGAGGCCGATCTGCTGAAGGGCGAGAGCCTCTACGACGTCGAGAACGTCGCCATCGTCCATCACATCAACAACGCGCTGAAGGCCCACCGGCTGTTCACCCGCGACAAGGACTACATCGTCCGCAACGGCGAGATCGTCATCATCGACGAGTTCACCGGCCGCATGATGCCGGGCCGCCGCTATTCGGAAGGCCAGCACCAGGCGCTGGAAGCCAAGGAACACGTCCAGATCCAGCCGGAAAACCAGACGCTGGCCTCGATTACCTTTCAGAACTACTTCCGCATGTACGACAAGCTCGGCGGCATGACCGGTACGGCATCCACCGAAGCCGAGGAATTCGGCAACATCTACGGCCTCGACGTGGTCGAGGTGCCGACCAACCGCCCGATCGCCCGTGTCGACGAGGACGACGAGGTTTACCGCACAGTCGAGGAGAAGTTCGCCGCGATCGTCGAGGAGATCAAGGCGGCGCGCGAGAAGCGCCAGCCGATCCTGGTCGGCACCACCTCGATCGAGAAGTCCGAACAGCTCGCCGAACAGCTCAAGCAGGCCGGCATCGAGGATTTCCAGGTTCTCAACGCCCGCTATCACGAGCAGGAAGCCTACATCGTCTCGCAGGCCGGTGTGCCTGGCGCAGTGACGATTGCCACCAACATGGCCGGTCGCGGTACCGACATCCAGCTCGGCGGCAACGCCGACATGCGGATCGCCCGTGAACTGGGCGAGATGGAAGAAAGCCCCGAGCGCAAGAAGCGCGAGGAAGAGATCAAGGCCGACATCGCCCGCCTCAAGGAAGAGGCACTGGCAGCCGGCGGTCTCTACGTGCTCGCCACCGAGCGTCACGAAAGCCGCCGCATCGACAACCAGCTGCGCGGCCGTTCCGGTCGTCAGGGCGACCCCGGCCGCTCGAAGTTCTATCTCTCGCTCCAGGACGACCTGATGCGCATCTTCGGCTCCGACCGCATGGACGGAATGCTGCGCAAGCTCGGCCTCCAGGAAGGCGAGGCGATCGTCCATCCCTGGATCAACAAGGCGCTCGAGCGGGCCCAGAAGAAGGTCGAGGGTCGCAACTTCGACATCCGCAAGAACCTTCTGAAGTTCGACGACGTGATGAACGACCAGCGCAAGGTCATCTTCGAGCAACGGCTCGAACTGATGGACGCCGAGTCGATCAAGGAAACCGTCGACGACATGCGTGAGGAAGTGGTCGACGGCCTCGTGGCCCTGCACATCCCCGAACGCGCCTATGCCGAGCAGTGGAGCATCGGCGAATTGAAGGCCGGCGTTCAGACCTATCTCAATCTCGACCTTCCGATCGAGGAATGGGCCGAGGAGGAAGGCATCGCCGAGGAAGAGGTGCGCGAGCGTATTCTCGCCGCCACCCGCCAGCAGGCCGAGGAAAAGGAAGCGCGCTTCGGCTCCGAGGTCATGCGCTATGTCGAGAAATCGGTGGTGCTTCAGACCCTCGACCATCTCTGGCGCGAACATCTGGTCAATCTCGACCATCTGCGCTCCGTGGTCGGTTTCCGCGGCTATGCCCAGCGCGATCCGCTTCAGGAATACAAGTCCGAGGCTTTCGAACTCTTCCAGGCCCTGCTCGCCAACCTCCGCCAGACGGTGATGGCGCAGATCAGCCGCGTCGAGATCGTCCAGGAGGCGGCAAGCGCGCCCGAGCCCGAAGCCCCGCAGATGGTGGGCCACCACTCCGACCCGACCACCGGGGAAGACGATTTCGCCGAGCCCTCCACGGTGATGGCGACGCAGGAAGTGGCTCCGGAAGACCGTGATCCGAACGACCCCCAGACCTGGGGCAAGGTCGGCCGCAACGAGGCCTGCCCCTGCGGCTCCGGCAAGAAGTTCAAGCACTGCCACGGCGCTTTCGTCTGACGCCTCCGATCCGATAGTGCAAACCGAATACCCCGGGGACAGGTCTGACGCCTGACCCCGGGTTTTTTTTCAACGACCTACGGGCTCGAACCGTTTCTTAACGACAGGCGTGCATGATGGTAGCTGCTTGAAAACAAACAAGGCAGCCGCCCCAAGATGACCTTGACCGATGCCGCAGAACGCCTGCTGCCCGCGCGACACATGTCACGCCTGAGGCCGGTTTTCGCGCGCCTGTCGGAAGTGGTCCGTGGCGGGGACGAGCTCGCACTCGCCCAGCGCATGGCGCTCGTCGCCTTCGGCATCCGCCTGATCAGCGCCGCCATTTCCTTCGTTTCGCAGATCATTCTCGCCCGGCTGATGGGGAATTTCGAGTATGGCATCTTCGTTTTCGTGTGGGTTCTCGCGGTCATTCTCGGCAATCTGTCGTGCCTGGGTTTCCACACCGCAGTCATCCGGTTTCTGCCGCACTATCGCGCCGGCGGGTTGTCCGCCGACATTCGCGGCCTGACCTGGACGGCGCGCGTCTTCTCGATGCTCTCGGCCAGCCTGATCGCCGCGATCGGCATTGCCACGATCCTGATGCTCGGCGACAAGGTTCAGGATTATTATGTTGCGCCGCTGATCATAGGGGCCTTCGCCCTGCCGATGATCGCTCTCGGCGACGTCCTAGACGGCACTTCGCGCGCCAACAACTGGCCGGTGCTTGCGCTCAGCCCGACCTATCTCATCCGCCCCTCGCTCATCATTGTTCTGGCCGCGCTCGCAACACTCTGGTTCGGCGAGGTCGATGCCCGCATCGTACTCATCGGTGCATTGGCGGCCACCTACGTGACGACGATCGGCCAGTTCATCCTGGTGCTCCGCCGGCTCGGTCGCCTCTTCCAGCGCGGCGAGTTGAGGCTGCATTTCGGAACCTGGGTGACCGTCGCCCTGCCCCTCTTCCTGATCGAGGGCTTCTATTTCCTGCTCACCAATGCCGACGTTGTCGTGGTGGGCTTCTATCTGCCGCCCGAACGGGTCGCGGTCTACTACGCCGCCGCCAAGATCATGGCGCTCGTTCATTTCGTCTATTTCGCGGTCAAGGCGGCCGCGGCCCCCCGCTTCTCGACCCTGGTGTCGACCGACCGCAGCGCCGAACTCGGCCTTTTCGCCAGCCAGACCTCGCGCTGGTCATTCTGGCCATCGCTCGCCGTCGGCGCCACGGTGCTCGCCGCAGCGCCGCTGCTGCTGTCGCTCTTCGGCCCCGATTACCTGGAAGGCCGGACGGTGATGGCGATCCTGCTCTGCGGCATTCTCGCCAAGGCGCTTGTCGGCCCCGCCGAGGTGCTGTTGTCGATGGCAGGACATCAGAGAATCTGCGCGCTGGTCTACGCAATGGCGCTTTCCGTCAACATCGGACTCAACATCATCCTCATCCCGCTCTTCGATATCGAAGGAGCGGCCATCGCCACCGCGATGGCGATGGCGTGCGAGGCGCTGCTGCTCCACATCACTGTGCGACGTCGGCTTGGCATCTCCCAATTCGCCGGCACAGACCAGCACGGCAGGTTCTCCCTGCGCCCGGCGACGGAGGCCTGAGACAGTCATGGCGTCCCCTCCCATCATCGATGAAAATATCGGCAGCCAGGCCAACACGCTGATCGGCGAATTCGCCGCTCTCCACGCCGACCGACCGGCGGCCGAGCAGACGCTTCCGGTGGGGCGCGAAGGACGCCAGCTCGCAATCTATAACGCCCGCGCCGGCTACGGCCTGCAGGACGAACTCGATTTCCTCACCAACCGCGCGCTCGAACCCAACGTCTTCTTCTCGGGTCGCTTCCTCGCGCCGGCCATGCCGCGGCTCGAAGACCGGCAGATCCGGCTCTTGCTGATGCGCGACGAGGACGGCGCCCGCTCGCGGCTGCGGCTCCTGTTCCCCTTTTCCGTCGAGAAGCCCGGCTTCTCTGTGGGTCCGAGCATCATGCGGCTCTGGGCCAATCCCTTCGGCCCGCTCGGAACACCGCTAGTGGACGCCGAGGGGGCTGCGGAAAGCTTCGATAACCTCCTCGAGGGTCTTTCGTCCAGGAACCTCGGCCTGCCCGACATCCTCGTGCTGCCCGAAGTCCGTCTGCAGGGGCCGGCCACGAGCCTGCTTCGCGCAGTCGCCATCGGACGCAACCTGCCGCTGACCGAGACCGACCACCTCAGCCGTCCGATGCTGGAAAGCGAACTCGACGCCGACGCCTATCTCGCCAACGCACTGTCGAAGAACCACCGGCGCGAGATGCGCCGGCAATGGCGCAAGCTCGCAGAGCACGGCAAGCTCGAATATGTCGTCGCCCGCCAGCCACGCGACATCCGCTATCAGCTCGAGGAGTTCCTGACACTCGAGGATTCGGGATGGAAGGGGCGGCAGCGAACCGCCATGGTGGCCGACCGCTACCGTGCCGCCTTCGCGCGCGAGGCGATCAACGGGCTCGCCAAGAACGACGCGGTGCGTATCCACGCGCTCGTTCTCGACGGCGAGACCATCGCCTCGATGATCGTCTTCATCACTTCGGGCGAGGCCTATACCTGGAAGACGGCTTACGACGAGAGCTACGCCCGCTATTCGCCCGGCAAACTGCTGATGGACCGGCTGACCGAGTGGCATCTCGACGACCTCAACATCCGCCGCACCGATTCTTGCGCGGTGCCGGATCATCCGATCATGAGCCGGTTCTGGACCGAGCGCTGCGCGATGGGAACTCTGGTCATCGGGCTGAGGCCGGAGGCCGACCGCGAGGTGCGGCAGGTGGCGACCCAGCTCCACATCTACCGCAACACCCGCAACATGGCCCGCCTGATCCGCCAGAAGATCCGCGGCCTCGCCCATCGGCGCTGACGATCATTACCCCGTCATCGACAGGACGCAAAACGACCCGTCAATCGTGTTCGGCGGGGACCATTTCCTTGAAGAGCACCGACTGGTCGATGAGATAGCGCGAGAAGATCGGCAGGCTGGCGCCGCCGATGGCCCGCGCCTGGGCCCCGACCGCGCCTTCCACGATCTCGGGATACTGGATGCCCTGCAGGTTCAGCTTGCCGATTTCTTCCTGGGTAGCCTTGACCAGCCGCGCCCGCACCCAGTGCGGAAACCCCCCGTCGATGACGGCGGCGGAGAAGTCGACCACCGAACAGGCTGCTGCGATCGCCTGGGCGAGCCCGGCCGCACTTTGCCGGATCCAAGTTTCCAGCGGTTCGCCGAAGTCGATCCATTGATCGGCGCTGTACCAGAGCGGCTGGGGATCGACGCCACGCTCGCGCAACAGGCGCTCCAGCATGAATATCGAGGCGATCTGCAACAGCTGCACCGTCTCGCCCTTGTCGTTGCGGACGGGTAGAGGTCCGATGGCGCCTGCGGTTCCGGTACGTCCGACGAACAGGGTGGAGTTCAGGACGATGCCGCCGCCGATGAACGAACCCACATAGAAATAGACGAAGTCGGGATAATGCGGCCCGACGCCGAAGACGAGTTCGGCGCCGCAGGCGCTGGTGGCGTCGTTCTGCAGAAAGACGGGATATGGTACGCGCGCCGCGATTTCCGCCTGCAGGTCGAAACCGCGCCATTGCTCCATCGCACCGTCGGGCGCGCCGACTTCCCCGGCCCAGTTCCACAATTCGAACGGCGTCGCGACCCCGACTCCGGCGATCGTCGAGCGCTGCTTGGAGGCGAGGTTCGACCCGATCTCGGCGATGCTCTCGCTGATGAAATCGAGGATCTCGGTCGAATCCGGGTAGCGGTAGGTGCGGTGACGATCCAGGCGGATCTTGCCGGTGAAATCCATCAGTACGAGATCGGCACTGCGTCGGCCGATCTTCACGCCATAGGACAGGACTGCATCCGGATTGAGATGCATCGGCACCGACGGCTGGCCCACACGGCCGCGAACGGGTTCGCCCCGCAGCAGCAGATGATCGTTTTCGAGCGACCGCATGATGACCGATACGGTCTGCGGCGAAAGCCCGGTACGCCGCGCGATGTCGGCCTTCGAGATACCCGGCTGCAACCTGACGAGCGACAGCACCAGCCGTTCGTTATAGGCGCGCACGCGCACCTGGTTGGCGCCCCCCGCCATGTTGGCATAGCCACCGCCTTCGTCCGGTTTTGTTCGGTTGTCTGAAAAATTCATCGCCGCTCCTCGCACCGGCACGGATAGCGCGTCCTCCTTGCGCGATCCAGTCCATAGCATCGCAGATCGGATTAATAAATCAAATGGATTTATTTATTGACAGCCCGAAATTCTGATGTTTTAACTGACCGCCATGGAGGAGCGACAGGCCTTGGAGACCTGTCTTACGGAGCGGCTGGCCGACCCGTGTCCTCCGGCAATTCCGGCCTGCCGCCGGCTCATCAATTCGGGAGGAATGAAATGAAAAAGTCTCTTTTGACGACCACACTCGGCGCACTCGCGCTCGGCGTCGCCTTTGCGGCGCCGGCCCAGGCAGCCGACGTCTCCGCATGCCTGATCACCAAGACGGACACCAACCCCTTCTTCGTCAAGATGAAGGAAGGCGCCGAGGCAAAGGCCAAGGAACTTGGCATCGAGCTCAAGAGCTTCGCCGGCAAGATCGACGGTGACCACGAGACCCAGGTCGCGGCCGTCGAGACCTGCATCGCGGATGGCGCCAAGGGCATCCTGCTCACCGCGTCGGACACCTCGTCGATCGTCTCGTCGGTCAAGCAGGCCCGCGATGCCGGCCTTCTGGTGATCGCGCTCGACACCCCGCTCAATCCGATCGACGCCGCCGACATGACCTTTGCCACCGACAACTTCAAGGCCGGCGAGCTGATAGGCCAGTGGGCCAAGGCCAAGCTCGGCGACGAGGCGGCCAACGCCAAGATCGCCATGCTCGACCTCGCCGTCAGCCAGCCGACCGTCGGCGTGCTGCGCGACCAGGGCTTCCTGCAGGGCTTCGGCATCGAGCTCGGCGACCCCAACAAGTGGGGCGACGAAACCGACCCGCGCATCGTCGGCCATGACGTGACCGCCGGCAACGAGGAAGGCGGCCGCACCGCGATGGAAAATCTCCTCGCCGCCGACCCGATGATCAATGTCGTCTACACCATCAACGAACCCGCCGCCGCCGGCGCCTACGAGGCACTCAAGGCTATCGGCCGCGAAGGGGACGTCACCATCGTCTCCGTGGACGGCGGCTGCCCCGGCGTGCAGAACGTCGCCGACGGCGTCATCGGCGCCACTTCGCAGCAGTACCCGCTCCTGATGGCCTCCAAGGGCATCGAAGCGATCGCCGCCTGGGCCAAGGACGGCACCAAGCCGCAGCCGACCGAAGGCAAGGACTTCTTCGACACCGGCGTGGAACTGGTCACCGACCAGCCGGTCGACGGCGTCCCGTCGATTTCCGTCAAGGAAGGCATGGACCGCTGCTGGGGCTGATCGCCACCCCTTGATCGCGTGCGGCCATCGGCGGCACGCTAAAGAACAAGGAAGGCGGGTCACGGCCCGCCTCCCGCCAGGTGCGTGACCGGCCGATGAGAACAGCCGGCACCAGGGAGGATAAGCGCTCATGTCGGACCAGACCAAAACAGACGAATACGAGTCCGCAAGCAATCGCGAGGACCGGCTTGCCGAGTTCGAAGCGCATAGCCACGGCGTCGTCGGCACAATCCAGAACTGGCTGCACATGACGCCGGCCGCCGTCCCGCTGATCGTGCTGATCGCCTCGATCCTGATCTTCGGTGTCCTGATCGGCGAAAAATTCTTCTCGCCCTTCGCGCTCACTCTCGTGCTTCAGCAGGTGCAGATCGTCGGCATCGTCGCCGCCGCGCAGAGCCTCGTGATCCTGACCGCGGGCATCGACCTCTCGGTCGGCGCCATCACCGTCTTCTCCTCCGTCATCATGGGCCAGTTCGCCTTCCGCTACGGCCTGCCGCCCTCGATCGCGGTGGCCGCCGGCCTGATCTTCGGAACGCTCTGCGGCGCGCTCAACGGCTTTCTCGTCTCGCGCATCAAGCTGCCGCCGTTCATCGTCACGCTCGGCACCTGGCAGGTGATCCTGGCGTCGAACTATCTCTACTCTGCCAACGAGACCATCCGCGCCCAGGAGATCGAGGCCAACGCGCCGCTCCTGCAGCTGATGGGCACCAAGTTCAACGTCGGCGGCGCAATCTTCACGCTCGGCGTCATCTTCATGATCGCGCTGATGGTAGTGCTCGCCTGGGCGCTGCGCCACACCGCCTGGGGCCGCCACGTGTATGCCGTCGGAGACGATCCGGAAGCAGCCCAGCTCTCGGGCGTCGACGTCAAGGGCACGCTTCTTTCGGTCTATGCGCTGGCCGGCCTGATCTGCGGTTTCGCCGGCTGGGCGCTGATCGGCCGCATCGGCTCGGTCTCGCCGACGTCGGCCTACGAGGCCAACATCGAATCCATCACCGCCGTGGTGATCGGCGGCATCTCGCTCTTCGGCGGCCGCGGCTCGATCATGGGCGCGCTGTTCGGCGCGCTGATCGTCGGCGTCTTCTCCCTCGGCCTGCGCCTGATGGGCGCGGACGCGCAATGGACCTACTTCTTCATCGGCGTGCTCATCATCGCCGCCGTCGCCGTGGACCAGTGGATCAGAAAGGTATCGGCATGAGCGAACCCATCCTCAAGGGCCGCGGCCTGATCAAGCGCTACGGCCGCGTCACCGCCCTCGACCGCTGCGACTTCGACCTCATGCCGGGCGAGATCCTCGCCGTCATCGGCGACAACGGGGCCGGCAAGTCGACGCTGATCAAGGCGATCTCCGGCGCCGTCGTGCCCGACGAAGGCGACATCTGGATGAACGGCAAGAAGCTGCAGTTCACCTCGCCGAGCGACGCACGCGACGCCGGCATCGAGACCGTCTACCAGACGCTCGCCATGTCGCCGGCGCTCTCCATCGCCGACAACATGTTCATGGGCCGCGAACTGCGCAAGCCGGGTTTCATGGGCAAGGTCTTCCGCCAGCTCGACCGGCCGGCAATGGAGAAATTCGCCCGCGACAAGCTCTCCGAGCTCGGGCTGATGACGATCCAGAACATCAACCAGGCCGTGGAAACCCTCTCCGGCGGCCAGCGCCAGGGCGTGGCGGTCGCGCGCGCGGCGGCCTTCGGCTCCAAGGTCATCATTCTCGACGAGCCGACGGCCGCACTCGGCGTCAAGGAATCGCGACGCGTGCTGGAACTGATCCAGGACGTGAAATCGCGCGGTATCCCGATCGTCCTGATCTCGCACAACATGCCGCATGTCTTCGAGGTCGCCGACCGCATTCATGTCCACCGGCTGGGCCGGCGTCTCTGCGTGATCAATCCGAAGGATTACACGATGTCCGACGCTGTCGCCTTCATGACCGGGGCAAAAGAACCGCCGACACAAGAACTGGCGGCCTGACGCGAGCCCGACGTCTCCCCCGGTCAAGCCGCATGATGCGGGGGACGGCTTCGGGATCGCAACCACTCCGGCATCGGCTCCTCCGATGCCGGACTTTTTTTAGGCCGCGCCGGTTGCTTCCCACACGGCAAGTTCGCGCAGTTCGCGGCGGATCACCTTGCCGGTGGTGGTGAGCGGCAGGCTTTCGACGAAGGCGATCTCTCGCGGATACTCATGCGCCGAGAGCCGGGTCTTCACCCAGTCCCGGATCTCCGCCGCCAGCGCCTCGCCCGCCTCATAGCCTTCGGCCGGCACCACATAGGCCTTGACGATTTCGGTCCTGACCGGATCGGGTTTGCCGACGGCCGCTGCCAGCGCGACGCCGGGATGGCCGGCGAGACAATCCTCGATTTCCGAGGGGCCGATGCGATAGCCTGACGAGGTGATGACGTCGTCGTCGCGGCCGAAGAAGGTGACGTAGCCCTCCTCGTCCATCGTGCCCTGGTCGCCGGTCAGGAGCCAGTCGCCGAGAAACTTGGCCTTGGTCGCTTCCTCATTCTGCCAGTAGCCGAGGAACATCACCGGATCGGGACGCTTGACCGCGATCTGACCGCTCACGCCGGGAGCGACCGGATTGCCTTCATCGTCGATCACAGCAACCGTGTGGCCCGGCACGGTCTGGCCGATCGCGCCGCCCTTGGTCACACCCTTGATCTGGCAGGCGGCGAGGACGAGATTGCACTCGGTCTGGCCGTAGAACTCGTTGATCGTCAGCCCCAGTTCGCGCTGCGCCCAGTCATAGGTCTCACGGCCGAGCGACTCGCCGCCCGAGCCGACCGTCCTGAGCTTGAGCGCGAAGCGGGCGCGCGGATCCTTCACCGTCTTCATGATGCGGAGCGCGGTCGGCGGGATGAAGGCGTTGCGCACATCCATCTCGTCGAGAATGCGGAAGGCGAGCTCCGGATCGAACTTCTGGGCCGGCGACGACACCACCGGCACACCGAGCAGAAGACCGGGCAGGAGCACGTTGAGAAGCCCGCCCGCCCAGGCCCAGTCGGCCGGGGTCCAGAGCCGGTCGCCCGGCTGCGGCAGGAACTCGTGATGCGTCTGCACGCCCGGAATATGGCCGATCAGCACCCGATGGGCATGCAGCGCGCCCTTGGGCGGCCCCGTCGTGCCGGAGGTGAAGATCATCATCGCAGGATCTTCCAGCCCGCCGACGATCTCGAGCGGGGCATCGGAAAATCCGTCGACCAGCGCCTCGAACGGGGTGTGGTCGCGCGGTTCGCCGTCAGCGACCACGAGGCTCACGAGATCGGGCAGATCGGCGCGGATGGGAGCGACCTTGCCGGCACCGGTCTCGGTGGTGACCAGCAGCTTCGCGCCCGAGGCCTTCAGCCGGTGGCCGAGCGCCTCGACCCCGAAGAGCAGCGCCAGCGGCACGGCGATGGCGCCCATCTTGTAGAGCGCGACATGGGCGATCACGGTTGAAAACCCCTGCGGCAGCATCAGCGCCACCCGGTCGCCGGGCTTTACACCAAGCGAGGCGAGCCCGCGCGCAAAGGCGTTCGAGCGCTTCGAAAGCTCACCGTAGGAGAGCGACAGATGCGCGCCGTCGGGCGAGAAATGCTGCAGGCAGACCCGGTGCGGCTCCCGCGCCGCCCAGTCGTCCGACACCGCCCGGCCGATGTTGAAATCCGCGGGCAGGTCCCAGACGAAATCCCGCCGCGCCGCTTCAAAACTCTTGTCTGGATCGATCAGCACCGATGGCGCCCTCCGGCTGCGAGGGAGGCGGCGATCTCCCCCGGCTCTGGTTCAATGGGGTTTTCGATGTAGCGGCAGCGCGCGGCGATGACCAGAGGCTTGCGGTTGCCAGAGGTTTCGTCGGGTTCGACCGGTCAGGCGAAAGTCAAGGCCAGCACGACGGCGCCGACGATGAGCGACAGATAGGTGCAGACCATGCCCCCGGCCCGCAGCCCCATCACGCCGCCCAGCATGCCCGCGGCATGGAACGTTCGGCCGATCACCAGAAGACCCGCGATGGCCCAGACCCAGCCGCCGCCGGCGCCGCGATATTCGGCGAGCCCGCAGACGATCACCGCCAGCGGCACATATTCGATGAAATTGCCCTGCGCGCGGATGAAGCGCAGCAGGCGCGGATCGTCCCCCGGCCCGATATCCACCCCGGCGGACATCCGCGCGAAACTGACGGACAGGCTCAGCCCCACAAGGGCCACGGCGGCGATGGATGCCAGGATTGCGGTGATCGGCAGCATGCTCGGATTTCTCCTGTTGGGCGGAGGAGCATTGTCCGGGGCGCGTGCGGGGTGCAAGGGGAATTTACGCAACGCTCCAATAGGAGGAGGAACAAGACTTAACTGCCCTTTGCGCTGACGCCTCCAATAACATCAAGCTTACTCATTGACTATATAAACCGCCATATACCCGCTCCCAAATATTGAATACTATCTATAAATATAGTCTCCGGAACTATCATAGCTAAACGAATACGGCTGACCAAAAGCGTTCCACATAAGATCAAATACAGGCTTCAGCATGGTTTCCGCCAGCGTCCGACTATTGCCCGCGCTGACGATTAGCTCCGGAAGCAACACCCTATCAGATCGGTGAGGATAGCTCATACCGCCACCCCAATCGTTTAGATGCGCGCCAACTCCACGGACCCCAAGAAGACTTAGCTGAACGAAATAAGGCATCGGTATCGCCCTTCGTTCATATTCACTTAAAACCTGCCTAAGCCCCTTTATTATATCGTTCTCAACTCCGTATAGTGATAGCCAACGTTGGTCATCTTTCTCCCAAACACCGACGGTAGCAACCGCTTCTGCGATGCCGTTGCGGAAGAGTGTTGAAAATGCCCGAACATTACCTTGCGGATTTACAGAACCAGAATAGCTAACCTGCCCATCAAGTGAGTGCATACGGTTAGCTCCGCTGCCACCACCGAGGGGCCAAGGCCAAGAGTGACTTCCATATTCTTCAAAAGATAAGTTCAGACCATCTGTAAACGCCGCTCGGGGTACAACATGAAGAACGAGCTTCGCTTCATCTTCCTGTCCGACCGCAAGAGGCCCCTCGTCGTTAGCAATCAGTTCAAGTCGCTCCATACGAAAGCTTCGGATTCTCTCCTCGACTTGGGAGGCAAACAGAAATGCACGGCGAAGTTCATCAACTGACATCTGGTGCTTCCGACTTTCATCGCGAACGTAAAAATGGCCACTTTTGCCTAAAGTGACACGATGTGGCGCGCTCCAACTTCGGGCAATTTTCAGTATGAGAACGCCACGATCTCCATCCATGGGCAGCCAACGCGGACGGAAATCGTTCAACGGAGGCTCGGTAGAGGCCAAAATGGATTGGGTGACTGCCAGGATCAAACTATCGGGATCAGGCTCAACAATTCCCGATATCTCGGAAGCCACCCCGTTTTTTTCATCGACTCCAATAAGAAGATAACCGCCGACGGCATTAGCCATGGCGGAGACGTCAGCGACTAACTCGCGCCGCCCGCTATCCGTTTTTTCGTAGCGATCGCGCTTGAACTCCAGTTGCCGCCCCTCCGGGAGGCCTCCATCCACAACCGCCTGCACATCAGCCAGAGTGATCTCGTCAAACTCTTTCGTGAACATCTGCTCCCTCAACTGGCGCCTCTCAAACGCAGGCGTTGCGATTTACCAAAATGTTCATCATATGTTCTTCTAGACTCTCTTCTGCGAGAGGTCAAGAAACGGCGATCACTCCGCTGTATAAGCAACTGAAAAGTAAATGGTGCCCCTGGCCGGGATCGAACCAGCACTCCTTGCGGAACTCGATTTTGA
>CAZEJG010000058.1:0-13953 GCA_964511625.1 uncultured Hoeflea sp.
GTCCAGGTCGTCAAGGAAGAGCGCGGCAACAAGGGCGCGGCGCTGACCACCTATCTCTCGCTCGCCGGCCGCTATTCGGTTCTGATGCCGAACACCGCACGTGGCGGCGGCATCTCGCGCAAGATCACCAACGTCACCGACCGCAAGCGTCTCAAGGAGATCGCACGCGAACTGGAAGTGCCGCAGGGCATGGGCGTGATCCTCAGGACCGCCGGAGCCAACCGCACCAAGGTCGAGATCAAGCGCGACTTCGAATATCTGATGCGGCTGTGGGACAATGTGCGCAACCTCACCCTCAAGTCGACGGCGCCTGCGCTGGTCTACGAGGAAGGCTCGCTGATCAAGCGGTCGATCCGCGATCTCTACAACAAGGAGATCAGCGAGATCGTCGTCTCCGGCGAGGAAGGCTACCGCGAAGCCAAGGACTTCATGAAGATGCTGATGCCGAGCCACGCCAAGGTGGTTCAGCCCTACAAGGATCTCATGCCGATCTTCGCGCGCTCGGGCATCGACGCCCAGCTCGACAAGATGGTCCAGCCGCAGGTGACGCTGAAGTCCGGCGGCTACATCATCATCAACCAGACCGAGGCGCTGGTCGCCATCGACGTCAACTCCGGCCGTTCGACGCGTGAGCACTCGATCGAGGACACCGCGCTGCAGACGAACCTGGAGGCCGCCGAGGAAGTGGCGCGCCAGCTCAGGCTGCGCGACCTGGCGGGCCTGATCGTCATCGACTTCATCGACATGGAGGAAAACCGCAACAACCGTGCGGTTGAGAAGAAGGTCAAGGATTGCCTCAAGCACGACCGCGCGCGCATCCAGGTCGGCCGCATCTCGCATTTCGGTCTTCTGGAAATGTCGCGCCAGCGCATCCGCGCCTCCGTGCTCGAAAGCACCATGCAGGTCTGCGCCCATTGCGGCGGCACCGGCCACGTGCGCTCCCCCTCCTCCGTCGCCCTGCACGTCCTGCGCGGCATCGAGGAATATCTGCTCAAGCACACCACGCACGACATCACGGTTCGCACCACCGGCGAGACCGCGCTCTACATGCTCAACAACAAGCGCGACACGATCATCGACCTCGAAAAGCGTTTCGGCCTGTCGATCGATTTCGCGTCCGATCCGGATGTGGGCAGCCAGTATTTCGCCATTGACCGCGGCGCGCCCGTCGACAATCCGGTGACGATGGAACACATCCACGCCAACAGCCCCTCTTATGAAGAGGACGCGGACGACGACGTGGTGATCGAAAGCGACGAAAGCGAGACCGAGGAAGTCGAAGCCCGTTCGGGTTCGGATACCAATTCGGGTTCCGACGAGGATCGCAACCAGGACGACAGCAAGTCCGGCCGCCGCCGTCGCAGGCGTCGCCGGCGCGGCCGTCGCGGCAATGACGGCGACAATGCCGCCCAGGGGTCCGACGACCAGTCCTCCGGCAACGACGATTCGGACGACGACAACTCGGACGACCAGCCGAGTGCATCCGACCAGTCCGACGAACGCGACGGTGACGACGGCGACCAGAACCGGGGCGGCAAGAAGCGCCGCCGCGGCAAGCGGGGCGGCCGCCGTAACCGCGACGAGCAGCGGCCGTCGTCCGAGGACAACGACAATAACGGCAACCAGGATTACGCGGACGACGAGGAAATCGACACCACGCCGCAGCCGGATCCGAAGCCTGAGCCCAAGCCGGAACCGGTGGCGGCAGCAGCGACGGAAAAAAGCACCGACGTGACCTCGGAAGACGCTCCGAAGGAAGAGAAGAAGCCGGCCCGGGCGCGCAGAAGCCGCGCCAAGAAGGCCGAGGAGAAGGCCCCGGCCGACACCTCGTCCGATGAAAAGGCTTCCGGCGATTCATCGGAAGCGAAGCCCGCCTCCAAGGAAGACGCCAAGCCTGCCGAGGAGCTGAACGTGGCTGCCGCGGCAACGGCTCCGGTCGTCGAGGAGGAAGCTCCGGCCGGCGAAAGCGAAGACGATGCCGCGTCCAAGCGCGACCGCAAGGCACAGACCGATCTTTCGGCCATTGCCTCGGCTCCGGTCGTCACCTCGTCGACCAACGGCGAGAAGGACGACAAGCCCAAGAAGGGCGGATGGTGGCAGCGCCGCGGTGGTGGCGGCTTCCTCTGAGGCAGCCTCGCCCACCCGAAGGAATAAAAAAGTCGGCGTCCTGCGCCGGCTTTTTTCATGGTGGGTCACGGATCGGGTCGTCCGCGCAAGATGTTTCAGTGGATGATGATCTCGCCGTCGACCTTGCGCCATTCGTTGGGGCCGATCAGCTGGCGGTGCGCATAGCGCACAGAGTGCAGCCTGCCCTCGATGTTTTTTTCCCAGAAATCGAGGAAGCGTCGCATCTCGGGAAAGGCGGGAGCCAGATCGTAGTTCTGCCAGATGAAGGTCTGGAGAACCGACTGGAAATCCGGGAGGCGGTAGAGAATATGGGCGGTCGTCAGACCATACCCGTTCAATTGACGTTCGAGTTCAGTCCGGTCTGCCTGCTTCATGCGTCGTCCTCATGTCACAACCGAATGAGACGATGAAAACAGGATTCGCCTGACCAGGCAATTCCGAAATTTGATTTGCTAAATGTTTTCAGATGCTTAGCAGCAAAGCAACGCAAGTGCTGCTAGCCCTTGCGCGCCAGCCACGCCTGCATGCGATCGAGCGCAGTTTCCATGTCGGGATGGCTTCCCGCATAGGAAAAGCGGATCAGCCGGTGGCCCTCGACCGGATCGAAGTCGAGCCCCGGCGTTGCGGCTACGTGGATCTCACGCAGCATGTCGTGGGCGAAAGCCATCGAATCGTTGGTGTAGCGGGAGACGTCGCAAAGCGCGTAGAACGCCCCGTCCATCGGGGCGGCGAAGGGCAGTCCGAGTTCGGGCAGACGCTTCGCCAGAAGCTCCCGGTTTTGCGCATAGCCCGCCTTGACCTCCTCCATCTCCGCGATGCCGTCGAAAGCGGCTTCAGCTGCGATCTGGGAGAGCTCGGGCGGGCTGATGTAGAGGCTCTGGGCCAGACATTCGACGGGACGGACGAGGTCTTCCGGCAACACCATCCAGCCGATGCGCCAGCCGGTCATGCAGAAATATTTCGAGAACGAGTTAATGACGATCGCCCGGTCGGACACCTCCAGGGCGGTCGTCTCCTCGCCCGAGAACGTCAGGCCGTGATAGATCTCGTCGGAAATGAAGACGGCGTCGCGGGCGTCGCACCAGTGGGCGAGTGCGGCGAGCTGCGCCTTCGACGTGACGGTACCGGTCGGGTTGGCGGGGCTTGCGACCATGACGCCGGCGACCTCCCGACCATTGTCGCGCTCCCAGGCCTCGATCGCGCCGGGCGTCAGCACGTAGTCAGTCTCGGCGCCCACCGGGATTTCGGCGACGTTGAGACCGAGGGCGGTCAGGATGTTGCGATAGGCGGGATAGCCCGGGCGGGAGATGGCCACGGTTTCGCCGGGCACGAAAAACTGCAGGAAGACCAGGTTGAAGGCCGCCGAAGAGCCGTTGGTGACGGCGACGCGGCGCGGATCGAGCGTCACGCCGTGGCGGCTGCGGTAATGAGCGGCGATCGCGCGGCGCAGGCCGGATGTCCCAAGTGCGTCGGTATAACCGACCCGCCCCGCCTCGAGCGCCTTGCGCGCGGCTTCCAGTGCCGGCTTCGGGGCGGGATGGGCGGGCTGGCCGACGGCGAGCGAGATCACATCCCTGCCCTCGCCCTTCAGGCGCGTGGCCTCGGCGAGAACGTCCATGGCATGAAAGGGCTCGACGCTGGGGCGTTTCTGACGGGCCATCGGCGCTACTGTCTCCGGGTGGTTCATCTGCAACAGGGGCCGGCTCGTGGCAGTCTTCGCCCGGCCGGTCGGCGATCGTGGCCGCACAATTGCCCGATTGTCGTGGCGATCACAAGGCTGCGAGCCCGGCGGCGAACGCGTCCGGCACCGTTTTCATTTGCGCGACGGGAGTTTATACGGACTGATGATGCGAAAACTCTTCCATTCCGCCCACTCTCTTCTGCGTATCGCCGCCCATGGCGTGCTCGCCTTTTCTCTCGTCGCTCCCTTCATGGCGGCACCCGCAGCGGCCCAGCAGGGTCGGGTGGCCGTCATTCGCGATGCGGAAATCGAATCGCTCCTCAAGGATTACGCGGTGCCGATCCTCAAGGCCGCCGGGCTGTCTCGCCGCGGCATCGAGATCGTGCTGGTCAACGACCGCTCCTTCAACGCCTTCGTCGCGGGACGCCGGATCTTCGTCAACACGGGCGCGATCATGGCGGCGGAGACGCCCAACGAGATCATCGGCGTCCTCGCCCACGAGACCGGCCATCTCGCCGGCGGTCACCAGCAGCGGCTGCGCGAGCAGCTCGAACGCGCACGCACCATGGCAATCGTCGGCGGCCTCCTCGGGATTGGCGCGATGGCGGCGGGCTCGGTGGCGGGATCGCGCGGCGGCGCTTCGGCCGGCGGCGCGCTGGTTTCCGCCGCACCCGGCGTCGCCATGCGCGGGTTGCTGAGCTACCGGCGCTCGGAAGAAATGAACGCCGATCAGGCGGCGGCCAAATATCTGCGCGCCACGCAGCAGTCGGCCAAAGGCATGCTGACCACGTTCGAGCGGTTCTCATCGAGCCTGGCGCTCGCCGGCGTGCAGGTCGACCCCTACCAGCTCAGCCACCCGCTGCCGCGCGAGCGTATCGCACTGCTTGAAACGCTCGCCCGTGAAAGTCCCTACTACGACAAGACCGATCCCGCGGCCTTGTTGCAACGCCACCAGCTGGCGCGCGCCAAGATCGCCGCCTTCGCCGGCGGCCAGGCGGAAGTGGCGCGCCTCTTCGGACGCGACCGCTCTTCGCTCGCCGGCCGCTACGGCGACGCGATCGCCACGGATCTGTCGGGCAATTCGCGCGCCGCGCTCGCCAAGATGGACGACCTGATCAAGTCCGCCCCCAACAACGGCTATTTTCACGAGTTCCGGGGCGAAATCCTTCTCAAGCTGCGCCGTCCGGCGGATGCGGCATCGGCTTTTGCCCGGGCGATGAAGCTCTCCGACGACAGCGAGGGCCTCATCCGCTCGCGCTACGCGTTTGCACTTCTGTCCACAGGCCAACCCGGAAACGCCAAAACGGCGATCGAGAACTTCCGCTCGGCGATCCAGACCGATCCCGACAATCTCAACGCCTATCTCTATCTGTCGCAGGCCTATGGTCTGGCCGGCGATATCGGGAATGCGGAACTGGCGATGGCGGAAGGCCATTTCCGCGCCGGTTCCATGCGCGACGCCCAGGTCTTCGCCGCCCGCGCCATCGCCAAACTGCCAAAAGGATCGCCCGGTGCCAAACGGGCCAATGACATTCTGTCGGTCGCCAAATAGAGTGCCCGACAGCAACTGCGCGCGTCCGACAGGCCGCGACCGCGGAAAGGACAGATCATGCTGAAGAAACTCACCACCGGTGCGCTTGTCGCCGCTCTCGCCGCCACCACCGCCTTCGTAACGCCGGCCTCGGCGCTCGACGCGGCGCAGAAGGAGGAAATCGGGGCTTTCGTGCGCGAGTATCTGCTCGCCAACCCGGAAATCCTCAGCGAGATGCAGACGGCGCTTCAGACCAAGCAGGAAGCGGAAGCGGCAGAGAAGGCGAAGGCCGCCATCGTCGCCAACCGTGAGGCCTTGACCGCCGCCCCGCAGGACATCGTTCTCGGCAATCCCGAGGGCGACGTCACCATCGTCGAGTTCTTCGACTACAATTGCGGCTTCTGCAAGCACGCGCTCGAGGACATGAACGCCATCATCGAAGGCGACGACAAGGTCCGCTTCGTGCTCAAGGAATTCCCCATTCTCGGTCCGGATTCGCTCGCCGCCCACCGCGTTGCCATGTCGTTCCGCAAGCTGATGCCGGAGAAGTACGGCGAATTCCACCGCACGCTCCTCGGCTCGGAGGCACGTGCGACCGAGGAAACCGCCATGGACCTCGCCGTCAAGCTCGGTGCCGAGGAAGAGAAGGTGCGCGCAGGCATGGAAGACCCGGAAATCACCGAATCCATCAAGCAGGCCTATTCGCTGGCCGATCAGCTCGGCATCAACGGCACCCCCTCCTATATCGTCGGTGACGAAGCCGTCTTCGGTGCGCTCGGCGCCGACGTTCTGGAGGAGAAGGTCGCCAATATGAGAAGCTGCAACAGCACGGTGTGCTAGAAGCGCTTAAGTGCTATACGGAAACCGGGTTATGGGCCATTTTCTGCGCTCTGCGGCTTGACGAGCCGAACCGCCCCCTATTAGGAGCCTTCAATCCCTCTCCGGGAACAGGTTCCTTGCCTGATCGGCGCCGGAAACCCGCATCCGGAAACCGCGCCCGGTCAGTCCAATCGCCCCGGTGTCGTTGACGCCGCGACGCAAACGAGAAGGCAACACCCGATGTCGACCAAGAAACCGGCCATCGATCAGACGCTCATCCGAGATCTGGCCACCATCCTGAACGAAACCGATCTGACCGAAATCGAGGTCGAGCAGGACGATCTGCGCATTCGCGTCTCGCGCGCCGGTACCCCGATCGCTGCGCAAGCCTACGCGCCGGCTCCGCAGCCAGTCGCTCCCGCACCCGCGCCGGCTTCCGCCGCCCCCGGTGAAGCACCGTCCAAGCCCGCCGCTTCCGGCAACAGCGTTCCCTCGCCGATGGTCGGCACTGCCTACATGTCGCCCTCGCCTGGCGCACGTCCCTTCGTGGAAGTCGGCCAGACGGTCAGCGAAGGCCAGACGCTGCTCATCATCGAAGCCATGAAGACGATGAACCAGATCCCCTCGCCCCGCTCGGGCAAGATCACCGAGATCCTGGTCGCCGACGGTCAGCCGGTCGAATACGGCGAACCGCTGGTGATGATCGAGTAGGCCGATGTTCTCAAAGATCCTCATCGCCAACCGCGGCGAAATCGCACTGCGCGTGCTGCGCGCCTGCAAGGAACTCGGCATCCAGACGGTCGCCGTCCATTCCACCGCCGACCAGGACGCCATGCATGTGCGTCTGGCCGATGAGAGCGTGTGCATAGGCCCGCCGCCCTCGCGCGAAAGCTATCTCAACATCCACCAGATCGTCGCCGCCTGCGAGATCACCGGCGCGGATGCGGTCCACCCCGGTTACGGGTTCCTGTCGGAGAACGCCAAGTTCGCCGACATCCTTGAAGCGCACGGCCTGACCTTCATAGGCCCCACCGCCGAGCACATCCGGCTGATGGGCGACAAGATCACTGCCAAGAAGACCGCTGCGGACCTCGGCATCCCCGTCGTTCCTGGCTCCGAAGGCGAGATCACCACCGACGAGGATGCCAAGACGATCGCCGACGAGATCGGTTATCCCGTCATCATCAAGGCGACCGCCGGCGGCGGCGGACGAGGCATGAAGGTCGCAAACAACGCCGAGGAACTGTCGATCGCGCTGTCGACCGCCCGCTCCGAGGCCGGTGCAGCCTTCGGCAACGAGGCCGTCTACATCGAGAAGTATCTCGCCAAGCCGCGCCACATCGAAATCCAGGTGATGGGCGACGGCGAAGGCAATGCGGTCCATCTGGGCGAACGTGACTGCTCGCTACAGCGCCGTCACCAGAAGGTCTGGGAAGAAGCCAATTCGCCGTCCCTGAATGCAGCCCAGCGCAGCGAGATCGGCGAGATCTGTGCCGCCGCCATGCGGAAGATGAAGTACCGCGGCGCCGGCACTGTCGAGTTCCTCTACGAGAACGGCGAGTTCTATTTCATCGAGATGAACACCCGCCTGCAGGTGGAGCACCCGGTCACCGAAGCCATCACCGGCATCGACCTGGTTCACGAGCAGATCCGCGTCGCGTCCGGCGGCGGACTGTCCGTCACCCAGAAGGACATCCGCTTCTCCGGCCATGCCATCGAATGCCGCATCAATGCCGAGGACCCGCGCACCTTCGTGCCCTCGCCCGGCACGATCACGCATTATCACCCGCCGGGCGGCCTCGGCGTGCGCGTCGATTCTGGCGTCTATCAGGGCTACCGGATCCCGCCCTACTACGACAGCCTGATCGGCAAGCTGATCGTCCACGGGCGCAACCGGGTGGAATGCATGATGCGTCTGCGCCGCTCGCTCGACGAGTTCGTGGTCGACGGCATCAACACGACGATCCCGCTGTTCCGCGATCTGCTCGCCAATCCGGACATCGCCAACGGCGATTACGACATCCACTGGCTGGAGAAGTTTCTTGCCGAGAAGGGGTCCGACTAGGACGTGATCGGGAGACGGACAAAACGGGGGAGCCCGCTTTGGCTGCATCGCATCTGACACCGGAGATCCTGCTGCGGGCCTATGCGGCCGGTCTGTTTCCCATGGCGGAAAGCGCGGAAGATCCCGACATCTTCTGGGTGGAGCCGGAGGTTCGCGGCGTCATTCCGCTCGACGATTTCCACGTTCCCAAACGGCTGCGCCGGACGATCCGGCGCGCGCCTTACGAGATCCGCTTCAACACGGCCTTCGAAGCGGTCATGCGCGGCTGCGCCGCCCCCGGTCCGGGGCGGCCCTCCACCTGGATCAACGAGACGATCTTCGAACTCTACTCAAGCCTCAACCGGCTCGGCCACGCCCATTCGGTGGAAGCCTGGCGCGACGGCGAACTCGTGGGTGGTCTTTACGGTGTTTCTCTGCGGGCCGCCTTCTTCGGCGAGAGCATGTTCTCTCGCGCCACCGACTCCTCGAAAATCTGTCTCGCTCATCTCGTCGAGCGGCTCAACGTCCGTGGATTCCGGTTACTCGACACGCAGTTCACGACCGAGCACCTGAAGATGTTCGGGGCGATCGACGTGCCCCGGGACGAGTATGAAGTGCTCTTGGCCGAAGCGCTCGAAGGGCCGGAAATCGGCTTCATCTGAGGGCGTCAGGCATATTTAAGCCGTTGCTTTTCCTTACCTCCCAAAACATTTCGTGACAGGAACGGTTTTCACTCCCCCGCGTTGTTCGCACAACAACCACTAGGGAGAATGCCCACCATGCCTATCAATCGCCGCTTTCTGGCCTCGACCGCGCTAGCGTTATCGCTCGGCGCGATCCCGGCCCATGCGCTGACAGTGCGTCCCGCAGCCGATGCAGGTGAGGCCGCCCTCGGCCTTCCGCTCCTCAACGTCCAGATGAGCGTCTCGGACGCCCAGGCTCAGCTCGATCAGGCAATGGCCGCGCTCACGGAGGCGCAGACGAACGATGGTGACGTCGCAGCGGCAAAGCAGCGGGTCGAGAGCGCCCAGGCCGACCTTGATGCCGCGATGCAGGCAGAAGCCCAGGCGGCTCCGCCCGCTCCCGAGCAGCCTGTCGACGAGGCCCTGGCGCCGGAACCCCAGGTTCAGGCGCAGGCGGACCCGGAGCCCCAGGTAGAAGTGCCCCAGGAAGAACAGCCGGCCCCGCAGCCCGAACCCGAGGCTGCTCCCCCGGCTGAAGAGCCCGCACCGGCGCCCGAGGCAGCTCCCGCGCCCGAGGCAGCTCCGGCAGCGGAAGAGGCTCCTGCCGCCGAAGCGGCGCCTGAAGCTCCTGCTGCCCCCGAGGCTGCACCCGAACCGGAACAGCCGGCTGCCGAGGCCCCGCCTGCACCGGAACCCGAACAGCCGGCCCCTGAAGCACCTGCACCGGAAGCGGCTGCACCGGCGGAGGACGCCGCTCCGGCCGCCGAAGCACCGCAGCCGGAAGCCGAGCAACGCTCATCTGAAGCAGAGCAGTCTGCACCTGAAGCGGAGCAGCCCGCACCGGAAGCACCTGCTGAAGAGCCTGCAGCCGAGGCCCCGGCCGCAACCCCGGAAGAGCCGGCCGCACCGGCCGCACCGGCCGAGCAGCCTGCCGAAGCCGCTCCCGCCGAAGCCGAGCAGCCGGCAGAAGCGGCTCCCGCGGAGCAGACCGAAGCGCCTGCCGAGAACAAGTCCGCCGACGAGCAGAACGCCTCGGCCGAAGCTGCGGCGCAGGCCACAGCAGAAAGCAACGAGGAGGTGACGCCCGAAGCCACGTTGCCCGTGGAAAACGGCGCCCCGGTGCTCGACAGCGCCAAGGAAGAGCCCGCTCCTGCTGAAGACGGCACCCGGACAGCCGAACAGCCGGCAGAAGGCCAGCAGGCGCCCGCGGAAGCTCAGGCCACAGCCGAGCCGGCACCGGCCCCCACAAGCGACGCGGAGGCACAGGCGACCTTCGCGGCCGAGCCTGTCGCGGCCCCCAATCCGCTTCGGGAAGAAGGCCAGCGCATCCAGTCGCGTCCCAGGTTCGAGCGTGACCGGAATGACGGCGAGCGTGTTCGCGAGGTCGACAACCGCTTCATCATCCAGTTCAACAACCAGACCATCGTCCAGAGCGATGACGACCGCCGCCTGCGCGGCCGGTCCGAAGATGTCTACTACGACGAACTTCCGCGCGGTCGCACCCGCGAGGTGATCACCCGTCGCAACGGCACCCAGATCGTTACGATCTATAACCGCTACGGCGAAATCATCCAGCGCTCGAAAATCCTGCCGGATGGTCGCGAGATCCTTCTCGCCTACGTCCCGCGCGACGAGCGAGGCGATCGTGACCGGCCGTGGCGCGACCCGGGCCGTGACCTGCCGCCGCTGCGTCTGAACATCCCGATCAGCCAGTACGTGCTCGATGCCACGGTGGCGGACGAAGGCGACTACTACGACTTCCTCGAGGAACCGCCGGTGGAACGCGTCGAGCGCATCTACTCGGTCGACGAAGTCAAGTACTCCGCCCGTATCCGCGACAAGGTCCGCCGGATCGATATGGACACGCTGACCTTCGAGACCGGCAGCGCCAACATCCCGCGTGACCAGGTCGACGATCTCGGCGGTGTCGCCGATGCCATCGCCAAGGTGCTCGACCGCAACCCGGGTGAAACCTTCCTCATCGAAGGGCACACCGACGCCGTCGGCTCGGATGAATCCAATCTCATCCTCTCCGACGAGCGGGCCGAGACCGTGGCCAACGCCCTGTCTGCGGTCTACGGCATTCCGCCGGAAAACCTGGTCACCCAGGGCTATGGCGAACGCTACCTGAAGGTTCGCACGCAGGGTCCGGAGCGTCTGAACCGCCGCGTGACCATCCGGCGCATCACGCCGCTGATCTCGCCGGTCGCCTCGGCCCAGTAAGCGGAGACCGCCGAACGAAAAAGCCCCGTAGCACGAAGGTGTTACGGGGCTTTTCTTTGAATTTGATTCCGGTGAGGTGCGTTTATTGAGCCGGTGCTACGTCGCCTTGCGGCGCCGCTTCTCCTTCGGCCGGAGTGGCCGTCGAGGCGGTCGGCAGGTTGTCCGGCGGCGGCACGTCCGAGGACTGTTTGCAGCTCTTCAGCCAGACGTCATAGACGGGATGGTCGACGGCGTTGAGGCCCGGCGAATCGGCGAACATCCAGCCGGTGAAGATCCGCCGGATCTTGCGGTCGAGCGTGATCTCGTCGACCTCGACGAAGGTGTCGGTCTTCGGCGTCTCGGTCTCGTCGCGACTGTAGCAGACGCGCGGCGTGACCTGCAGCGCGCCGAACTGAACTGTCTCGTTGATGTAGACGTCGAAGGTGGTGATCCGGCCGGTGATCTTGTCGATACCGGTGAACTCGGCCACCGGGTTCTCGATGCGTGCCGCATCGGCCGCGAGCGGCCAGAGAGCGACCGACACCAGCGCGGCGGCGGCAAGTGATCTGGATTTCAAAGCGAACGTCATGTGTCTTGCTGACCCGTCCCTCACCCTGCCCGTTTCATCGCCCCTGACGGAACGACGTGCTCAGGCAAAGCCATAACCGATTCCCGTCCGGCGTTGCACAGGCAAGGGCCGGATCGGCCCTGCTAGACCACCCAATTGTGGCCATCCGGTGCCCGCCGCACCGGCGGCGGACGAAAAATCAGGATTTCGGCGTCCAGGCGTCGTAGTCGCCGGTCACGCGCGGACGGTGGCCTGCACGCAGGATGGAGCCCTTCGGACGATAGGCCAACGGCGAACCGGTGAGGTTCTTCAGGTGCGGTTTTTCCCACTCCCGCGCGGCATAGTTCTCGTTGGACGGCGGCACCGCGACGCGGTGATGCATCCAGCCGTGCCAGCCGGGCGGAATGGTGGTCGGATCCGAATAGCCGTTGTAGCGGACCCAGCGGCGCGTGCGCCCTTCCGAATCCTTCTGACCCTCGAAATAGACGTTGCCGAACTCGTCTTCGCCGACGCGCTTGTAGAAGCGCCAGAGATAGAAACGGGTGCCGGGGGTGGTGCCGTTCCACCAGGTCAGGAGCTGCTGGAAAAAGAACTTCATCGAAACTTCCGCGTCCGTTGACTGTCTGTCCCGCTTATGGCGCGCCTGCCGGGCCTTGTCCAGTGCAGCGCAACAGCTCAGTGCAATTTCATCTTGAAACCGGCATGGGATTTGGCGAAGCCCAGCCTCTCGTAGAAGCGATGGGCGTCGGTCCGCACCGCGTTGGACATCAGTTGCACCAACCGGACGCCCATTTCCTCGCCCTGCGCAATCGCGTGGCGGATCATTGCCGCACCGATTCCCGCCCCGCGCTGGTCGTGGCGGGTATGGACCGCCTCGATCGTCAGGCTCGACGAGCCCCTTCCCGTCAGCGTGCGCGTATAGGTGCATTGATAGGTCCCGACGATCTCGCCGTCGATATCGGCCACCCAGAGCCGGTTGTCGGGGCTCGCCTCGATCCAGTCGAAGGCCGCGAGATAATCGGGAAGGCTTGCGGCATCCGCCGTATCGCCGTGGCCACCGAGCTGGTCGGAAGCGAACATGGCGGCGATTGCGGCGACATCCCCGCGGCGCGCCTCACGGATCACGATCGTGGCGGAGGCGTCGGCCATCTCAGATTTCCGGCGGGAGCGATTTTTCCATGAGGATCGCGTGAATACCCGAATCGGACGTCCCGCAATTGCTGATGCGGCCCGCCTCGCTCATGCCGACGCCCTCATAGAAGGCGATCGCTTGGGCATTCTTCTCGTCGACCTCGAGGATCAGCTTCTTGGCATCCGGGAAACAGGTCTCGATCTCGGCGAAGAGATCGCGTCCCACGCCCTGGCGCTGGCAGCCGGGGCGGACGTAGAGCTGATGAAGCTTGACGCTCCTGACGTCGCCGGCACCGCTCGGGGTCGCGAACGCCATGCCGCCGAGGCTCTCGCCGTCGTCGGCGACCAGATACTCGCCGTCCGGACGCGCCATGTTCTCGCGGATACGGTCCGGCGCATGCCAGTCGGCAATCAGCGATTCGGTCTTCTCGGCGCCGTGGATGGGCCCGTAGGTCGCCCGCCAGGCCTCGGCCAGAAGTGCGGCGACGGCCGGGACATCGCGTTCGGAAGCGGAGCGGACGAAGTAGACCAGAGCCCCTACTCCTCGATACCGAGTTTCTGCTTGACCAGCGCCTGCACGGCCTGCGGGTTGGCCTTTCCGCCGGTGGCCTTCATCACCTGGCCGACGAACCAGCCGGCGAGGCTCGGCTTGGCCTTGGCCTTCTCGACCTGGTCGGGATTGGCGGCGATCACCTCGTCGACGGCCTTCTCGATGGCACCGGTGTCGGTGACCTGCTTCATGCCGCGCTCCTCGACGATCGTCGCCGGGTCGCCGCCCTCGTTCCAGACGATCTCGAAGAGGTCCTTGGCGATCTTGCCGGAAATGACGCCTTCCTTGATCAGGTCGAGAATGCCGCCGAGCTGATCGGGCGAAACCGGAGTCTCTTCAATGTCCTTGCCGGATTTGTTCAAGGCGCCTAGCAGGTCGTTGATCACCCAATTGGCGGCCGCCTTGCCGTCGCGGCCCGCAGCCACCTTCTCGAAATAGTCGGCGATCGCGGCTTCCGAAACGAGGATCGAGGCGTCGTAGACGGTCAGCCCCATATCCTTGACGAACCGCTCGCGCTTCTCGTCGGGCAGTTCCGGCAGGTTCTTCGCCAGTTCAGCGACGAAGGCATCGTCGAATTCGAGCGGCAGCAGGTCCGGATCGGGGAAATAGCGGTAGTC
>CAZEJG010000059.1:0-13820 GCA_964511625.1 uncultured Hoeflea sp.
CACAACCTTGCCAAGGTTGGGGTCGTGGGTTCGAATCCCATCGCCCGCTCCAAATTCTCTTCAGAGACGAAGACGCACAAGGCCTCGGTTTTCCGGGGCTTTTCTGCGTTTTGGCGTTGATCAATCGATGTCGGTGCCGACGCGCACCCCGGCGTTGACATCGGAACCGGCAATGCGCCAGTCTCATTGCGACGTGGCCTGCTGGTCGAATCCGCCCACCGCTCCATCGCGGTTTCCGGACAGGTCGCGGCCGATCTTCAATATGCGTTCCGATCGTCGATGCCGGCTCACGCCAACCGGCTCACGGCCAGGATATCAACAAGGGGATCAAGAGGTGCGGTGCATCCTCGTCATTGGCCGCGACGCCATGGGATTGAAGGCGATATCGGCTCTCGAGCGGACCGGCTTCCAGATTTGCGAGATCTGGACAGGCGACCGCCGATTCCCGGGTTTGCCTTCCGCGAGGGCCGTTCTGCCTTTCTCCAGCACGTTCAAGAAGCAGATCGCCGAGGCAGCGCGGCGCAGCGGAGCCCGTCCACGGCTGATCGGCCGGCCGAGAGCGCCCGCACTCGAGGCCGCACTGGCGCAGGCGCCGGAATTCGACGTTCTGGTCTGCGCGGGATCCGATATCATCTTCCCCGGCGCCTTTCTGGACCGGCTGAAGGGACGGGCTGTCAATTTCCATCCCGCCTTGCTGCCCCACTACAAGGGGCCGCTGCCACTCCACGCGCTCCTGATGGACGGAACTGCCGATCTGTACGGGGGCATGACATTGCATCAGCTTGTCGCCGAGATCGACGCCGGGCCCATCATCGCGCAACGAAAACTCGCTCTGTCGGATTACGGCACCCCAAGGCGATGGGCGGAAGCGACAATGGAAGCAATGGACCGGATGATTGCCGGAGAGCTTGTCGATTACCTCGAGGGCCGCATAGAGCCCGTTCCCCAGCCGGCTGGCGCGGGAAGCTATTTCTCCTTCAGCGACGTGAGATTTGACGCCGGGCCCGGTCAGACCACCCATCGCATCAAGACCTATCTCGCCGTCTCTGCCGCTTTGCAACGCCCGGCGAAGGCGTTGATTCCGGTCGGCGACCGCCAGCGCAGTCTCCGCGTTCAGGGCGAACCCCATATCCTCGGTGCCCCGACGGGCCACCCCCCCGAGATCAGGATGCGCGATGTCGAGTTCGATGCGCTCGACGCTCGCATCGTGATGCGGCGATTAACCAGACCCGAGCGCAGTTTACAGAAGTTTCGACGGTCGATCCGTCGCCTCATCGGACAAGATCCCGGTAGCGGCGCATGAAGCGCCGGTCGATAAAATCCTTCCAGGTGAGCAGCAGGCGACCGCGCGCGGCGAAAGGGCCGCGCGAGGCGACGGCGCTGCACTGCGCATTGGCAAGCAGCGTCAGATGGTGCGCCCCCGGTCGCAAAGGGTTCAGGCCCGCAAGGCCTGAACCGGTGACTGACGATAGGCGATTGCCGCAGGCAGGAGGCAGAGCAGCGCGGCACCGAGAAGGACCACGCCCAGCGCGCCCGCATCCTCCGGCATGAAGCTCACCGGCAGGTGAAATCCGCTTTCCACCGCCAGCCGGGCCGCGATCACCCGCGCGGCAGCATAGCCGACCACCAGTCCGGCTCCGATGCCGACGACGATCAGCGAGAAGAGCTCCACCCAGACGATGCCGAACACCGCCAGTCGCGGCGCGCCGAAAGCGCGCAGCGCGCCGATCTGGCGCCGACGTTGGCCGACATGCATGACGACGACGAGAAGAAGCGAGCAGCCGACGAGGATCTGCGCGCCGCCGGCCACTGCGGAGAGAACGGTCTTGACGTCGCCAAGCGTCGCATAGAGCCGCGTCAGCACCTCCGCCGGGAAGACGGCAAGCGTGGCCTCGTGACGATAGTCCTGGCGCAGCTTGTAGGCGTCCGAGATCGACTTCGGCTTGACCAGCACCGCCGGCAGGCCGGGCAAATCATCGTCCCAGCTCTCATTCAGCGGGCGATCCGGGTCCACCGCCTCGTGATGGTCGTCCTCTTCGGCCTCATGGTCCTCGTGCCCGTCCTCGTCGTGCGCGTGCCCCTCGTGCGCATCCTCGTCATGATGTCCAAGCCCGTGAATGTCCCAGACAGCGCGAATCGGCACCAGAATGGCCTTGTCCCAGGCGCTGCCGGTGGGCTTCAGGCGGCCCTTCACCGTATAGGCGAGCTCCGTATGGGTGTGGCCGCCCTCGCCCAGTTCGCCATGCATCGGCTTGACCGTGCCGCCGAGCGGCAGATCCACATCCGCGCCGATCACCGCCTCACCCTCTCGAGCAAAGACCGTGCCGTCCGACAGACCGTCAGAGAGGTTGTCGACCAGCACCGTGGTGGTGCCGACGATCGGATAGTGCTGATAGAAATCGCCGAAGCCGATCGGCGCCGCCCAGGCGACCTTCGCATCGTCGGCGAGCTTGTGGAGCACCTCTCCGTCCATCAGCGGCAGGGCGGAGGGCTGCAGGAAGACCGAGGACAGCACCAGCTGCGTCTCGCTGCCCGCCGCCCCGACGATCAGGTCGAACCGGTCGGCGGCACGGGCGGAGCCGAGGCGCAAAGCCCGCTCCTGCAGCGTCACCGCGACGCCGAGCGCGATGGCGAGCGCCACGATGGCGACGACGAAGAAGGCTCCGAGCCTGAAGCGGCCGATATCGGCGAGGATGAACCTCATCATGACGACGTCTCCCTGTCGGCGGCCTCGATCCTGCCGGCCGTGAGGCGAATGCGCCTTTCGAAGCGGTCGGTGAGTGCGGGATCGTGCGAGACCACGACGAGCGTGCTCTTCTCCTGATCGGCGAGCGAGAACAGAAGCTCGGCGACCTGGGCGCCGCTTTCCGCGTCGAGGCTCGCCGTCGGTTCGTCCGCCACGATGATGCCCGGCCTGCGCAACACCGCGCGAGCGACGGCCACCCGCTGCATCTCGCCGCGCGACATGGTTTCCACCCTCTGGTCCGGACGTTTCAGACCGACGAAATCCGCCAGGGCCCGCGCACGGGTGACGAGATCCCTGTCCGCCACCCCGGCGAGGCGGGCGGGAAGCAGGATGTTGTCGAGCGCCGACAGTCCCTCGAACAGGAAGAAGTCCTGCATGACGAGGCCGACATGGGCGCCGCGCCAGCGGTCGCGCCGGCTTTCGCCGAGCTCGGACAGCTCCACATCGCCCCAGCGGACCGAACCCGTCCGCAGCTTTTCGAGACCTGTTATGATGTTGACGAAGGTGCTCTTGCCCGATCCCGAGGCCCCGGTGATGGCGAGCCTGCCGCCCGCCGGAACGGAAAAACGCTCGACGGCGAGCGCCGGGGAAGAAAGTCCGGGGAACGTGACTTCGATCCCCCGCATCTCGAGTTTCAACATGATGTCTGTCGCCTATGCCGCGCGAAAGCCCGCGTCACGAATGCGCAGGCGGCTGAGAAAGCCGGTGTCAGGATCGGTCCAGGACCCGACTTCGAGAATGCCGTCGACCCTGACCGGCGTGCCGCCGGGCAGAAAGGTCTGCTTGCCGCCCAGATAGATGACGACGATGTTGTCGGGCCAGTCCGCGTCCGACGAGCAGAACGGGCAGAGCGCCATCGGGATCTCGGTGAGGACGAAGAAATTGGATTCCGCCTTCAGGGGCGGCGCCATGAACCCGGTCATCGTCACAGGCTTCTGGTCGAGCGACTTCACCTTCGGCGAAAACTCCAGGCCGAGGACGCCGAACTTGCTGTAGAGCTCGTCGAATGTGAGCTTTTCGGCGGCGGAGGCCTGGCGCACTGCCGCGGCGAACGGAAGCGCTGCCGCAAGGCGCAGGAAGGCCCGCCTCGGAACTTGGCCGCTGAACGGGGCTGTCGTCATCTCATCCTCCTGAAATTGGCCTCGGGAAAGCAAAAAGGTCCGGGCGGTCAGCCGCCCGGACCAGTCTTGGCGTTTCAACTCAGTTCGTCGAGGGCTTGCCCATGGCGAACGCGTCGGCCAGCACCCGGTAGACGTCGCTCTGTTCCATGTAACCCTTGAACTCTTCCGCGCCGGGGCCGGTGGCCTGCAGCACGACGTCGTCCACGGTGTGGGCGGCGGTATCGCCGTCGGACGGGATGTTGGCCGGCATCAGCACCGCGCCCGGGACGTCCTTGTAGGCCGGGTTGGCGATGTACTTGCCGTCGGCATCCTTGATGGCCGGCTCGAACGGGCCATCCATCTTCGGACGGAAGGTCTCGTAATAGGCCGGATGGTTGCCGGCATACATCTGGATGCGGCGGGACACGTCCACCTTGTCCGGATAGCCGTCGCCGTTGGCGTCGGTGTAGTTCGGGAAGCCGGCGTCGTCATAGGTGCCGACCTTCTCGCTCATCACGTCGCCCGGCTTGTCGTCATCGACGGTGCCGACGATGGAGACGCCGTGGGTATGGTCGCCCGTCACCACGATCAGCGTATCCGGATTGGCCTCGGCGAACTCCATGGCCGCGCCGATCGCCTGGTCCATCTCGATCGTGTCGTATTCCGAGCGTTCCCAGTCCATCGGGTGGGACATCTTGTCGATGGAGGCGGCTTCGATCATCAGGAAGAAGCCTTCCGGGTTCTTCGACAGCTGGGCGATGGCGGTCTTCGTCATGTCGACGAGGCCCGGCTGGTCGGGGAACTTGTCGACGGTGCCCTTCTTGAGGAACATGCGGTCGAGCGCGGTGTCCATGTTGCCGGTGTGGAACAGGCCGAGGATCTTGCCGGTATTGGTGCCGGACGCCGCGTCCAGTTCAGCCTTCGAGGTCGCCAGCGTGTAGCCGGCATCCTTGAACTGGGCGATGTAGTCGTTGTCGTCCTTGCGCTTCGAGCCAGGGATGTCCTTCGACAGGAAATAGGCCGAACCGCCGCCGAGGATCACGTCGGGCTTGGTCTTCATGAACATGCCGACGATGTCGGCCTTGTCGCCGCGCTTGCGGGTGTGGGCGACCGTAGCCGCCGGGGTCGCGTCCTCGATCTCGGCGGTGGAGACCACGCCGATCGACTTGCCGGTGGTGCGGCGCAGCGCTTCGGCGATCGTCTCGACCTTCGGGTCGTCCTGGGTCGCGGGCGTGCGGTCGGCATAGACGCCGAGGGCGTTCACGCGCGACTTGTGGCCGGTCATGTAGGCCGACATGGTATTGGCCGAATCGGTGGCGATCGAATGGGTCGACGAGGTGCCGATGAAGGCCATGTGGTCGAGATCGTCCATGTTCAGGCGGCCGTCGGCCTTGCCCTCGGTCATGCCCTTGGACATGATGCGGGCAGCGGTGCGGTGGGCCACGGAGAGGCCGTCGCCGAGGAAGAAGATGATGTTCTTCGCCTTGGGTGCTGCGGGCGTGTCGTACACGTCCCAGGTCACGGTCTTGGTTTCGTCGCCGGCCGTCACGCTGACTTCATAGGAACCGGGCTTGTCGATCCGGGCGTCGCGCAGGATGACCGCCGAACCGAGAACCGCGTCGTCCTCGCCCTTTTCCTCGGCAACGAATTCGCCCTCGCCGAGGGCTGCCGTGTAGTCTTCACCGTTGACAGTGATCTTGACGTCTTCCGGCTTGACGACGCTATCGAACTCGACCTTGAAGTCGAAGGGCGAGCCGACGAGAATCGTGGCGCGGCCGATCGGATAGACGGTAGCGGCCTGCGCCGCGCCGGCGAGCATCGTCACTGCGGCCAGGGTCAGAAGAAGCTTGCGCATGGGTCCCTCCAGGGTGTGTTGCGATGGTGCTCAGTAGCGCCGCTCGATGACGGTTGGATGACCGTTTTCCGCAAGCGACCGGAGGAGGATCTGAATTCAGCCCGCTTTCTGGTAGCGACGCATGAAGCGCCGGTCGATAAAATCCTTCCAGGTGAGCAGCAGGCTTCCCCGCGCGGCGAAGGGGCCGCGCGCGGCGATGGCGCTGCCCTGCGCATTGGCGAGCAGCGTCAGATAGTGCGCCTGCGGTCGGTAGGCCTCGAGGTCGCGACCGGCGAGACGGCTCACGATGTTGCGCGCCAGCACCGGACCCTGCCGGACGGCGAAGACCCCGGCCTTGGGGCGCTGCTGGCCGATCATCCCGGCGCAGTCGCCGACGGCAAACACCGCGTCGTCGCCGGTCGATTGCAGCGTCGGCCGCACGGCGAAGAAGCCCCTGTCGTCGAGCGGCAGCCCGGTGTTGCCGAACCAGGAGGCCGCCCGGCCCGGCGTGCACAGGATCGCCGCATCGCACGGCATCCTGTCCCCGTTGTCGAGAACCAGCCGGTCGGCGGTGATCTCGACGACCCGGTGGTCCTCGATGAGCCGGATATCCGCCTTTTTCAGTTCGTCGCGGGCGAAATGGCGGGCCAGCCGGTTGGCCGCTGGTAGCAAGGCGCTACCGGAGACGAGCGTGAAGGTGAAGCCGCCAAGATCGAGACCGGCCGCCGTGGCGTCGTCGACAACGCGCCGGCGCACGGCGTGCACGATCTCGTAGCCCGCAGCCCCGCCGCCGACGATTGCGACATGGCGAGGACCGTCGGGTGTCAGGCAGCACGCCAGAAGATCGCGCCAGACGGGATAGAAACTCGAGATCGGCTTGACCGGAATGCCGTGCTCCGCCGCCCCCGCGATGCCGTCCACCGCCGGAGTGATGCCAACATCGAGCGACAAGAGATCGAAGCCCAGCGGCGGATGCCCGGACACCGTGATCTGCCGGGCGGCTGGATCGATGCCCTCGACACAACCGTGAATGACGCGCGCGCCGGACAGGCTCGCGAGCCGCGTCAGATCGACGTGCGCGGCTTCGAAGGGATAGAGCCCGCCGATCAGCCCGGGCAGCATGCCGGAATAAGGTGCCTGCAGCTCCTTCGCCACCAGCACGATCTCGAAATCCTCGACCCGGTGAAGGCCGAGATGGCGCAGCACTTCGAGATGGGAGTGCCCGCCGCCGGCAAGCACAAGGCGCCGTTTCCGGGGGGCGGTCATGACGCGGACCGGAGGGAGGGAATGGAAAAGGGCGGCATTCTGTTCATGCCGCGAAACTCGCCGGTTCGGCGAGGCTTGTCGAGTCGGACGGCACTCGCGATCCGTTCACTCTTCCGAGAAGCGCCGGCGCTTCTGTCCGGCTTCGCCGGGGGAAACGCCTACGACGGGGCGGCCAACAGGGCTGCAAGTCGGGACAGGGCGATATTCCCGCCGCTGATCAGCGCGACATGAAGCCCGGGCACGACCCTGGCCCTTTGTCGCGCCGCCGCGTAGCCGAGCGCCGCGGCGGGTTCCGCCACCAGATGTTCGAAATCCATGATGTCGCGGCAGGCTTGCCGAATGTCCTCCTCGTCGATCAGCAGGATATCGTCGACCGTGTCGCAAATGATCGGGAAGGTGAGATCTCCGAGCCTCTGCACCTTGATCGCATCGGCGATGGAGGCGCTCGGACCGTCTGCGGCGAGCAACCGTCCAGCGCGGAGGGAGCGAAGGGCATCGTCCTCCAGGACCGGCTCGACGCCGAAAACACGGATATCGGGGCGGAGCGACCGAAGCGCCGAGGCGATGCCGGCGATCAACCCGCCGCCACCGACAGGCACGTAGATGCTGACGCCGTCACTATCCGGGATCTGGCGCGCGAGTTCGAAACCGATCGACCCCTGCCCGGCAATGATGCGAGGATCGTCGAACGGCGGGATGAGTGCGGCCCCCGTTTCGGCATGGACGGATTCGGCGAGCTGCTGCCGCGCCCGCGATGTCGGTTCGCTCATCAGCACCGTCGCGCCATGAGCGCGGGTCTTCGCGATCTTGTCCTCAGGCGCATCCGGAGACATCACGATCGAGGCCTGAAGGCCGGCCCGCGCAGCGGCCCATGCCACCGCCTGGGCGTGATTGCCGGTGGAATAAGCCACCACGCCCGTGCGGCGGGCGGAGGCTCCCAACGCTTCGATGACGTGAAGCGCGCCACGCACCTTGAAGCTGCCGGTGGGTTGAACGGACTCACATTTGAGCGCCACCCGCCCCATCGTGTCGTCGCGCTGTGACGCGACGAGCGGCGTCGCCTGCAGCCGGCGGGACAGCATCTCCGCGGCCGCCTGCAAAAGGGAAGCACTCACTGCCTGCTGCGTCATGTCGGTGCCCTTGGCTGTTGAGGTGACCGCTCATTGCGCAGAAACGACATACGTGCAACAAATGTCGAGACTAATTGATACAAGCGCCATTTATGGAAACACCGCTCGATCTGAACCTGCTCCGCGTCTTCGAAATCCTCCTCGAGGAGGAAAGCGCCACGCGCGCGGCGATCCGGCTCGACGTCACCCAGGCTGCGGTTTCCGCGTCCCTGGCCCGCCTCAGGAAGGTATATGCCGACCCGCTCTTCGAGCGGAACGGCAAGGGGCTTGCCCCCACTCCGAAGGCACTCGCGCTCGCGCCCGTCATCCGCCGCGCCATGGACGCCGTTCGCGCCTCGCTACCCACAGAGGCCGGCCGGCGCCATGTCCTGATCGGCATGTCCGACGATATCGAGATGGCCTACGGGGCCGCGATCATCACCCGGCTCCGGCGCGATGTCCCCGACGTGGTGGCGGTGCTGAGGCAGTCCCACAGTGCCATAGCCGCCGAACTCCTTGCCGACCGCCAGATCGATATCGCGATCGGCTCGGGCGGGCTCACCGCGCGCGGCCTGCTGCGGCATTCGCTGGGCACCTCGGGCTATCTGGGCGTGATGCGCGCTTCGGGCGAAACCGCCCCATCCATCGATCTCGACGCCTTCTGCGCCCGGCCGCATCTGCTGGTCTCCGCGAGCGGATTGACCGGCATTCTCGACACCGCGCTCGCCGCCGTCGGCCGCAGCCGGAAAGTGGCAGGGGCCAGCACGCATTTCTCCGCGGTGCCTTTTCTGCTCAAGGGCGGCATGATCACCACCATACCCGCCCATGCGGCGCGCGCGGTTGCGGCGCTCGGCGGCTTCGCCACCTTCACCCCGCCGGTCGAGATGCCCGCCTACCCGCTCGAACTCGCCACCCGCTCCACCAACACCCGCGACGACACTCTCAAGGCCTGCGTGACGGCGATCCGGGCGGTGTTTTCGGAGGGGTGAGGTTCGACGATTGACCGGCCGTCTTTTAAGAAGCAGGGAATAAATCGGATCGGTGCGCGCCGTCATCGACCGCCGACCAGCGTACGATGAGACGCCTCACACCGACTCCCGTTCCACCAGTTCGCATTCGACCTTGATCTGGCGGGGGCCGGAGGCGAGGCCGCCGGCGGCGTCGATGATGAGTTCGGCGGCGAGTTCGCCCATCTCGTAATGCGGCAGCACCAGCGTGGTGAGCGGCGGGCGGGTGAACTGGGCGATCTCGCGGTCGTCGAAGCCGATGACGGCGACGTCGCCGGGAATGGACTTGCCGAGTTCGCGCAGCGCGTCGTAGCAGCCCACCGCCATCATGTCGTTGGCGCAGAAGATGGCGTCGGGCGGATTGTCGAGCGCCATGAGTTCATGCGCCATCTCGTAGCCTGACGAGGGCTCCCAGTTGCCGGGTTTGACGAGATCCGGATCGAAGGCGATGTCGTGGCTGGCGAGCGCCTGCCGGTAGCCCTTGAGCCGGTCGCGGCTGGCGTCGAGCCCTTCCTGGCCGTTGATCATGCCGATGCGGGTATGGCCGGCGGCGAGCAGCCGCTCGGTCGCCGTGCGTCCGCCGACGAGTTCACCGGGCACCACCGAGGGCAGCTGGCGCTTGCTGTCATAGCAGTTGAGCAGCACCGTGCGCTGGTCGTAGAGCGCCGGCGAGGGTTCGACCCGGCGGGTCAGGATGGTGCCGTAGATGATGCCGGCGACGCGCTGTTCGCCGAGCTGGGACAAGAGCATCGCCTCGGACTCGGCGTCGCCCTGCAGAACGTAGAGGCAGGTCGTGTAGCCGAATTCCAGCGCCTTGGCGCGCGCGCCGTCGAAGGCGAGCGACATCCACGGGTCGGTGGCCACCTCGTCGGCGATGAAGGCGATGAGCCCGGTCTCGGTCGCCGAACTCTTCTGCTCGCGCCGCGCCAGCCGGTAGCCCACCTCCTCGGCCGCCTGCTTGACCCGCTTCTTGGTAGCGTCGCTGAGCCGTGCGCCCGGCGTGCCGTTGAGCACCAGCGAGACGGTGGCCTGGGAGACGCCGGCGCGCGAGGCGACGTCCATCATCGTCGGCCTTGCATTGCGGCCCTTGAGGCGGCCCTTCTCGGTTTCAGCGTCCACGTGTGTTCCGTTCAACATCATGTTGTCATGCTGCATCGCGCAATCTGCTACCCGCTCCGCCCTGTGCAAGGCAAGCCCCAAGGGCCGGAGCGGGCAGACCTTTTCCTGCCGCTAATCGTCGCCCCTGAGCCGCCTGACCCGGTCGAGCCCCACCGCCACGATGATGAAGCAGCCGATGAAGGCGCCCTGCCAGAAGGTGGAGATACCCAGAAGGATGAGCGAATTGCGGATGACCTCGATCAGCAGCGCGCCGACCACCGCACCGAAGACGGTGCCCTCGCCGCCGGCGAGGTTGGCGCCGCCGATGACCGCCGCGGCGATGACGGTGAGTTCCATCGCAGTCCCGAGATTGGTCGTCACGCTGCCGAGCCACCCGACCATCAGGATGCCGGCGATGCCCGCGGTGAACGCCGAGAACATGTAGACCGACACCTTCATGCCCCTGACCGGAATGCCGGTGAGGATGGAGGCGCTCTCGTTGCCGCCGATGGCGAAGATATGCTGGCCCCACTGCGTCCATTTGAGCACGAAGCCCATGATGACGGCGAGGATGAGCATGACGATCAGCGGATGCGGCAGCCCGAAGGTCGAACCGCCGCCGAGCGCCAGCAGCAGTTCGTGGTCGGGGCCGAACTCGTAGATCATCTTGTTGTTGGAGAGCACCAGCGCCATCGAACGGGCGAAGGAGAGCATCCCCAAGGTCACCACGAAGGGTGGCATGCCCAGAAAGGCGATGAGGATTCCGTTGACGAGCCCGACGATCAGCGCCGCCCCCAGCGCGAAGATGATGCCGGCCCACAACGGCCATCCGGCTTCCATCGTTGCCCCGATCATCACCGCAGAGAGCACCACCGAGGCGCCGACCGAGAGATCGATACCGCCCGAGGCGATCACCACCATCATGCCGATGGCGATGATGCCGACGAAGGCGAAGTTGCGCGTGACGTTGAAGAGATTGCGCTCGGTGGCGAAGGTGTCGGTGATCAGCGACAGCGTCACGCAGGCGATGACGGCGGCGAGAAACACCCAGAAGACCTGCTGCCCGGTGATGCGCGAAAGAAAGGTGCGATGCTGGCTCTGGCCGATCGCCTGTTCGAGTGTGGTCATGGTGTCCCCCTTACGCAGCCATGATCGCGCCGGTGATCAGCCCGGTCACTTCCTCCGGCGAACTCTGCGCCGTGTTCTTGTGGCAGACGAGTTCGCCGCGCCTCAGGACCGCGATGCGGTCGGCGACGCCGAAGACGTCGGGCATGCGGTGGCTGATCAAAATGACGGAGATACCCCGGTCCCTGAGCCGCTTGATGAGGTCGAGCACCTCGGCTACCTGCCGCACCGAGATCGCCGCCGTCGGCTCGTCCATCAGCACGATCTTGGCGTCGGCGAGCAGGGTGCGGGCGATGGCGACGGCCTGACGCTGGCCGCCCGACATCTTGCGCACCAGGTCGCGCGGCCGGGTCTCGGATTTCAGCGTGGCAAACAGTTCCCCCGCACGCCGGTGCATGGAGCGGTAGTCGAGAATCTTCACCGGCCCGAAACTGGCCTTCAGCTCGCGGCCGAGAAACACGTTCGAGGCGGCGCTGAGATTGTCGCACAGCGCCAGGTCCTGGTAGACAATCTCGATCCCCGCCTCCTGCGCATCGCGCGGATGGCTGAAGTCGCAGACCTCGCCGTCGAGCTCCATCGTCCCAGTCGAGGGCCGGAAATTGCCCGCGATGATCTTCACCAGGGTCGACTTGCCGGCGCCGTTGTCTCCCATCAGCCCCAGCACCTCGCCCTCCCCGATCGAAAGCGACACGCCGTCGAGGGCGCGTATCGCCCCGAAATGCTTGCCGATTCCGGTCAGCTTCAATCGTTCCGCCACCGATTATCCTCCCTGTCCTCGTCTATCGGTCGCCCCATTGATACTTGACGAGTTTCTATTAGTAAATATTATCAAACAGAACATCGAAGGGAGGATCGATGAAACTGCTGATAACGGGGGCGACCGGAAAGGTCGGGAGCAATTTCCTGCCTGCCTTTCTGGCCGATCGCAGATTTGCCGGCGTCAAGGTTGCAGCACTCTGCCACAACCGGGCATTGCCGCCGCAGGATCGTGTCGAGGTGATCCGCGGATCGCTTTCGAGTCGCGAGGACGTGGAACGGGCGATGCAGGGCGTCACCCACGTCATCCACATGGCTGCGGTGAAGGAATCTCCCGACCTCGTCATCGACGTGGCCGTGAAGGGGATGTTCCACCTGATGGAGGCCTTCCGCGCCTCACCCGACGCCAGGCAGTTCGTGCTCGTCAGCGGCGATTGCGCCGTCGGCCACATCTTCCACGACTATGCCGCGCCGATCACCGAGGAGGCCCCGCGCCGCGCCTACAAGGGCTGCTACGCGCTGACCAAGGTGATCGAGGAGGTGATGCTCGAGCAGTACCAGATCCAGTACGGCATCGACGGATGCTGCCTGCGCGCGCCCTGGATCATGGAGAAGGACGACTTCCGCTACGCCATGAGCTTCGGGCCGGACCAGTTCGGCGGCCCGGCCTGGGACGAACTGATGGCTCCCGAGGCGCTGGCGTCGGCCCGCGACGGCAAATCCGTGCCGCTGATGCTCGATCACGAGGGCAATCCGCTCAGGCGCAATTTCGTCCATGTGAGCGACCTCGTCGCGGCCATTCTCGCCGTCATCGACAACGATGCGGCGCGCCGGCAACTCTTCAACATCGCCATGGACGAACCGGTGAACTACGCCGAGGCGGCCCGCTATCTCGCGGCGAGCCAGGGGCTCAGGGCGATCGAAATCCGCACCGACTTTTTCAGCAACTGGCTGGACAACGCCAAGGCCCGGCTCCGGCTCGGCTGGCGTCCGTCCTATGACCTGAAGCGGCTGATCGACGAGGCGTGGAATTATGCGCGGGCCGATTCCGACCCGCGTAAAATCTGGTACCCGGGCTGACCCGGTGCCTTTCTCTTCACCTATGGGAGGATATGTGATGAAGGGACTGATGAAACTGGCGGCCACCGCGGCCGTTCTGGCCTTTGCGGTCGGAGGCGCCCAGGCGCAGGACAAGAAGACACTGGCCATCGTGGTCAAGGGGCTCGACAACCCCTTCTTCGAGCAGATCAACAAGGGCTGCCAGAAGTGGATGTCGGAGAATGCCGACAGCGAGTATGAATGCCTCTACACCGGCCCGGCCTCGTCCGCCGACGAAGCCGGCGAAGTGCAGATCGTCGACGACCTTCTAACCCGCGGCGTGGCGGCCATCGCCATCTCGCCGTCCAATGCGCCCGCCATGGCCAACCGGATCCGCCAGATCGCGCCGTCCGTCCCGGTCATGACCATCGACGCCGACTTCCTGGAAGCCGACCGCGATCTGCGCAAGACCTATCTCGGCACCGACAACTACCTGATGGGCGTGAAGATGGCCGAACAGGCCGCGGCCCTGAAGCCGGACGGCGGCACCGTCTGCCTGCAGCTCGGCAACGTGGCGGCCGACAACATCAACGCCCGCGCCCAGGGCTTCCGCGATACCGCCTCGGGTGAAAAGGGCATCGATCGCCTGACCGGACAGGGCGGCTGGACGGAAATCGAGGGCTGCCCGGTCTTCACCAACGACCAGGCCGACCTCGCCAACCAGCAGATGGCCGACACCTT
>CAZEJG010000060.1:0-13670 GCA_964511625.1 uncultured Hoeflea sp.
TCATGGCGGGCGACGGCCAGGTCAGCCTCGGCCAGACGGTGATGAAGGGCAATGCACGCAAGGTCCGCCGCATCGGCAAGGACGGCGCGGTGATCGCCGGTTTCGCCGGCGCGACCGCCGACGCCTTCACCCTGCTCGAACGGCTGGAAGCCAAGCTCGAACAGTATCCCAACCAGCTGACGCGCGCCGCCGTCGAACTCGCCAAGGACTGGCGCACCGACCGCTATCTGCGCCGGCTGGAAGCCATGATGCTCGTCGCCGACAAGACGGTGACGCTGGCGATCACCGGCAATGGCGACGTGCTTGAACCTGAACACGGCACCATGGCCATCGGCTCGGGCGGCAACTACGCATTCGCCGCGGCCCGCGCGTTGATGGACACCGACAAGTCCGCCGAGGAAATCGCCCGCCGCGCCATGGAAATCGCCGGCGACATCTGCGTCTACACCAACGGCAATATCGTCATGGAGACGCTGGATGCGGAGTGATCCGCACGTGAGCAGCGTTCCAGCCCGACACTTTCCCGCAGGTATTATGACATGACCACATTCTCCCCCCGCGAAACGGTCACCGAACTCGACCGCTTCATCATCGGCCAGAAGGATGCCAAGCGCGCCGTTGCGATCGCGCTGAGGAACCGCTGGCGCCGGCAGCAGCTCGACGGGCCGCTGAAGGAAGAGGTGACGCCGAAGAACATCCTGATGATCGGACCGACCGGCGTCGGCAAGACCGAGATCTCCCGGCGGCTGGCGAAACTCGCCGGTGCGCCCTTCATGAAGGTCGAAGCCACCAAGTTCACCGAGGTCGGCTATGTCGGCCGTGACGTCGAGCAGATCATCCGCGATCTGGTCGAAGCCGCCATCGGCCTGGTGCGCGAGAAGAAGCGCAACGAGGTCAGGGCCAAGGCCCACATCAACGCCGAGGAACGGGTGCTCGACGCGCTCGTGGGCGCCACCGCCTCGCCGACGACGCGGGAGAGCTTCCGCAAGAAGCTGCGCGCCGGCGAACTCGACGACAAGGAAATCGAGGTCGAGGTCGCCGACACCTCCGGCGGCATGCCGAATTTCGAGATCCCCGGCATGCCGGGCGCCAATATCGGCGTCATGAACATCTCGGACCTGCTCGGCAAGGCGATGGGCGGACGCCAGCGCAAGATCAAGACCACGGTCAAGGAGTCCCACGACACGCTGGTCAACGACGAATCCGACAAGCTGCTCGACATGGAGCAGATCCAGGCCGAGGCACTGCGGCTGGCCGAGAACGAAGGCATCGTCTTCATCGACGAGATCGACAAGATCGCCAACCGCGAAGGCGGCATGGGCGCCGGCGTTTCCCGCGAGGGCGTGCAGCGCGATCTTCTGCCGCTGGTCGAAGGTTCGACGGTCGCCACCAAGTACGGTCCGGTGAAGACCGATCACATTCTGTTTATCGCCTCGGGCGCCTTCCACGTCGCCAAGCCGTCCGATCTCCTGCCCGAACTGCAGGGCCGGCTGCCGATCCGGGTGGAACTCAGGGCGCTGGAAAAGGACGACTTCCGCCGCATCCTGACGGAGACGGAAGCCAGCCTGATCAAGCAATATGTGGCCCTGATGCAGACCGAGGGCGTGACGCTCGATTTCACCGAAGACGCCATCGACGCGCTCGCCGAGGTCGCCGTCCACCTTAACGGCACGCTCGAGAACATCGGGGCGCGGCGTCTGCAGACGGTGATGGAGCGCGTGCTCGACGAGATCTCCTACGAGGCGCCTGACAAGTCAGGCTCGACAATCACGATCGATTCGGATTATGTCCGCAAGCACGTTGGCGACCTCGCTCAGGACACCGATCTATCGCGGTACATCCTCTAAACGCTGGTCCCACCCGCGACAGCCGCAGCCGGTCGAAACGACCGGCGCGGCCTGGGTCGATCATCGGCGCCCATCTCATCGGAGGACGAACCGCGTGGCATTCGGGAAAGGCAGTATAGTGCGTGTTCTGGCTCTGGGCGCACTGGCATTCGTGCTTGCCCTTCCGGCCGCCGCGGCAACGGTCAAGGTCCCGTCCGGCAACCGCAATGCCGAGCAACCGCCCATTCCCGGCGCCTCGAAGCGCCGGACGCAGGCGATGAAGACAACGTTCGACAAGAAATACGAAAAGATTCGCGATCTGATCGCCGGCGATGCACGGCTGAAGTCGAAGATCCGCAAGACGGCCGGACAGTTCGGCATCGACCCGATCCACATCGTCGGCGCGCTGGTGGGCGAGCACACCTACAATGTCGATGCCTACGACCAGCTGCAAACCTACTACGTCAAGGCGATTTCCTATGCCGGCGAGCGTTTCAGCTTTCAGTATGACGGCGAGAAGGTCAGCGACTTCGTGCAACGCCCGCAATTCGATCGCTGTGCCAAGTTCTCCGACAGCCGCGACCTGTGGAGCTGCCGGGAAGAGGTCTGGGATGCGACGTTCCGCGGCAAATCCGTCGACGGCAAGCGCTGGCCGAACAATCGCTTCAACTCGGTGTTCTTCGAGCCCTTCTATGCCGGCCAGACCTTCGGGCTCGGCCAGCTGAGCCCGCTCACGGCGCTGATGAATTCCGACCGGGCGGTGAAAGTGGCGGGCATCAAGAAGATTTCAGCCGACAACGCCGCCGGGGTCTATGAGGCGATCATGGATCCGGATTCGACGCTCGCCTACATGGCGGCCAACATCCGCTCCGACATCGACGACTACAAGTCGATCGCCGGCTTCGACATCTCGGACAATCCCGGTATCACCGCCACGCTCTACAATGTCGGCGAGGCCAAGGCGCGGGCGCGCAAGCTCGCGAGCGCAAACGGCCGCAAGGGCGGCAAGAAGCTGCCGGAAGAGAACTATTACGGCTGGCTCGTCAACGAGCACGAGGACGAGCTGCGCTCGATCATCGGCGGCTAGCTTTTCCGTTAACCATTCCTGTTCAGGATCGCCTCGATCGCCGCCAGCGCGGGCTCGTCGAGCTGCGGATAGGCCTCGGCCAGCCGGTTGGCGAGAATTGCGGCGCGCGGGCTCAGATCGCGCGCGTCGATGACGATCTTCGGACGCGACAGGGCGGCAAGCCGCTGCAGTTCCTCCGCATCGTCCCAGATGATGTTGAAGAAGCCGATGATGCGCTGCACGAGTTCCCAGCTCGGCTCGGACCGCTGACCGTGTTCGAGCGCCGAGAGATAGGCTGCCGAGACACCGAGATGGGCCGCCATTTCCTTCTGGGTGATACCGCGCTCGGCCCTGAGTTTCCTTACCGCTTCCCCGAAAGGCGTCATCAGCGGCCATCCCCGGTTCGTCGCAAGCGGACATAGAGCGCGCCCTCGCCGCCATGGGCGCGCGACGAGGTTTCGAGCCCGGACACCAGCAGCCGGAATTCCGGCTTGTCGAGCCAGTGCGGCACCTCCCGGCGCAGCGCGCCTTCGCTGCCGCCGGACCGGCCCTTGCCGGTGATGACGAGCACGTGGCGGAGGCCGCGTTCGCGGGCCCGGGCAAGGAAATCATAAAGAAGATTGTGCGCCTCGGCGCGCTGCAGGCCGTGGAGGTCGATGCGGGCGTCGATCGCGATGCGGCCCTTGACGATCTTGCGCAGGGTCGGCCGCTCGATCGGGTGAAGCCGTTGCGCCCGCACGCGCGAGACCCTGTTGCGCGGCGCGGCCTGATCATCGGTAACGAGCGGCGGAGAGGGCTGGCCGGTGACCGGCGCCTCGCCCATGAGCGCGGACATCGTCTCGTCTTCAGCGCGCACGGAAACCGCTTTGCGCCCGGGAAGGGGGGACACCGTGCGGGCCACCTTTTCCCAGATGATCCGGTCCTCGTGGGACAGATTTCCGTTCTTGTCAGTCATCTCCGCCCGGCGCCTGCGAGACGCTGCCCCGCGGCAGCAACAGGACGAAACTTGCCATGACGTTGACGCCTCCGGCAAGTTCTCCGGCGTGGTCGCCGCTGCCGACGAAGAGGTCGCCGCGCGCCGGCCCGACGATGGCCGAACCGGTATCCTGCGCGATCATCAGGCGACGGAAGGGTGTGTCGTGATCGAAATCGGTCAGATTTGGAGCCGAAACGAAGACCGGTGTGCCGTAACTGTGGATCGACCGGTCGACGGCGAGCGAGCGGCCCGGTTCGAGCGGAACGCCGGCGGCTCCCACCGGTCCCGGGGCGTCGTCCGGAATGTCGATCTCGCGGAAGAAGATATAGGAGCGGTTCTGCCACATCAGCCGGTCGGCCTCGTCCGGATGAGCCCCCAGCCAGCTACGGATCGATTGCATGGAGATTTCGGTCTGCGGGATCTCGCCGCGCTCGACGAGAATGCGCCCGATACCGGTAAACGGATGACCGGACTTGGCGGCATAGCCGATGCGCATGCCGGTGCCATCGCCGAAATCGAGCCGCGCCGAGCCCTGCACCTGGGTGAAGAAGACGTCGGCCTTGTCGCGCGCCCAGGCCATTTCGAGACCGCGACCGGCGAAGGCGCCCTGATCGACCGCCTGACGATCGTGACACTCGCGCAACCCGTCATCGGAGGAGAGCGCGAAGGCGAAACCCTTCGGGACGCCTGAGGGCGGATGGTCCGGATCCTTGACCTCCACCAGTTCCGGCGGACGTCGCAGGAACGGATGGACGTATTCGCCGCCCCGTTCGCGCCGGGCGGAAACCAGTGGTTCGTAATAGGCCGTCACCTTGCCTTCGAGGCCGGGAGAGGGTTCGACGGCGACGGCTTCAAACTCGGTTTCGAAGAAGGATTTCGCCTGATCCGCTGTTATCGCGGCCGGGTCGAGGTCACGGGCACGCGCGAATGCCGGTCGCCAGGCCTCCGGAGGAGGAGCCGCGGCGCGGCGCGGGTAGTCTCCATGGGCCAGCGCATGAAGGGCCGTGCGCCGGAACGCCCGCAATGCGGCGCGCATGTCGTCCTCCGCCCAGCCCTCGATCGCGTCGAAAGCGACCGGGCGACGCGACAGCTGGCTCACTGATCGGCTTCGGTGGCGATCAGGCGCCAGTTCGGGTCGCGCGAACGGGTATCGCGGGCAAAGGTCCAGACATCGTTGACCTCGGAGACCTCGTCCGCGTCGCCGTCCACCAGCTTGCCGTCGGCGTCGAAGGTCGCGGAAATCAGCTGGCTGACGATACGCAGCGTCAGGTTAGCCTCCGAGCCCTTCATCTCGGCCTGGATGATCGCCGCCTTCTCGATGCCGACGAAGTTCGATCGCATGGTGTGGCCGGCTGCCTCGCGCTCGTCGATGGCGGCAACGAAGCCGTCGTAGACCTCGCGGGAGAGCAGGTTGCGCAACGTCTTGCGGTCGCCTTCGGCGTAGGCGGTAACGATCATCTCGTAGGCCATGCCGGCGCCCTTGACGAATTCCTTGGGATCAAAGGACGGATCGGCGGCCTTGACCTCGCGCAGCGCCTTGTTGAGATCGGTCTCCGGCGCGACGTAATCGTCGATCACGGCCATCTGGTCAGGCTGGGGCTCGCCGTCCTTGCCACGGGAGGGAAGCGTCACCACCTTGGGGTCGTCGACAGGGATCGGTGGCGCCTCGCGGCGAGCCCGGCGCTTCTCGATACGGGTCTGGTCGCTGGAATCGCGCCGACCAAGCACCGAACGCAGCTGGATGAAGATCACCACCGCCACGATAAAGAAGATAAAGGTGACTATGTCGAACGAACCCATTACGGCCTTCTTTCGGTTTATTCCTGTTCAGGCTTGCATATAATCGTCGTGTGCCCCGCAATCAATTTAATCGGGCCGCAAATCGTTCGATCCGGCAACTGCCGGTCGCATTCACTCCCGAAACTGGTCCTTTCATGCGTTTCAGTCTCATCCCATTCGCGTTGATCGTCATCCCGATCGCCGAAATAGCCGCCTTCATAACCATCGGAGGAGAGATCGGCGTGCTGCCGACGCTCGGGCTCGTTCTGGTGACCGCCGTGATCGGCACGGCGCTGTTGCGCTGGCAGGGGATCGGCATCCTGAACCGCATCCGGGCCGAGACCGATGCCGGCCGGGTTCCGGGACGCGATCTGGTTCATGGCGCGATGATCCTGGTGGCGGGCGTTCTGCTGCTGACCCCGGGTTTCGTGACCGACACGATGGGTTTCCTGCTGTTCGTGCCGGCGATCCGCGACGCGGCCTGGAAGTTCCTCCGCACACGGGTCACCGTTGTGGCGTCGAGCACCACATTCACCGGCGGCGGACGCGGTCCGCAACGACCGGGACCGGGGGGACGCGGCCCCGTCGTCGATCTCGACGCGGATGACTATTCCGAGGATTCCCCACGCTCCGGCAGCGGCGATTCGCCCTGGTCGGACGACGCTCGCAGGTTGTCCGACGAGGTCGATTCCCGGTCCGGAGATGACCGCAAACCCTGATTCGGGTTGTAAGCTGCCGACCGAAATGCTAGCCCACCGCCGGGATTATCGGGGTTCCCGACGTGTGGAACCCAAGTATCAAGGGAACGCCCAATGGCTAAAGAACCGAATTCACCGGCAGAAAACGAAGGCAACGGCGCCCAGGCTGGCGGTGCCGCTCCTTCGCTCAACGTGCTGGCACAGTACATCAAGGATCTTTCGTTCGAGAACCCGGGTGCGCCGCAGTCGCTGGTGAACCGCGAAAAGGCTCCGGAAATCAGCATCAACGTCAACGTCAATGCCAACCCGATCTCGCAGGGCGAGTTCGACGTCGTGCTGACGCTGAACGCCAACGCCAAGTCCGGCGACAAGACGGTGTTCAACGTGGAACTCGTCTATGGCGGCGTCTTCCGCATCGCCAACTTCCCGCAGGAACACATGCTGCCGCTTCTCTTTATCGAATGCCCGCGGCTTCTGTTCCCCTTCGCCCGACAGGTGGTGGCCGACGCGACCCGCAATGGCGGCTTCCCGCCGCTGATGATCGATCCGATCGATTTCGCGCAGATGTTCCAGCAGCGCATGGCTGCCGAACAGGCCAAGCAGCAGGCAGCCAATACCCAGCCGGCCAACAACTAAGCCGGATTCGGACTGAGAAGACCGAACGCCCGGATCGCAAGGTCCGGGCGTTTTCGTTTGTCAGATTGGGTGTCAGCGGTAATTCCGGGCTGACAATCAGCCGAATTTGCGCCAGAGCGCCTTGTCCCCCATACGCGCGATCAGCTTCTCGTGCGCGATGAGTTCCGCCTCGGTGATCCGCGGCTGAAGCGGTTCAGGCCGCTCTCCGAACGACACCATCTCCACCTCGACGACATGGTTAGTCGGATTCCCGTCGCTTTGGGCGACCAGTCCGAGGGCTGCCTGACGGCCGCCGTTCATCTCGATATAGACGTCGGCCAGCAATTCGGCGTCGAGCAGTGCGCCGTGCTTGGTGCGGTGGGAGTTGTCGATGCCGTAGCGACGGCAGAGCGCGTCGAGGCTGTTCGGACCCATCGGATGACGGCGCCGGGCGATTGCCAGCGTGTCGATCACCCGGGCCGGGTCGACGGACGGCATGCCGAGACGCGCGAATTCCGCATTAACGAAGCCCATGTCGAAAGTCGCGTTGTGGGCGACGAACTTGGCACCGTCGAAGAAATCGATGATTTCCTGCACCACATCGGCGAAGACGGGCTTGTCGGCGAGAAACTCGGCCGAGATCCCGTGGATCGCCTGGGCGTCGGGATGGATCGGCTGCCCGCCCGAATTGATATAGAGGTGGATCGACCGGCCGGTGGGGAACATGTTTTCGAGCTCCACACCACCGATTTCGATGATGCGGTCGGTCTTGTTGTCGAGGCCCGTCGTTTCGGTATCGAAGATGATCTCACGCATCGCCCGGCTCTTTCGTCTCGATGCCCAATTCGGCGAGAATGTCCCTCACCTGCTTCCGCGCCGCTTCCAGTCCGTGATCGGAATCAACGATGAAATCGGCGCGTTTCCTTTTTTCCGCGTCCGGTACCTGTCGCGCAAGGATAGATTTGAACTTTTCCTCGGTCATTCCGGGTCGCGCCAGGACGCGTTCGGCCTGGGTCTCGGGACTGCAGGTCACCACGATCACCTTGTCGACACGGCCCTCGGCCCCAGTTTCGAAGAGAAGCGGGATATCGAGAAGCACCGCCGGGGCACCGTTTTCGCGCTCCGCGGCTATGAATTCGGCCTCCTTCCGGCGCACCAGCGGATGGACGATCGCCTCGAGTTTATTGAAGCCCTCGGGATTGTCGATGAGCTGGCGGGCGAGCAGCGTGCGGTCGACCACGCCGTTTGCCGTCGTCCCTGGAAACGCCTCCTCGATCAGCGGGGTGGCTTCGCCTTTATAGAGGTCGTGGACCACCTGGTCGGCATCGTTGACCGGGATACCGAGCGCGGCAAACATCTTGGCCGTGGTCGACTTGCCGGTACCGATCGAGCCGGTGAGACCCAGAAGCAGCATCAATGCGCCTCCAGATCGGCGACAATCATCGCCCGGAGCTTGGCATCGACCGCAGGACGAACACCGAACCATTTCTCGAATCCGGGCACCGCCTGGTGCAGGAGCATGCCGAGGCCGTCCACGGTCCGGAACCCTTGCTCCTTCGCGCGGGCCAGAAACGGGGTGACGAGCGGCGCATACACAATGTCAGTGACGAGCGCACCTGCGTTCATGGTCGAAAAATCGAGGTCCGGCGTCGGGGAACCCTCCATCCCGAGAGACGAGGTGTTGACGAAGAGATCGGCTCCGGCCAGCGCCGCACCTAGCTCCTCGAGCGATGCGGCACGGATGGTTTCCCCGAAGCGCTTGGCCAGATCCTCGGCGCGGGCGAGGGTGCGGTTGACGAGCACGATCTCGGAAAACCGGCGCTCGACGAGGGAATACAGGATGGCGCGACTCGCGCCGCCGGCCCCGAGCACGACAGCCTTCCTGCCCTTGTCCCAGCCGGGGGCTCCGGCGTCGAGATTGGCGGCGAAACCGTAAGCATCGGTGTTCGTCGCCTTCAGGCGGCCGTTCTCGAACCAAAGCGTATTGGCGGCACCGATCAGTTCGGCGACCTCTTCCGTCTCGTCGGCAAGGGCAAAAACCGCTTCCTTGTGGGGAATTGTGACGTTTCCGCCGACGAAACCCGTTTCGCCGTTCTTGAGGCGGTCCACGAAGGCCTGGAGATCCTCGTGGGCGACGCGAACCGTCTCGTAGCTCCCTGCGATCCCATGCGCCTTCAGCCAATGGCCGTGGATCATCGGCGAGCGGGAATGGGCGACCGGATCGCCGATGATGAAGGCACGGCGCATGAAATCCCCTTATCCGTCGATCGCATCCAACCTGCGCAGTTCCGCGAGGAGCGGCAGAAGCGGCAGGCCGAGAATGGTGAAATAGTCGCCTTCGATCTTGTCGAACAGCTGCACCCCGATCCCCTCGAGCTGATAGGCGCCGACGCTCTTGAGAACCGCGTCGCCGGCATCGGCGAGATGCCGTCCGATATACTCCGGCGTCAGCTCCCGCATGGTCATGCGCGCAATCGAGACATGGCGCCAGAGCACCTCGTCGCCGCGGGCGATGACGACCGCGCTGTTGAGTTCGTGACGCCGACCGGAGAGGGCCAGCAGCCGGCGCCGGGCGGCTTCCATGTCGGCGGGCTTGTGCAGAATCTCGTCGCCGAGCGACAGCGTCTGATCGGCCCCGATCACCAAGGCGTGGGGATGACGGGCGGCGACCTCGTTGGCTTTCGCCTCGGCGAGGATTGTCGCCATGTCGTCAGGTGAGATGCCGCTGCCGCCGGCCGCTTCCTCGACCGCGCGCTCGTCGACATCAGCCGATTCGGTTGTGAAACGAACGCCGGCATTCTGGAGCAGAGTCTTCCGGAACGGGCTGGTCGAAGCCAGTATTATATCTGCCATTTATAGTTCCCTCGGTTCTTATTAACGCCATTTGGGACGCAGGGCGAGAATGGCCGCCGCCGTCTCCTCGATGGAGCGTCGGGTGACGTCGATCAGTGGCCAGTTGTTCTTCTCGCACAGCATCCGGGCGTATTTGATCTCCTCGGAGATAAGGGCGCGGTCGGTGTATAGTTCCCCGTGAAACCCTTCCGTCCGGCCGAGAACGCGGTTCTGGCGGACATGTGAGATCCGGTCAACGGAGGCGATGAGCCCGACGATCAGCGGCTTCTTCGCCTTCGTCAGTCCCTCGGGCAGCAGCACGCCCTGGACGATCGGGATATTGGCCGTCTTGAAGCCGCGGTTGGCGAGATAGATGCTTGTCGGTGTCTTCGAGGTCCGCGAAATGCCGAGAAGGACGATGTCGGCCTCGTCGAAATCCGCCGGCAGCTGACCGTCGTCATGGTCCATCGTGAAGTTGAGCGCGTCGATACGGCGGAAATACTCCTCGTTCATATCGTGTTGTGCACCGACACGGCGACGGGTGGGCGCGCCGAGGTAGCCCTGGAAGACCTGCAGCACCGGTTCGAGCACCGAAACACAGGGCAGCCCCATGTCGCGGCACTTCAACTCGATGACTGAAGCCAGGTCCGTATCGATGATGGTGTAGAGCACGATGCCGGGGGCGGCATCGATCGCCTCGAGCACGGCAAGAAGCTGCTTGCGATTCCTGACCAGGGGATAGACGTGCTCCAGCGCCTGGGCGCCATGGAACTGGGCGGCCGCCGCGCGGCCGGCCGCCATCAGCGTCTCCCCCGTCGAATCGGAGATCAGGTGCAGGTGAAAATAGTTTTTGGCCTGATCCACAGGATACATCCGATGCTGTTGACAAAGCTGGACGACACCGGAGGTAAGGAGCCGGAGGGGGGGTTGGCAAGGACAGAGGGGTGGTTTTTCCACACCGGGTCCTGACGGGAGTAGGATTGCCGGCGAATTCGGAAGTGCCGCTGGATTACAGGGACAAATAGCCGGTCGCAGTTTTTTCTTTCCTCTATCCTATTGATAATGAATGGTTTTATTTCGTTTGCAACTTGTGCAGCGACGTTGCAACCTGCAGGGAAATCGGCGGGTAGCCTGTGGATTTCCTGTGACTTGTGCGGGGATTGTCGTTAATCCCGGGAACCAACAGACTCTAAGAAACAGAATCCTTTCAGAAGAGATTCTATATTTAAGGGAAGGGTGGGGATGACCTCCGTCAGAAAGCTCCTGAAAGTCCTGGAAGGTGAAGCGGTCACCCCGCCTCCGATCTGGCTGATGCGTCAGGCCGGACGTTATCTGCCGGAGTACCGGGCGACCCGGTCGCAGGCAGGCGGCTTTCTCGATCTTTGCTACACCCCGGACCTAGCTGTTGAAGTGACGATGCAGCCGATCCGGCGTTTCGGTCTCGATGCCTCGATCCTGTTCTCCGACATTCTTGTCATTCCCGATGCGCTGGAACGCAATGTGCGTTTCGTCGAGGGCGAAGGACCGCGCCTCGACCCGATCACCGAGGACGAGATTGCCCAGCTTTCGAGGCCTGACCTCGGCAAGAAGCTGGCTCCGGTCTTCGAAACACTGACGCGACTGAGGCGTGAGCTCCCCGACGAGACGACGCTCCTCGGCTTCTGCGGGGCGCCCTGGACGATTGCCACCTACATGATCGCTGGCCGCGGCACGCCCGAGCAGGCACCGGCACGGCTGTTCGCCATGAAGCATCCGGAGGCCTTTCTGAAACTTCTCGATGTCGTGTCGGACCTGTCGGCCGATTATCTGATCCGCCAGCTCGATGCCGGAGCGGATGCGCTTCAGGTCTTCGATTCCTGGGCGGGCGTGCTCGGCGAAAAGGATTTCGATCTCTTCTGCGTGCGGCCGATGAAGAAGATCGTCGACCTCGTTCGCGCCGAGCGGCCGGGCGCGAAGATCATCGGTTTTGCCAAGGGTGCGGGTGCGCTGCTCGAGGATTACCGGGAAAGGACCGGCGTCGATTGCGTCGGGCTCGACTGGACGGTGCCGCGCGCGCTTGCGAGGCGCATCCAGCAGGGTGGCGCCGTACAGGGCAATCTCGATCCGCTGCTGATGGTTGCGGGTGGCACGGCGCTCGATGAAGGTGTCGACCGGGTGCTTGCCGATCTCGGCGAGGGGCCGTTCATCTTCAATCTCGGCCACGGCATCACGCCGCAGGCCGATCCTGAGAACGTCACCCGTCTCGTCGAGCGTGTCAGGGCGTGGAGAGGCGCGTGAGCGAGCCTGACGACATGACCACCGGCAAGGCCACGTCGGCCTCTGAAGGCCGCAAGGCGGCCCGCAGGGCGGCGTTCTGGATCGTCACCGTGGTCGTGCTCGCCATTCTCGGATTCGTCTTCCAGCCGCCCTGGCTCTACGACTGGCTGAAAGTGTTGCATGTGGTGGCGTTGATCTCTTGGATGGTGGGTTTGTTCTACATGCCGCGCCTCTTCGTCTATCACAGCGATTGTGAGCCGGATTCGGACACCGACCGGACCTTCGTGATCATGGAATCCCGGCTTCTGAAGGTCATCATGACGCCGGCGATGGTGGTCACCTGGGGGGCGGGGCTGATGCTCGCCTGGCTCGGCTTCGGCTTCATCGGTCTCTGGCTGTGGCTGAAGATCGCGCTGGTGGTGGGCCTGACCGGCTTCCACCATTATCTCGGTGCCTCGGTCCGTCGTTTTGCCGCCGGCGAGCGTCCCGGCAGCGCACGGCAGTGGCGGATGCGCAACGAGATCCCGACGCTTCTGATGATCGGCGTGATCATCCTCGTCATCATTAAGCCGTTTTCCTGAGCGATCAGCGGACAACCGGGCTCACGTGCCGTACCATATCGGGGCTTGCGGCGTTTCACGTGAATCGCTATCTAGGTTGCATCTCTCCAGCGGATGTGTGTTTCGCGTCGGCGCCCGCCGAACAATGCAAGTCCATCCGCATTTTCCCAAATACTGAGTTTACGGATTTCCCATGCAGGAAATGAAGCTTCAAGAGCTTAAGAGCAAAACCCCCACGGACCTTCTGGAGTTCGCCGAATCGGTCGAGGTGGAAAACGCCAGCGTCATGCGCAAGCAGGAGCTGATGTTCGCCATCCTGAAACGGCTTGCAGCCCAGGACGTCGAAATCATCGGCGAGGGCGTGGTCGAGGTTCTGCAGGACGGTTTCGGGTTCATGCGCTCGGCGCAGGCCAACTATCTCCCGGGTCCTGACGACATCTACATCTCGCCCTCCCAGATCCGCCGTTTCTCGTTGAAGACCGGCGATACAGTCGAAGGCCCGATCCGCGGCCCCAAGGAAGGCGAGCGCTATTTCGCGCTTCTCAAGGTCAACACGATCAATTTCGAGGATCCCGAAAAGATCCGCCACAAGGTCCATTTCGACAACCTGACGCCGCTCTATCCGACCGAGCGGCTGAAGATGGAACTCGAAAACCCGACCACTAAGGACAACTCGCCGCGCGTGATCGACCTGGTCGCGCCGCTCGGCAAGGGCCAGCGTGGGCTGATCGTTGCGCCACCGCGCACCGGTAAGACGGTTCTTCTGCAGAATATCGCGCACTCGATCACTGCCAACCATCCGGAATGCTATCTCATCGTTCTCCTGATCGACGAGCGCCCGGAGGAAGTGACCGACATGCAGCGTTCGGTGAAGGGCGAGGTCGTGTCATCGACCTTCGACGAACCCGCCGTGCGTCACGTCCAGGTGGCCGAAATGGTCATCGAAAAGGCCAAGCGTCTGGTCGAGCACGGCCGCGACGTGGTCATCCTGCTCGATTCGATCACCCGTCTCGGCCGCGCCTACAACACCGTGGTGCCGTCCTCCGGCAAGGTGCTGACCGG
>CAZEJG010000061.1:0-13421 GCA_964511625.1 uncultured Hoeflea sp.
GCCCCGGCGAGCTTGACTTTGCGGCCTGTCTCCTGTTTAAGCGCGACGAATTCTGCGACGAGCATTTTGCGAGCCGCCGACCGGGGCGCCCGAAAGGGGCCGATCCCGGAGGTCAACACCCGACAGCGCGATGCGCCCTCGGGTGTCGTTCGGCTTTGTGCATGTGACCGTCGCGACGATGCGGAAGGCGCGCGATTTGGCGCTGCACCTTTCGCGGCCCATATGAACCGGAGGAAACTCCGGAACGTCAGGACGAGCGCATGTTCGAAAACCTTCAGGATCGCCTCGGATCCATCCTCAACGGGCTCACCGGCCGCGGTGCGCTGTCGGAAAAGGACGTCTCGCAGGCCATGCGGGAAATCCGCCGCGCCCTGCTCGAGGCCGACGTCGCCCTCGAGGTGGTGCGCGACTTTACCGAAAAGGTCCGCGAGAAGGCGATCGGCGCACAGGTCGTCAAGTCGATCAAGCCCGGCCAGATGGTCGTCAAGATCGTCCATGACGAACTGGTCGAGATGCTAGGCGCCGAAGGGGTCGGCATCGATCTCAACGCCTCGGCCCCCGTCGTCATCATGATGGTCGGCCTGCAGGGCTCGGGCAAGACCACCACGTCGGCCAAGATCGCCAAGCGGCTGGAGACGCGGGACCGCAAGAAGGTCCTGATGGCCTCGCTCGACACCCGCCGCCCGGCCGCCCAGGAACAGCTCAAGCAGCTCGGCGAACAGGCGAGCGTCGACACGCTGCCGATCATCGCCGGCCAGTCGCCCACCGACATCGCCAAGCGCGCCGTGCAGGCGGCCAAGCTCGGCGGCCACGACGTCGTCATCCTCGACACCGCCGGCCGTACCCATATCGACGAGCCGCTGATGGTCGAGATGGCCGACATCAAGGCCCGCTCGAACCCGCACGAAATCCTGCTCGTCGCCGATGCGCTGACCGGTCAGGACGCCGTCAATCTGGCCCGCAATTTCGACGAACGCGTCGGTATCACCGGCCTGGTGCTCACCCGCATGGACGGCGACGGCCGCGGCGGCGCGGCGCTTTCCATGCGCGCGGTCACCGGCAAGCCGGTCAAGCTGATCGGCACCGGCGAGAAGATGGACGCGCTGGAGGAATTCTATCCGCGCCGCATCGCCGACCGTATTCTCGGCATGGGCGACATCGTCTCGCTCGTCGAGAAGGCCGCCGAATCCATCGACGCCGAACGCGCCCAGGCGATGGCCGACCGCATGAAGGCCGGCAAGTTCGACCTCAACGACCTCGCCGACCAGCTTCGCCAGATGCAGAAGCTCGGCGGCATGGGCGGGATCATGGGCATGATGCCCGGCATGGGCAAGATGAAGGACCAGATCGCCGCCTCCGGCATGGACGATTCGGTGTTCAACCGTCAGCTCGCCATCATCTCCTCGATGACCCGCGCCGAGCGCGCCAATCCCGACATTCTCAAGCATTCGCGCAAGAAGCGCATCGCCGCCGGCTCCGGCACCGACGCGGCCCAGATCAACAAGCTTCTCAAGATGCACCGGCAGATGGCCGACATGATGAAGGCCATGGGCGGCAAGGGCAAGAAGGGTGGCATGATGAAGGGCCTGATGGGCGGCATGGCCGGCAAGATGGGGCTCGGTGGTATGGGTGGAATGGGCGGCATGCCCGACCTCTCCAAGATGAGCCCGAAGGAACTGGAAGCGTTGCAGAAGCAGGCGGAAGCCGCGGGCCTCGGCAAGATGCCGGGCGGCGGCGGGCTTCCCGGCCTGCCCGGTGGCAAGATGCCCGGTCTCGGCGGCCCCGGTGGATTGCCGGGTCTGGGCGGCGGCGGCCTTCCCGGTCTGCCGACAAAGAAGAAGTGACCGGGGGGACAACCATGACGCAGGAAGAGGCCGTCCGGCAGCTTTCCGAGTACCGGCGGTCGATCGACAATTTCGACGCCGCGCTGATCCACATTCTGGCCGAGCGTTTCCGCTGCACCAAGGCAGTGGGACGACTGAAGGCCACCAACGATCTTCCTCCCGGCGATCCGGAGCGGGAGAAATACCAGATCGAAAGGCTGCGCCGGCTGGCCCGCGACGCCGATCTCGATCCGGACTTCGCCGAGACTTTCCTGACCTTCGTGATCAAGGAAGTCATCCAGCATCACAAGGCCATCGCCGCCGAACTGAGCGACGACTGAGCCTTGGACGAAATGGGCGCCGAGCGCCCGAAACCGAAAATGGGTGCGATGCACCCGGAAAATTGCCTGAAGGAGAAACAACATGGCACTGAAAATTCGTCTCGCCCGCGGCGGCTCCAAGAAGCGTCCGTACTACCACGTCGTCATCGCCGACGTCCGCAGCCCGCGCGACGGCCGCTTCATCGAGAAGATCGGCCACTGGAACCCGATGCTGCCGCGCGACGCCGAAGGCCGCGTCGAGGTCGATATCGAGCGCGCCAAGCATTGGCTCGAAAACGGCGCCCTGCCGACCGACCGCGTCGCCCGCTTCCTGTCCGAAGCCGGCCTGATGGAACGTGAAGCCCGTTCGAACCCGAACAAGGCGAAGCCCGGCAAGAAGGCCGAGGAACGCGCCGCCGAGAAGAAGCAGAAGGAAGAGGAAGCAGCCGCTGCCGCCGCTGAAGCCGCTGCCGCTCCGGCCGAGACCCCGGCTGAAGAAGCCCCTGCCGAAGAAGCCGCAGCCGAGTAATCGGACCACGCTTTGTGACCTGATCGGGCGGCCTACCGGCGACGGTACGGCCGCCCGTCTTGCCTTTGCGGTCCACTCCGCGCAGAATTTTCGGAACGCAGCCCGGTGATTTCCGGACGTGTTTCGCCAGGGACTTTCGACGATGACGACCTTGCAGCACCCCATTCTCGTCGGTGTGATCGGCGCCCCGCAGGGCATTCGCGGCGAGGTGCGGGTCAAGCCGTTCACCGAGGATCCGGCCGCGCTTGCCGAGTACGGCGTGCTTCATGACGCGAAGGGCGAGCGCTACGAGGTGCTCTCGGCAAGGCCCAACGGCAATGTGGTGGTGCTGCGCCTGATGGGCGTCAACGACCGCAACCAGGCCGAGGCGCTGCGCGGGATCGAGCTGTTCGTCGACCGCTCCAGCCTGCCCGACGACGAGTTGGAGGAGGACGAGTTCTTCCAGGCCGATCTCGAGGGCCTCGAGGCCTTCGACGCTGACGGCAAGTCGTGGGGCATCGTCACCGCGGTCTTCGATTTCGGCGGCGGCGATTTGCTCGAGCTGCGTCAACCGGGCGGCAAGTCCGTCGTCATTCCGTTCTCGCTGGCCGCGGTGCCCGAGATCGACATAAAGGCCGGCCGTCTTCTGGTCGATCCGGCGGCTGCCGGCCTTCTCGACGACGGCAGCGAGGCGCAGGCCAACGAACAGCCCGCGCCCCCGGCAAAATCCGGCAAACGCAAGCCGAAGCAGAAGCCCGGATCCGGCGGAGACGGCGCGGCATGAGTTTCCGCGCCACGGTCCTGACGCTCTATCCCGACATGTTTCCCGGACATCTGGGCCAGTCTCTGGCCGGTCGGGCGATCGAGCGCGGCGACGTGACGATCGAGACCGTGCAGATCCGCGATTTCGCCACCGACAAGCACCGCTCGGTCGACGACACGCCGGCAGGCGGCGGGGCCGGCATGGTGCTCAAGCCCGACGTGCTGGCCGCGGCCATCGACCACGCCTCGCCCGAAGGCGACAAACGTCCCCGTTTGTTGATGAGCCCACGCGGTAAACCGCTGACCCAGGCCCGCGTCCGCGACCTCGCAGGAGGTCTTGGCGTGACCATCGTCTGCGGACGGTTCGAGGGCATCGACCAGCGGGTGATCGAGGCGCGCAATCTCGAGGAAGTCTCGATCGGCGACTACATTCTCTCGGGCGGCGAACCGGCGGCGCTGACGCTGCTAGACGCCGTGATCCGGCTCTTGCCCGGCGTCATGGGTTCGGCGGAGTCGGGCGGCGAAGAGAGTTTCGAGAACGGGCTTCTGGAGTATCCGCACTATACGCGTCCCGCCGAATGGGAGGGCCGGACGATCCCGGAAGTGCTGACATCGGGAAACCACGCGGCGATCCGCACATGGCGGCACGAGCAGTCGCTGGCGCTGACCCGACAACGCCGGCCGGACCTGCTTGAAGATGACTGATCAGGCGGTGAAATAGTACCAGCTGAGCGCCAGGCCGACGATGATCACCGCGCCGCGGATCAGCCATTGCGGCACCCGGCGCGCAGCCCAGACCCCGGCATAGCCGCCAAGCGCACCGGCCGGGATCATGATCGCCGCGGGCAGCCAGGCCACCACGCCGCCGCTGAAGAACACGATGATCGCCACGGCCGCGATCAGCACCGAGCAGAAGTTCTTGATGGCGTTGAGACGGTGATAGTCGCCGCCCTTGGCCAGCCCCAGCACGGCGAGCATCATGATGCCCATGCCGGCGCCGAAGAACCCGCCATAGATCGAGGTCACGAATTGCGCGATCCAGCCGCCGGGTCCCATCGACCGGTCCGGCGCCCGGTTGATCTTGATGAAGGGACCGGCGGCGAACAGGAGCGTCGCCGCGATCAGAAGCCAGGGCACGATCTGCTTGAAGGCCGGATTGGACAGCGACAGCAGGATCAGCGAGCCCGCAAGCCCGCCGACGATCGAGAGCCCGCCGATCAGCATCGCCTCGCGGAAATCGCGGCGGATCTCGTCGCGATAGGCCAGCACCGAGGTGACGTAGCCCGGAAACTGGGTGACCGAGGAGGTGGCGTTGGCGACAATGGGCGGCACGCCGGTGAGCGTCATCGCACCGAAGGTCAGGAAGGTGCCGCCGCCGGCGATCGCATTGACCACGCTGGCGACAAAGCCGGCGACGAAGAGAAGCACGATATCGAGCAAAGCCATGGGGAACCCGGACTGACGCAAACCGGCGACCCCGATGGTCTGGCCGGAGGGGCGGCTTACCCGATATCGCACCGCAGCGGCAAGCCGCTACCGTACGCATCAGCCGCTCCTGCCAGATGGTTTTCCTTTCAGCGAAAGCCCGGAAAATAGGCCTTCGGGCGTGACAAGCGCCAAAAACTGGTGTATGTGCCCGCCCGGATCGGGGTCTACCCGGCAACCGTCAATCAATGAATGGCGTATTCGCTCCTGTCCGGAGCGGCGAGACCCGCAACGGACAAGGCTTGAAGGCATGGCCTGACATGCAGGCATGACCGACAGACCTCCGTCGAGCGCTCTGGCTGTCGAAAACAAGCAAGAAGGTTCGTCCGATGAACATCATTCAGCAGCTCGAGGCCGAAGAGGCCGCCCGCATCGAAGAGAAGCGCAAGCTTCCGGAATTCTCCGCCGGTGACACCGTGCGCGTCAACGTCCGCGTGACGGAAGGCACCCGCACCCGCGTGCAGGCCTATGAAGGCGTCTGCATCGCCCGCTCCGGCTCGGGCCTCCACGAGAACTTCACCGTTCGCAAGATCTCCTACGGCGAAGGCGTCGAGCGCGTGTTCCCGGTCTACTCCCCGCTCGTCGAGGGCGTCGAAGTGGTCCGCCGCGGCCGCGTCCGCCGCGCCAAGCTCTATTACCTCCGCGACCGCCGCGGCAAGTCGGCCCGTATCGTCGAGAACACCGGCACCCGCGCCCGCAAGCTCAACGATGCCGAGCGTGCCGCTTTCGCCGAGGAAAAGGCCCGCATCGAAGCAGAGAAGATCGCAGCAGCGGAGGCCTTGGCCGCCGAAAAGGCAGCACAGGAAGCCGCTGAAAAGGCCGCTGCCGATGCAGCCGCCGCAGAAAACACCGAAGGCAGCGCCGAGTAAGGCTCTTTCTTCGATCCGGATCTGCCGGAACGATCAGACGCCGGGCCCTGTGCCCGGCGTTTTGCTTTTGTCAGCTTCGCTTGTCCCGGCGATTATCCCGCCGAAGCGTCGGGGTGGAACAAATTTTCCCGTTCCGGCATTTGCCGATCATGCTGGACGTCATTCTTGCCGACATGGCCACCCCGACCCATCTGCCTTTCCCGGTCATCCTGGCCCGATTGATCGGAGCGGCCCTTCTGGTCGCGGGCATCGGCTACGAGCGGGAGCGGAAGTCCCGCGCCGCGGGGCTCAGAACACACATGCTGGTGTCCATATCGGCCGCGCTGTTCGCCGTCATATCGCTGGAAGTTGCCGCAAGCCCGTATTTCGACGATCAGTCGGTGCGCATGGATCCCCTGCGCATCATCGAGGCGGTGACGGCGGGCGTGGCGTTTCTGTCCGCCGGCTTCATCATCTTCAATCAGGGCAAGATCCGCGGCGTGACCACTGGCGCCGGCATCTGGCTGGCGGCCGCCACCGGGCTGGCCGTCGGCTTCGGCTACTGGGGCATCGCGCTCGCTGCGGCCATCCTCGGCCTGCTGATCCTGATCGTGCTCAGACGGTTCGAGAGCGTGCTGGAGCTCAAGGGCGACCAAGGGGGCGGCTAGGGAGCACCCAAGCGGTCTGTGCCCGTCGCGTTTCAATTGCGATTCCCCCGAAACGCTGGTATTGGAGCGGCCATGATGACGTACTCGATCCTCGACGGCATGCGTTTTACCGGTCGCACCCACGGCCGGACCTCGCTCGAGTTCCTGCCGGTCGAGGACCACAAGCGCCTGCCCGCAAGGTTTTTCGCGGCACTGACCGGCGCCGACGGCAGCTTCCTTAGCTGAGACGCGGTTTCGTCACCGCCGGCGGCTCCCCAAGCGCGAGCCCGGCGATTCAAGTCATTTCGAAGAAAAGAGACAAGACCATGAGCGCACCCCGCACCCTTTACGACAAGATCTGGGACGACCACGTCGTCGATCGTCAGGACGACGGCACCTGCCTGCTCTACATCGACCGCCATCTGGTGCACGAAGTCACCAGCCCGCAGGCCTTCGAGGGCCTCAGGACCGCGCACCGTACCGTCCGCGCGCCGCAGAAGACGCTCGCCGTCGTCGACCACAACGTCCCGACCACGCCGGACCGGGTAAACGGCATCAAGAACGAGGAAAGCCGCATCCAGGTGGAGGCGCTGGCCGCCAATGCCGCAGAGTTCGGCGTCGAATACTACAACGAGAAGGACAAGCGTCAGGGCATCGTCCACATCGTCGGCCCCGAACAGGGCTTCACCCTGCCGGGCATGACGATCGTCTGCGGTGACAGCCACACCTCGACGCATGGCGCGTTCGGGGCGTTGGCCCACGGCATCGGCACCTCCGAGGTCGAGCACGTGCTCGCCACCCAGACGCTGATCCAGAAGAAGGCCAAGAACATGCTCGTCCAGGTGGACGGCAAGCTGCCCGAGGGCGTGACCGCCAAGGACATCATCCTCGCCATCATCGGCGAAATCGGCACCGCCGGCGGCACCGGCCACGTCATCGAGTTCGCCGGTGAAGCCATCCGCGAACTGTCGATGGAAGGCCGCATGACCGTCTGCAACATGACGATCGAAGGTGGCGCGCGCGCCGGCCTGATCGCGCCCGACGAAAAGACCTTCGCCTATATCAAGGACCGCCCGCGCGCGCCGAAGGGCGAGGCATGGGAACAGGCCGTGGCCTACTGGAAGACGCTGAAAACCGAGGACGGTGCCCATTTCGACAAGGTCATCAAGCTCGACGCCGCCAACCTGCCGCCGATCGTCTCCTGGGGCTCCTCGCCCGAGGACGTGATCTCGGTCACCGGTGCGGTGCCGGACCCGGCCGACATGCCCGAAAACAAGCGCGCCTCCAAGCAGCGCGCGCTCGACTATATGGGCCTCAAGCCGGGCACCCCGATCACCGACATTTCGATCGACCGCGTCTTCATCGGCTCCTGCACCAACGGCCGTATCGAGGACCTGCGCGCCGCCGCCAAGGTGGTCGAGGGCCGCAAGGTGGCCTCGACGGTCAGCGCGATGGTGGTTCCGGGCTCGGGCCTGGTGAAGGAACAGGCGGAAGCGGAAGGCCTCGACAAGATCTTCCTCGAGGCCGGCTTCGAATGGCGCGAACCGGGCTGCTCGATGTGCCTGGCCATGAACGACGACCGGCTGAAGCCGGAAGAGCGTTGCGCCTCCACCTCGAACCGCAATTTCGAGGGCCGTCAGGGCTTCAAGGGCCGGACCCATCTGGTCTCCCCCGCCATGGCCGCAGCTGCAGCAGTCGCCGGTCATTTCGTCGATATCCGCGAGTGGAAATAAGCGGGGTTCAGGCTTCCATCCCTGAGACAAACGGGCCCCGCGAGGGGCCCGTTTTCGTTCAAGCGCGACCGCGCGACCCGCATGGCGGGAACGCGGCAAGCAGGCTGCGGCCGAGCATCCCTTCAAGCGGAGTGTCCTCGGTCAACGGCACAAAGCTGCCCTCCACTCCGGCGCCGAGATAGGAACGGACTGTCGGCGTTTCGGCGATCTGGCCGGACCGGCAACCGCTCTTCACCCGGATGGAAAGGCTTACCCTGCCGCCGGCCTGTTTCGAGGTACGGGCAGCGGACACGCGGTGCTGCAGCGATCGGAACCGGTCGAGATCCGCCGCCGCGAGCCGGGCCACGACGAGATGCTCCTCAGGGCCGACATCCGTCGGCAAGCCCGGATCGCCCGTATCCTCCGCGACCGCGAGGACGAAACGTTCGTCGCCGAGCGAAGCGGCGGCGGTTTCCGCGACCACCCGCATGACGAGATCTCCTGTCCGAAGGACCAGATGACGGTCGGTCTTCACGGCAATCGCCACCGTTTGGGGGTCGGCGGCAAAGGGATCGAACATTGCAAGGCCGGAAGGAGGAGGTCCGCCTGCGGTCGCGCAGCCCGCCACAAGGGACGGCAAGGCGAGAAGGAGGATCAGGGCTTTGCGGAGACCCGGCAACCGGCCGACCATGACATGTTGGAAGCACATCGAAGTTTTCTCTTGGATTTCTCAGAACAACATGTAATTACCGTATTACAATAATTTTGTATCGCAAGAGGAGATGTCAATGTCGGATATGTCGACCCTCCGGACCTTGGGCCGCCGGATGCAGATCATTCTTGTCGTCGGTGCCGCGCCGATACCCCTGTTCGCCCTGTGGTACCTAGCGGGCCTGATCAGCGATCCCGACGGTTTCGAAGCGTCGGTCGCAGACCTCGCCCGCATCGACGGACCTGTTACGCTGACCCCGGCAGCCATCCTGGCGGTCGCCGCAATCGTCCTGCTCCAGCTGGCGCTTCTCTTCGCAGCGCTCTATTGCGTCTGGCGCATGTTCGGCGCCTTTTCCGCCGACGAGCCGCTGGCGCCCGAACCGGCAAGCTGGATGCGACGGGCATCCCTGGGGTTCGTCGCCGTCGCCCTCGGCGGCATAGTGTTGCGCTCGGCGGCGGTGGTGGCGCTGACGCTCGGCAATCCGCCGGGGCAGCGCATGATGAGCCTTTCGGTCGGCTCTGCCGAACTTCTCACCCTTCTGATCGCCTGCATCATGTACATGATGGCCCGGGTGACCGCAGCGGCGGCGGACGTCCGCGCCGACCAGAAGGGGTTTGTCTGAATGCCGATCGTGGTCAATCTCGACGTCATGCTCGCACGGCGCAAGATGCGCTCGAAGGAACTGGCGGAAGCGATCGGGATCACTGAACCCAACGTCTCGCTGCTCAAGTCGGGCAAGGTGCGCGGCATCCGTTTCGAGACGCTCGAGAAAATCTGCAAGGCGCTCGACTGTCAGCCCGGCGACATCCTCGAATACCGGACCGAGCCGGACCGAGACGGAGACACCACGGTCTAGACACGGCTTCGCACCCCGTGCGGCTCGCCGCCGGGGATGTGCCGGGAAGTATCGCGATGGCGTCGTCGCTTTGCTCCACTCGGGTCCGGAGGGTCCGCTCGCATGCGATGCCTCTGAACTGAATGATAATCTGGGTGGCCCGCATGTTTGCGGACCCGGGATGATCTCGGGGGTGGGTGTGAGCACCCCGTCAGGCGCTGGCCGCCTCGACACTTGCGCTGAACCCGCAAGCTGGCCGGTTGACGGAATCGGATTGAGCGAACGGAACAACTCCCGGCCGCGGATCACCGCCTTCCCTCGCCTCCGGTCCTTCCCCCGCACGTTCCGGGTTCTCTGACCGGCATCCCCTCCCGCCCGGCCCCGGTGCGTTCGCCGGAGCCTCCGGTGGGCGGAAGTGGAGGAAGTATCGCACGGGTATGAGGATGGTGGATGAAATCGCTCCACCTTCGTCGTGCCCGGATCAAGTCCGGGCATCCATTCCATTGAGGGAGCGGCGTCTTGGAAGGGGCGTGAGCGCTTTCGCGGGAGACGTCTTCTACCTGCCGAAAGGCGGATATGGCTTGGGGTGAGATCACGGTATGGATGCCCGGATCAAGTCCGGGCATGACGAGGGAGAAAGGGTAGGTCGCACCCACACAACCGCCCCAAAGACGCTGATAGTTCGTATCTCCCACTTCGTGAGAAGGACCGCGGCCCGCCCGCCGTCAGTTCCCCGGGCGGATGATGCAGACGCCGCCGGAGCGGTCGCAGGCGCCCTCGAAGCTTTTCGGACCGACGCCGAGGATCTTGGGGCCGTTGCGGGTCGGTGCCTGGATGATGCCGATGCCGTCGCCACCCACACCGTCGCCGGTCGAATAGGTATAGGTGCCGTTGCCGGAATCGCGCCAGGCCGACCATGAGCCGGAATAAGTGCCGGCAGGGGTCTCGTCGCGGTAGAAATCGCGACCGTAGCGCTTGTCGCGACGGATGCCCCAGTCATGCCCGTCGCCCCCGCGGCGGCCCCAGCCGCTGCGTCCATCATGCCCCCTGTCCCGGTCGTTGCGCGACCAGCGGTCGTCATGCCGGTCACGATCGTGGCGGTCCCGGTCGCGCCCGTGACGCCGGTCCCGATCGCGATGATGATGATCACGGTCGGACCTGAAGTCGGCGCCGCCGCCGGAGGGAGGCGGCGGAAAGGCCGATTGCTGGGCAGACACGGCCACCGGCGCCAGAAGCGCCAGTGCCGTGACGGCAATGAGAAGTCTCGATCCGGTGGTGGAGGCCATGGGTCCTGATCCTTTCCGGCGGGCGGTTCCGGTGCACGCAAAAAGCCCTTTGACTGCAAACGATTGTCGCCCAGGGCGGTTCCCGCGTGAAGGGGCGGCGTTATTAGATCGATTTTAACCTTAAGATTGGAAAGGGATGGGCGGCCGACGGCTTGACCACCCGGATCGTTTGCGAAAAACATGCGCCTCGAACGCGACAGGACCACCATGACCGCAGAAACGAAGATCGACATCGGCCTGCTTCACCTCAACGACGCGCACGAGCTCGCGCCGCTGCTCGCCAGCTACGTGCAATCCCTCAAGCGCGGCGCCCCGCGACGTCCGGACGAATTCTACGCCGAGCAACTGCTTCAGGACCGTTCGGCGCAGATCTTCGGCGCCCGCCTCGACGGCCAACTGGTCGGTTTCGTCATGTTCTACGACCTGCCCGACCCGGTGACCGGCATGCGCCAGGCCCAGGTCGACCACATCTATGTCGGCCACGAGCATCGCGGCCTCGGCATCGCCCGCGCCATGATCGACATGCTGGCCGACCTCGCCGATACCCATGGCTGGTCGCGCCTGATGCTCAATGCGCCGCGTCTGCCCGAGGACGGCCGCAAGCTGTACGAGAAGATCGCATCCGCGGCAGACCACACGAGCTGGCAGCTGACCTTCGACCAGGGGCAGCTATCCAGGGAGCGTCGCTAGGGGCATCTTCGGGTGTGCGGGCCGGATGCAGTCAACCGATGACAGCAGTCGCCATCGCACTACATCCATGGGGGAGCCTGCGTCGTATACGACAAAAGACCTGCCCCTCGCGATGCATCACGGCTTTGACGCGGTGCACATAAAGAACTAAAAGGCCGACGACGCCCGCGTGAAGTGACTGCGGGCAGGGAAGATTGAAGGGATCCTCATGTCCGATATGAGCCAGAATCGCCCGCTTTCACCGCACCTGCAGGTCTACAAGTTCATCCCCACCATGGCCATGTCGATCATCCACCGCATCACCGGCGGCGCGATGTATTTCGGCACCCTTCTGGTGGCGTGGTGGCTGATCGCGGCGGCGAGCGGCAAGGAATACTTCGACTGGGTCAACGGGATCTACGGCTCGTGGTTCGGCCTGATCGTGCTGTTTGCATACACTTGGGTGCTGATCCACCACATGCTCGGCGGGTTGCGGCACTTCATGTGGGATCTGGGCTACGGCTTCGACAAGCACTTCACGACGAAGCTCGCCAAGGCGCTGCCCGTGGCCTCGGCGCTCGTGACCATCCTCATCTGGCTCGTCGTGCTGGCCGTCTAGGAGATTTGACCATGACCATGCGAACCCCTCTCGGCAAGGTGCGCGGACTCGGCTCCGCCAAGGACGGCACGGACACCTTCTGGCGGCAGCGGATTACCGCCGTGGCGCTCGTGCCGCTCTTCATCTTCTTCATCGTCTTCCTGATCGCCCATGCCGGCGCGCCTTACGAGGAAGTGGTCGGCTCGCTGGCGAACCCTTTCATCGCCGCACTGCTGGGCGCCATGGTGATCGCCGGTCTGATCCACATGCGCATCGGCATGCAGGAGATCATCGACGACTACGTCCATGGCGAGAAGATCAAGTTCCTGGCCGTCATCGGCAACACCTTCTTCACATTCCTGATCGGCGCGCTTTGCCTCTTCGCCGTTCTCAAACTCGGCTTCGGAGGTTGAGCCCCGATGGCAATGAACAATGAAATGAACATCAACGGCCGCGCCTATACGATCGTCGACCACGCCTATGACGTGGTGGTGGTGGGCGCCGGCGGCGCCGGTCTGCGCGCCACCCTCGGCATGGCCGAACAGGGCTTCAAGACCGCCTGCATCTCCAAGGTCTTCCCGACCCGCTCGCACACGGTCGCAGCCCAGGGCGGCATCGCGGCCAGCCTGCAGAACATGACGCCGGACTGCTGGCAGTGGCACCTCTACGACACCGTAAAGGGCTCCGACTGGCTCGGCGACGTCGACGCCATGCAGTATCTCGCGCTTGAGGCTCCCAAGGCCGTCTACGAGCTCGAACACTACGGCGTGCCCTTCTCCCGCACCGAGGACGGCCGCATCTACCAGCGGCCCTTCGGCGGCCACATGCAGAACTACGGCGAAGGCCCGCCCGTGCAGCGCACCTGTGCCGCCGCCGACCGCACCGGCCACGCCATCCTGCACACGCTCTACGGCCAGTCGCTGAGGAACAACGCGGAGTTCTTCATCGAGTACTTTGCCCTCGACCTGATCATGGAAGAGGACGGCCGCTGCACCGGCGTGATCGCCTGGAACCTCGACGACGGCACCATCCACCGCTTCGCCGCCAAGATGGTGGTGCTGGCGACCGGCGGCTATGGCCGCGCCTATTTCTCCGCCACATCGGCGCACACCTGCACCGGTGACGGCGGCGGCATGATCGCCCGCGCCGGCCTGCCGCTCCAGGACATGGAGTTCGTGCAGTTCCACCCGACCGGCATCTACGGCGCCGGCTGCCT
>CAZEJG010000062.1:0-13212 GCA_964511625.1 uncultured Hoeflea sp.
ATGGGAATGGTGATGACGGTCGCCGTTGGCGAGATCACCTCGGTCCCGGCTGACTTCCTCGCCGGCCGTATTCCGCCCAAGGCGAAAAAACGCTTCGAAGAACAACTCACCAATCTGAACAAATGAGTTCGACCGCCGACCGGGCTGGACAGGCCAGCCCGGCAACGGCCAGCCTATTGGAGGCATCAATGACCAAGCTACTCGACACCACCAACCTCAAGGTCAATCGTCGCGCCATGCTGCGGGGCGGCCTTTTCGCCGGCGCGGCCGCCGCTTTCGCGTCCACCGCCGCGTCCACTGTCGCCAGGGCACAGCCCGGCATGCCGAGGCTCAATCTCGTCAATCCGCGACCTTTGCCGGTCGTCACCGTTGCCGACGAGCAGGCGGCGCCCGCCAAGGCGAAGCCCGCCGATCTGACGGGTTACACTCGGGTCACGCAGAAGCTCGTCCAGCCGCCCTTCGCGCCCGAACACGAGCAGGTGGCGAGCGGCGGTCCGAAAATCATCGAAGTTACAATGGACATCGAGGAAAAGCTCATGGTGGTCGATGAGGACACCGGCGCCAGCATCTGGGCGCTGACCTATAACGGGTCTGTTCCCGGTCCGATCATCATTGCCCATGTCGGCGACTTTGTAGAACTGACCCTGCGCAATCCCGCCACCAGCGCTATGGAGCACAATATCGATTTCCACGCCTCCACCGGCGCGCTTGGCGGTGGCGGCCTGACCCACGTGTTCCCCGGTGAGGAGACGGTGCTGCGGTGGAAGGCGACCAAGCCCGGCGTCTTCACCTATCACTGCGCCCCCGGCGGAGCGATGATCCCGTATCACGTCACCCACGGCATGAACGGCACGATGATGGTGCTGCCGCGTGAGGGGCTGAAGGACAAGGACGGCAACCCGCTCCATTACGACAAGATCGTCTATGTCGGCGAGCAGGACTACTACCTGCCGCGCGACGAAAACGACGAGTTCAAGGCCTATGAGGCAGCCGGCGACGATTATGCGGACAGCCTCGACGCCATGCGCACCCTGGTGCCGACGCATTCCGTCTTCAACGGTGCGGTGGGCGCGCTGACGGGCGAGGGCGCCATCAAGGCTTCGGTCGGCGAGACCGTGCTGATGGTCCACAACCAGGCCAACCGTGATACTCGCCCACATCTGATCGGCGGCCATGGCGACTTTGTCTGGGAAACGGGCTGCTTCGGCGACGCGCCGCAGACCGGGCTCGAAACCTGGTTCATCCGTGGCGGCAGCTCGGGGGCCGCGATGTATACCTTCAGGCAGCCGGGCGTCTATGCCTATGTGAACCACAACCTCATCGAAGCAGCACTTCTCGGCGCGACCGCGCACTTCGTCGTCGACGGTGAATGGGACAACGGCCTGATGGAACAGGTTGTGGCGCCCCGGCAGATCGGAAGCTGAGGAGAGACCGATGACCGGCGTCAGCACACCGAGAAGAAAGGCGATTTCCGCCATGATCGCGGTGATGCTGACGGCGGCATTGGCAGTCGGGGTCGCGTTCGCCGCACGCGGCCCCGACATGCGTTACGTGCCCGAGATGGCTGCTCTTCCGGTTCTCATGAAGGACGGGCGACGGCTTTACGTTCAAAAATTCGAAGTTTCGGTCGCTGAGTGGAACCGCTGCCACCGTGAGGGCGCCTGCGAGGAACCGCGACAAGCGCCAGCCGGCATGCGCTTGGCAGAGACTCCGGCCACCAATCTCAGCCATCTCGATATCGAAGCGTATATACGCTGGATCAACCGGCGGTCACGTCATGCTTTCCGGCTTCCGACGCGCGCGGAGTGGGAAGAGATGGCAAAGGCCGTCATGCCCGACAAACCCGATCCCATCTTCACGGATCCGGAACTCAGTTGGGCTTCTGCCTATCTGACCGAGGGCATAGCGCCCCGGAAGCTCAAGATCCGAGGCAGCTTTTCCGAGAGTCCGGAAGGTATCGCCGATCTCGATGGCAGCGTCTGGGAGTGGACCGACGAGTGCTATGCGGGCGACAGCGGCATCGTTCCAAAGGAGCTTTGCCCCGCTTACTGGGTCGGCGGCGAGCATATCGCCGTCGTGCCCTTCGTGGAGCGCGACCCAGCACGCGGTGGCTGTGCCGTCGGAGCGCCGCCGGCACACCTGGGCTTCCGGCTGGTCACGGACAGGATGCCCGCAGGGTGATGAGCCCGCGAAGGTTCATTGAACCTTCAGGGAACTATCTCGACAGTGTCTAAGTCTTTGAAAAGGATGGTGGGCGTGACAGGGATTGAACCTGTGACCCCTACGATGTCAACGTAGTGCTCTCCCGCTGAGCTACACGCCCATCCGATGCGGCGCATACACCATAATCGCGGTGCCGCGTCAACACGTAAATGACGGTCCGGTGAAAGGCGTCGCGGACAGCGGCGCCGACGGCCGGACCGCCGGCCTTAGGCGACGGCGAGCATCTTGTTGACCTCGTCGACGAGGTCGCGGAGATGGAAGGGCTTGGAGAGCACCTTGGCGTCCTTGGGCGCCTTCGAATCGGGGTTCAGCGCCACGGCGGCGAAGCCGGTGATGAACATGACCTTGAGATCGGGATCGAGCTCGGTGGCGCGGCGCGCCAGCTCGATGCCGTCCATCTCGGGCATCACGATATCGGTGAGAAGCAGCGTGAAAGGCTCCTCGCGCAGCCGGTCATAGGCGGAGGCGCCATTGTCGAACGAGCGGACGTCATAGCCGGCCTTCTCGAGCGCCTTGACCAGGAACCGGCGCATGTCGTTGTCGTCTTCGGCGAGTAGGATTTTCGGTAGCATCCCGTCCAGACCCTTGATTCTTCTGATTTTGCCCTTGTCGCGCGACGGTGCCGCATTCTGGTAAAGATCCGGTGAACGGCTTCCCGTCGAAACAGGCGCGCCCGCGACTTGTCCACAACCTAGCACATACGGCATCGCACTGGACAGTCACTGGACAGTGAGGGAGCCAACTGGCAAATTGTCGCGGTCAGGAATACGGCTTGAACAGGTGCCGAATGAAACATGTCGAGGCGGCGGTCCCGTCCAGTCCGTGCGGCCATCCCTATTACGAGGTGGTGCGCCCGACCGCGCAGACCGAACCCTTCGTGTTCAATTCGCCGCATTCCGGCCGGCTCTACGGCGACGATTTCCTCGCTGCCGCACGGCTCGACCGCAAGTCGATCCGCCGTTCCGAAGACCATTATGTCGACCGGCTCTATGCCCCTGTGACCGAACTCGGCGCGCCCATGCTGAAGGCGCATTTCCCGCGTGCCTGGCTCGACGTCAACCGCGAGCCCTACGAGCTCGATCCCCGCATGTTCGATTCGCCGCTGCCGCCGCATGCCAATACCGGCTCGCTGCGGGTGGCCGGCGGGCTCGGCACCATCCCGCGGCTGGTGGCGGAAAACGCCGAGATCTATCGCGGCAGGCTCAGTCTCGCCGAGGGTCTGGCGCGGATCGAGAAGGTCTACCGTCCTTACCACGCCTGTCTCAGGCGGCTGATCGCGCAGACCCATGTGCGTTTCGGCATCGCCGTGCTGATCGACTGTCATTCGATGCCGGCGGGGTTGAAGACGGCGGGGTCGAACGTCCGGCCCGATTTCATCGTCGGCGATCGCTACGGCTCCAGTGCGGCCCACGACCTCTCGCGGGTCGCGGTCGCCATCCTGTCGGGTCTCGGCTACGAGGTGGCGCGCAACAAGCCCTATGCCGGCGGCTTCATTACCGAGCATTACGGCCGCCCGGCGCGCGGGCTGCATGCTCTGCAGATCGAGATCAATCGCGGTCTCTATATCGACGAGAAGACGCTCGATCCCACACCTGGCTTCCAGCAGCTGCAGGCGGATCTGGCGCAGTTCGCCGCCGCCATGATGGCCTTCGTGCGCGACGAGATGGGCGACAACCTGCTCGCCGCCGAGTAACCCGCAGACGACGGCCGGACGGGACGGTCTGCCTCGCCGCACCTTTTTCTTTCCGACAGGATAGCCAAAAAAAACCGCGCTCAGGAGCGCGGTCAAGTCTAGGGAGGAAACGCCCAAGGAGGGCATTCACAGTCAAAGACTGTATGAAGGACTTTAGTTGTGCACCGCACAATTGTCAAACAGTTTTGCGACATTTTTTTGCATCGTCCCCAGATGCCTCGATAAAGGGCAGTGCGCGCGGGTACTCATGCGGGTTGACGCAAAGGCGCTCGGGTCTTACCGGCATGCGGCAAAACGGAGACCTTCCACGTGCTGCCCGATCTCGATTTTCTCGATGAACTCGCCGACGCCTCGGCGCGCGAGACCCTGCCGCGGTTCCGCGCCGACATCGGCGTCGACAACAAGATCGCCGGCGATTTCGATCCCGTGACGGAAGCCGACCGGGCTGCCGAGCGGGCCATCCGCGCGCTTATCGGCGAGCGTTTCCCCGACCACGGAATCATTGGTGAGGAATACGGGACCGAAGGGGCCGATCGGGAATTCGTCTGGGTCATCGACCCGGTTGACGGCACCCGCGCCTTCATTTCGGGGCTGCCGGTCTGGGGGACGCTGGTCGGGCTTTATCAAAACGGTCGCGCGGTGATGGGGCTGATCGACCAGCCCTTTACCGGCGAGCGCTATGTCGGCGGGCCGGACGGGGCCTTCCTGCGGTTTCGCGGTGGCGCGCGTCAGCCGATCGCGACCCGCCGTTCAGTCAGTCTCGACCGGGCGATCATGATGACGACGTCGCCCTGGCTCTATGGCGAGGCGGATTTCCCGGTCTTCCGCGCGCTGGAAGCGTCGGTGAAACTCTCGCGCTACGGCTGCGACTGCTATGCCTTTGCCATGCTCGCCGCAGGCCATGTCGACATCTGTATCGAATCGGGTCTGCACATCTACGACATCGCCGGGCTGATCGCGCCGATCGAGCAGGCGGGCGGTGTGGTCACCGACTGGTCCGGCGGTCGTCCCGAACAGGGCGGCAACATCCTGGCCTGCGGCTCGACGGACCTTCATGCCGAGGTGCTTGCGACGCTCAAACGGTCGCGCTGACCGGCTTCGCTGCGTCGCCCTCTTCCGCGTTGTCCGACGGCCGCGCGATGAGTTTGTCGATCGCCTGCTCCTCGTCGGGCAGCAGGAAGGCGTCGATCGCCGCCAGCGTCGGCAGGCGGAAGCGGTCGGTTTCATGCAGAAGTTCGTGGCGGCCGCCGTCGATGGTCAGGAGATGACCGGCGCGGAAGCGGTTGGCGAGCTTCTCGATCGCCCTGTGCTGAACGATGGTGTCGGCGCCGGCGGCGATCAGCAGGGTGGGCACCTGGATGCGGTCGAGATGGCGGACGGTGTTGACCCGCTTCATCGCCGAGAGCATGGACGCCACCCAGCGCGCGGTGGGCGGCCCGACCCTGAGTTTCGGCCAGGCTTCGTAGATCGCCTGATTGCGCCTGAAACGGCCCGCATCGGAGGTCAGGACGTTGTTTTCGTAGGATCTGGGGAAGACGTCCCGCTCGAAGGTGATCCAGCCGAGCCCGACGAGGGTGAGAAGGCGACAGACCGTTCGTATCAGCCCGGGCTTGCGACCGGACAATTCGATGAAGGGGGCGAGCGCCACCAGCCGGTCGATCCGGTTGGCAAGGAGCGGTGCAGACGACAGCGCCACCAGCCCGCCCATGGAATGGGCCACCATGACGAAGGGCAGCCGTGTTTCAGGCAGCACGATCGTTTCGAGGAAGATCGACAGGTCGTCCTCGAGATCGGAGAAGCGGCGCAGATGGCCGCGCATCGGCTTCTTCGTCAGCCTGTCCGAGCCGCCCTGTCCACGCCAGTCGAAGGTGGCGACCCAGAAGCCCAGACCGGTGAAATGGCGGATGGTCTCGAAGTATTTCTCGATGAACTCGTTGCGTCCGTGCAGGAGCACCACCGTGCCCTTGGCCATCCGCGTACCGGACCTGAAGATAGCGTAACGCAGCCGGCGGCCGTCGCATCCCTCGAAATAGCCCGCGACATGGTTGTCCGGCACCGGGTTGTCCGGCGTCGCCAACAGGATCGGATCGTCTTGCGGTTGTTCATCGGTCTCGGACTGCATGGGAAACCGATTATTCGCTCGCCCTTTCGAGGTCAAAGAAAAAGAGGACTGAAAACCGCTGCGTGGCGGTTTCACGGCTTGTTTCACGCGTTGGGCGCACGCCTCTTGAAGCGCGGATTTCGAATTCCCACATCGTTGGTGCAGACGCCAGAACGGGTCTGCGGGTTCGAGGCGCCGCCGATGAACGGGGTGCCTGACGAGCCGGACGTGAAAACCAGTCGCTTCAAGGAGGACCACCATGCGTCACGTTGATTTTGCACCCCTTTATCGTTCCACCGTCGGCTTCGACCGGCTTGCCACCATGCTCGACAGTCTGGCCCAGCCGGATCAGTCGCAGTCCTACCCGCCCTACAATATCGAGCGGACCGGCGAGAACACCTACCGCATCACCATGGCGGTTGCCGGTTTCGAGGAAAGCGAGATTTCCATCGAGACCCGTGAGCATGTGCTCACCGTCAAGGGTGAGAAGACCGACGAGAAGGACGAAGGCAATACCGAGTTCCTGTATCGCGGTATCGCCAAGCGCGCTTTCGAGCGCCGCTTCCAGCTCGCCGAGCATGTGGAAGCCAATGGCGCTTCGCTGAAGAACGGCCTGCTTCACATCGATCTCAAGCGCGAGATTCCCGAAGCCATGAAGCCGCGGAAGATCGAAATCGCTTCCGAAGCCTCGAAGGCCAAGCAGATCGAGGCCACTGCCGCCTAACGGCAGACAGGAAAGCCGCTTAACGGCCCAACGACCTCCATCGAAGGGGCGTCCGGGAAACCGGGCGTCCTTTTTGCGTCTGGCGTGCTTTCGCCCCGGGGAGCCGACTGAAGGAACTGTCGCAACCGGGTTACATATCAGCAGCAGCCAAACGCCCACGCTTATCTCTTTCTAAATTACTTCCGGCTTATTATGGCGAAAACGCCATTCGAAAAGTCAACTGGGTGAGAGATGTCCGATCGCAAGGGCTGCGAAGGCTGCAAGAACGCCGACGCGAGCAAGTTCACCATTCCCTTCACAATGGCCTTTCAGCCGATCGTTGATCTCGCTGCGCAGCGCATCTGGGGATACGAGGCGCTGGTCCGCGGCGTCAACGGCGAAAGCGCATTCGACGTGCTGGGCCAGGTCACCGCTGAAAACAGATACGCTTTCGATCAGGCCTGTCGCGTCAAGGCCATCGAGCTCGCCGGTGAGGGCATGCCGGCCAACTCCACGGCGATGCTGTCGATCAACTTCCTTCCCAATGCCGTCTACGAACCGCGAGCCTGCATTCGTGCAACCCTTGCCGCGTCGGCGCGGGTGAATTTCGCCGCCCATCGGCTGATGTTCGAGTTCACCGAACAGGAGGAGATGCGCGACACGGATCACGTGCTGCATATCCTGACCGAGTATCGGAAGATGGGATTCACGACGGCCATCGACGATTTCGGAGCAGGGTTCTCCGGACTTGGTCTGCTGGCCCGCTTTCAGACCGATCTCGTCAAGCTCGACATGGAACTGGTCCGAGAGATCGATCGTTCGCCAAACCGACGGGCGATCGTCGAGGGGGTGATGACGATGAGCCGGCTCATGAAGTTCAAGGTTCTGGCGGAGGGCGTCGAAACCGAGGCGGAAGCGCTCGCGTTGCGTGAGGCCGGTGTCGAACTGTTCCAAGGCTATTATTTCGCCCGGCCGCAGGTCGAAACTTTCATCACCGAGGCCGATATACCCGCGTTCGCCGCCGGATTTTCCTTTCCGGCGCACGATGCCGCGCAGCACGCGGCAGTCGCCTGAGTTTGCCTTAGGTCGTCAGGCTATTCGGGTCTGCGCGGCAAGGCCGGTCGCCCGGCGACTGGCGAGAAGCCCGTCCACGGAGACCAAGCCCGCGCCCTTGAGCGTGAGGTAGACGAGCGGCATCAGCCAAAGCAATCGCTGGTCGATGATGACTGCATCAGGGAAACGGTCGAAAAGCACGCCGATCGTTTCCGGATCGACCATGTGTACGGTGATGTCGACCAGCGTCTGCACGCCGATGAACACGATCATGCCGAGTGCTGCCACACGGGTGAAGAGCCCGATGACGACGAGCAGCGGCAGCACGAATTCCGCATAGGTGCCGAGTGTGACGATCAGACCCCAGGGCAGGAAGGCCACCTGATCGACGTCGCCGCCCGCCGCTTCAACGGCGGGGAGGGCGATCTGATAATAGGCGCCCGGCGCGATCATGAAGAAGCCGGTCAGTCCTTCGCCCACCTTGGTGCCGGCCGAATTGAGAAAATAGCCCCACAACACGGCCGCGAAGACGAAGCGGGCGAAGAGGCCGAGAAACCAGCCCTCCGTGATCCGTTCGACCGTGCCGAAAACCCTGTCGTGCAGGGAGGTAGTCAGGCTGATGATGCGGGTCATGGCTCGAGGTCTCCGGATTGTGTGTTCGGAAGGGAAAGTGCTGTGAAGACGCCGGATTCGACCAGGGCCGCAATCGCCGCAGGCAGTTCGAAGTCCGGGTTTGCGTCCGCTGCAGCGGCAGCCTCGCCCAGGGAGGCGCCGGCGATGAGCATGCGGAAGAACACTGCGCCGCCGGGCGGCAGGGAGCGCACCTCCACGGACGAGAAAGCACGGGTGACGAGGGCCGTCTCGCCCTCTGTCGGGTTGATGCCAGAGAGCGGTTCGCCCGCCCGTGTGCGGCTCATGATGGTCACGATCGCGTAGTCGCTCTCGATCAGCCGGGTCGCCGGGTGCGGGGCGAACACCACCTCGCCGAGACGGCCGGGGTCGATCGCCGCGAGCGCGTCTGCGGCGAGCGGTTCGGCATCGGCGGCGTGAAAGGCATCGAGCCAAGCCCGTTCGAGTCGGGCGACGTCCGGAAGATAGGGATACTTCGCAAGCTGTTCGAGCGAGGCGATGAAGCGGGGGAATTCACGCCCGTACTCGAACAGCAGCGGCGAGCCGGGAGGACAGGCTCTCACGAAAGCGCGCGCGATATGGCCGAAATTGCTTTCACCAACCAGGTTCCGGATCGCTGGGAAGATGTCCCCGAGCGCGTTGACGAGGCTGACGGTCACATTGTTGCGGTAGACCGCGAAGCGTTTCTCGGCGCGCTTTCCGCGCGGGCCGACAATGCCTCTCGGCAATGCGGCGTCCGGCATCAGCAGGGCGGATGCGAAGGCGTCTTCGAGGTTGTCGACGGCGTAGGTCATCGCCTATTCCGCCGCATGACGCCGGCCGAGCCAGGCGCTTGCATCGTGGCGCGACAGGATCTCGTCGGCGAGCCGTGCCTCCCGCCGCAGCACGGGCCAGTCCGGCACCTCGTTGTCCCACTCGATCAGCGTGGGCAGCGGGCCGGTCTGGGCAATGACGATCTCGTAAAGCTCCCAGACATCCTGGCATACAGGGCGGTCATGGGCGTCGATCAGCAGAGGGTCGCCCTCGTCGTCGGTGTCTTCCGCATGACCGGCGAGGTGGATCTCCTCGACCAGTTCGAGCGGAAAGTCGCGCAGATAGGTCATCGGCTTCCAGCCGTGATTGACGGCCGAGACATAGACGTTGTTGACGTCGAGCAGCAGTCCGCAGCCGGAGCGGCGGGCGATCTCGGCGATGAAGTCCGTCTCGCTCATGGTGGACTGTTCGAAGGCGACATAGGTCGAGGGATTTTCGAGCAGGATCGGGCGTCGCAGGCGCGTCTGGACCGCGTCGATGTGGCTGACGATGCGGTCGAGCGTCTCGCGATTATAGGGCAACGGCAGCAGGTCGTTGTAGTAATGGTCGGTGTGCGTCGACCAGGCGAGATGTTCCGAGACCATCGCCGGCTGATAGCGCTCGACGACGCGGGAGAGCCTGTCGAGATGATCAGGGTCGAGACCGCGCTCGGCTCCGATCGACAGGCCGACGCCGTGAACCGAAAGCGGGAAACTTTCGCGGATGGCGGTCAGAGCGCGATGGGCCGGGCCGCCGGCGCCCATGTAGTTCTCCGCATGGACCTCGAGAAAGCCGATCCGGTCTTCATCGGCGAGGATCGCGTCGACATGTTCGGGTTTGAGGCCCGCCCCCGCACGTGGCGGGAGCGGCTTGGCTTTGAATTGAAGGGCAGACGCCGGTGCTGGCCGGCCTTGGTTCTGTGACTGGATCATCTGGCGTCTCCCCGCAATTAGCTTCGTTGTCGGAAGGTTTGGCCGATCAGGCCGGCATGTCGCGGTCGAGCGGCTCGAGCGAGCCCATGCGACCGTCCGGCAGTTCCATCGAGACGCAGCTGCCTTCATCGACGTATTTCCAGGCGTTACCCTGGTAGTCGACCTTGGAGGTGCCGGCGCAGGTTGTGCCGGGGCCGGCCGCGCAATCGTTCTTGCCGGCCATGGCGACGCCGTAGCACTTTTCCTTGGCCTGGGCGGCGGCGCCGGAGGTGGAGGCGAGGAAGGTGGTGCCGGAAAGCGCCATGGCGACGGCGCCGGCCAGCGCGGATGCGCCGATAAGTGTTTTCTGGGTCATGCTGTTCTCCTGAGGTTTTGAGCGCCGCACCTCTCTGTCCGGCGCAGGCAGACCTTGGAGAATTGATCGGTAACTTGGAAATCAAGGCCGCGTTATTCGGCGTCACACTGCGGTGAGGCCGAATACAGCTTCCGGTAACGGGCGCGTGAGAGTTCAGTGATTCGGAATTTCAGATCATTACTTGCGATCAACTTGAAGCGCCCCGTCGGTGCGGGCGCTAAGCGAGCAGATCGGCAAACCTGTCGACGTCTGTTTCGCTGGTGGCGAAGCTGGTGACCAGACGGATCAGCGTCTCACCCGGTCCCGGCGCGCCGTCCATGCCCTTCGGGACCGGCCAGTCGTAGTATCGCGCGCCCTTCTCCTGTGCCGTCGCGGAGATTGCGGAGGGAAGGATGGCAAAGACCTCGTTGGTTTGTCCGTCCCAGGCCAGGCGGGCCTTGGACGACGACCTGATCGCCCCGCGCAGCCGGTCGGCCATCGCGTTGGAGTGGGCGGCGAGTTCGAGCCAAAGGCCGTTTTCCAGATAGGCGGCGAACTGGGCGGCGATGAACCGGCTCTTGGAGAAGAGCTGCGCCCCGCGCTTGCGGATGAAGGGAACCTGTCGCGCCATTTCCGGATCGAAGAAGACGATCGCTTCCGCGCACCAGCAGCCATTCTTGGTGGCGCCGAACGACACGATGTCGACGCCGCGGTCGACGGTCATCTGCGCCGGCGTCGAATTCAGCGTCACCATCGCGTTGGCGAACCGCGCGCCGTCCATGTGCAGCGGCAGGTTCTTTTCCCTTGCCACCGCGGCGATCGCGGAAATCTCGTCATGGGTGTAGACGGTGCCGATCTCCGTGGCCTGTGTGATCGTCACCGCGGCCGGCTGTCCGTGATGGACGAAGTCGGCGGGGTAGCGTGCGATCTGCGCGCGCAGCGCTTCGGGTATCATCTTGCCGTCGGGGCCGTCGACGGGCGCGAGGCGCAGCTGCGAGAAGAATTCCGGGGCGCCGCATTCGTCCTCGATCACGTGAGCCTGATTGTGGCAGAAAGCCACGCCGCCCGGCTTGGAGACGCTTGCGAGCGCGATCGAATTCGCCGCCGTTCCCGTCGACACGAAGAAGACGGCCACCTCGCGTTCGAAGATCTGGTTGAATGTCGCCTCGACCTGCCGGTCGAGATCGCCGGTGCCGTAGGCCGATGAGAATCCCGCGGCGTGACGCGTCAGGGCTTCCGAGACAGCGGGGTGGGCGCCGGCCCAATTGTCGGATGTGAAGATCATGTCGGCTCCGGAGCTGTTTGCGGGAGCAGCCCGCCAGATTCAGTCGCGCCATAGCTAGTTCGGTCGGGCGAAGCTGTAAACGCGAAAACATGCCGCGGTGCCGGCCTTGGTCAGGGCTCCTGCGACGGTGGAGTGACGTCGTCTGTGGGAAACGGAATAAAATGGCGGCAGGCGATCCACGGTGCGCAATAAAATTACGCGATACTCTGTTCGAGAGATATATTGCTGCTCGGATGGCTTTAAAATTCGTTGACACCGCTTGCATGGTCGGGAGCATTCTGCCATACAGTAAATAGGACAGCCTTCCTGTCCTAATTTGCCTGGGGACGTCGGTGGCTGCCGCACGCTCCGGGCATTGTTTGCGGAACGGGCCGGAAAGAGCTGCCGTGACCGCAGGGTGGGGTCTGTGTTAAATTCGGGTATCGCCGCGAGGCTGGCCTTGGTGCCGTGCCGAAGCGAGGCGCCCACTGAACCAGGTCCGGAGAAGAGCAGGTGTCGAGGCCGTCCGGCCTGACACGGACAAGTGTCGCCGAATGGCGGGCCAAGGGAGAATGGTATGACAGAGATGATGACTTCTCGGACTGCGCGGCTTCTCGCGGGCGCAGCGAAAGTGACCGGAACCGTCGCCACGAAAACCCCCGCTTTCGCCAGTGGTCTGCCGTCCGCGCAGGGTCTGTACGATCCGCGCAACGAGCATGATGCCTGCGGCGTCGGCTTCGTCGCCCACATGAAGGGCGAGAAGTCCCACTCGATCATCGAGGACGGCCTGTTCATCCTCGAAAACCTCACCCACCGTGGTGCGGTCGGCGCCGATCCGCTGATGGGTGACGGCGCGGGCCTGACCGCGCAGATTCCGCACCAGTTCTTCAAGGAAGAGCTCGCCAAGGAAGGCATCGACCTTCCCGAGCCCGGCCATTACGCCGCCGGCTTCCTGTTCATGCCGCAGGACGAGGCTCTGCGTGAACACCTCAAGGACATCATCCGTGACGTGATCGCCGAGGAAGGCCAGGTCCTGCTCGGCTTCCGCAAGGTGCCCGTCGACAACTCTTCGCTGTCGAAGGCGCCGGACATCGCCGCCACCGAGCCCTATCACGAGCAGGTCTTCATCGGCCGTGGCGAGGGTGTAGAGGATGTCGCCGATTTCGAGCGCCGGCTCTTCATCCTGCGCAAGGTGATTTCCAACCGCGTCTACGGCGAAACCGAAGGCCTGGACAACGGCTTCTACTTCGTGTCGCTGTCGACGCAGACCATCGTCTACAAGGGCATGTTCCTCGCCTATCAGGTGAAGGCCTATTACAAGGACCTGAGCGATCCGCGTTTCGTCTCGGCGATCGCGCTCGTCCACCAGCGCTTCTCGACCAACACCTTCCCGTCCTGGAAACTGGCCCACCCGTACCGGATGGTCGCCCATAACGGCGAGATCAACACGCTGCGCGGCAACGTCAACTGGATGGCGGCGCGCCAGG
>CAZEJG010000063.1:0-12649 GCA_964511625.1 uncultured Hoeflea sp.
TCCTTCGGTCCGACCACCCAGCCGACCCGCCAGCCGATCATGCGGTATTCCTTGGACACCGAGCCGACGATGATCGTGCGCTCGGCGAGGCCGGGCAGGGCGGCCGGATTGAACGGCTCCCGGCCGTCGAAGACCAGCCTGTGCATCGCCGCGTCGTGGATCAGCCAAGCGTCAGCGGCCTGTACCGTCTCCGCGATGGCCTGCCATTCCTCCGGCGTGTGCACGATCCCGCTCGGCATCGACGGGCTCATCGTCAGCACCGCCCTGACCTTCGGGCTCGCCGCATCGCGCAACGCATCGAGATCGAGCCGCCAGCCGCCGTCCACCACGATCAGCGGCACGAGCTTCGGGATGCCGCCCGAGAGCCGGATCCGGTTGATCAGGCCGGCATAGGCGGGATCGGTGATGATCACCTCGTCGCCGGGTTCGATCGTGGCCAGAAGCACGTCGAGCATGCCGGAAAGACCGCCGGCGGTGATCACGCATTGGCTATCCGGATCGTAGTCGAGGCCTGTCTCCCCCTTTATCCGCGCGCAGACGGCTTGCCGGAGCGAGGCGATCCCCTGGAACGGGAGGTATGAATTGGCGTCATCGCGGTCGACGGCGGCATGGGTCGCGCGGATCGCATCCGGGGGCGGCGCAATATCGGTGTCGAGATTTTCCAGCCGCAGCATCGCGCGGTCGGACAGCGCATCCGCGGCATCGCCCATCCGGTCGACGCCGATTCCCGGAATATGCTTCAGGCGTGAAACGGTTTTCATAGGATGTATCCTTTAAGTGATATTGGATACAATAATTGGAATTGAATGCAGCTTGTCAAGCCGTGTAGCTTCGACCGCTGTGAATGAGAGGACGATCGATATGGAGAGCAGGGGCCGCGAGCGGCGAGGCACCGAGGTTACGCGGATCGCTGCCGCGATCCGGAAACAGATCCTGTCGGGTGAACTTCTCCCCGGCGCTCCCCTTCGTCAGGAGAGCCTCGCTGAAACCCATGCCGCAAGCCGCATGCCGGTGCGCGACGCGCTGCGGGTGCTGGAGGGCGAGGGATTCGTCGAGATGATCCCCAATCGCGGCGCCCGCGTCGCGAGCCTCGACCCCAAGGATTACCGGGAAATCTGCGAACTCCGCGCGGTGCTCGAGCCGCTCGCTATAAGGCACGCTGTACCGGAACTCTCCGACAGCTGGATCGACCGGGTGGAGGCGATACAGGCGGAAGCCGAGACGGCAGGAATCGACCGGTTCGGCGCGCTCAACGCGGCCTTTCACGCGACGCTCTACGAGCCGGCGGGCCGTCCGCGCCTGCTTGCGCAGATCAGGATGCTCCACGATCTCGCCGATCGCTATCTGCGCATTGCCGTCGTCGAACTCGACTATCTCGCGCACTCTCACGCCGAGCACCGGGCGATCCTGACCGCCTGCCGCGCCCGCGATGCTGACCGTGCCGCAGGTCTCGTCGCCGAGCACATCGCCAAGGCCGGCGAACAGCTTCTGGGTCGCCTTGCCCAGGCCGGAAGGATACCGCCGGAGGCGTGAGCCTCACATCTCTTCCTTGATACCCTTGCGGATGAGGAACCAGTTGGTCGGATAGGCGGTGATGAAGCCGGCGATCATGGCGAACTGCATGATGAACCAGAACATGGCGGTATTGGCTTCAACCGGCTCATCGAGAATGAGGAACTGGGCGATCGCCATGGCGCCGTACATGCCGACCTGCCAGGATATCAGCGACAGCGCGTCGGCCTTCAGCGCCTCGATCACGCCGCGTCCGGGCGACAGGTCGCGCATCGGTACGATGGCGAAATACTGAAAGACGATGCCGATCACGAAGGCGAAGAGGAAATCGAGCCCCCAGGTCGCGAACATCTTCTCAGCGAACAGCCCGGGATAGCCGAACGGCACGAGAACGACGGGAAAGAGCAATGCCAGGGTCTCGGCCAGGATGTCGCCGAGGCTGCAGCCGGCTCCGCAATGAAGCGCGCCCTTGGCGACCGTGACGGGAAAGCCGGGTCCGTCGCCGTCGGAATGCGATCCGTGATGGTGGTGAGCCGCTTCGTGATCGCCATCCGCGACCGGCGCGCGGCCCCAGACGAGATAGAAGGCCAAGAGGATCGGGCCGCCGAAAAGCGCGCAGAGCGGCCAGACGAAGGCCATCACCTTCATCGGCTGGGGGCGGCGGCGCATGTCGAGAATGATGAAGGCGGAGCAGAGGGCGGCGAGGATAAGGCTCGCCCAGGCAATGAGGTTCGTGACAGGCATTCGTTAGTCCCTTCTGCGAGCCTAACGCGAGATTGCGGGCCGATGTTCCCGCGCTCAGCTTTCCGTGGGTTCCACCGCCGTCTTCAAGGAGCGCCGCATGCGTACCAGCACCTCATGCAGGGCCTGCAGCTCGTCGAGCGGCACGCCGAAGGCTTCGGCGATGCAGGCAGGAATGTGCCGGGCGCGCTGCTCCATCTGTCGTCCGGCCTCGGTGAGGTGGACGCGAACCCTGCGCTCGTCCGCCTTGTCACGGGTGCGAACCAGAAAGCCGTTGTTCTCCAGTCGCTTGATGAGCGGCGTCAATGTCGAGGATTCAAGGTCGAGCCGCCGTCCCAGTTCTCCAACCGTCAGCCCGTCACCGGTCCATAGCGTGACCAGCACGAGATATTGCGGATAGGTGAGGCCTAGTTCGGCCAGCAGCGGTTGATAGACCTGCCCGACGGCGTGATGCGTCGCATAGAGATCGAAGCAGAGCATCGACTCCGGCGCTGGTCGAAAGCCGTCCGGCAACTTTTCGTTCGACATTGCGTTGTTCTCCTGCGGCGAAATTAAGTCGCGTACGATCATGCCGCAAGGCTTGACCGTCGCTTCGAACGGTAATATATATCGTGCACGATTAAATCGCAAACAAGGAGAATGCCATGCCGACCAAGATCGCTTACACCGCTACCGCCACCGCGACCGGGGGAGGTCGTGACGGCCAGTCCCGCACCCATGACGGCGCGCTCGACCTCAAGCTGGCCGTGCCGAAGGAAATGGGCGGTTCGGGCGACGGCGTGAACCCCGAGCAGCTGTTTGCGACCGGCTATGCGGCGTGCTTCATGGGCGCCATGCGCTTCTATGCCGGCCAGAAGAAGGTCAAGGTTCCCGATGATGCCAAAGTGACGGTCTCCGTCGGCATCGGCCCGCGCGAGGACACCGGCTTCGGTCTCGACGTCAAGATCAAGGTCGATCTGCCGGGCGTCGACAAGGATGTCGCCGAAGACCTCATCGCCGGCGGCCACAAGGTCTGCCCCTATTCGCATGCCACCTCGGGCACGCTGTCGATCACGCCCGAGCTGACCTGATCACGTCCAGATTTGGAATGGTCATCGACCCGGGTCGCCGCGCGCGCGGCCCGGGTTTTCTCATGCCACCGCGGCGAGCGGGGCGGGGTCGATGGTGTCGCGACTGTTTCCGGCGTCGTCCCGCGCCAGTCGAGCGAGACCGCGCTTGAGTGCGGCCACGCAATCCGCGTCGAACGCCGTACCGACGCCCTCGTCGAGAATGGCGAGCGCCTTTTCCGTCGGCATGGCCGCGCGGTAGGGCCGGTCCGCTGAAAGCGCGTCGAAGACGTCGGCGACGGCGAGGATCCGCATTTCGAGCGTCACCTCGTCGCCCTTCAGCCCGTCCGGATAGCCGCGGCCATCGAGGCGCTCGTGGTGACCGCCGGCCAGCGGCGCGATGTCGGAGAACACCGAGACCTGCTCGAGGATCGCCCGTCCGATGCCCGGATGGCTGCGAACGCTCAGCCACTCGGTGTCATCGAGCTTGTTCGGCTTGTCGAGGATCCTGTTGGAGACCGCGAGCTTGCCGAGATCATGGAGAAGGGCGGCACGACGCAGCCAGCGGCGCCGTTCCGGCGAAAATCCCAGCTCCTCGGCAATCAGGTCGGTGTACTGCGTCACGCGGTCGGAGTGGTCGGCGGTGAACGAGCTCTTGGCGTCGATCACATCGGCGAAGGCGCCGGCGATGTCGTCGAGATAGTCCTCGTCGATCAGCGTGGTGCCCTGTCCCGGCGGCAGCGCGAAGACCCGCGTCGGCAGTGCCTCGTCGGTGAGCGCGCTCCAGAACCCGGCTGCCGTCTGTGCCCGCTCGAAGGCGTCGACGAGCGCGGGATCGAACCAGCTGCCGCTGCGCGACCGGATCTCTGCGACCGCGGCTTCAGGCCCCAGGGCTTCGTGGAAGACGTCCGCCACCTGGCCCAGAAGCGCCAGATTGGCATTGACCGGCAGGTCGGTGCCGCCGATGCCATAGGGCTTGCCGCCCCCGTCGAAATGTTCGTCGAGCGCACGAATGCCGGCCTGGACCGTTTCGGTAAAGCGCATGCGGGCGGCGATGTCGGCACCGCGCTGGCAGCGGGTCTCGATCAACCCGACAGTGATCTCCCCGCCGTTCTGGAGGATGTTGAGAATGGCGCCGAGACGCTGTTTCAGCCCGGCTTCCGTGCCCGTGCGTTGGAGAACGAATTTCAGCGCCGGCCCGAGGCCGGTTCCCATCAGCTTGAACTCGCGTTTGAGCTTGATGTCGTCGGTCAGGTAGAGGTCGCAGATTCGCGCCGCGTTGGAGGAGCAGCCGAGATCCTTGAGAAGGGCGGTGTAATAGACCTCCCGCAGCATGGCGGGGTCGAGTCCGGCCGTAAGCCCCGTATGATAGGCGATCCATGTCGCCCGGATGCAGTGTCCAGCCGGCTGCCCTTCCGTCAGATCAAGTGCGTAGGACAGGGAACCGCAGAGTTCGGCGAGGGAAACGTGGTTCGATTGGTGCATGGGGCGATGTCCGGAAAGGCTGCTTGCGGGCGATGTTCAGAGCCTATGCGCACCTCTGCTAACCATTCGTTACACGGCACCTGCAGCCGATAGTTGGCAGCTGGGATCAAAAAAATCTCGCCGGATTGAAACTTCTGCGCGCCGCGTCTCGTCACTCGCATCGTAATCAACAACAACCAGGAGACAGACATGACCATTTTCCGCACTTCGATCCTGACTGCCGCCGCTCTCGCCGCTTCGGTCGGCTTCGCCAGCGCCATGGACGACTATTCGATTTCCGGCTCCGACCAGGACGTTTCCGGCGGCAAGGTGACCGCCTCGTCCATCATGACCGCGCAGGACGGCTGGCTCGTCGTTCACCGCACCGATGCCGACATGAAGCCGGGCCCGGTCGTCGGCCATGCCTGGATCAAGAAGGGCGAGAACACCGACGTCACCGCCGATCTCGATGAGGATGTGGCTTCCGGCGACATGCTGATGCTGATGGTTCATGGCGAGGAGGGCGGCATGAAGGCCGGCGAGTTCGAATACACCCTCGGCGCCAAGGAAGACGGTCCCGTCAAGGTCGACGGCAAGCTGGTGATGACGGTCATCACCGCGCAGTAAGCGCCGGATACTGAGCCGACCGAACATTCTTCCACAATGAAGAATGGGAAGGGCGTCCGTTGCCGTCCCCTGCGGCCGCGGGCGCCCTTTTTATCATCGGTCGTTTGGTTCAGCCGGTGACGAGCAACATCTCGTCGTCGAGCGAGAAGCTCCCGGCGCCGGAGGCCGAGGACATGCCGTCGCCGCTCATCCGCACCTCGCCGCGCGCCAGAAGCGCCAGCGCCGCCGGATAGAGCTTGTGCTCCGCCTTCAGAACGCGTTCGCCCAGCGTTTCAGCGGTGTCGTCGTTGAGCACCGGCACGGCGGCCTGCGCGATGACCGGCCCGTCATCCATTTCCTCGGTCACGAAGTGGACGCTGGCACCGTGGATGCGACATCCCGCGGCAAGCGCCCTGTGATGGGTGTCGAGACCCGGAAAGGCGGGCAGGAGCGAGGGATGGATGTTGATCATCCGGCCCTTCCAGCGTTGCACAAAATCGGGCGAGAGGATGCGCATGAAGCCCGCGAGGCAGATGAACTCGGCTCCGCTCTCGACCACCGCTTCGTGGATCGCGGCCTCATGTTCATCCTTTGACGCGTAGTCCTTGCGGACCACTGCCTTCGCCGGGATATCCATGCCGGCGGCGCGTTCCAGACCGGCGGCATCCGCCTTGTCGGAGATCACCGCCACGATCTGCGCCGGATAGTCGGGCTTCATCCCGGCGGCAATCAGCGCGCCGAGATTGGACCCGCGGCCCGAAATCAGCACCGCAACCTTGCGGCGGGGTTTCTTCGGCGGGGCAGGGATCTCGTTCTCGCTCACAGGCTCAGTGTCCCCGAATAGGCGACACCCGGCGCGCCGGCGGCGCGCTGCCCAATCCGGCCGAGGCGGACGACGCTTTCGCCTTCAGCGGTCAGGATCTCGCTCACGCGCTCCGAGTTCTCTTCAGAAACCACCACGATCATGCCGACGCCGCAGTTGAAGGTCCGCAGCATTTCCCTGGGCTCCACGCCGCCGGTCTTGGCCAGCCAGCCGAAAACCGCCGGCGCCTTGACCGCCTTGAGATCGATTTCCGCCGACAGGGTCTCGGGCAGAACCCGGGGAATGTTTTCCGGGAAGCCGCCGCCGGTGATGTGTGCGAGCGCCTTGATTGCGCCCGTCTCGCGGATCGCCTTAAGGAGCGGCTTCACATAGATCTTCGTCGGCGCCAACAGCGCCTCGGCGAGCGTCATCTCTGAGGCGAAAGGCGCGGCGTCGCCGTAAGAAAGGCCCGAAAGGCCGACGATCTTGCGCACCAGCGAATAGCCGTTGGAATGAACGCCAGAGGAGGCGAGCCCGAGAATGACGTCGCCTTCGGCGAGGTTGCCCGACGGCAGGAGCTGTCCGCGTTCGACAGCACCCACCGCAAAGCCCGCGAGGTCGTAGTCGCCGTCCGAATACATGCCCGGCATTTCCGCCGTCTCGCCGCCGATCAGCGCGCAGCCGGCCTGCCGACACCCCTCGGCGATGCCGCCGACGATATCCGCGCCTTGGGCGGGATCGAGCTTGCCGGTGGCAAAATAGTCGAGAAAGAACAGCGGCTCGGCACCCTGGACCACCAGATCGTTGACGCACATGGCGACGAGGTCGATGCCGACGGTGTCGTGCTTGCCGGCCTCGATGGCGACCTTCAGCTTTGTGCCGACGCCGTCATTGGCGGCCACGAGCACCGGATCGGAGAAACCCGCTGCCTTCAGGTCGAAAAGACCGCCGAAACCACCGATCTCGCCGTCCGCGCCCGGCCGGCGGGTCGATTTGACGAGCGGCTTGATGCGGTTGACCAGCTCGTTGCCTGCATCGATGTCGACGCCGGCGTCGCTGTAGGTCAGGCCATTGCCCTTGCTGTTCATGCCGCAGCACCTTCCCTGTCACCTGTGCGAAAAGCTTCCGGAGAGCTCTTCGTTCCATGCCGCGCAAATCGCATTTTGCCGACACGCGCGCAAGCTGCTAATCCGGCCGTCCGCCGGTTTCCACATCCCGCCCGGACGTCGGCCATGGCTAGCCGGCTTGCAATGATCGGTCGGCTACCCAATCTTCTTACGGCACGGTGCAGGCGCATGATCGGGTGCCTGCCGGCCGGCTGAACAGGGAGTTTCGTTTGCGTTGATGACCTGGCCGAACTTGATCACCATCGGCCGCTTCCTTCTGGTTCCGGTCTTCATCTTCGCCATGCTGCAGGGTGCGAGCGCGTGGGCTTTTGCCGTCTTCCTCGTGGCAGGCCTGTCGGACGCCGTCGACGGTTATCTTGCCCGCCGCTTCGGACAGGTCAGCGAAGTCGGCGCCTATCTCGACCCGCTCGCCGACAAGCTCTTGCTGATCAGCGGTTTCATCACGCTGGGCTACATCGGCACCATCCCGGATTGGCTGGTCATTCTGGTCGTCTCCCGTGACGTGCTCATCGTCGGCGCCGTCATGACCTCCCACCTCATCGGACACCCGGTGCCGGTCAAGCCGCTCTTCGTCTCCAAGCTGACCACCGTTGTGCAGATCCTGCTTGTCGTGGTCGCTCTGGCCCATCTAGCCGGTTTCGCCGAACTCTCGTCGGCCGTTTTATGGCTGGGATGGGCGGCGGCGGGCTTGACCACCGCTTCGGCGGCGGCCTATCTCAGAACCTGGACACGGCACATCGCGAAAAGCGGCTAGGCGGGCTCGCCCGCCGCCGGTGCACGCGGCAGCCCGCGAATATTGAGGCGCCCTATGACGACCCACATCGATCGCGTGGCTCTGCGCCGCCAGATCTTCTTCTGGATGATCGCGCTCGCGATCTTCGTGCTGTTTCTCTACGTCTTCTCGTCGATTCTGCTGCCTTTCGTGGCCGGCATGGCGCTTGGCTATTTTCTCGATCCCGTCGCCGACCGGCTGCAGCGGCTGGGCATGAGCCGCCTTGGCGCGACGATCCTCATCCTGCTGCTCTTCGTCCTCGTCTTTGCCGCGAGCTTCATCATCATCGTGCCGCTCCTGGTCACCCAAGCCGCGGATTTTGCCGCCAAGATCCCGGGGTATCTGGAGAATCTGCAGACCCTGCTGACCAGTTCGGCGCTTGTCTACATGCCGGACTGGTTGGGTGGACAACTCGACGGCATCAAGAACAGCTTCTCCGGCCTGATAAAGGAAGGTGCAGGCTTTCTCGGCACTGTCATCCAGCAGATCTGGAATTCAGGCAAATCCATCGTTGACGTCGTGGCGCTCCTCGTGGTCACGCCGGTGGTCGCCTTTTACCTGCTTCTCGACTGGGACAACATGGTCGCCAAGGTGGATTCGTGGATTCCTCGCGAACATGTCGACACCGTGCGCGAACTCGCTCGCAGGATCGACCGGACGGTGGCCGGCTTCATTCGCGGTCAGGGGACCGTCTGCATCGTACTCGGCGTATTCTACGGCGTGGCGCTCTCCATTGCCGGGCTGAATTTCGGACTTCTGATCGGACTTTTTGCCGGCCTGATAAGCTTTATTCCGTATGTCGGCTCGACTGTCGGTCTCGTCCTCGCCGTGGGCGTGGCGGTGGTCCAGTTCTGGCCGGATTACATCATGGTCGCCGTTGTGGCCGGCATCTTCTTTGCTGGCCAGTTTCTTGAGGGCAACATCCTCCAGCCGCGCCTGGTCGGGTCCTCCGTCGGCCTGCATCCGGTCTGGCTGATGTTCGCACTCTTCGCCTTCGGTGCCCTGTTCGGCTTCGTTGGCATGATGGTGGCGGTTCCCGCAGCGGCCGCCATCGGCGTTCTGGTGCGCTTCGCTCTTGAAAAATACCTCGAGAGCGATCTTTATCACGGCCAGTCGCGGCAGCTTGTCGTCAAGCCCGCCGACTCCGTCGACGACGAGTGAGAGTGGAACGCAGCCCCGATGCCGCATCCTTCCAGACCCGGACAGATTCCGCTCGATTTCGGCCATGAACCGGCTGCCTCGCGCGAGGACCTGATCGTCTCGGACCGGCTGAGCGCCGTGATCGGCCTGATCGATCGCTGGCCGGACTGGCCGTCGCCGGTCGTCGTCGTGGCCGGCCCCACCGGTTCCGGCAAGTCGCACCTCGCCTCGGTCTGGGCGGCGCAGTCGGGTGCCGTGCCGGTGAGCATCGAAAGCGCGGATGGAAACGCGCTGGCCGCTGCGGCTGCCGGCCCCGTGCTGATCGAGGATATCGACCGCATGGATTTCGACCAGACGGCGCTTTTCCACCTCATCAATACGGTGCGCGAAAGCGGCACCACGCTGATGATGACGAGCCGGCTCTGGCCGTCTGCCTGGAATGTCACGCTGCCGGACCTCGCCTCGCGCCTGAAGGCCGCCACCACCGTCGAGATCGGCGAGCCCGACGACGCGCTTCTGGCCCAGGTGCTGGTCAAGCTGTTCGCCGACCGGCAGATCGTGCCCGACGAGCGGGTCGTCGCCTATCTCGTCTCGCGCATGGAGCGCTCGCTCGATGCAGCACGCCGTATCGTCGCCCGTCTCGACGACATGGCGCTCGCCCGCCAGTCGAAGATCACCCGCCAGCTCGCCGCCGAAGTGATCGCCGAATTCGACGGCGGCGGCATCGATCCCGAACTGTCATAGTTTTCTGATCCGGTTGCGATATCGCATCGCAAGACGGCGCTGGACACGGCCGCACTTAACAGGAATGCTACGGCGATGAACGACATGAGCGAGACCAAGACCCCGGAAACCAAGTCGCTGATCAAGCCGGTCCCCGATACGCCCGACAACGATCTGCTCGAGAGCCCCGACCGGTTCATCAACCGCGAATTCTCCTGGCTCCAGTTCAATCGCCGGGTGCTCGAGGAGACATTGAACGAGAACCATCCGCTGCTCGAGCGGGTGCGCTTCTTGTCGATCTCGGCGGCCAACCTCGACGAGTTCTTCATGGTCCGTGTCGCCGGTCTGGAAGGGCAGGTGCGTCAGGGCATCGCCACCCGCTCGGCCGACGGTCTTAACCCGGCCGAACAGCTCGACCGTATCCTCGGCGAGGTCGACGGCCTCCAGCTCGAGCAGCAGGCCTCGCTGGCCGTGCTCCAGCAGTATCTCTCCTCCGAAAAGATCCATTTCGTCCGTCCCGGGCAACTCGACGAGGCGGACAGGACCTGGGTCGAGGAAACCTTCCTGCAGTCGATCTTCCCGGTCCTCACGCCGCTGTCGATCGATCCGGCCCATCCGTTCCCCTTCATCCCCAATCTCGGCTTTTCCATCTGCCTGCAGCTGGAGACCCGCAAGTCGCACGAGCCGATGACGGCGCTCGTCCGCCTGCCGGTGGCGCTAGACCGTTTCCTCAGGCTGCCCGACGGCGACGAGCAGACCATCCGCTTCGTCACCCTCGAGGACGTCGTGTCGATGTTCATCGAGCGGCTCTATCCGGGCTACGAGGTCAAGGGCTCGGGTACCTTCCGCATCATCCGCGACAGCGATATCGAACTCGAGGAAGAAGCCGAGGATCTGGTCCGCTTCTTCGAGACCGCGCTCAAGCGCCGCCGCCGGGGATCGGTGATCCGCATCGAGTTCGATTCCGAAATCCCGCAATCGCTGCGCGAGTTCGTGGTCCACGAGCTCAACGTGCCGGACAATCGCGTCGCCGTGCTTCCGGGCCTGCTGGCGCTCGATACGCTGTCGGAGATCTGCAAGGCGCCCCGCGACGATCTGAAATTCGAATCCTACAACGCCCGTTTCCCCGAGCGCATCCGCGAGCATGCCGGCGACACCCTGGCCGCGATCCGCGAGAAGGATTTGGTGATCCATCACCCCTACGAATCCTTCGACGCGGTGGTGCAGTTCCTCTTCCAGGCCGCCCGCGATCCCGACGTCCTCGCCATCAAGCAGACGCTCTACCGCACCTCGAACGACAGCCCGATCGTTCGTGCGCTGATCGACGCGGCCGAAGCCGGAAAGTCGGTCACCGCCCTCGTTGAACTGAAGGCGCGCTTCGACGAGGAGGCCAACATCCGCTGGGCCCGTGACCTTGAACGGGCCGGCGTGCAGGTTGTCTTCGGTTTCGTCGAACTCAAGACCCACGCCAAGATGTCGCTGATCGTGCGCCGGGAGGAGGGCAAGCTCGTCACCTACTGTCATCTGGGCACCGGCAACTATCATCCGGTGACAGCCAAGATCTACACGGATCTGAGCTACTTCACCTGCGATCCGGTGATAGCCCGGGACATGGCGCGCGTCTTCAACTTCATCACAGGTTACGGCGAGCCGGAGGGGCTGGAAAAGCTCGCGGTCTCGCCGGTCAACCTGCGCTCGCGCATACTCGAGAACATCGAGGCGGAGATCGGCAACGCCAAGGCCGGTCGGCCGGCGGCCGTGTGGATGAAGATGAACTCCCTCGTCGATCCGCAGATCATCGATGCGCTCTATCGCGCCTCGATCGCCGGCGTCGAGGTCGAATTGGTGGTGCGCGGCATCTGCTGCCTGCGCCCGCAGGTGCCGGGCCTGTCCGAGAACATCCACGTCAAGTCGATCATCGGCCGCTTCCTCGAACATTCGCGGATCTACTGCTTCGGCAACGGCCATGGCCTGCCATCCAAGCAGGCGCTGGTCTATATCGGCTCGGCGGACCTGATGCCGCGCAATCTCGACCGCCGCGTCGAGACGCTGGTGCCCATCACCAACCAGACCGTCCACGAACAGATCCTCTCGCAGATCATGCTCGGCAACGTCATCGACAACCAGCAGAGCTACGAAATCCTGCCTGACGGCACCTCCCGCCGCATCATGACCGAACCGGGCGAGGAGCCCTTCAATGCACAGCATTATTTCATGACCAATCCGAGCCTTTCGGGGCGCGGCGAAGCCCTGAAATCCAATGCTCCGAGGCTGATTGCCCGCCGTGTCCAGCACCCTGAGCGCTAAGTCGGCGAATATCGGTAATTCCAACTTGCCCCCTAAACGCATTAGGTTGCGGTCATGATAGAATCAGAAGCGCAGGGGCGGCTGCCCGGGGTGCATCCGGTGTCGGTCGTCGACATCGGCTCCAACTCTGTCCGTCTCGTCATCTATGAGGGACTGAACCGCTCGCCCTCCGTCTTGTTCAACGAGAAGGTGCTGTGCGGTCTGGGTCGCGGTCTGGCGTCGGGCAACCGGATGGACGACGAGGCCATCTCCCGCGCTATCGACGCACTGCGCCGCTTCCGCGCGCTCTCCGACCAGGCCCGCGCCATCGAGATGCACGTGCTCGCCACCGCCGCCGCGCGCGAGGCCGAGAACGGCGCCGATTTCATCCGCCGCGCCGAGGAAGTTCTCGGCTGCGAGATCCGGGTGC
>CAZEJG010000064.1:0-12610 GCA_964511625.1 uncultured Hoeflea sp.
AAAAATTCGCAGTCTGAGGCTCACTGTAGAGTTCAACTGCGAATAATCAGGCGGATTTCGGTCCCGAAATGGTTCATGTCGACGACATCAACGGACGACGCGTCATCAACGCGCGCAACAGCCTTTCCGGGGCCTGCTCGGTCGGCCACGTCCGTCTTTCGGCCCGCGTGATCGAGCGTCTCGAGAAGGCCGAAAACGTCTGGCGGACCATGGAAGCCGCCCCCCATGTCACCATGCACCAGACCTATGACTGGTGCCGCGCCTGGGCGAAGATGCCCGGGCTGAAGACGCTGGTGGTGCTCGTCTCGCTCGATGGCCGCCCGGCGGTTCTGCTGCCGCTGGAAATCGTGCGCCGCTTCGGCGTCCGCGTCGCCCGGCTGATCGGCACGCGCCATTCCAACCACAACGCGCCGCTCTACTCCGAAAGGTTTCTGGCAGAAGCCGACCGCGGGATGATGGATGATCTCCTCGAGACGCTCGAGGCCCTGAACCTGCCCGCCGATGTCCTGGCTCTCGACAAGCTCAGACCGACGACGGGCGACCGGTCGGAACCCTTCCTCGCCTTCGCCAACGTCACCAGCCAGAACCCGAGCTTCCAGTTGCCGCTAAAACCGGATTTCGACGCAACGCTGGCGCAGATCAACGCCAAGCGCCGGCGCAAGAAGTTCCGCGTGTCCGAACGCCGGCTCGAACCCTTCGGTGGCTACCGCCAAATCGAGGCGACCGACGATGCCGGCGCCGAGCGTCTGCTGGGTGAATTCTTCGCCCAGAAATCCATACGCCTTGCCGAACAGGGTCTGCCCGACGTGTTTGCCGAGCCGGGCGTTCATGCCGTCTTCGCTCAGCTGGCAAGCTTTTCAGCCAATGACGACAAGCCGGCGCTGCGGCTCCATGCAATCGAGATCGAGGATCAGGGGGTAAAAAAGCTGCTCGCGGTCGCCGGGCTGACCCGCAAGGGAAACCATGTCACCTGCCAGTTCGGCTCGGTGGACGACCGCACCGTTCCGGATGCCAGCGCCGGCGAGCTCCTGTTCTTCCTGATGATCCGGGACCTGTGCAGCGACGGCGCCGAGGTCTTCGATTTCGGTGTCGGCGACCAGCGCTACAAACGCTCCTGGTGCCCGGTGAAGACCGATCACCACGACGTCTTCCTGCCGCTCGACGGCCGCGGCGTTCTCGCCGCCCGGTTGATGGCCGCGACGGTGTCGGCCAAGCGCTTCGTCAAGACGTCGCCGCGGGTCCGGAAACTCGCCGACCGGGTTCGCGCCGTCCTCAACAAGGGAAAGCCGGCCTCCGAAGAGACCGACTAAACCCGTTTTCCATCGATATGGCTTGTCTCAGGCGCCTGTCAGGCGACGGCGCGACGGGAGTCGGGACCGTCGGGATCCTCGCCCGGGGTCATCAGGAGCACATCCTCGAACCCCTGCTCGAAGAAGTCGCCGAGAGCGGCTTCCAGCTCTTCCTCGCTCGGGCTGACGACCGAAAGCACGATTTCAGTGTCGTCGCGGCGGGCGATCCGGGCCACGGCTGCGGCATTGGTCATGCCGCATTCGACGATCACCAGATCATAGGCCTCGACGAACACGTCCAGGATCATCGGCAGGCGGTCGACCGCCCGCATGGCACGTCGCGCGTTGGCGTTGCCGTGGGGCACGATCTGTGCCGTCGACAGACGGTCGGCGTGGATGGCATCGGCGATGGCGATCTCGCCGCAGAGCAGATCCGTCAGGCCGGGAAGCCGGCGGGATTCGGCCATTAGCTCGGTCGGGCACGCAGTGCCGGTCAGATCGACGAGCAGCACCTTGGCGCCCTCCCCGGCCGCTGTGCGTGCCAGCATGACGGCAGACAACGAGCCGCGGTCGCCTTCCGGCGACACCGAAATGGCCAGAGAGGTTTCGTCGGCGAGAAGCTGATCGGCCACCGCCTCGACGGAGAAGTCCGATCCGGCCGGACCGGCAAAACCCGGCGCGGCGGTTTCGGTTTCAGCGACCGGCGCGGACAGGAGCGAGGCGTGACCGCGCTTTCTCTCAATCGCAGGTACGGCTTTCTCAGAGGGATCGACCCTGGCCGCAGCCGGTGCGGGAGATGTGTAATCGGCAGCAGCCTCGGCCTCGTAGGTTTCAATCTCGGAGCCCTCGGCGGGGCGCAGTGCGCGGCCGGACAGAAGTTCGGTGAGCATCACCCAGATCGAGGAGAGAAGAAACGCCGCCAATGCCGCAACGATGACGATCGGGATGGTCTTCGGGAAATAGGGTTCGGCGGGCGTGACAGCGCGCGAGATAACACGAGCATCCGCCGGTGCCGAGGCCGGTTCCGATCGCGAGGCCGATTCACGGTAGCGGGCCAGATAGGTTTCCAGAAGGTCGCGCTGGGAAGCCGCTTCGCGTTCCATATCGCGCAACTGGACCGAATCCTCGCCCTCGCGTGCCGAACCGGATTTCAGTTCGTTGAGCTGGGCGACGAGTTCCTCCTCGCGCGCGGAAGCGAGACGGGAATTGCTCTCGAGGCTCGAAAGCACCTTGCGGATTTCGCCCCGAACCTGATTTTCAATGTCGGCGAGCTGCGCTCGCAGCGCCTTCATGCGCGGATGGCCGTCAAGCAGTGTGGCCGACAAGTCGGCGATCTCGGCGCGAACGGCGCTTTCACGTTCGCGCAGTCGCTGGACGTTGGCGGACCCGAGCACATCGCCGATGGCATCGAGCGACTGGCCGTTGTCGAGCGCGGTGCGCACGGTGCGGGCACGGGCTTCGGCATCGGCACGCTCACCGCGGACACGGCTCAGTTCGGCCGAAATGTCGGACAGCTGCTTGGCGGCGATGGTTTCGGTGTCGCTGACCTGCAGAAGTCCCTTTTCGGCCCGGAAGCGGGCGACCTTCTCCTCGCTTTCACGAACCTTCTGGCGCAGGCTTTCGATCTCCGGGGCCAGCCAGGCGCTGGCCGTCGAGTTGTTCTCGACCTTCAGCCCGGCGTTGAATTCGAGATAAGCGTCGGCCATGGCGTTCGCCACCTGCGCCGCAAGCTCGGGATCTTCGGAAGTGAACTCGATGGCGATGATGCGCGAGGACGGCACGACATAGACGTCGAGCTTTTCGGAGAAACGCTTGAAGACACGTTCGCCGGGCGGTGTATCGAGCGGATTCTTCTTCAGTCCGAAGCCGACGAGGATTTCGGAGATCACCGACATCTTGGCGGCGGGATCGAATTCGGGGCGGGAGGCGAGATCGAGGCGCTCGGCGACGGTCTTTATCAGGTCCGAGGATTTGAGGATCTCGACCTGGCTCGCCACGGTCCGTTCGTCGAAATTGGCTTCGGCCGGGGCCCGCTGGCCGTTTTCGGCCGTATAGACCGGTTCGCGCGCGGCAATCAGCAGCCGCGTCTCGCCCTTGTAACGGGGGTCGATCAGCATGGTGACCAGGAAGGCAGCCACGGCTGCCAGGACGGTGAAGAGAAGCACGGTGATGCGACGCCGCCATACCGCTGCGACGAGCCGTCCGAGATCGATATCAACATCTGCCTGATTTGCCGCGACGCTCATGGGGCCACTCCCTACTTACAACTGCGACGCAAGGTAAACGAACATGGTAACGCAACGGTTAAAGCCTTGTTCAGCAAGCGTTTACCTTTGGCAATTCGCTCATTACCAAGAGGCGAGTTGCGGTACCCCCCTCACACGCGCGCGTGCCAAAACACTGCCTTGCCCCTCCCCTGTCGCTCGGCCGATCTCGCGGTGAAAAAACCGTGCGCCGCTTTACCGCCCGTTAACCCTAACAGGACGATAACGGAGGAACACAAACGGCAGATTGCGGAGCGACAGCGTGGCGTCGGGTCGATATTCAGTAGCTCAAATCCTTGCTGCGGCAATGACCTCGGTCATGCTGGCTGGCTGCTCGGGTTACCACCCTGCACCCAAAGCATTCCACGAGGCCGTGATCCAGCCCTACCGGCTCGACTCCGGCGACCGGCTGCGCGTGACCGTGTTCGAACAGGAAGGCCTCACCGGCCCCTATACGGTCGACCAGGCCGGCTACATCGCCTTCCCGCTCGTCGGCTCCGTTCCCGCCCGTGGCCACACGGTGAAGGAAATCGAGGGCATGCTGGCGACCAAGCTGCGCCAGGGCTATCTGCGCGATCCCGACGTCTCCGTGGAAGTCGACCGTTATCGGTCCTTCTTCATCATGGGCGAAGTCGGCCAGGGCGGACAGTATTCCTACGTGGCCGGCATGACGGTGCAGAACGCCATCGCGATCGCCGGCGGGTTCTCCCCGCGCGCCAACCAGCGCAGCGTCGACATCACCCGCAAGATCAACGGCGAAGTGATGACCGGACGGGTGTCGATCTCCGATCCCATCATGGCGGGTGACACGATCTATGTCCGCGAGCGCCTCTTCTGACCGATGAGCACGTCCAGGCCCTTGCGAATCCTGCACTGTTTTCGTTCGCCGGTCGGCGGCATCTTCCGCCATGTGCGGGATCTCGCCGAGGAACATGCGCGCGACGGCCACGAGGTGGGAATCCTGTGCGATTCCACAACCGGCGGCAGTTTCGAGGATGCGCTCTTCGACGGCATTCGCCCCCATCTCTCACTCGGTCTGCACCGGCTGGCGATCCGCCGCTCGATCGGACCATCTGACATTTCCTCGGTCCTCAGGACCTACAGGGAAGTCAAGGAATTGAAACCGGACATCCTCCACGGACACGGCGCCAAGGGTGGCGCCATCGCGCGGATGGTCGGTTCACGGTTACGGGTATCAGGTGCTTGCGTTGCCCGTTTGTATTCGCCCCATGGCGGCAGTCTGCACTATGACCAGCGCACCGCCCGCGGCCAGCTCTATTTCGGCATCGAGCGGATGCTGGAACGCTGGACCGACAGTCTGGTCTTCGTCTCCGACTACGAGCGACGGACCTATGCGGAGAAGATCGGCGAACCGAAGACGGCGTGGGAGCTGATCTACAACGGTCTGCGACCCGCAGAGTTCGAGCCGGTCACGGCACCGCCGGACGCACTCGAGTTTCTCTATATCGGCATGATGCGGGACCTGAAGGGTCCCGATGTTTTTATTGGAGGCCTGCGGCGCGCCGAACAGATCGTCGGACGGCCGCTGAGGGCAGTCATGGTCGGCGACGGCGACGACAAGCCCGGCTATCAGCACAAGATCACCACCATGGGCATGGGGGCGCGCATCGTCATGCACGACGCGATGCCGGCGCGAAAGGCCTTCGCCCTCGCCCGTCATGTTGTCGTGCCGTCGCGGGCCGAATCCATGCCCTACATCGTGCTTGAGGCCGTTGCTGCGGGGAAATCCATGCTTGCCACCCGCGTGGGCGGCATACCGGAAATTCTCGGCACCGATTCCGAGGCCCTGGTCGTGCCCGGCGACGTCGAGGCGATGGGACAGGCCATGGCCCGGGCCGTGACGGAAGAGGGATGGCTCGCCGCCGCGATGCCCGAGCGTGGGGCGTTCCGCGACCGGTTTTCAGCAGCACGGATGGCGGCCGACATGCTTGAACTCTATCGCAAGCAGCTGGCGACCGCCGATAAGACAGTCGCGCAAAGTCCTGCCGCGTCAAGTCTTTCTTAGGGTCGATCTGCTACTCCGTGATCGATTGGTCCGGAGTCGAAGCCCTTGAAGATAGTCGACAGATCCAGCGCATTTGACAGTCAGGCGATCCGCGAGGCGCTGCGTAATGCACCGTCGGATGGCGACCGGCTGCCCGAACCGGAAGAGCTCAACCGCCTGGCGCGCCAGACCGCGCGACGGCTGGCGCAGGAAAGCTACACGCCGGCAATGATCACCGGCCTTCTCCGGCTGGGCGAGTTCGCCGCGCTGTTTCTGACCGGCCTGGCGATCTATGTGGGCTATGTCGGCGACAGCCTGCGCTTCACCGTCTTCTACTACGGTCCCGCCCTCCTCGTCGGCTCGGCCCTGGCTGTGCTCTTCATGCAGTTGTCCGACTGTTACCAGGTGCCGGCGTTGCGCACGGCGATCAAGACCTATCCGCGCGCCTTCATGGCCTGGACCGCAGCCTTTGCGTTGCTCGCCGTGTTCGGCTTCTTCATGCAGTCCGGCCTGGTATTCTCGCGATTCTGGTTCGCCACATGGTTTGCGGCCGGCGCGCTGGTGCTGTTTCTGTCTCGCTCGCTGCTGGCCATCGCCATCCGGCGCTGGGCTCGCAACGGCGTGATGGAGCGGCGCGCCGTGATCGTCGGCGGCGGCGAGATGGCCGAATCCCTGATCCGCTCGATCGAGCAGGAACCAGACAACGACATCCGCATCTGCGGCATTTTCGACGACCGCGACACGCGGCGCTCGCCAGAGGTGGTCGCCGGCTACCCGAAGCTCGGCACGGTCAACGAACTGGTGACCTTCGCGCGCATGGCCCGCATCGACATGCTGATCATCGCCCTGCCGCTTTCGGCGGAACTGCGGGTTCTGCAACTGCTCAAGAAGCTCTGGGTGCTGCCACTCGACATCCGGCTCGCCGCGCATGCCAACAAGCTGCGTTTCCGGCCCCGGTCCTATTCCTATGTCGGCGCGGCCCCCCTTCTCGACATTTTCGACCGGCCGATCACCGACTGGGATTCGGTGGCCAAGCGCGGCTTTGACATCTTCTTCAGCATTGCGGCCATAGCAGTCCTGTGGCCGGTGATGATCGGCGCAGCCATCGCCATCAAGCTCGACAGCAAGGGTCCCGTGCTCTTCAAGCAGAAGCGGCACGGCTTCAACAACGAAGTGATCGAGGTCTTCAAGTTCCGCTCGATGTATACCGAGATGTGCGATCCAGAAGCCAAGGTGCTGGTGTCCAAAGGCGACCCGCGCGTCACCAAGGTCGGCCGCTTCATCCGCAAGACATCGATCGACGAACTGCCGCAGTTCTTCAACGTGCTGAAGGGCAACCTGTCGCTGGTGGGGCCCCGCCCCCACGCCATCGCCGCCGGTACCAAGGACCTGCAGTTCACCGAGGTCGTGGACGGTTACTTCGCACGCCACCGCGTCAAGCCCGGCGTGACCGGCTGGGCGCAGATCAGCGGCTGGCGCGGCGAAATCGACAATGACGACAAGATCCGCCAGCGCGTGGCCTGCGACCTTTACTACATCGAGAACTGGTCGCTGCTTCTCGATCTGCGCATTCTCTTCCTGACGCCGTTCCGGCTGTTCGGTTCGGAAAACGCATATTGAGCGCCGGAGCCAGCCATAGCGCCAGAAGCGCGTGGACGGTCGCTCCGCCGGTCCATCCCGGCATCGCCCTGCCTCAGCGGGCGGCGATCGGCGTGGTCTCCTCGCTGCTGATCGCCTTCGGCGTCTTCCTGTCGGGCTTCGTGATCCGCGAGCCGGCGCCCTACGAACTCTACATGGCGGCGTTGATCGGGCTCTGGGCGATCATGGGGCTGAGGCTGTCGCGGCACATCACGCCGCTGATCGCGCTCTATATCATCTTCAACATCGGCGGGATGTTCTCGATCCTGACGATGGCGGACGTGAAGAACACGCCGATGTATATCGCCGTGTCTCTGTTCCTGGCTTTCTCCGCCATGTTCTTCGCCGCGGTGATCGAGGCGGACTGGCGGCGGCTTCCGCTGATCTTCCGGGCCTATGTTGTGGCCGCCATCATCACCTCGCTCCTGGGCATACTCGGCTATTTCGGCGTCATTCCGGGCGGAGCGGCATTCACGCGTTACGGCCGTGCGATGGGTGTCTTCCAGGATCCGAACGTCTTCGGCCCCTATCTCGTGCTGCCTTCGGTCTACCTGATGTACGGGCTGCTCGACGGCAAGATTTCCACCGCGCCGCTGAAGGTGGCTGGACTGCTGGTCCTCACCCTCGGCGTGTTCCTGTCGTTCTCCCGTGCGGCGTGGGGCCTGTTCGCCTTCGCCATGCTGGCGCTGGTCTTCTGCATGCTGATCAAGCGCCGCACGGGCGCTTTCCGGCTCAAGATCGTGATCATGTCGCTGATCGGCATCCTTGCGCTCGGAGCCGCGGTGGTGATCGCGCTGCAGATCCCGCAGGTGGCGAGCCTGTTCGACGACCGCGCCAAGCTGGTGCAATCCTATGACGGGGCGCATCTGGGCCGCTTCGCGCGCCACGCGATCGGCTTTTCCTGGGCGCTCGACCATCCGCTCGGTATCGGCCCCCTCGAATTCGGCCTGGCGCTCGGCGAGGACACCCACAACATCTGGCTCAAGGCCCTGATGGATTACGGCTGGATCGGCTTCATCAGCTATGTGACGCTGATCGCCTGGACGCTGACGCTCGGCTGCAAATACATGTTCCGCGACCGCCCCTGGCAGCCCTATCTGATGATGGCGATGGTGCTGATCATCGGGCATACGCTGATCGGCAACGTCATCGACACCGACCACTGGCGGCACTTCTACCTTCTTATGGGGATCGCCTGGGGCTGCATTGCGCTCGAAAAGCGCTGGCAAACCCGCCTTGCCGTCGAGCGAAGCGTCAAGCGGTAGCCGGTCGCAGCACCCCTCACCTGCATCCCGGAGAAAACGAAACCCCGCCAGCGTCGAAACGCAGGCGGGGTTTTCCAACTGACAGAATCGGATTGCGCTTGCGGCGGCACAGATATGACCCGGCGGAAAAGCCGGGGCAAACCGATTCGCGTCAGTTGTCGTCCTTCATTGCGGCTTCGTGGTACCAGCAATCGGATGCGGCGACCGGCACGAGCGCCTGAGCCGTCGACATACCGCGCAGCCTCATATCCTCCACAGAACCGTTGCTGCGGCGGAATTTACGCGGAAATTCAATGATCTGGGCCGTTCTGACCGGAGTATGCATTTCCATTCTCGTTTCCTCCCCCGTTTCCGGGTTGTTGGTGAAGCGGCCTCCTACCGCTGTCGATGAACCCAATATAGCAAATCGAAGGGCCGATTACAGCAAAAAGACACAAAAATTAGTCATTTGCCTATTATTTGTGCGATTAAATATTGTGCTTTCCTGATATACGAATTCCGCCAATTCCGACGCGACGTCAAGGACAGGATGTCGCAGCCGGATTGCCTACAGACGCGCCTCTCCGCGGTCCTTGATTTTCAAGGCGTTACAGACAGCGAATCCTAGAGAGCGTAACGACAGGACGGGCCGAAGGTTCCCCGACCCGATGTTCCGACCGGTCTTGCAGCGAAATGGCACGCTTCATGCATTGGATGTCCTCGGGATATCGGCTCGCCCGGCCGGGCGGCGCCGACACACCGAAAAATCAACGATCAAGTCCCGGCAGGTCAGGAGACTTTACTAGATGACTAAATACAAGCTCGAATACATCTGGCTCGATGGTTACAAGCCCGTCGCCAATCTTCGCGGAAAAACGCAGATCAAGGAATTCGACAGCTTCCCGTCGCTCGACGAACTCCCGCTTTGGGGTTTCGACGGTTCGTCGACCGAGCAGGCCGAAGGCTCGAGCTCGGATTGCGTGCTCAAGCCCGTCGCAGTCTATCCGGACCCGGCGCGCAAGAACGGCGCGCTCGTCATGTGCGAAGTGATGATGCCCGACGGCGTCACCCCTCATCCGTCGAACACCCGCGCCTCGATCATGGACGACGAGGGGGCCTGGTTCGGCTTCGAGCAGGAATACTTCTTCTACAAGGACGGCCGTCCGCTGGGCTTCCCGGAATCGGGCTACCCCTCCCCGCAGGGTCCCTACTACACCGGCGTCGGCTACAAGAACGTCGGCTCGGTCGCCCGTGAAATCGTCGAGGAACACCTCGAACAGTGCCTCGAGGCCGGCATCAACCACGAAGGCATCAACGCCGAAGTGGCCAAGGGCCAGTGGGAATTCCAGATCTTCGGCAAGGGCTCCAAGAAGGCCGCCGACCAGATCTGGATCGCTCGCTACCTGCTGCTGCGCATCTGCGAAAAGTACGCCATCGACATCGAATGGCACTGCAAGCCGCTCGGCGACACCGACTGGAACGGCTCGGGCATGCACTGCAACTTCTCGACCAAGTACATGCGCGAAGTGGGCGGCAAGGACTATTTCGAAAAGCTCATGGCCCAGTTCGAAAAGAACCTGCAGGATCACATCGACGTCTACGGTCCGGACAACCACATGCGCCTGACCGGCAAGCACGAAACCGCTCCGTGGAACAAGTTCTCCTACGGCGTGGCCGACCGCGGCGCATCGATCCGCGTGCCGCACTCCTTCGTCAACAACGGCTACAAGGGCTACCTCGAAGACCGCCGGCCGAACTCGCAGGGCGACCCCTACGCGATCGCCTCGCAGGTCCTCAAGACCGTCTCGGAAGTCGAAGAAGCCATGGCGAAGGCCGCCTGATCGGCTGATCCCGGCGCGGTCCCGCGCCGGAGCACATCAAGCACCCCGGATGGCGACATCCGGGGTGTTTTAGTTTCAGGCGGAACCCATGCACATGGCGTGAGCGCCCTTTCCTCCCAATCGTCGGGAAATCGAACGAGTCTCGGCCGCCTTCACGGTTTCGAGGCGCGCAACAGCACGGCACCGGAAATGGTGATCATCGTGGAGACGACCTTCATGAGGTCGAGCCGCTCCTTCAGGATCCCGACACCGATCAGGAGCGCGAACACGATGGAAGTCTCCCGCAGCGCCGTCACGAGGGCGATCGGCGCCTGGGTGAAGGCCCAGATCACCAGTCCATAGGCGAGAAACGAGGCGGAGCCGCCCACCAGCCCGGTCGTCAATGCCGACCGGCTCGCCATCAGCGCCGTGAACACCCGCGGCCTCGAGACCGCGTTGAAGAGCGACATCATGATCGCATTGCCGATGGCGGCCCAGATCCAGTAGCCCAGCGCGGAGCCGGCGACACGGGCGCCGGTGCCGTCGACCAGCGAATAGGACGCAATGAAGAACCCGGTGCCCAGCGCCATGGCGACGGCGCGCGAATTGCGCAAGCCGTCCGCACGCCTGACGACCGACAGGGATGCGAGGCCAAGCGCGATCAGGACGACACCGGAGAGTTCGAGCGTGGTGAAAGATATCCCCAGAACCACGATGGAAAAGGCGGTGACGACCAGCGGAGCGGAGCCGCGCGCGATCGGATAGACCAGCGTGAGGTCGCCGATGCGGTAACCGGCGGTGAGAAAAAGCTGGTAGCCGAGGTGCAATGCGACGCCGGCCAGTATCCACGGCAGCGCGGCAAGGTCGACGCCCGGCGCGAACGGCAGCATCAGAAGCGCCACCGGCACATGTCCGAGCGCAATGGCCAGCATCGTTACCTGCTTGTCGGCACTGCCCTTCAGCAGCGAATTCCAGGTTGCATGCAGCAGGGCCGCCAGCACCACTACGAGAAACACCGTTGTCGTCACGTTCCGCCTCCGCCGAAGATTGCCGAATGTCGGATAGCACCGAACGGTCGCGACATATACCGGCATTGTGCAGGCCAGCCACCCTCCTCCTGGAGCACGAACGACGGTGCGCGCGGACGATTGCGGGTCGTCGCCATTCTGCTTTTCGGAAATTCAGCCCCGCGTTAACATCTGGCTGGCTCCTGTCTGTCTAGACGGAGCAAGAATGACCGAGAGGCGTCAAACGTGCATATTTTCTTTCATGTCGGCCCGCACAAGACAGGCACCACATCGATCCAGGAAGCCCTCTTGAGGCAGTTCGGCAGCAAAAAGCCCTCCAAAGATATCTGGTATCCCACGCCGTCCGGTGTCGGCCCCGGACATGCGGTCTTGGCTCATAACGCGGCCATGGGCGAAACCGCCATCTCTGACATCGTCGCAAGTGCAGCCAGGGCGGGCACCGGAAGGCTGATTATCAGTTCGGAGGACTTCGCCACCAGGCCGAAGGCGATCCGCATTTGCGCCGACGCCTTCGATGGTCACCCGGTCACCCTGATATCGACGCAAAACTCCTTCATGAACCGGATAGCCTCCCGTTGGCAGGAAGACGTGAAGCACGGCGAAACGGGGGGCATCGAAGTCAGCGGTTGGCGCTTTCTGGCAGAGAACACTTCGTCGCGGGATTTCCTTGCGGACATTGCAGAAGTCATCAGACCCGCGCGCATCGCCGTGATCTACAGCGGGGCTTCCACGCCTGCTCCTTTCATCGTCGATGCGTTCGCGAAATGCCTCGGGGAAACGATGCGCGCACTGCCGGTCACACGCGTCAACGTGCGTCGCGGCTTGATCGAAACCGAGCTGCAACGACATCTGAACCGGCTCATCGGCGAGCACATGCCGAATGACACGCCTGTCGACCAGTACCGGCTGCGGACCGCCCAAGCGGCGACCTATCACTCGCAGGAGTGGATCGAAGCCTGTCCCAAGGTCGCCATCGAAACGCCACCTGATCTGGTGGAGGCAGCGCTTGCGCGGACCCACGAATTCATCAGTTCAATAGATCGTCTTTCGGGGAACTGGAAACTAACGGAATACGGTGAACGGTCGGTGATGTTCGAGACGCCGGCCACCCCGTACTAAAACAGCGGTGCTGATCCCGATCGAATGTCGAAGATTGCGGTGGAGAATTCAGGTCTCGACCTATCGCTGGGAGAGGCCATCGAGCGGACCGAGCTGTTGAACGTAAAAAGCTGCTGTTAAACGAAAACACGGGTTTGGGGCTAACCCGTTGATCAATGGTCGGAGCGGCGGGATTCGAACCCACGACCCCTTGACCCCCAGTC
>CAZEJG010000065.1:0-12556 GCA_964511625.1 uncultured Hoeflea sp.
AATGGGGAAGTCGAGGCTGTCCAGTTGGTCGCTGCCGGGCGCCAGAGACTCTCCAGCCTGAAGTTCCAGCAGCTTCTCCGGGTCGATGCGTATCGAATCCGTCTCGACTGTGGCCGATGCCGCAATGGCGCCGGCGATAATCTCACCCTGCGTCATCAGGCTTTCGACCCGCGCTTCAATCAGCCCGTCACGAAAGGTGTTGAGATACAGGACACCGACAACCAGCACCACGAGCGCGGCAAGGTTGAGAAAGAGAATTCGCCGCGTCAGGCTCGAGAACATGTAATGACCAAGAAGACGGCGCAACGGCGCCGTCATCCTGTTCATGAAAGCCGGCCACACGCGGCCGCGCTTTCGGCCGGACTGCGCCGGCTTCCTGATCTCGATGTCAACCGCCATCTGCGGCGCGAACTCCCGGCTTACGCTTCGCGGAAGCGGTAGCCCACACCGTAAAGCGTCTCGATCATCTCGAAGTCGTCATCGACGGCCTTGAACTTCTTTCGCAGCCTCTTGATGTGGCTATCGATGGTGCGGTCGTCGACATAGACCTGCTCATCATAGGCCGAATCCATCAGCGCGTCGCGGCTCTTGACCACGCCGGGCCGCTGGGCGAGCGACTGCAGGATCAGGAACTCGGTGACCGTCAGCGTCACCGGCTGGTCCTTCCAGGTGCAGGTGTGGCGTTCCTGGTCCATGACCAGATTGCCACGCTCCAGCGTCTTGGAGGGAGAGGCCTGCGGCCGGCCCTGGGCCGCGCCCTCGCGGCTCGCCGCACGGCGAAGGACCGCCTTGACGCGCTCCACGAGCAGCCGCTGGGAGAAGGGCTTGGTGATGAAATCGTCGGCGCCCATCTTCAGACCGAAGAGTTCGTCTATCTCCTCGTCCTTGGAGGTGAGGAAGATGACCGGGATATCCGACTTCTGGCGCAGGCGGCGCAGAAGCTCCATCCCGTCCATGCGCGGCATCTTGATGTCGAAGATGGCAAGCTGCGGCGGACGCGCCGACAGCCCGTCCAGCGCCGAGGCACCGTCGGTGTATGTTTCCACGCGATAGCCTTCGGCCTCGAGCGCTATGGACACCGAGGTGAGGATATTGCGGTCGTCATCGACGAGCGCGATGGTCTGCATCTGTTCAAACTCCGTCATGTCTTGGCTTACCTCTTGGACGCGCCCCACGCCCGCGGACCGGCCTGAAGAAGCCCGGCCGCGAAGCCGCCGAACAGGTCCATGAGGATAAACTGGGAACAAAATGTGGCATAGTTTTACGTAAGTGTCATTCGACGATTGGCCAGTCCGCCGCCGCCGCGCGACCAAAGTCGCTCTCATCCGACTGGAATTAAAACGATTTAAGCAGAACTGAAATTTTTTAAATCGATTAATATATTGATTTCATTGGTAATTCGACAAAAGATGTGTTGTTCGCACGATGCGATGACACTATGGTCCGCGCGAATTTCAGGTTTGAGCTGCGTCCCAAGACAGCTTTCAGAGCGAAGGAAAGAAAATGCGCCAGGAGTTTGGAGCCCGCAATCCCGCGGAGGGAATCGACCGTGCCGGAATCACCGACGCCGCGGTCGTGCGGTATAACCTGCGCGAAGCGGAGCTCGTCGAGCTGGCCGTTTCGCGCGGCGAGGCGAGGCTCACCGCGTCGGGCGCCCTTCGCGCGCTGACCGGGCAGCACACCGGCCGTTCCCCGAAGGACAAGTTCGTCGTGCGCGACGACACCACCCGCGAGGCGATCTGGTGGGACAACAACAAGCCGATGGAGCCCGAGGCTTTCGACCGGCTGCACCAGGACATGATCGCCCATGCGGCGGGCCGCGAACTCTTCGTGCAGGACCTCGTCGGCGGCGCCGACAAGGACAACTCGATCAAGTCGCGCATCGTCACCGAATATGCCTGGCATTCGCTGTTCATCCGCAACCTGCTGATCCGGCCGAAACGCGCGGAACTGCAGAGCTACGTGCCGCAGCTGACGATCATCGACCTGCCGAGCTTCACCGCCGATCCGGAACGGCACGGCTGCCGCTCGGGCACGGTGATCGCGGTCAATCTCGACAAGGGCCTCGTGCTCATCGGCGGCACCTCCTACGCCGGCGAGATGAAGAAGTCGGTCTTCACCGTTCTCAACTACCTGCTGCCCGAACGCGACGTGATGCCGATGCACTGCTCGGCCAATATCGGCCCCGATGGCGACACCGCCGTCTTCTTCGGCCTGTCGGGCACCGGCAAGACCACGCTTTCGGCCGATCCCTCGCGCACGCTGATCGGCGACGACGAGCACGGCTGGGGACCGGACGGCGTGTTCAACTTCGAGGGCGGCTGCTACGCCAAGACCATCCGCCTGTCGCGCGAGGCCGAGCCGGAAATCTACGGCACCACCGAACGCTTCGGCACGGTGCTGGAAAACGTCGTCCTCGACGAGAACCTGGTTCCCGATTTCGACGACGGCTCGCTGACCGAAAACACCCGCGCGGCCTACCCGCTGCATTTCATCCCCAACGCCAGCGAGACCGGCCGGGGCGGACATCCGAAGAACATCATCATGCTGACGGCCGACGCCTTCGGCATCCTGCCTCCGATCGCCAAGATGACGGCCGAGCAGGCGATGTACCACTTCCTGTCGGGCTACACGGCCAAGGTCGCCGGCACCGAAAAGGGCGTCACCGAGCCGGAAGCGACCTTCTCGACATGCTTCGGCGCGCCCTTCATGCCGCGTCATCCGTCGGAATACGGCAATCTTCTGCGCCGGCTGATCGCCGATCACGAGGTCGATTGCTGGCTGGTCAATACCGGCTGGACCGGCGGCACCTATGGCGTGGGCTCGCGCATGCCGATCAAGGCGACGCGCGGCCTCCTGACCGCCGCGCTCGACGGCTCTCTCAAGGAAGTGGAGTTCCGCACCGATCCGAATTTCGGCTTCCAGGTGCCGGTCGCCGTCGAAGGCATCGACACCAAGATCCTCGACCCGCGCTCGACCTGGGCCGACAAGGACGCCTATGACGCGCTCGCCTCGCGGCTCGTCGGCATGTTTGCCGAGAACTTCGAGAAGTTCGAAGAGTATGTCGACGGCTCGGTCCGCGACGCCGCTCCGGGACTGAAGGTCGCCGCAGAGTAAGCTCCCGCCAGGGAGGAAGGCAGATGCCGCCGCGATGCACAACGCGGCGGCATTTGTTTGCCTGGAGCCCCGTTTTCGGAGCGTCCTGTTCACCCGTGTAGGTCGCGAACCTGAATTTCGCCGTGTTTTGGTGGCTTTACCACACTTCAAACGCGAATGACGGGGCTCGGGGACAGTGTTTCGGCGCATCAGATGGATCATCGGAACATGCGGACTTCTGGCGGCGGCCATCGGCTTCTTCCAGTCGCCCTATTACGAGGTCGCGAAGGTCGCGCTCGACTATGACGAGCCCTATGCGATCGCCGCCTACCGGCTCGCGAACCTCCCCACATCCGACTACGAGCGCGAAATCGAGACCGCGATCGCGGAAGCCGAGTTCGACGACGCCCAACAGATCGTGGCGATCGGGGAAGCCCGCGGCCACCATTTCGACCCCGACCTCGTCGCCCGCACCATCGAGACCCCGACTGCGCGAAGCCTCAGAGAAGGGACGGAGTTCGCGCGCGGCTTCATCACCGGCGAGGTGAAGGGGCTCTCGGGCATGGCGGGTGCGATCTCCTCCGACTTTCTGGTTGTCGGCGACATCCGCGACATTCTTATCCAGGGCCCGAAAGCTGTAAGCGGCGAGGATTACGACGCTTTCGTTCTCGGCCTGTCGCTGGTCGGCGTCGCCACGGTTCTCCCCTCAGGACCTCTTGACGTGGGCGCCTCCGTTCTCAAGACCGCCAAGCGCACCGGCAAGATGAGCGCCCGGCTCTCGGGAATGCTTACCGATACGCTCAAGCGGCTCGTTGACGTCGGCGCGCTCAAGACGGCGCTCGCCGGCGGACCGAAACGCGCGGTGAAACTCACCCGAACGAGCGGTGCGGCCCGCGTGGTCAAGGTTTCGGAGAAATCGGGCGCAAAATCGACGGGAAAATCCGCTCTTGCCCGGCGTTTCGACGGCGTGGTGCGGCCGGGACCGGCCAAGGAACTCGCGGGCGTCGCCACCTCGCTGCAGACCATCGCCGGCAAGGGCGGCCTCAAGGCCTCGGTGCGGGCGCTCGGTCATGCCGACACACCCGCCGATCTCGGCCGCATCGCCAAACTCTCGGCCAAGACCGGCGACAAGACCGCCGGCGTGCTCAAGCTTCTCGGCAAGGGCTCGTTCCGGCTCGGCAAATTGTTGATGAAGGTTGTCTACGCCGTCATCTGGGCGCTCGGCTGGTTTCTCGGCGCGATCTGGTATTGCCTTTCCATCGCCCGCACCCTTGCCCGGATGTCGCGGCGGATGGCAACATCGGCGGCATGAGTACCGAAACCCTTTACGCCGACCGCAACATCGTGATCCAGGGCTGGGAGCTGACGGAGAGTTTCATCCGTTCGGCCGGCCCCGGCGGACAGAACGTCAACAAGGTGTCGACCGCGGTTCAACTGCGCTTCGACATCCGCAATTCCCCAAGCCTGCCGCCGATGGTCAAGTCGCGCATGATGCGGCTCGGCGGTCGCCGCGTGAGCAAGGACGGCGTCCTGATGATCGAGGCGAGCCGCCACCGCACCCAGGAGCGCAATCGGGCCGATGCCCGCGACCGGCTTGTCGAACTGGTCAACCAGGCCTCCGAACCGCCGCCGCCGCCGCGCAAGAAGACGCGTCCCTCGCGCGGCGCGGTGGAACGGCGGCTGAAGGCCAAGGCGATCCGCTCGACGGTGAAGGAAAAGCGCGGCCGCGTGCAGGACGACTAGACATTTTCACCGGTAATTTCGTTGGCAAGCGCCCGAGACCGTGGTTATCTCCAGTCGACCAGAACAGGAGGTACGGGATGGGACTTTTCAACTTCATCAAGAACGCCGGCAAGAAGCTCGGTATCGGCGGCGGTGACGAGCCGGATGCCGCAGAGATCAAGAAGGAACTGGAATCGCACAAGCTCGGCACCGACAAGGTCGACGTCGAACTCGACGGCGACAAGGTGGTGCTGAAGGGCGTGGTCGAAGACCAGTCGATTTTCGAAAAGGTCGTCGTGGCCGTGGGCAACACGCTCGGCATCTCCAAAGTCGAGGCGTCCGAACTGAAGATCGTGCCGCCGGATTCGGGCCTGTCGCTCGCCGCCACCGACATGAACGAGCTGATCAAGGCTTCCACTCCGGCCAAGGAGCCGAAGTTTCACACGGTCGAAAAGGGCGACACGCTCTGGGCCATCTCGGAGAAGGCCTATGGCAACGGCAAGCACTACAACGTCATCTTCGAGGCCAACAAGCCGATGCTCAGCCACCCCGACAAGATCTATCCGGGTCAGGTGCTGCGCATCCCGGAACTCGACAAGGCCTGAGTTCGTTAGGCCGCAAACGGGACTGAAAAGGGAGATACGGACAAGATGATGGTGCTGCCGAAGGGCGTTCGCCACATCCCCGGCTTCCTCGACAGGCAGGAACAGGAGGCGCTGCTTTCCGACATCCGCGATGTCGTCAAAGTGGCGCCTCTCTACGTTCCGGTGATGCCGCGCAGCGGCAGGCCGTTCTCGGTGCGGATGACGAATTGCGGGCCACTCGGCTGGGTCGCCGACCGCAAGGGCTATCGCTACCAGCCGACCCATCCCGACACCGGCAAGCCCTGGCCGCCCTTTCCCGAACGGCTTCTGGCGCTGTGGGAGGAGGTTTCGGGCTGCGACTATCCGCCGGAAGCGTGTCTGGTCAATTTCTATACCGTCGAGGCGAAGATGGGTCTCCACCAGGACAAGGACGAGGCCGACCTCGCCGCACCGGTGGTCTCGATCTCGCTCGGGGATGCGTGCCTGTTCCGCGTCGGGCAGGTGGAGCGGCCCTCGCCTTCCCGTTCCTTCCGGCTCGAAAGCGGGGACATCGTGGTGATGGGCGGAGAGGGCCGTCTCGTCCATCACGGTGTCGACCGGATCTATCCATCGACCTCGACGCTCCTGAAGAACGGCGGCCGCATCAACCTGACGCTGCGGCGGGTGACGAAGCCCGCCTGACGGGCCCGGCGGACCGTGGCGACCCACATAACCGGGGCGGCTCAGCTTTTGTTCAGAAATCTCGTATATGCAAAGCGTCTGACGGAGCGAAACCGAGACATCGAGACCATGTCCCAGCCTTCAGCAATCAGACCGCCACAGCACCATCTGAACGAAGAGCAGATCCGTCTGGCGCTCGCCTTCGGCATTTTCGCGCTGATCGTCGGCCTGTTCCAATATGTCATGCTCTGGTTTCCCGACGGGAACGGGTTTTCGCTTGTCAGCCACAAGCTGCCCTATTGGGATTTCACCAATCTCTGGGCCGGTTCGCACATGGTGCTGGACGGAAAGCTCGATTTCCTGTTCGACACGACGGCCTATCGCGGCGAAATGGACCGCCTGTTCGGCGCCAATCTGCTGCCGCAGGAGTGGAGCTATCCGCCGAGCCTTCTGCTGATCGGCGTTCCGCTGGCAACGCTGCCGATCTGGCTCGCCTATGCGATCTGGTCGGCCGGAACTTTGTTCTGCTGGCATCTGGCAGTCCGGCAGTTCCACCTGCCGCGCATCCCGCACCTGTTCGTCGTGCTCAGCCCGGCGGCAATGTCCAACCTGCTCTACGGCCAGAACGACGCGCTGATGGCAGCACTGCTGATCGGCGGTCTGGTGCTGGCGCCGAAACGCCCGATTGTGGCGGGCATCCTGTTCGGACTTCTGACGGTCAAGCCGCACCTGGGTCTGCTGGTGCCGTTCTGCCTGCTGGCGAGCTGGAACTTTCGGGCCATCGTCTCCGCCGGCGTCACGGCGGCCGGCCTGATCGTTCTCACCGGTTTCGCCTTCGGCTTCGACGTTTGGGTCCAGTTCGTCCAGGTGACGCGGCCGCTGATGGTGTCAGTGATGGAATTTCCCTATCCGCATCCCTACCAGACCCACGCCACCACGGCCTTCGTCTTCCTGCGGTCGCTGGGGGCGGATCTCGATCTCGCCTACGCCGGCCAGGCTCTCGTGGTGCTGACAACGATCGCCCTGGCTTTCAATCTGTGGCGTCCGGGCAACCAGCTCGACCATGGAACCCGGGTCGCCCTGACCGGCGTTCTGGTCATCGCGGCCACACCCTACGGGTATACCTACGACACGCTGCCGATCTATCTGGCGCTGGTGTGGTTCCTCTACCGGCTGGAAAGCCCGAGCGTTCTCTTCCTGGGCTTCATGTGGCTCTATTCGATCCTGTTTCCGTCGGCGCACTTTTTCGGCTTTTCGGCCGGATTCTTCGGGCCGGCCATCCTGACGGTCTGGCTGTTGATGCGGCTCTCGCAGGAAACAAACAAGGGCAGCTTGCCGGAACTCAGAGCTTCCTGAGCGCCACCTGCTCGATGAGGTGATCCGGGCCCTTGCGCAGGATCAGGTCGGCGCGCGGGCGGGTCGGCAGGATGTTGAGCTTGAGGTTCTTCAGGTTGATGTTTTCCCAGAGATTTTCCGCCACTGCGCGCGCCGCGGCTTCCTTGATGGTCGCATAGCGGTTGAAGAAGGATTCGGGATCCCGGAAGGCGGTGTCCCTCAATCGCATGAAACGCTCGACATACCAGCGGTGAATGTCGCGCTCGTCGGCATCGATATAGATCGAGAAATCGAAGAAGTCCGAGACGAAGGGGACGATCTTGCCATCGGCGGGCAGATCGCGCACCTGCAGCACGTTGATACCCTCGAAGATCAGGATGTCGGGACGGTCGATGACGGTGTATTCGCCGGGCAGCACGTCATAGGTCAGGTGCGAATATTTCGGCGCCTTCACGTTGGGCTGACCGGCCTTGATGTCGGAAAGGAAGCGCAGCACCGCGCCGACATCGTAGCTTTCCGGAAAGCCCTTGCGCTCCATCAGGTTCTCGCGGCGGAGCACTTCGTTCGGATAGAGAAAGCCGTCGGTGGTGACGAGATCGACCTTCGGGCTCGAGGGCCAGCGGCCGAGAAGCTCGGCCAGAACGCGGGCGGTCGTCGACTTGCCGACGGCCACCGAACCGGCGATGCCGATGATGAAGGGCGTCTTCCAGGCCTGATTGATGTTGAGGAAGTGCTTGCGCTGGTTGAACAGAAGCTGCGAGGATTCCACATGGGTCGACAGAAGCCGCGACAGCGCCAGGTAGATGCGCCTGATCTCGCCGAGATCGACCGGATCGTTGAGCGAGCGCAGCCGGCGGACTTCTTCCTCGGTGAGCGTCAGCGGCGTGTCGGCGCGAAACCGCGACCAGTCTTCCGCGGAGAAGAAGCGGAAGGGCGAGAAATCACCGCCGCTGAAATGATCAAGCGCTTCGCTTGCCGGTTCTGTCTGGCTCATGCTTCGTGGCCCATGGCGACGCTCCCGTCCGCCTAGCCGGCTGTCCGGGATGCCTTTTCCGCGATACCGCTCTGGCCGGTCCGCCGTTCGAGTTCCGCCATGACATCGCTGAGCGGCACATCGCTCATCCTTAGCACGACGAGCAGATGAAAGAGAAGATCGGCGGATTCACCGGTGATTTCGGCCTTGTCGGCCTTCATCGCGGCGATCACCGTCTCGACGGCTTCCTCGCCGAGCTTCTTGGCGGCCTTTTCCATGCCGGACGCCACAAGTTTCGCGGTCCAGGAGTTTTCCGGCGAGGCGACCGCGCGGCGCGCGACGATGGCTTCGAGATCGGCGAGGGTGAAATCGGTCATCGGTGTCTCCGGCGTCTCAGTTGAGCCGCATGGGCAGCCCGGCTTCGGCCATGTGCCGCTTGGCCTCGCCGATCGTATAGGTGCCGAAGTGGAAAATCGAGGCCGCCAGAACCGCGGTGGCGTGACCGTCGCGTATGCCCGCGACCAAATGATCGAGATCGCCGACACCGCCCGAGGCGATGACCGGGGCGGGGATGGCGTCGGCGATAGCGCGGGTCAGCGCGATATCGTAGCCGGCCTTGGTGCCGTCGCGGTCCATGGAGGTCAGCAGAATCTCGCCGGCGCCGCGGTCGACCACCTTGCGGGCGAAGTCCACCGCGTCGATGCCTGTCGGCGTTCGGCCGCCATGGGTGAAGATCTCCCAGCGGTCGGCCTCGCCCTCGACGGAGACGCGCTTGGCGTCGATGGCGACGACGATGCACTGGTTGCCGAACTTGTCGGCGGCTTCGGCGACGAAATCCGGGTTCTTCACCGCGGCGGTGTTGATCGAGACCTTGTCGGCGCCGGCCAGCAGCAGCTTGCGGATGTCGGCCACCGCGCGCACGCCGCCCCCCACCGTCAGCGGCATGAAGCAGTGCTCGGCGGTCCGCGCCACGACGTCGAAGATCGTCTCGCGATTGTCGGAGGAGGCGGTGATGTCGAGGAAGCAGAGCTCGTCGGCGCCGGCCGCATCATAGGCAATGGCAGCCTCCACCGGATCGCCGGCATCGATGAGATCGACGAAGTTGACGCCTTTCACGACGCGGCCGTCCTTGACGTCGAGGCAGGGGATGACGCGGGCTTTGAGGGTCACTGGGCAATCTCCATCGCGTCGATTCTGATTTTTGCGCGTCCTCGCGGACAAGCCGCTGCGGGCGCCGCGGGTCGTCCGTCCTTCACGTCCAGGCAGGGGATGACGCGGGCTTTCAGGGTCATTTCACATCTCCGCGGAGGATCGCTAGAGCCTCGGCCGGGTCGATGCGGCCGTCATAGAGGGCGCGGCCGGAGATGGCGCCTTCGAGGCGGGCGGCGTCGGGCTCCGTCATGCGACGGATGTCGTCGAGCGAAGCCAGGCCGCCCGAGGCGATGACGGGGATGGACACGGCACCGGCGAGTTCGATCGTCGACTCCCAGTTGATGCCGGTCAGGATGCCGTCGCGGTCGATGTCGGTGTAGATGATTGCCGAGACACCTGCGCCCTCGAAGCGCTCTGCCATTTCGATGACACCGAGTTCGCTGGCTTCCGCCCAGCCTTCGACCGCCACCTTGCCGCCCTTGGCATCGATACCGACGGCGACGCGGCCGGGGAAGAACTTGCAGGCTTCACGGACGAGGTCGGGATCGCGCACGGCGATGGTGCCGAGGATGACGCGGTTCAGACCCTTCGACAGCCAGCTTTCGATATGGGCGAGCGTGCGGATACCGCCGCCGAGCTGGACCGGGTTCTTCGTCGCCTTGATGATCGACTCCACCGCAGCACCATTGACCGACTGGCCCTCGAAGGCGCCGTTGAGATCGACCACGTGGAGCCAGTCGAACCCCATCTCCTCGAAGGCCTTCGCCTGGGCGGCGGGATCGTCATTGTAGACGGTGGCGCTGTCCATTTCGCCCAACTTCAGACGGACGCACTGGCCGTCCTTCAGGTCGATGGCGGGAAAGAGGATCTTCTTGCTCATGCTCAGGGTTTCCAGCGCAGGAAATTGGCGATCAGGGCCAGGCCGAGGGTCTGGCTCTTTTCGGGGTGGAACTGGGTGCCGGCCATGTTGTCGCGGCCGACGGCGGCGGTGACGGTACCGCCATAAGCCGTCGTCGCCAGCACGTGATCCGGGTTGACCGCCTTCAAATGATAGGAGTGGACGAAATAGGCATGAAGCCCGTCCGGGCCCGTGGGGATACCGTCGAAGAGCGGGTGGGGCTTCGCCACATCGATGGTGTTCCAGCCGATCTGCGGGATCTTCAGCGCCGGATCGTCGAGTTCCATTTCGACAACGTCGCCCGGAATCCATCCAAAGCCTTCCGTCGTGGTCTTCTCGAGCCCGCGCGACGACATGAGCTGGGTGCCGACGCAGATGCCGAGGAACGGACGGGCCTTGACCTCGACTGCCTCCTTCAGCGCTTCGACCATGCCGTCGACAGCGTTCAGACCGGCGCGGCAATCGGCGTAGGCACCGACGCCCGGCAGCACGACGCGGTCGGCGGCGGCAACCACCTCCGCATGATCGGTAAGCAGGATCTCGGCATCGAGCCCGCCTTCCCGGGCGGCCCTTTCAAAGGCCTTGGTGGCGGATCTCAGATTGCCCGAGCCGTAATCGATGATGGCGACTTTCATGTCTTGAACTTCCGGTGGCGCCTCAGAACTCCCGGCGGGAGGGAACGAGGCCGATCATGTCTGGGGTCCTCGCGGGCAGCACGCGCGCGGGACGATTGGGTCTCGCCGCTGCCGGCAGCGGAGGCGGCGTGGTTCGCGCCACGACAGACAGGCGATAGACGTGGATCTCGAAGGCGGTTTCCGGGTCCGGCGCCTCGACGATATCGACGATCCGGCGACCCTTGTTCTCCTCGGCCGCGATCCGCCAGGCATTGCCCTCGAGCCCGACCAGGAGCGCCAGCGCCAGATCGAGCGCCAGGCCGGGCAGAGCGTGGCCGGCCGGGTAGACGAGGAGCGGAATGGCGAGATCAGCGGCGATTACAAGCACGCCGGCAAACCAGGCGCGATGCCAGAGCAGCCAGAAGCCGCCGAAGACGAACCCAGCCCAGGAAAAACGGTCACCGATCACCCGGGCGGTCTCGTCGCCGTCTGTCCTTTTCGAAAGGATGCAATAAGAGGTCATCGACCTCCCCTTTCCTGGAACGTCCGAACGCGCCCGCTCAGACCAGCATGCCCTTGGTGGAGGGGATCGCGTCGGCCATGCGCGGATCGATCTCGCAGGCCGTGCGCAGAACCCGGGCCACCGCCTTGAAACAGCTTTCGGCGATATGGTGACTGTTGGCGCCGTAATGATTGGTCACGTGCAGCGTGATGCCGCCATGCTGGGAGAGCGCCTGGAAGAACTCGCGCACCAGCTCGGTGTCGAAAGTGCCGATCTGCGGGGCTGTGAAGGCCACGTCCCAGACGAGAAAGGGCCGTCCCGAGACATCGACGGCGGCGCGGGTCAGCGTCTCATCCATGGCGAGGTCGATCGAGGCATAGCGGCAGATGCCCTTGCGGTCGCCGAGCGCGCGGTTGAGCGCCTGGCCGAGCGCGATGCCGACATCCTCCACGGTGTGGTGATCGTCGATATGCAGGTCGCCCTTGGCCTTGACGTCCATGTCGATGAGCGAATGGCGGGAGAGCTGCTCGAGCATGTGGTCGAAGAAGCCGACGCCGGTCTCGATCATCGAGCGGCCGGTGCCGTCGACCGACACCGCCACCGCGATATCGGTCTCGCCTGTCTTGCGCGCAACATTCGCCGCGCGGTTCTTCGAAGCCTGTGCCATTCGGGCGTCTCCGCTGCTTCCAAGCCGGCATTGTCGGGCGCCGGCCGCTGTCTTACGCGCTCAATAACAGCAGCCCGGCGAAATATCCAGACGGACGCGCCCTGCCGTCGGGCCGTGGGCGGCGGCGCGATGCCCCTTGTTTGCAATCGCGTCTGCCCTGCTTACATATGGCGGGAACCAGTCTCCCGATCGGCAGGCCCGATCGCTCAATTAAGGACATTCCCCATGGCCGAAGACAATCCCTTTGGCAGCATGCATGCCACCACCATCATCACGGTCCGCAAGGACGGCAAGGCCGTCATGGCGGGCGACGGCCAGGTCAGCCTCGGCCAGACGGTGATGAAGGGCAATGC
>CAZEJG010000066.1:0-11523 GCA_964511625.1 uncultured Hoeflea sp.
GGCCTGACGGGAGCGGCTTTCTTTGCCGATCACAAGACGGGAACGGGGGAGCGCCGCGACGTCACGCTGGACGACGGATCTGTTGTCCGGATGAATGCCGAAACCGCATTCTCGACCGATTTCGGACCGGAGGCGCGCAACCTCGTGCTTCATCGGGGGCAGGCCGTCTTCGAGGTTGCGCACGATACGGCGCGTCCTTTCACTGTCGAGGCGGCGGGCGGACTGACCCGGGCCATCGGCACCGTCTTCGATATCGACATCCGCTCAGACGACGATGTCGTGGTCACCGTCATCGAAGGGGTGGTTGGCGTATCTGCCGCGGCCGAGATCGGGACCGCCGTCACGGCTTCCGCGGATCAGTCGCTACGCTATGGCGGCGCGGGCGTTGAAGCGCCCGTAGCGGTGAACGCCGATACCATGACCGCCTGGCGCCGGGGCAAACTGATCTTCGACAACAGGCCGCTCGGCGAGGTGGTGACCGAACTCGACCGTCAACTCGATGGTCGGATCGTGGTGGCGAACAGGCGGCTCGCCAGACTGCAGGTGACCGGGGTCTTCGATCTCGACAGCCCGCAATCCGTCCTCGACGCCATCGGTCGCAGCCTGCCGGTCCGGGTGACCCGTCTGCCTTATCTCACGCTGTTGCGATAGGCCGGGAGAGGCTGCCGGAAAAATACATGATAGAAAAACTCAACTTTTTTCACATCTCCGCTGCAAGTCTCCTCTCCCGGCGACGTCCTTGATTTCGGGGGCGCATGCAGAACCCGGCAGACGCCGGTTCGCGCCCGACGACGTGAAGGAGACTAGGGGCGATCATGGCTCATCATACTAACGGTACATCTTCCGGAGTGGACAGGCTCCGGGCACTTTTACTCGGCACAGCGGCATTGTCGCTCGCCGCCGGGCTTCCCGGACCGCTGATCGGAACGGCCGCCGCGCAGCAGACGGTGGCGACCACATCGCAGAAGACGGATTTTCGTATCCCTGCGCAGCCGCTGGGAGCCGCACTGACGAAATATGCTGATACCGCCGGGCTCGGTCTCGTATTTCCGTCCGGCCTCGCCTCCGGCCGGGCGAGTTCGGCGGTCAATGGAACCTATTCGCGGCAGGAAGCACTCACCCGCCTTCTGGCGGGCACGGGACTCGTCTACGACTTCACAGGCGCCAACACTGTCAGCATCTTCGATCCGGCCGTCGATATCGGAGAATACGCCGCTGACGGCGCGACCCTTCTCGACGTGATCGGCATCAACGCCGGTGATAGGGACGCCGCGGGACCGGGTTTCCAGGGCGCGCCGGAATGGGTCTACGAGACCGGATCGGGGATCAGCGTGGTCTCCACCGAGAGCCTCGACAGCAACCCGGCGCGCCACGCCAACGACCTGTTGGACGACGTGGCGGGAACCTACACGGCGGACAATCCGCAGGATCCGGGCATCAACGTCAATGTTCGCGGCCTGCAGGACCAGACGCGCATCAACACGACGATCGACGGGGTGCGCCAGAACTTCCAGATGAGCGGCCACAGTTCCACCGGTTTCACCTATCTCGATCCGGCGATGATCCGCGCGGTCGAGGTCGACAAGAACGTCTCTTCCGGCGCCGGAGGGGCGGCGTCGCTCGGCGGTCAGGTCAATTTCCGCACTGTCAACGCGGACGACCTTGTCGCGCCGGGAAAGCGCTTCGGCGGCGAGATCGAGGGAACGACCGGGACAAATGAATACGACTTTTCCGGTTCGCTGCTGGCGGGTCTGCGGCTGACCGACGAGCTCTCCTTTGTCGGCGGTGTAAGCCACAAGTCGCTCGGCGACTACGACATCGGCCACAATGGACAGATCGAAGGTTACTTCGGACCGACCACCGAGCCGGCGGATTTCACCGGATCAGACACCTGGTCGGGTCTCGCCAAGGTCGAATATGTGCCCGACGACGAACAGTCGCTGGTCTTGAGCTGGCTCGGCTTCAAGGGCGACTACGCGACCGGTACCGGGCAGTACATCGACACCAACGTCACCACCAACAACACCTGGCGGGCCGGTTACGCCTATGATCCCGCCTCCCGCTTCGTCGATCTGAAGGTCGATCTCTGGTACAACTCGACCCAGGTCGACCAGTACCGGCCGGCACGCACCAGCTACGGCGCCTTCGACGTCGATTACGGCCTGGGCACGCTCGGCCTGACGGTGCAGAATACCAGCGAACTCGACCTCGCCGAACGGATGCTGACGGTCAACTATGGTGTCGAGGCTTTCCGTGACAGCACCACCTCCAGCTCCGAAGGCGAGGATCCGACCGACGATCCGGGCGGAGCCTGGTTCGCCGGCGCCATGCCCGAGGGCAGCCGGGACGTCTATTCTGTCTTTTCCAATGTCGATTACGCGGTCACCGACTGGCTGACGCTCGGCGCCGGTCTGCGCTACGACGCCTACGACCTCTCGGCCACCGCCCTGATGTGGGAAGGCGCGACGAGCAGCTGGTACAGGGACGACATCGCCAGTTCGGGCGGCCGGCTGTTGCCTTCGGCTTCCGTGACTGTGTCGCCGACGGAATGGCTCGACATCTTCGGTTCTTATTCAGAAGGTTACCGCCCGCCATCGATCATGGAGAACGCCATGAGCGGCACCCACATCGGCAGTTCCGGCCAGTTCTATGCACCCAATCCCTACCTGAAGCCGGAATACTCGCGAACCTGGGAAGTTGGCGCCAATCTTCGTTTCGACGATCTGCTGACCGGGGGAGATGCGTTCAGGCTGAAGGTCGCCGGCTTCGACAGGCTGGTCGAGAATTATATCTCGCTGGCCATGGTTACAACCAGTCCGCTCCAATACACCAATATCAACTTCACCAATGACAGCCGCTTCAAGGGCGTGGAACTGGAGGCGAACTACGAATCCGACCGCTTCTTCATCGGCGGAAGCTATTCCTATCTCGATGCTGATATCGATACGACATACAGCTACCACTATGTCATCATCCCGGGCGTGATCGAGGGGGATGCGGAAGCGGAGGGCGGCCTGTTTATCTACATTCCGCCCGAGCACAAGGCGACCTTGCAGGCGGGTGTGCGGCTGTTCGACCAGCGCATGACGCTCGGCGGTCGGATGACCTATTCCGGACCGTCCATCTACCGCGGATCGGCGGGTTACCAGTCCGACGTCGACGGCTTCACCGTCTACGACATCTTCGGCTCCTATGATTTCAACGACACCACGACGCTGAACTTCGCCGTCAACAACATCACCGACGTGGCCTATGCGGATGCGCTGGGCAATCCCAACTATGGCGCACCGGGCCGGACGGCGACGATGTCGCTCAAAATGAAATTCTGATCCTTTCCTGATCCGAAGAAAGTCGCAAACGAAGAACCCCGCCGGTTTCCTGCGGGGTTTTTCATTGGACCGGCACAACGAAAAAGGCCGGGCGAGATGCCCGGCCTTTTTGCTGTTCGTGGAAAGCGGATCGGAACCGATCAGCGCTTCGAGAACTGGAAGCTCCGGCGAGCCTTGGCGCGGCCGTACTTCTTACGCTCGACGACGCGGCTGTCGCGGGTCAGGAAGCCGCCCTTCTTCAGGACCGGACGCAGGCCCGGCTCAAAGTAGGTCAGAGCCTTGGAGATGCCGTGACGCACGGCACCGGCCTGGCCGGAGAGGCCGCCGCCGGTGACGGTTGCGATGATGTCGAACTGGCCTTCGCGCGAAACCGCGACGATCGGCTGCTGGACGACCATCTGGAGCACCGGGCGTGCGAAATAGACCGGGAATTCGCGACCGTTGACGGTGATCTTGCCGGTGCCCGGCTTGATCCAGACGCGTGCGACGGCGTCCTTGCGCTTGCCGGTGGCATAGGAACGGCCGTGTTCGTCGACCTTGCGGACGTGAACCGGTGCGGTTTCTTCTGCCGGGGCGGTGGTGCCGGTGGCAGCGCCCAGTTCTTCGAGCGAGTTCAGCTCAGCCATTATGCGACCCTCACGTTCTTGCGGTTGAGCGCGGCGACATCGAGAACGGTCGGCTGCTGCGCTTCATGGGGATGTTCGGTGCCTGCATAGACGCGCAGGTTTTTCATCTGGCGACGACCGAGCGGGCCGCGCGGGATCATCCGCTCGACAGCCTTTTCGACGACACGCTCGGGGAACCGGCCCTCGATGATCTGGCGCGCGGTGCGCTCCTTGATCCCGCCGGGATAGCCGGTGTGCCAGTAATACTTCTTGTCGGTGTACTTCTTGCCGGTGAAGACGACCTTGTCTGCATTGATGACGATGACGTTGTCGCCGTCGTCGACATGCGGAGTGTAGGTGGCCTTGTGCTTGCCGCGAAGGCGGTTGGCGACGATGGTGGCGAGGCGACCGACAACGACGCCTTCAGCGTCGATGATGATCCACTTCTTTTCCACCTCGGCAGGCTTCTGCGAGAAGGTTTTCATGGGTGTCTCTCTTGGTCTGATCCGTCTGGCCGGGGCCTCGAACGGACGTTTCTTGTTGCTTGTATTGCGCCGGCCTGAGGGCCGCACAACGGAACGCGGCCCCGTGAAGGACCGCGATGGGAGGTTTATAGGCGAGGAGGAATCGCGCGTCAACATCACGTTTCCGGCTTGCGATGGAAATAAAATAGCAAAAACAATGATTTAAAAAAACGGTATCTAATTACCACATGAAATCAGCGCGGCGGAATGGAATAGGTGGCCGTCGCGTGCGCCAGAACAGCGCCGCCCGCGGCCGCTTCGATGGCGATCTCGACCACCGCCAGCCGCTTGCCGAGCTTGAGGAGCCGGGCCTTTCCGGCGAGGGGCGCGACGTCCGGCTTGCGCAGGAAATTGATCGTCAGATTGGTGGTCACGGCCAGCGCCACCGGGCCGATATGGGCGAGGATGACCGCATAGGCGGCAAGATCGGCGAGCGAAAACAGGGTGGGGCCGGATATCGTGCCGCCGGGCCGGATGTGCGAGCCGTCCGGATCGAGCCGCAGCACCGCTTCGCCCGGCGCGATCGCCGTCACCGTATAGTAGCGGCCGCGTTCATTGATCTGCGGAAACTCGGCGTCGAGAAACGCATTGAGTTCCTCCGGCGTCATGATCGGTTCGGCTGTCATCTCGTCCTCCCTGCCGATCCGGTATGACGGGGGTGGCGTTCGGGCGTCAAGTCATGCAAATTCCGCGCAAAGCAGCCAGGGAGTACACCATGTCGGACGCGCCGAAGACGGAAACAGCCAGTGGACCACTCGTCCTGACGGACTTCGACGGTGGCGTGCTGCGTCTGACGCTCAACAACGCGCCCGCCAACGCGCTGTCGATCGCTTTGATGGAAGAGCTCAAGGGGCACTTCGAGGCGGCCGGCGCGGACGAATCCGTCCGCGTGGTGATCCTCGCGGCCGCCGGGAAACTCTTCTCCGCCGGGCATGACCTCAAGGAACTCACACTCCACCGCGCCGATCCGGACCGGGGCAGGGCCTTCTTCGAGAAGACCATGAAGCTCTGCTCGGACCTGATGCAGACGATCGTGCATCTACCGCAGCCTGTGATCGCCGAGGTCGATGGTCTGGCGACGGCCGCCGGTTGCCAGCTGGTCGCCTCCTGCGATCTCGCTATCTGCACCGACACATCGACCTTCTGCACCCCGGGCGTGAATATCGGCCTTTTCTGCTCGACGCCCATGGTGGCGCTGTCGCGCAACGTCCACCGCAAGCAGGCGATGGAGATGTTGCTGACCGGCGAGACGATCGGCGCATCGGACGCGCGCGACTACGGTCTCGTCAATCGCATCGTGCCGAAACAGTACCTGACTCAGGCTGTGAACATGTACGCCCAAAGCATTCTTTCCAAATCGCCTTTGACCCTGAAGATCGGCAAGGAAGCCTTCTACAGGCAGGCCGAGATGAGCTTGTCGGAGGCCTATGATTACACGGTGCAGGTGATGGTGGAGAATATGCTCGCCCGCGATGCCGAGGAGGGCATTTCCGCCTTCATCGGCAAGCGCAAGCCGGAATGGACGGGGGAATAGGTCTCTCGCCGATGCCCGGGGACGACCATCTCCTCTGGCGCGTCGAGAGGGCATGCCGGGCGGCCTGGCCGGCGATGGAGGAGCGGGAGATCGGCGGCTGGCAGCTGCGCTTCACCGACGACGCCACCCGGCGCACCGGTTCGCTCAACCCCTTGCCCGGCGCTCGAACGCCAGATGATGCGCTGCTCGACGCGGCAGAGGCCTTCTACGGCGAACGGGGACATGCCGCCTTCCTGCGGATGCCGGATTTTCTAGGCCTGGGCGAAGAGGCGCTGGTCAGGCGCGGCTATATCGTGGAAGCGCCGACCCGGACGCTCTATCTGCCGGGCATCGAAGCTGTCGGCGAAACCTCGGAAAACATCGAGATCGCCGACCGGGTGACGCCCGAATGGCTGGCGGCGCGGAAGGCGATCGCCGGGAGTTCGCCCGACCGATTTGCGGCCACCTTGTCGCTCATCCGCCACCCCGCGCTCTTTGCGTCTTTGCGGGATGAGGGGCGGGTTGTTTCGCTCGCTTATGGCGTGATCGTCGGCGGCCTTCTGGTGCTCGAGGCCGTGGCGACCCACCCGGATTGCCGGGGAAGGGGACATGCCGGCGCCATGCTCGCCGCCCTGATAATGAAAGCTAGTAAGCTCTGCGCGCGCGAGGCGGCTCTGCAGGTGCTCGCCGACAACGCACCGGCCCGGGCGCTCTACGCCAGCCTCGGCTTTGCCGAAGATCTCTACGGCTACGTCTACTACCGCCAGCCGGTCTGAGTACGCGCAACCGGCGGCGAAGATGTCGCCGATAGACGCCCTTTCCGGCAGGCGCGGATATCAAGGCCGAAGATGATAAATGCGATCTCTTGACCGGGGAAGCTCAGGAAAAATATTCATCAACGCTTATGTCTCATTCCCGAGACAGTCTGCTGAAGTCAATCTGCAAGTTATTGATTTATTTAAAGAAAATCCACGCTTAATTTCGAGTTACCTAAAATATAGATTAACTTCTGCTTAAGTCAAGAAGGCGGAGATTGCCCGCGGATTCAAGAATTCGCGAGGGTGAAATGCAATTCCATTCGATAAAATTGAAGATTGCCGTACTATCCGGCTTGAGTGTCATGGCCGCAGTGGGCGGTCTGGTTGCCTATAGCATAACATCGGCTCAGAATAGCCAGGAGGTCGTGGCCGAAAACGTGTCACATCTGACGCGTGATCTGACCAAGGAAAGCCTCAAGAGAATGGCCGCGACGCAGGCCGGGACCATCAAGTCCTCCCTCGACGAGGCCTTCGACGCCGCGCGCAACATGGCGCGCATGTTCGAAGCCATGACGCACGGCGAAGCCGCCGTTCCGGTCGACGCCAGGCGTGACGCGTTCAACAATGTTCTGCTTCGGGTTCTGCAGGACAATCCGTCCTTCAACGGCACCTACAGTGCCTGGGAGCCGAATGCTCTGGACGCGATGGACCAGCTCTATCGCGGCAATGCGAAAGCCGGATCGGACGCCACCGGACGCTTTTTGCCCTATTGGACACGCAATGCCGAAGGCACCATCGGCATTCAGCCTCTGGTCGAATATGATAGCCGCGATCTGCATCCCAATGGGGTGATGAAGGGCGGATGGTATATCGGTCCGCAAAGCGGTTCCGGAGAAAGCATCCTTGATCCCTTGCCCTACGTCGTTCAGGGCAAGAAGGTCTATCTGGCCACCATGTCGGTGCCCATCACCGTCGATGGAAAATTCGCCGGCGTCGCCGGCGCCGATTTCGACCTGTCTTTCGTTCAGGATCTGGCGGAATCGGTCAAGGCCGGGATCTATGACGGTCAGGCGACCGTGGAAATCATCAGCAACATGGGGCTGATCGTGGCCTCAAGCCGCAACCCGGATAAAATCGGCGAGCCCTTCGTTGCTACCGATCCTTCGCTCGGAGATGTTCTGACGAAGATCCGGGCGGGTGAGGAAGACGTGCAGGCCAACGATTCCGCCTTCAGGGCGATCTCGCCGATCCGGATCGGCCGGACCGCAACGCCCTGGTCGGTGCTCATCGAGGTGCCGACCAAGGTCGCCCTGGCCGAGGCCGCCAAACTCGACAATACGCTCGCCGAGATCAATTCCGGCGACCGGTGGATGCTGTCCATCGTCGGTATAGCCGTATTGGCGTTCGGCGTCGTCGTCATGTGGTTTGTGGCCCGCTCCATCGCCGCTCCGATCGGCTCGATGACCAAGGCCATGAGCAGCCTGGCCGAAGGCGATCTCGACGCCGAGGTTCCCGGTGTCGGTCGTCCCGACGAGATCGGCCGGATGGCTTCCGCCGTCCAGGTCTTCAAGGACAACGGTCTCAAGGCCCGCGAACTCGAACGGCTGGCCGAGGAGAACCGCACGACGAGCGAGAAGGAGCGTCTCCGGGTTGCGGAACTCGAGGCGAAACGGGCTGCGGAAATGCAGCACGCCACCGAAAACCTCGCTCTGGGCCTGAAACGCGTGGCCGGCGGTGATCTGACCTTCCGCTTCCGCGAAGCCTTCGCGGCTGAATATGAAGGGCTGCGATCCGACTTCAACGCGGCTGTCGACCAGCTCCGCGAAGCCATGGCTTCGGTGAACGATGCAACCAGCGTCATCGATGACGGCTCGCGCGAACTTAGCCAGTCGGCCGACGATCTGTCCAAGCGGACCGAACAGCAGGCTGCCGCCCTCGAGGAAACCGCTGCTGCTTTGGACCAGATCACGGCGAACGTCGCCAATTCGTCGCAACGAGCCGAGGAGGCTCGCGGCGTCGCCGTCCAGGCCAACGAGGCCGCCCATGAATCCGGTGAGGTCGTGGCCAACGCCGTGGAGGCGATGAAGCGCATCGAGGCGTCGTCGAACCAGATTTCCAACATCATCGGCGTCATCGACGAGATCGCCTTCCAGACCAATCTGCTGGCGCTCAACGCAGGGGTCGAGGCGGCGCGGGCCGGAGAGGCCGGCAAGGGCTTCGCCGTCGTCGCACAGGAGGTGCGCGAACTGGCGCAGCGATCCGCTCAGGCTGCGAAGGAAATCAAGGAACTCATTCGCAATTCGTCCGAGGAAGTCGAGGGCGGTGTGAGACTTGTCGAGGAAACCGGGGTCGCTCTCAAGGCTATCGGTGAGTATGTCGTAGCGGTCAACAACCATATGGAAGCGATCGCGACCTCGGCACGGGAGCAGTCCTTGGGGCTTTCGGAGGTGAACTCGGCTGTCAATCAGATGGACCAGACGACCCAGCAAAACGCCGCCATGGTGGAGCAGGCGAGTGCGTCGAGCGCCGCGCTCGCCTCCGAAGCCGAGAAGCTGCGCCTGCTGGTCGGCCGGTTCGAACTTCGGGCCGCCGGACAGGGCTACACCTCTGCGAAACCCGAGGCGGTGACCGCCGCACACAAACCCGTCACGTCACCTGCGCGCCGCATGATCTCGAAAGTGGCGGGCGCGATCGGGCTCGGCGGCGGCGCAGCGGCGGAAAGCTGGGAGGAGTTCTGACCGGAAGACGGAGCCTCCCGTCAAACATCGGCTCGGACGACGTGGTTTCGACCAGGTCGTCCGAGTTGGTTTTTGAGAGGAAACCGGTTTCCCGGATTCGATGAATGACCGCCCGCTCGGCCAGGTTTTGTGGAAAGCTGAGCCGATACGCGCGCCAGGACCCAATCAGAAGTTCGGGCGGAGGAACTTCATCCGCTTGTCGCGGTCCGGCCTGTAGCATTTGAGCACCGGGCAGTGCTCTGTATCGGCGGTCGGTACGGTGGCGCGTTTGGTGATTTCCCCGAGCACGCAGGAATGCCGGTTGCGCACATACCGGTCGTAGAGGATCTGGCCGCTGCGCTTGGAGGGATAGCGGAGGATCGCTGCACCTTGCGACTGGACGATGCCCTTCACCTGGGCGCAGCTCCTGTTCTGGGAGTCGACGCGGGAGATGGCCAGCGCCGGCGAGGCGAGCGTCGCGGCAACCACCGCCGTCAGGACGGTGCGCTGGAGGGTGCGGGTGAGGGTGGTCCGGGCCATGCTCATGATCCTTGTCTTGTCTTTACCCATTCGAACGTCCAAATAGGGTGGATTGAGGGCGAGGCCAGCGTGCCCTGTCCGAATGATTACAGCGGCGCAGTCCAGCGTCGCGCCGAAACGGCCGGACGATGAATCACGACAGCTACGACGACTCCTATATTTCCGGAATTCTGCATGAGGTGAAGACCATCGCCGTGGTCGGGGCCTCCGCCAACGACGTGCGACCGAGCTACTTCGTCGTCAAGTACATGCTTGACAAGGGCTTCGACGTGATCCCTGTCAATCCCGGCCATGCCGGCAAGGAGATCCTCGGTGCCATGACCTATGGCCGGCTCGCCGATATCGACCGGCCGATCGACATGGTCGACATCTTCCGCGCCTCCGACGCCGTTCCCGGTATCGCCGAGGAGGTGCTGGCGCTCGATCCGCTGCCCAAGGTGGTCTGGATGCAACTGCGTGTGCGCAACGACGAGGCCGCCGAACGGCTTGAGGCGGCCGGCATCAAGGTAGTCATGGATCGCTGTCCGAAGATCGAATATGCCCGGCTGTCCGGCGAGATCGGCTGGAACGGCGTCAACAGCCGGACCATCTCCTCGAAGAAGCCGGTCATGCGCCAGGGCTTCCAGAGTTTTGGGCTCCGAGTGAAGCCCTGATCCCATTTTCGAAGACGGCGGGGAACCTGCAGTGCGAGCCGGCGTTTATGGCATGCACCGCCCGCTGCACGGAGCGGTCCTCAACAAGGACAACGAAAATGGGTAGCACCAAGGACAAGGTCGCCGGCATGGCCAACGAAGCCGCCGGCAAGGCAAAACAGGCTGCCGGCAAGGCCGTCGGCAACAAGAAGCTGCAGGTTGAAGGCAAGGCCCAGGAACTGAAGGGCGAAGGCCAGCAGGCTGTCGGCAAGGCGAAGTCCGCCGTCAAGGACGCAGCGAACAAGCACCTCTAAGATCGCCGTCGTGTTTATCGGGAGGGACGGATCGCCAGGCGATCCGTCCCTTCTTGCGTTCCGCTTGGTTGAATGGCGCGTCGGTGCGAAAACGGGTGGCTTTTTTCAAACCCTGCGCGAACCGGCGAAAAATCGTCTTTGACGGTCGCCTCCGCTTGGGGGATAACCCCACTCCAGTTTGCACAAAAGCAGTTTTCAAGGGAGACGACCATGTCCAAGGAACCGGGCTTCAACACGCTCGCCATTCATGCCGGCGCCCAGCCGGATCCGGCCACCGGCGCCCGCGCCACGCCGATCTACCAGACCACCAGCTACGTTTTCGATGATGCCGACCATGCCGCCTCGCTCTTCGGGCTGAAGGCCTTCGGCAACATCTACACCCGCATCATGAACCCCACCCAGGCGGTGCTCGAGGAACGGATCGCGGCGCTCGAAGGCGGCACAGCCGCGCTTGCCGTGGCGTCTGGCCATGCTGCCCAGTTCATCACCTTCCAGGCGTTGATGAGCCCCGGCGACAACTTCATCGCCGCCAAGCGGCTCTATGGCGGCTCGATCAACCAGTTCGGCCACGCCTTCAAGTCCTTCGACTGG
>CAZEJG010000067.1:0-10850 GCA_964511625.1 uncultured Hoeflea sp.
TGCGCTCCATGTCCGGCTTCCTCGGTGACCGCTACGTCATGGTCAACATCCCGGCCGCCCAGATCGAGGCTGTGGAGAACGGCCGCGTCGTCCAGCGCCACACGGCCATCGTCGGCAAGATCACCCGCCAGACGCCGATCCTCAATTCGAAGATCAACGAGGTCATCCTCAACCCCTACTGGACCTCGCCCCGCTCGATTATCGAGAAGGACATCATGCCGCTGATGCGCAAGGATCCGACCTATCTCGAGCGCAACTCGATCCGCCTCTTCGACGCACAGGGCAACGAAGTGCCGCCTGATACGGTCGACTGGAATGCCGAGAAGGCCCCGAACCTGATGTTCCGCCAGGACCCGGGCAAGATCAACGCCATGGCGTCGACCAAGATCAACTTCCCCAATCCGCACGCCGTCTACATGCACGACACGCCGCAGCAGTCGCTCTTCGGTCAGCTCATGCGGTTCGAATCCTCCGGCTGCGTGCGCGTGCAGAACGTCCGCGACCTGTCGACCTGGCTGTTGCGCGACACGCCGGGCTGGAACCGTCAGCAGATCGAGCAGACCATCCAGACCGGTCAGAACACGCCGATCCAGCTCGCCGACCCCGTGCCGGTCTACTTCGTCTACATCACCGCCTGGGCGTCGGAGGACGGTGTCGTCCAGTTCCGCGACGACATCTACGAACGCGACGGCGTCGACGAACTCGCCATGCAGACCAACTACGCCACCGAGGAACTGGCGCAGTAGGCGTGAGCTTCGAAATCTGATGAACGAGAAAGCCCCGGGACGCCGGGGCTTTTTTGTGTGCCCTGAAGGATCGGATCGTGCGGGCTCCAAGGGTGCAGGAGCGGGTGATCTCGAAGTGTCCGGCGGCCGGTCAATGGCGTGCATGATATTTTAAATACAACCTTATTAGCTGTCTTTTATAGAAAGAGGAAAGTTGGTAGAGGCCAGTGGGGCGCTCTCGAATCGCAAGACGTTTTCGGGAGTTTGCAGACATTGGCTTGAGGGATGGGGCACATATGATCGTTTCGAGAAAGTCCGGCGCGCTGCAGTCAGCAGTCCGTGAAGGCGCCGTGTCGCGGAAGGGTCGCAGTCTTGTTCTTCAAACGCTCAAGGTCGGCCTCCTCGGCACCGCGCTTTTCGTGATTTTTGCAGCCGGCGACGCAGCTTATGCCGATGGTGGCACTGGCGGCTTGGGCGGCCAGTCTTATTCCTACTACTCAAGCCCCGGCGGCGCCGGTGGAACCGTGACGACACCTGCCGGCGACGGCGGCCCGGCCGCTGGCAACAGTTATGCCGGCGGCAGCGGCGGCGGTGGCGGCGGTGCAGGCGGACAGGCTGGTGGTGCTGGCGGCGGCGCTGTGACCTTTGGCGGGTCCGGCGGCGCGGGTGGCACCGGTGGGACCCACGGGCAGGTGGTCGGCGGCGATACGACCATCAATGTGGACACAACCGGTGGCGACGGTGGAGACGGACAAGACGGCAAGACAGATGCGACCTGGGCTCTTACCCATGCCGGTGGCGGTGGCGGTGGCGGTGAGGGAGGCTTCGGCGTTGTCGTCAACAGCGCGGGTACGCTGACGGTAGGTGCCGACATCCTGGGCGGTGTCGGCGGCGTGGGCGGTGACGGCCCCCCTGGTGAGGAATACGCGACAGATCAGGGTTTTGCCGGCGGCGGCGGTGATGGTGGCGTTGGCGTATACGCCGGCGTTTCGGGCGTGACGGTCAACGTCGCGGCCCCCCACAGCGTCACCGGCGGTACCGGCGGTATGGGCGGCACAGGTCAGGGCGGACAGGGCGCGGCGGGAGCCGGCGGCGTCGGTATCATGGGCGCCGGGCTGAACATCATAGTGCAGACCGGCGCGACGGTCGCCGGCGGTATGAGCGGGGACGGAACGACGCGGGGGAATGCGATCGAGTTCACCGGCGGCGCCAACCGGCTGACGGTGTATTCCTTCCCGAACATCAATGGCAACATCGTCGCCAACGGGACCGACGACACCTTCGAGCTCGGTGGTACCTCGAACGGCTCCTTCAACGTCTCGTTCGTCGGGCCGGGCACTCAGTTTCGAGGCTTCGAGCATTTCGAAAAGACCGGAACCAGCACCTGGACGCTGGGCGACACCACGACCCAGACGACGCCGTGGTCGATATTGGGCGGGACGCTGGCGATCAGCGACGGTGCTGCCCTGGGCTCGGCATCCGGAAGCTTGACGCTGAACGGCGGCACGCTGCGCGTTACCAACTCGACCATCGTTTCCAATGCGGTGGCGGTGGGTTCGGGCAACGGCGCCATCGAAGCGACGGCGGGAACGGCCGTTTCGGTTCTGGGCACCTTGTCGGGCACCGGAACGCTGACCAAGAGCGGTGCAGGGCGCGTGAGCCTGGCCGCGGACAATTCGGCCTTTGCCGGCAACATTGCCGTGTCGACCGGCGTGCTCGAGGTGCTCGACGGGTTCGGAGGCGATATCGAGGTCATGGCCGACGGGACGCTGCGCTTCCTGCAAGCTGCCGACCGGACCTTCTCAGGCGTTTTGACCGGCACCGGCTCCCTCAGCAAGCAGGGCAGCGGTACGACGACATTCACCGAAGTCAGCACGTCCTACAGCGGCACGGCGACCGTCTCCGGCGGGACGCTTCTGATCAACGGCAAGCTCGGTGGCGTATCCTCTTCGATCCAGGTCGCCTCGGGCGGCGCTCTGGGCGGCGGCGGGACACTTGGTGGCGCGCTCACGGTACAGAGTGGCGGCACGCTGGCGCCCGGCAATTCGATCGGCACCCTCTCGGCCGCGAATGGGGCGGTTTTTCAGTCCGGATCGACCTATGAGGTCGAGATCGACGCCGCCGGCAACACCGATCTGCTTGCTGTTACCGGACAGGCCGATCTCGCCGGAACGCTCAAGGTCATCGCTCTGGGCTATCCGACCGGCTATCCGCCGGTCCAGGACTACACGATCCTCACCGCCACCGGCGGCGTGTCGGGCGAGTTCGACACCGTGACCGACGATCTGCCCGATATCGATGTCGAGGTGACCTACAACGCCAATGATGTCGTGGTGGGCTATGTCCGGACTTCCAGCCTCGCCGAATTGAGCGCCAAGGAGATCTATCCGAACAGCCTCCAGGCCGCCAGCGTATCGGGCCGCGCCTTTGCCAATACGCTCACCCGGTTTGGTGTGGTCCTGCCTGACGTGCCATTCGCGCAGGGCGATGCCGGTTCCGCCGACGGCTGGTCGGTCCGCACGAGCCTTCTCGGATCGCAGCGCGACGTCGATGCGGCCGGCGGGGTTTCGGGCTATAGCGCCCGCGATTTCGGGATCGCCGGCGGTGCCGACAGGCGCTTCGATTTCGGCGCCGGCAGCGGTCGCCTCGGCTTCGGCTTCGGTTATCTCGATTCCAGCGTGAACGCCGGAGCGTCTTCGACCGATGTCGACAGCCTCTATGTCGGCCTTTATGGCGGGGTGGAGCAGGGGGCCTTTTCGGCCTCGGCCTCGATGGCCTATGGCTGGCAGGATTACGATTTCTCCCGCTCGATCTCGCTTGCCGCCGGCGGCCCGGCCACGGCGACCGGATCGACCTCGGGCAATATCTTCGCCACTTCGGTCGAAGCTTCCTACGATCTCGCTGCGCGGATGGGGATCGGCCGCGACCACGCTTTCCGTCTGGCGCCCGCGGCGCGGTTTGATTACGTCCATGCAAGCAGCGACGGCTTTGCCGAGACCGGTGCAGGCGTGCTCAATCTGACGGTGGATCCGGGTTCTCTCGACCGGACCTGGCTCGGTGCCGGCATCGCGATGTCGGCGCGGTTTGCCACCGACGACGGCCCCGTCTTCACACCGTCGCTGAAACTCTTCTACGAGCACCTCGCCTCCGGCCGCTCGGCCAGCACGGCGAGCGCGATCCCGCTCGCCTCCGCCAGCTTCGTCTCGTCCGGCGTTATCGAAGACGCCGATTATCTGTCGCTCGAGGCCGGACTCGGCGTCGAGGTCAGCGAAAGCGTCTCGCTGGATTTCGGCTACAGGGGCGCCTTTGCCAGCCATTCCGACAGCCACAGCGGCACGCTCGGCCTGAAGGTCAGGTTCTGAGTTTCAGCCTCACGGTCGAGAGGGCGAAGCGGAGAGGCCGCTCCCCGGAGAGGACGAGCGAGAGGAAAATGTCGCGTCGTATCAGCATATGCGCCGCGAGGAGCATGACTGGCGCTCGCAAGACGCTACGATCGTCCTGACACGGCCACCTTTTGCTGTCCGTCAGAAGCGTGCCAGGCTGTCAGGAATTCCAGGAAGTCGGCCCTGTTGCAGGGGCGATGCCAGAGATAGCCCTGTCCCGTTTCACAGCCGAGTTCCGCAAGCTTGCGGGCGGTGGCTTCGCATTCGACACCCTCGGCGACGGTTTTGAGCTTGAGCCCTTGCGCCATGGCCAGAACGCTGCGGACGAGCACCAGTTGTTTCTCGTCGGTATTCATGTCGCGCACGAAGGATTGGTCGACCTTCAGGCCGCCGATCGGGAGGTTGCGCAGATAGCTCAGCGCGGAATAGCCGGTCCCGAAATCGTCGATGGAAATCAGGATGCCGAGGTCGGCGATAGTTTCCAGCGTGTGCTGGATGACGTCGCTGTCGGCGAGCAGTACGCCTTCGGTGATCTCCAGTTCCAGCCATTCCGCCCTGCAGCCTGTTTCTTCGAGGCATGTACCGAGAACGGCGAGAAAGCCGCCGAACATGATCTGTCTTGGAGACACGTTGACCGCGACGGTGAATGGTCCATCGCCGAAACTGTTGCAGGTGACCGCAAACTCGCAGGCCTGCCGCAGGATGATCTTGCCCATCTCGACGATCTGGCCCGTGTCTTCGGCCACCGGGATGAATTCGGCCGGCGAAATGAAGCCGTGCTCGTGGTGGCGCCAGCGACAGAGCGCCTCCGCGCCCGTCACACGACCGGTCGCAAGCTCGATCTTGGCCTGGAAATGGGCCTTGAACTCGTTGTTCTTCAGCCCTTCGTGGATCATCGCTTCGAGCTTGAAATGCTTCTCGGCGTCCTCGCTCATGGACGGAGAATAGCAGCAGGCACGATTCCGACCGGTCGACTTTGCGTGGTAGAGCGCGATATCGGAGAAGCGGAACAGCGTCTCGTCGCAGGGACTGTCGTCCGGGGCGACGGCAATGCCGACACTCGTCGAGACGTTGACCGAATTGCCCCCGATCTGCATCGGCCGGCCGATGGCCTGAATGATGTTGTGGGACACTTCGATGGCCCGGTCGCGACAGCCGATGTCCGGCATGATGACCACGAACTCGTCGCCGCCCAGACGGCCGAGCCAGCCGCGGTCGCCGATTTCCGACTTCAATCGCTGAGCGAACTCGATGAGCAGTTCGTCGCCGGCGATGTGGCCCAGCGTGTCGTTGATGGTCTTGAAGCGGTCGACGTCGAGCGTCAGAAGCGCCACCTTGCCCGACGTGGCTGACGCCTTGTCGATATGGCTCTGCAGCGTCTCGCGCAGATTGACCCGGTTTGCGAGCCCCGTCAGGCTGTCGGTGAACGCCAACCTTTCGAGTTCCCGTTCCTTGGCCCGCAGGGCCTGCTCGGCCTTCTTCTTTTCGGTGATGTCACGGCCGATGCCGGACACCGCGATGACGGTTCCGTCCTCGGCCAGTTCTGGAATGTAGCGCAACTCGTGCGTCTTGGTTTCGCCGGAGCGTGATTGAAACTCTATTTCCCGGATGACCGGCTTCCTGCTGGCGGTGGCTTCCCTGACGACCTGTCTGGCGGATTCGACGATCGCCTGGCCCTCGGAGGTTTCGGCCAGTTGGGCCGAGAACTCGTCAAATCGATAGCCGATGTCATTTTGCATCGTATCGACCATCGCCTTGTTGAAGAACAGGACCCTCCCGTCGACATCGTGCTGAACGATACAGTCGGGAATGTTGTCGAGAAGCTGGCGATAATGTCGTTCGCGCTGGCGGATTTCCTCCTCGAGGCGCCGGCCTTCGCTGATGTCGCGGGCGGTTCCGACCATCCCCGTGACCTCGCCCTCGTCGTTGCGGATCGCCATCTTCTGGACCAGATAATGGCGCGCCTTGCTCGCAACGCCGTCTTCCGACGGGATCGCGATCTCAAATGTGACGGGCTTGTTCGACTTCAGCGCCTTGCGGTCGCTTTCCAGGTGTTTCTTGAGGTCGATCGGGCGACTTGTCTCATAGGCTGTCTTGCCCAGCATCGCGCCGGGTGACACCCTGTTGAACTTGTCGAAGACCTCGTTGCAAAGGACATACCGCCCGTCCATGTCCTTGATCCAGAACAGATCCGGCAAGGTGGCGATAGCCGCGTGAAGCTGGTCCTGGGATTGCGCCGCAACGGCCCTCAGTTCGACGAGATCGCCGATGTCGTGCCCGTAGACGATCACCCGGGTCGGGGCGCCGGTTTCGCTCACATCCGCGGAGAGTTTGAAGATATGGGTGATCGCGGTGCCGTCGGGGCCTTCGACCGGCATCTCGACGACGGCGTTCTCGCCGCTCACAGCGACGTTCTGGATGGCGGTTTCAAGCAGATGCGCCTGTTCGCCCCGGAAGATGTGGCTGGAGCGCTTGCCCCGGATCTCGTCGCTGGTCGCGCCGAGAAACGTCTCGAGGGTGGGATTGATCAGCTCGACTTTTGCAGCTTCGTCGAAGACCGCGATCTTGTTGGGCGAGGCGTCGAACACGCGCTTGTGAGGGGACGACGAAGAGCGCTCCGTCCCGTTCGATCCGGAAGTCGCCGTGACAGCAGTGCTCCTGGAGTGTTGCGACAATCGAAAAACTCTCACATCGAAGGTTGGGCCGCGCCGGAAATCCCCGAAAACAGGCGCTTGCGCTCGCACGCGACGGTGGGGAACCTTCGACTTTTTTATATTAATGAACTGTAATCACGCGGACGCGAATATTTGCAGGAGACGTCGCCTTCCCAAGAGGAAGCGCTAATATGTCCTCTTTTGGCCATGGTTGAATTGCGACGCGTGAAGTCGACAAGCAGAGTCTATATTAGCTTTTACTGCCGCGGCGGACATCTGCGGCGCGCGTGACCTGAGCCTGCCGCCGGGCCGCCCGGCGCCCGTATCCCTGTTTCTGTCGTGTCAAGGAACCTTCCCCTTGCCGCCGTGTTGAGGCTTCAGGATATCCACCGCGACAACAGGGGAGACGTCATGACCGACGACAAGCGCGTGCCCAACACCACCACGGATGCCGGCATTCCGGTGTCCAGCGACGAGCACTCCCTGACCATCGGTCCGGACGGCCCGATCGTCCTCAACGACCATTACCTGCTCGAGCAGATGGCGAACTTCAACCGCGAGCGCATTCCCGAGCGGCAGCCGCACGCCAAGGGCTCCGGAGCCTTCGGCTATTTCGAGGTGACGCAGGACGTTTCGAAGTACACCAAGGCCAAGGTCTTCCAGCCCGGCGCGAAGGTCGATGCGCTGGTGCGCTTCTCCACCGTCGCCGGCGAGCGCGGCAGCCCCGATACCTGGCGCGATCCGCGCGGCTTCTCGGTCAAGATGTATACCGAGGAAGGCAATTTCGACATGGTCGGCAACAACACGCCGATCTTCTTCATCCGCGATCCGCTGAAGTTCCAGCACTTTATCCGCTCGCAGAAGCGCCGCGCCGACAACGACATGCGCGACCACGACATGCAGTGGGATTTCTGGACGCTGTCGCCCGAAAGCGCCCACCAGGTCACCTATCTGATGGGCGACCGCGGGATTCCCAAGAACTGGCGCGAGATGAACGGCTATTCGAGCCATACCTACATGCTCATCAACGAAGCTGGCGAGAAATTCTGGGTCAAATTCCACTTCCACACCGACCAGGGCGACGGCAACGCCTATCTGAGCCAGGACGAGGCCGACAAGCTGGCGGGCAGCGATGGCGATTACCACCGCCGCGACCTCTTCAACGCGATCCGTGACGGCAATCACCCGAGCTGGACGCTCAAATGGCAGGTCATGCCCTATGAGGATGCAAAGACCTACCACATCAACCCCTTCGACCTGACCAAGGTCTGGCCGCATGCCGACTATCCGCTCATCGAGGTCGGCAGGCTGGTGCTCGACCGCAACCCGACCGATTTCCACACCGAGATCGAGCAGGCGGCCTTCGAGCCCAACAACATGGTGCCGGGCATCGGCCTCAGCCCCGACAAGATGCTTCTGGCGCGCGGCTTTTCCTATGCCGACGCCCACCGCGCGCGCCTCGGCGTCAACTACAAGCACATCCCGGTCAACCGGCCGCAATGCCCGGTGCACAGCTACTCCAAGGACGGGGCAGGGCGCACTGTAAACGTCGCCGATCCGGTCTACGCCCCCAACAGCTATGGCGGCCCGGCGGCCCGCGATCCCGGCGGCGAGGCGGGCCTCTGGTATTCAGACGGCGACATGGTCCGCCAGGCCTATACGCTGCGTGAGGACGACGACGATTTCAGCCAGGCCGGCGCACTGATCCGCGACGTCATGGACGCCGCCGCCCGCGCCCGCCTGGTCGACAACATCGCCGGCCACCTTTGCGACGGCGTCAGCGAAAAGGTCCTCCAGCGCGCCTTCGACTACTGGCGCAACATCGACGAGGACACCGGCAACAAGGTCGAAAAAGCCGTCCGCGACAAGCTCGGCGGGACATCCGACGCCCCGGGCATGGCGTCGGCCGAGAGCATCCGCAAGGAGGCCGCGGAGTAAGGGCCGTTAGGGACAGGTGCTCGAAGTGAGAGAGCCCCGGGAGACCGGGGCTTTTCTTTCTGGGTATGGGGGGGAAAGGAGGTCGCAATGTGGCGCGGTCGCTTGCTGTTCGCTTCAATAATGCTGTGATCAAAAAAAGCGTGCTTATCTCTAGCAATTGACGAAACCTCTCGGAGGTGCGTGATCGTTTTCGCAGGATGGCAGCTATCGTCCGTCGCTGAGCCGAGTTTTCGTAGCATGCAGCTATGTGGTCGATGCCTATACCTCATCCCCCGGCAAATTCTGGTGTGCGATAGGCGATACAGAATGGCGCTGCGAATGAGCAGTTATCTCAATCGGAGCGAGAAAAAATATAGATGTAGAAACACGGATTTATCGCCTTCAAAATTATGAAATCCACTATTGTTCAAAAAAATTTGCTCGCTTCAAGCATTCTAGAAGTTCATCTCTCAGCTCGCGGCAGGGTATTGAATCCAGATTTCTTCTTCCTCCCGGCTGATTTGAAAGTTGCTCATTTAATTGGGATAACAATTTTTTACCATATGCGCGCTCGATTGTTGCCGGCTCTTCATTTGGCCACAGGTCGCTGGTATTGGGACTCCCACCGTCACGCCAAAATTTTATGTTAGCATCTTGGCGTTTGCTTCGAAATTTACTCCGAAAATCTTCAATATTTCTTTCGAGAATATCTTGTACAATCTCGCGAGATTCTTCTTCGCTGATGTCATATACGCGCGATACATGAGGCGGCGTGCAATGATATGACTCAATATCGCAAAGTAGCGGAGAAAATATATGCATTCCGCGATTTATATAATCCGATCCCCATTTTTCTATTTCTTCATGTGTCATAAAATCTCGGTCCCGGTGTATCAGTATAAGAGGACTGGATTCAAATAGCTCAGACATCGCTTGTATGGCGATGGATGAAGCTGCGTTGTTAATTCCATTGTATGATATAACCTTGATTTTTTCAGAGAGGCGAAGGTCTTCTACGCATTTTTCGAGCGCATTCTTTCCTTTGTCTTCAGTGCAGATGATGCATTGTGCACCTTTTGAATCTATTTGATCTAGAGCCCCCAAATCCATAAGCACATTAGCTAAATCCTTACATTCATCCGACTCAATTTTTCCATCCTTCATCCATATAATTTTTGCGTCTTCAGGAGCTGCTGCGACCAAATGTCGGCTGTGAGTTGTAACTACAATAGTTGAGCCGTAAAGATCAGCTAATTTATTAAATACTTTAGCTAGCAAAGCTTGTCGTGATGGGTGTAGGTGGTTATCTGGTTCGTCGACAAGGAGAAAGCGTGGCTCGAAAAGGCAAACGTAGGCAACAATTTGCACTAGTTGCAGAATGCCAGTTCCAGTTAAATCAATTGGTACACTTTTCCCGCCATTCTGTGAGAACTGTACATCTACATAAAGATCCCTTTCAGCATTATGCTGAACTAATATCTCGCATGGACCTATGACATCGGATAATATTTCATGAACTTCTGGCAATTTATTAGATTCATTGAGAATTCGAATAATGTTTCTAAAAACTAGATTGGCCTCTCCTCCGGCGGCCTTCAGAAACACTGCGGCGTAATTCTTATACTCTTCGCGATGCGGTATGCCTGCAATGCCGGGAACGAACACTGAAAACATGCTTTTTGGGTCGCAGATCTCTTGACCAAATCCGGCATATGTTCCGCTTCTATCAACACCAACGTTGCCGTAATTTCGACCCTTATAAATTTCAATGCGATAACTCGCCACGGTCTCGTCGTTAGCTGTTCCGGTAAATTCTATCTTTCCTCGCGAACCAGTAGATTTATTTTCATATGGAGCGGAGTTTCCCAGCAAAGTAAATTCAGAGGTAGGCGAGTATCTTAATTCCGATTCAGGGAGAACCTGTTCGCCTCGTTCAAGTGAAAGCTTGGCGCATGATGCTCCCATGTGTATAGCTTGTAGCACGCTGCTCTTGCCTGAATTGTTTCCGCCAACAAGGTAATTAACCTTTGATAAGTTAATTTGAACATCTGAAATTCGTTTAGAATTTTGAATGTTAATTTGATTAATCAACATGTTTATCGTCCGTTTATTTGTTTTTCTGTAGAGCCCAATGCGTATTTAACGTAGTTAAATTGAAAGCGGAATAGCAT
>CAZEJG010000068.1:0-10636 GCA_964511625.1 uncultured Hoeflea sp.
ATCTTCTTCGGTGGCACCGCCGTTCTCGGCTCGGCCATGCTCTATCCGCTCGCCATCTGCGGCGCCTCGATCATCACCTCGATCGTCGGCACCTTCTTCGTCCGTCTCGGCGCCAACGGCTCGATCATGGGCGCGCTCTACAAGGGCCTCATCGTCACCGGCCTGCTGTCGATCATCGGTCTCGGTCTCGCCACCTGGGCGACCGTCGGCTTCGGCGACATGACCATGGCGAGCGGCACCGTCATCAACGGCATGAAGCTGTTCTGGTGCGGTATCGTCGGCCTGATCGTAACCGCGCTCATCGTGGTGATCACCGAGTACTACACCGGCACCAACAAGCGCCCGGTCAACTCGATCAGCCAGGCCTCGGTCACCGGTCACGGTACCAACGTCATCCAGGGTCTGGCCGTCTCGCTCGAATCGACTGCCATGCCGGCGATCGTCATCGTGGCGGGCATCATCGCCACCTACCAGCTCGGCGGCCTCTTCGGCACAGGCATCGCGGTCACCGCCATGCTCGGCATTGCCGGCATGATCGTGGCGCTCGACGCCTTCGGTCCGGTGACCGACAACGCCGGCGGCATTGCCGAAATGTCCGGCCTGCCGTCCGAGGTCCGCAAGTCCACCGACGCGCTCGACGCGGTCGGCAACACCACCAAGGCTGTCACCAAGGGCTACGCCATCGGTTCGGCCGGTCTCGGCGCCCTGGTGCTGTTTGCGGCCTATTCGAACGACCTGCAGTTCTTCGCGGCCAATTCGGATACCTACACCTACTTCGCCGATATGGGAGACATCTCCTTCTCGCTCTCCAACCCCTATGTGGTGGCCGGCCTGATCTTCGGTGGCCTCATCCCCTATCTCTTCGGCGGCATCGCGATGACCGCCGTGGGCCGGGCAGGGGGCGCGGTGGTCGAGGAAGTGCGCAAGCAGTTCAAGGAAAAGCCGGGCATCATGGAAGGCACCGAGAAGCCGGATTACGGCCGTGCCGTCGACATGCTGACCAGGGCCGCCATCAAGGAGATGATCATCCCGTCGCTGCTGCCGGTGCTCGCGCCGCTGGTGGTCTATTTCGGCGTGCTCTTGATTTCCGGCTCGCGTGCCTCGGCCTTTGCCGCGCTCGGCGCATCGCTTCTCGGCGTGATCGTCAACGGCCTGTTCGTCGCCATCTCGATGACGTCGGGTGGCGGCGCATGGGACAACGCCAAGAAGTCCTTCGAGGATGGTTTCGTCGACAAGGACGGCGTCACCCACGAGAAGGGCTCGGAAGCCCACAAGGCCTCCGTCACCGGCGATACCGTCGGCGATCCCTACAAGGACACCGCCGGTCCGGCCGTCAACCCGGCCATCAAGATCACCAACATCGTGGCGCTCCTGCTTCTCGCGGTGCTCGCCCACTCCGGATGATCGACGACGAGGCCGTTTGAGGTCTGAAACGAAAAACCCCCGCGAGATCCGTCTCGCGGGGGTTTTTGCTGAATTGGACCGGGTGCAATCCGGAACAGGTGGAGCCTAGCTGCCGCCCCCGATGAGCGACTTCGCCACGGAATTGGCCGTTGGCGTGCCGCCTGCGCCGGTGAGGATCTGCAGCAGGAAGGTCTCGTCCTTGCTCGCGGTCGGCGTGGTGCGCGAGATCATGTCGAACGCCTTGCCGTCCTTGAGCGTATAGTTGGCAATGTTGGTCACGATGCCGTCCTCGTCGAAATAGACGGCCAGCACGTTCTGCGACACCAGATGCGGTTTCATGAAGGCGGCACCGCGCACGCGCTTCTGCGAGATATAGTAAAACACCTCGTTGTCGAAGGTCGCGGTGGTGGACGGTGTGCCGAGCGACAGCAGAACCTGTTCGCGGCTGGAGCCGACCGGTGTCAGTTCCAGCGCGTTCTCGTCGATCACGTAGCCCTGGTTGAAGACTTCCTTGGTGGTGCAGCCGGAAACCACGATGGCCGACATGGCGACCATTGCCGCACCCAGAATGAAATTCCGGTCTGCTGCCTTGAAAAACTTTTTCGTCAACGACATCTCCCCTGGGGCGTACGCAGCGCTATCCAAATCCCGATTCCGAGGGGCCCGGGAACGGCCATTGCCTTTTGCGCCTCATTCGGTAAACCAGCTTCCGTCCCGATGCAACTCCGCCCGGACACCGCTACCCAACTGCCATAAAAGGCAATTTGATGATCTTCTCGCTATTTGGACGAAAAAAACAGAACCAGCGTCTGGTCGAACGCCAGTACGAGACCATCACAAAGGCCGCGCGGCGGCCGGTCTTTTATACCGACATGGACGCTCCCGATACGGTGATGGGCCGTTTCGAGATGATTTCGGCGCATCTGGTGCTCTATCTGCGGGCCAGCAACGCCGCCGGCGAGACCGCGGCGCGCATCGCCCAGGAACTCGTCGACGCCTTCTTCGAGGATATCGACCACTCGATCCGCGAACTTGGTGTCGGTGATACCTCCGTGCCCAAGCGGATGAAACGTCTCGGGCGCATGTTCTACGGACGGGCCAAGAGCTACGAGGATGCGATCGCCGTCGGCGACGCCGAGGCCCTCGCTCTGGCGCTCGGGCGCAACATCCATCCCCAGGCGGACGCAGCCGAGCGCCCTTCGATGCGCGCGCTTGCGCACTACATGCTGCAGGCGAACGAGGAACTCGCACGGGTGCCGCGCGCGGATTTCGAGGCGGGAACCGTCGATTTTCCCGCGCCGGAAGCACCAGCCGCTGTCGGTGGAGAAGAGGACGAGGAGGCCGCTCCGGCATGAAAGACGCAAGACAGGCGTTCAGCTTCAAGGTCAAGGTCGGCCATGTGGCGGCCAACCCGGTAACCGTCAGGTTCGAAGCCGACGAGGCCGAGCGCAGGGAAATCGCCCGGACCTGGGGTGTGCCGTCGGTCGAGTCCTTTTCGGGTACCGCCGCGGTGTCGCGATGGAAACGCGACGGTGTTCGGGTCAAGGGACACGTCGACAGCCTCATCGTACAGAATTGCGTGGTGACGCTGGATCCGGTCGAACAGCAGATCTCCGAGGATTTCGAGGCGCTGTTCGTTCCCGAAAATTCCCGGCTCGCGCGCCAGGAAACGACCGAGGGTGAGCTCGTGGTCGATCCCGACGGCGCCGATATTCCGGAGACATTCGCCGGCGATTCCATCGATCTCGGTGCGGTCGCCGCCGAGTTCGCCGCCCTTGCCATCGATCCCTATCCGCGCAAGGAGGGGGTGGAATATGGCGACCTGATCGAGTCCGATCCTGCCGAGGACAAGAAGGAATCGCCCTTCGCCGTGCTGAAGTTTCGCAAGCAAGACGATTCGGATGCTTGACCGGCCGGCAAATCCACTCAGCCACAAAGCGGTTGTGCGGGAGGGGAAAACGGTTATTTTCAGCCCTCGCGTCAGGCCGGGCAGGGTGCCGGGCGCGGAACGCCGGGCTCAATTGAGGAAAGCGGGCGTCGTACTCCGCCGGGCTGTATCGTCGGCCCGCAATTTCGGGTATTCCGACACAAACATCTGCCGCTGGGCAGGGGAGAAGTAGGGCGCGTGGTACGCATTTCTGTGGATTTGATGGGAGGCGATCACGGTCCGTCGGTCACCATTCCCGGCGTGGCCCTGGCTCTCGAACGCCATCCCGAGATCCGGTTCGTTCTTCACGGGCTCGCATCCGAGTGCGAACCTCTCCTCGAGAAATATCAGCCGCTCAAGCAGGCCTCGACATTCGTGCCGGCCGAAATGGCGGTGCAGATGGACGACAAGCCCAGCCAGGCGCTGCGTCAGGGCCGTTATCGCTCGTCCATGTGGCGCGCCATCGAGAGCGTCAAGTCGGGCGATGCCGACGTCTGCGTCTCGGCGGGCAATACAGGTGCGCTGATGGCGATGTCGAAATTCTGCCTGCGCACCATGGCCAATATCGAACGTCCGGCGATCGCCGCCATCTGGCCCACCATGCGTGGTGAATCCATCGTCCTCGATGTGGGTGCCACCGTCGGCGCGGACGCCCAGCAACTGATCGACTTCGCCATGATGGGCGCTGCCATGTCGCGCGCGCTCTTTGCCATCGAGCGGCCGAGCATCGGCCTGCTTAATGTCGGGGTCGAGGAGATCAAGGGCAACGAGGAGGTCAAGGAGGCCGGACGGCTGATCCGTGAGGCCGACATGCCGAGCCTCGATTATCATGGTTTCGTCGAGGGCGACGACCTCGGCAAGGGGACCGTCGACGTCGTCGTCACCGAGGGTTTCGTCGGCAATATCGCGCTCAAGACCGCCGAGGGAACCGCCCGTCAGATCGCACAGTATCTGCGCTCGGCCATGTCGCGCACCTGGATGGCCAAGCTCGGCTACATCCTCGCCAAGGGCGCCTTCGACCGGCTGCGCGAGAAAATGGACCCCGGCAAGGTCAATGGCGGGGTCTTTCTCGGCCTGAACGGTATCGTCATCAAGAGCCATGGCGGCGCGGACGCGGACGGCTTCGCCAATGCCGTCGATGTCGGTTTCGACATGGCCCGCGAGGGCCTCAAGGCACGGATCGAGCAGGATCTCAATCTATTTCACTCCCGACGCGGCATCGGACTTTCGAGGTCCGGAGAGGAACGGGACGAGCAGGACAAGGCGTAATGATCAGGTCAGTTGTGTGCGGGTACGGAGCCGCTTTGCCGAAAAAGGCGATGGCGAATTCCGAGATCGAGGGAATTGTCGAGACCAGCGACGAGTGGATTGCCCAGAGAACCGGAATCCGGCAGCGCTACATCGCCGACGAAAGCGAGACCACGGCCTCCCTCGGCGAGGCCGCCGCGCGCCAGGCGCTCGACAGGGCGGGCCTGACGCCCGCCGATATCGACCTGATCGTGGTCGCCACCTCGACGCCGGACAACACGTTCCCGGCAACGGCCGTCAACATCCAGAACCGGCTCGGCATGCATCATGGCGCGGCCTTCGACGTCCAGGCGGTCTGTTCCGGTTTCATCTTCGCACTGACGACGGCGGACAACTTCATCCGCACCGGCATGGCGCGCCGGGTGCTGGTCATCGGGGCGGAAACCTTCTCCCGCATACTCGACTGGACCGACCGCACCACCTGCGTGCTCTTCGGTGACGGCGCCGGAGCGGTCGTGCTCGAAGCCCGCGAAGAAGCGGGATCGACGAGCGATCGCGGCATTCTGACTGCCCATCTTCGTTCCGACGGCGCCCACAAGGAAAAGCTGTATGTCGACGGCGGCCCGTCGACCACCGGCACCGTCGGTCATCTGCGGATGCAGGGCAGGGAAGTCTTCAAGCATGCCGTCGGCATGATTACCGATGTGATCGAGGCCGCCTACGAGGCCACCGGGCTGAGTTCCGAGGATATCGACTGGTTCGTGCCTCACCAGGCCAACCGCCGCATCATCGAGGCATCGGCCAAGAAGCTCGGTATCGCCGACGAGAAGGTGGTCCTCACGGTCGATCGCCACGGCAACACCTCTGCCGCCTCCATTCCGCTGGCGCTCAACGAAGCGGCGTCCTCCGGGCGCATCAAGGAAGGCGATCTCGTGCTCCTGGAAGCCATGGGCGGCGGGTTCACCTGGGGTTCGGTGCTCGTCCGCTGGTAGCGCTTTTCCTCGCCTTCGGGCCGCAGAAACCCGCTCACGGCGGCGGACGCGGTCCGACCTGTCGCAAATCTGGACGCCCGGTCAGCTTTCTTTCTCTCTCTGCCCAATGGTGTCAGAGGCTTACTTGACCTCGGCTGACATGATCCATAAAGTTGAAAGCCGCTGTTGCGATGGGGAACAGTGGTCTGGCAGGGATCTAATGAGTGGAAAAACGGTAACACGTGCAGATCTTGCCGAAGCCGTATTTCGCAAGGTGGGGCTTTCTCGCACGGAATCTGCGGATCTGGTGGAAATGGTGATCGACGAGATCTGCAGCGCCATCGTCCGGGGCGACAGCGTCAAGCTGTCCTCATTCGCCACTTTTCAGGTGCGCGACAAGAAGGAGCGGATCGGACGCAATCCGAAGACGGGAGAGGAAGTTCCGATCTCGCCGCGCCGCGTCATGACCTTCAAGGCGTCCAATGTTCTCAAGAACCGCGTGCTCAAGGGGCACCAGACCCGCAAGCCGAAGGGCTGACGTCTGCTTCAACGGTGCCTGAGCGGGACCAGATCCTGCGCGCCGGTATATATGCCACTTGATATTTCGCCCGCAAATCGTTGCAATGACCCATCATTTTGCCGGATAGATTGATTCGTTCTCCAGGGGGACGTGGATGGACAAGAGCGCGGACGCGTTTCGCACGATTTCCGAAGTGGCCGAGGATCTCGACCTTCCGCAGCACGTCCTGCGGTTCTGGGAAACCCGTTTCAACCAGATCAAGCCGATGAAGCGTGGCGGTGGCCGCCGCTATTACCGTCCCGAAGACGTCGATCTGCTCAAGGGCATACGGCACCTGCTCTACGATCAGGGCTATACCATCAAGGGCGTCCAGAAACTTCTCAAGCAGAACGGCAACAAGTTCGTCGTCGCCATCGGCTCGGGCGACGCCAGCGCCTTCGAGGCGCTCGCCAAGGGGCTGAACGACGACAAGGAGAGGGACGTCCCGGCGGTGGCCGAGGACGACCAGCTTCTCGGGCGGCCCCGGGCGCCGGCCACGCGCCGCTTCTTCGGGATCGGCAACGAGCAGAAAACCGCGCCCGGCGCGGAAAGCCGTCCTGCCGGCACGCCGGTCTCCCACGAAGACCGAGCCCTTCTTCAGGAGGCGCTCTACGACCTCCTCGAGTGCAAGCGGCTTCTCGATCAGGTGCGCTGAGCGCCGGCTTTCATCTCTGAAAGACGCTTATTGCAAGAGCCTTTCGCGGGCGGTCCGCGTTTCGGCGAGCGCGCTTTCGAGCGTCATCTGGACATCGATGAGACCATTCTCGCGCGCGAGCGCGAGCGCCATGTCCAGTTGCATCATCATCATGGCCAGACGCTGAAGTTCGGTCTGGGAACCGTGGCAGACGACGTCCACGCTCGCGAGTGAGGGGATCGGCTTCTTCATTGGCGTGCGGTGAACCCCTCGAAGTAATTGCGCAGATCCTCGCGATTGAACTCCGCGTCAATCGCCGCCGGCGTCATCAGGTCCTCTCCGAACCAGGGATATTTGTTCGCGTCGAACATCTCGGTGAGAAACGCGATGAATTGCTGGTGCCGCACCGATCGCTTTGTCTCGGGATGCGTGGCGAGCCAGATTTCGGTGCGGTAGGCGACGCCGAAATCGACATGAACGACGTCGCCGCCGATGGCCCGCGCATAGTTCGGCATCAGCCCGATGCCCGCGCCCTTGGCGATCGCCCAGTAATGGGCGGAGGAGAAGTTCGTCCTGAGCCGCACCATCTTGTTGGCGAGCTCCGCGCCGAATATGCGCTCTAGCCCGTAATTCTTCAGCTGGTCCGTCTCCTGCTCGACGATCCGGTGCGAGGGCAGGTCCGTCAGCGATTTCGGCGCGCCGTGGCGGGCTATGTAGTCTTGCGAGGCGTAGGGGACGAGATGCAGGTAGCCCAGCCGCGTGACATGGAGTTCCGGCCGTTCCGGCTTGACCAGCTGGATCGAGATGTCGGCTTCGAGCCGCATCACGTCGACCGAGCGCATCGCGCATTGCAATTCGATGCGGTTCTGGTTGTCGCTCGTCTCCATGTAGTCGACGATCTTCGGTGTCAGCCAGAAGGTGCCCAGACCCTCGGTGATGGCGAGCCTGATCGGGCCGATGGCATTCTGCCGGGCCGCCTGCGCCACTTTGAGCATGTCGGCCATCGAGCTTTCGACGTCGCGTGCGGCCACCAGCACCCGCCGGCCTTCGGGTGTCAACCGCACGCCGTCCGCCTCGCGGTGAACGAGCAGATAGCCGAGCTGGTCCTCGAGCCGTGAAATGATCCTGCGAATGGTGTTGACCGCCTGACCGGTTTCCTCGGCGGTTTTCCGGAAACTCGAGGTCCGCGCGACAACCAGCAATGTGCGGATGCTGTTCCAGTCGACGTTACGCAATAGGTGTTCCATCGGTGGAACGCTCCGTCTTCAACTTGACCAAAGCCGGCGGGCGGCCGGCGGCATACATTAACCCCAGACACACGCAGGGGGTGATAAATGCAAGCGCTTCAACAAAATCGCGTTTCTCTGCCAAATTCAAGTTTGCGGAATGCAACCGATGGACGCGGCGATGACAGGATTGAACGCGCAGAGGCACTGGTGACGGTCAACAACCGTCTTCAGCGCGAGGACGTGCCGCGGCTGCTCGAGGCCGCGGGAAAGGTGATCGGACAGCTCGCCTCCATCGAAACGGTTCTGCGGGTGGCCGAAACCAATCCGGATTCGATCTGGGTGTTTTCCCGCAAGGGCCGCCAGCGCGCCGAAGGCTTCGTCTCCATGCTGCTGCTCAATGCGGCGGGCCGCATCGCGCTGCTCGACGGCAGCCTCGATCTTCTCGATCCGCAGCAGGAATATCTCGTTGCCCAGCACGAGACCCCGGCGGTCATCTATATCTGGGCAAGCTATACGCCCGGGCTGATGGCGGCCGGTCTCAAGCGTGTCTACGACCGCTTCGACAGTCCGCACTATGCCGGTGCCGACGTCATCTCCACCTCGTTCACGCTGCGCGGCCACCGGGCCATGATGAACCGGGGCTTTCGCAAGGGCATCGAGTTCAAGGGCCGTCACCTCGACCAGTTCTACATCCTGCCCCGGTCCCCGGAATCGCTTCTGGCCGGCGTTCCGCGCTATGCCAGCCACGATAGTGCCTTGCACCCCACGGGTATCCGCGTGGCCCGTGATTTCGACGACATGATGCGGGTTGCCGCGATCCGGTCCGCCGTTTTCATCGGTGAGCAGTCATGCCCCTTCGATGAGGAGTTCGACGGCAACGATCTCGCCGCCACGCATCTGCTCGCCTTCGTCGACAACGAGCCGGCCGGCTGCATGCGCATCCGCTTCTTCGGCGAGTTCGCCAAGATGGAGCGGCTCGCCGTGCGCAAGGAATTCCGCAGTTCGCGCACGGCATTCGACCTGGTCCGCGCCAGTGTCCAGCTGTGCCGCGACAAGGGCTTTCGGCGGCTCTACGGCCACGCCCGCGAGGACTATCTGCCTTTCTGGCAGCACTTCGGCTTCAAGCTGAAGGAGAATGGCGCGCCCTTTTCCTTCTCCGACCACTCCTTCGTGGAGATGGTCGACGAGATCGAGCCGTCAGCCGACGCCGTGCGGCTGTCCGACGGCCCCTACAGGATCATCCGTCCCGAGGGCGCGTGGCATGAGCCGGGGCCTTTGGAAAAATCAGCCGACCGTGGAACCGGCCGGCGGTCCTCATAGTTAGCTCAGGAGGAAAAACCGGAAATGAACTTGCCGACTGCCAGCGCCGACACCTTTGCCTGGATGATCAGGACACTTGTCGGATGCAGACGTGAAGCCGAGAGGATGGAGCTGGGCGACCTGAGCCGGCTCATCAACCTCGCCATCTTTCAGACGGCGCTCGAATGGGAGGATCTGGAGCCGTCGAAGCGCGGCAAGGACGATCATCTCGAAAGTCTGTTGCGACTGAAGATGAAACTCGCATACTCGGAATCAGACGAAAATGTCGTGGTTCTGAACTCGAAAACCGCCGGGGAGGTCTGATTCTCTGCGGTTGAGCCGGGCGGGCGCACGGGTTGACGCCTCCGTTCTGCACGGAATGCGCCCGTCCGGTATTTCACTTGAGTTGACCGGATGTTTGCCGCGCGACGGTATTTTGCGTTGGCCCTTGCGGGTCAGTCAGACGCAGATTTTCGCGCAGTCCCGAGCGCCTCGAAAACGTTTGTCATTTTCTTCGACACCGCGGTGCTCACAGAGTCGGCTGTCGCCTTGGGTGGGCCGCTGCCGAGCGTCGCGTCCTGCCAGATGACCAGGCGGCCCTCCCGACTGGTTTCGCCACCCTCGCTCGCCGCGCCATGCGGCACGAAGAATTGCGCCGTAGCGACCGCGCCCGCCGGATTGCCGTCGGTACCCCGGATATAGAAGGCAAGGTGGAGTGGCATAGCGATATCGAGATCGTCGGGAAGGGCGGGTTCCGCGCCGCCGCCGGCTGTCCATTCGACGGTTCCCAGGTGCACATGGCCGAGCGCCTGGGCCGCCGCCTGCTTTTTCGCCGCCTCGACAAGGTCGTTACACATGGTGACTGCGAACGTCTTGTCGGTGGAGGAAATGCAGTGGGTGACGACGCCGTCGAAGCCGGCAAGATTCTCCACCGATAAGGGATCCGCAAGTGACTCAGGCGGCGAGAGGAACGCCATTGCAGCCAGTAGCGCAGGGTAGGCCATGCGGCTGAGAAGCCGCGGACGAATTGGCAAGGATGTGGGACTGAGAGTGTAGGGCATGAGCGACTCCATGGATTTCAGCTTCCGGCCCGTGTCGCCACGCCCGAAAGCCGCCAAGCTTCGCCCCTGAGATGCAAGACTAGCCGCGTTCGCGCCGGACGGCAATCTTGCCACAATCACCCGGCACGAAGACATCCCGAGGCGTGCGAAACTTCCGCCAGGCGACGCATTTTCACCCTCCGGCTCTTGCGCTCGCGAGGCCCATGTTCTAAGGCCAATCCCGTTCGGAGCGTAGCGCAGCCAGGTAGCGCACTTGACTGGGGGTCAAGGGGTCGTGGGTTCGAATCCCGCCGCTCCGACCATT
>CAZEJG010000069.1:0-10335 GCA_964511625.1 uncultured Hoeflea sp.
GCTCTATGGCGGCTCGATCAACCAGTTCGGCCACGCCTTCAAGTCCTTCGACTGGCAGGTGCGCTGGGCTGACCCGTCTGACCTCTCGACCTTCGAGAGCCAGATCGACGACAAAACCAAGGCGATCTTCATCGAAAGCCTCGCCAACCCGGGCGGCACCGTTGTCGACATCGAGGCGATTGCCAAGATCGCCCATGACGCCGGCCTGCCGCTGATCGTCGACAACACGATGGCCTCGCCCTATCTGATCCGCCCAATCGATCATGGCGCCGACATCGTCGTGCATTCGCTGACCAAGTTCATCGGCGGCCACGGCAACTCGATCGGCGGCATCATCGTCGACGGCGGCACCTTCGACTGGTCGAAGTCCGGCAAGTATCCGAGCCTGTCCGAGCCGCGCCCGGATTACGGCGGCATGGTGCTTCACGAGACCTTCGGCAACTTCGCCTTCGCCATCGCCTGCCGCGTTCTGGGCTTGCGCGATTTCGGTCCGGCCATCTCGCCGTTCAACGCCTTCATGATCCTGACCGGCACCGAGACGCTGGCGCTTCGCATGCAGCGCCATTGCGACAACGCGCTGGAAGTCGCCAAATGGCTGAAGAACCATCCGAAGGTGGCCTGGGTCTCCTATGCCGGTCTCGAGGATGACCCGAACCACGCGCTGCAGACCCGTTACTCGCCGAACGGCGCCGGCGCTGTCTTCACCTTCGGGCTGAAGGACGGCTACGAGGCGGGCGTGAAGTTCGTCGAGGGGCTCGAGATGTTCTCGCACTTGGCCAATATCGGCGACACCCGCTCGTTGGTCATCCACCCGGCCTCGACCACCCACCGCCAGCTCTCGCCCGAGCAGCAGGTGGCGGCGGGCGCAGGCCCCGACGTGGTACGCCTGTCCGTGGGTATCGAGGATGTCGCCGACATCATCGCCGACCTCGAACAGGCGCTCGACAAGGCCTGAGCAGATTGCTGAAACACCGATGAAAATGCCCGGGTTCGCGCCCGGGCATTTTCGTTTCGGTGTATGGTGGGGCGATTCAATCGAGTGCCGTGCTTGTTGTTCAGGGCGGTTGAGACGGAGACAAGGACGTGATGACCAACAGAACGACCGATACGCTGGCGCTGCTCATCGATGGCGACAACGCCTCGCCGAAGATCGTTTCCGGCCTTCTCGCGGAAATCGCCAACTACGGCACGGCGAGCGTCAAGCGGATTTACGGCGACTGGACCAAGCCCAACCTCAATGGCTGGAAGGAATGCTTGCTGGAGCATTCGATCCATCCGGTGCAGCAGTTCGCCTATACGAGCGGCAAGAACGCCACCGACGGTGCGATGATCATCGACGCGATGGACCTGCTCTATACCGAACGCTTCTCCGGCTTCTGCCTGGTTTCCAGCGACAGCGACTTCACGCGGCTCGCCTCTCGTATCCGCGAGCAGGGGATCACGGTCTACGGTTTCGGTGAACGCAAGACGCCGCGCCCCTTCATTACGGCCTGCGACAAGTTCATCTATTTCGATGTCCTGGGTGAACCCGACGAGGTCCAGTCCGCCGAACGCGCCAAACCGGCATCGCGCCGGGCTTCGGGCAGTGGCAAGGACAAGTCCGACACCGAAGAGGGCGTGGCCGCCAGCGGGCGCCTGGGCAAGGCTGCTTTGGCCATGCTGCGCAAGGCCGTCGAGGCGACCGCCGATGACGACGGCCGGGCCAATCTCGGAGCTGTCGGATCGCATCTGTCGAAACAGTCAGCCGACTTCGACGCCAGAAACTACGGCTACAAGCGGCTGAGCGATTTGGCCGAGGCGTCAGGGATCCTCAAGGTCGAGCGCTCGACCGGGCAGGGCAAGAACGTGATGGTCACACTCAAGGACGGCTGAGACACCCAAGGCTTGCAGTCGCCTTCGCTCGCCGGCTAAAGCCTGTTCGTCTTCACACGGTATCAGCCCCTGACCCGATCCTCATGACCTTCATCGACTTCTTCGTCCTCGCAGCGACCGCCATCGTCGGCGCCATTCTGGTCTGGCCGCGGCTGGCACGGGCGAAACTGTGGCGGGCGACCTCGACGCCGCTCGCCTCGATCATCGGCTCTGGCTTTCTGGTTCTGGGACCGATCCTCGACGCCTCCTTTGGCGAGTATGCGCCCTTCGCCATGGCGGGATTGTGCCTCGTCGCCTATGCCTTCGGCTGGGCGGTACGCTTCAACATCGCGACAATCGAGGCCGGCGGACGCACGGGAATCGAGGAGCATGTCGACACGCTCGGATCTTGGGTGCTGGCTTTCGCCTATTTCATTTCGGTCGCCTACTACCTCAACCTGTTCGGCGCGTTTGCCGTCGACCTGACGCCGTTTGCCGGCCGCGAGGCGGCGCGGCTGGTGACTTCGGTGGTCTTCCTGCTGGTGCTTGCCGTCGGCTGGTTCAAGGGGTTTCGGGCGCTCGAGGGCATGGAGCGGGTCTCGGTCGGCATCAAGCTCGCCATCATCGCCGGGCTTCTGGCCGGGCTCGCCTGGTTCGGGGCAGGGCATGTGGCGTCCGGCGAGATCGTGCTGTCGCCGGCTTCGGTGACCGGCTGGCAGGCGCTGACGCTCGGCTTCGGGCTGATCGTCACGGTGCAGGGCTTCGAGACGTCGCGCTATCTCGGCAGTAGCTATGACGCGGCCACCCGCATCCGCTCGATGCGGGTGGCGCAATGGCTCTCGGCTGCCATCTACGTGGTCTATATCGTGCTCCTGACCTACGCCTTTCCGCCGGTCTCCGGCCATCTGGAGGAGACCGAGATCATCGACATGATGCGGATCGTCGCCGTGTCGCTGCCGGTGCTTCTGGTGGTCGCGGCGTTGAGCGCGCAGTTTTCCGCGGCGATCGCCGATACCGGCGGATCGGGCGGGCTGATCCACGAGTTGAGCGGCAAGCGGCTCAAGCCCCGCGACGCCTATCTGCTCCTGGTAACCATCGGGCTGGGGCTGACATGGCTGTCCGACATCTTCGCCATCATCGCCTACGCCTCTCGCGCCTTTGCCGCCTACTACGCGGTGCAGGCGGGACTTGCGGCCGTCACCGCATGGCGCAAGGAAGGACTGTCCGTGAGAGGCGCCGCCTTCGCCGGACTGGCGCTGCTCGGGGCGGCGATGGCCGTCTTCGGCACCCCGGTCGAATAGGCGCGGTCAGGCGACCTCTTCGGGGCCCTGTTGCTCGACCGGGAAGCGGACGGTAACGCGGGTGCCGTTGTCGTCGACGGTCTCGATTTCACCGCCGAGCTGGGCGACAAAGGCGGTGATCAGTCGCGAGCCCATGTTCTTCGTCTCGGTTTCGCCCATGCCGCGACCGTCGTCGGCAACGACGAGTTGGACCATGGCGTCCTCATCCTCGGTCAGCGAAACGTCGAGCTTGCCCTTCGCTCCCGCCGGCCAGGCGTGCTTGAAGGCGTTCGAGATCAGCTCGTTGTAGAGCAACCCGAGCTGCATGGCCCGGTCGCCCGACAATTGCACCGGATCGGCCGTGAAGATCACCTCGACATCCCGACCATAGGCCTGGGCGATGTCCTCGACGAGCTTTTCAAGATAGCCCGCCGCCTCGACGGTTTCGAACCTGTCGGTCGAGTACATCTCCTGGTGGACGGCAACCATCGAGGCGATGCGGCCGAGCAGCGAATCCTTGTCGTCCTGCGGCATCTTCTGCAACCGTATGAGCGACATCACGGTCTGCAGGTTGTTCTTCACCCGGTGGTGGATCTCGCGCAGCAGGAAGGCGTTGCGCTCGTTGGCTGCCGCCAGCGCGATCGCCTTCTGCTCGTCGCGACGGAGCGCCTTGAGCAGCCGGTTGACCACGAAGCCGAGCACGAACAGCACGGGAGCTGCGAGAACGAGCCAGAACCGCAGGACCCGCCAGAACTCGGCTCGGACCTGTCCGAGGTCGAGGGCCGCGATCGCCACCACCGGCCAGCCTGTGACCTGCCAATATCCCACGACGCGGCGCACGCCGTCGGCCGGCGAAACTGCCTGGTAGGTGCCGTTGAGCGCCTTCTTCAGTTCGAGAAACACTTGGCTGCCGGACAGATCCATCGCCTCCATCGGAGGTGCGCGCGAGATCAGCATGCCGTCGGTGCGGATGAGGCTGACGGTCGAGCCGGCGCCGAGACCGAGCGATTCTGAAAGGTCGGCCAGGATGGAGGCGGGAACGGCGATCGTCGCCACACCGGAGAAGCGGCCTTCCGACATGATCCGGCGGGCGATGATGAAGATCGAGCGACCGTCCTGGCGTGAAATCAGAGCCGGCGAGATGACGAGTTCCGCGCCGCGCCGCAATTCGTTGAAATAGCCGCGATCGGAGATATTGACGGGCGGCGGATCCTGTACCGACGAATAGGCCAGCGCGCCGCCTGCGTCATAGACCGAGAACTGGAAGGTCGGCGGCAGGTTTTCCACCGCCTCGTTCAGATCGACGATGGCCTCTCCCTGTCGGGAGAAGCCGCGCTCGTTGATCGCACGCTCGATGCGCCTGAGTGTCTGGGCGCTGGCCTCCAGGAGCCACTCGAACTGCGTGGCGACGACATGGGCCGAGGTATGCGCCCGCAACTCGGCCTTGGCCTGTTCAGAGCGGTATTCCGTCACCACCATGGTGACCGCCATGATGACGATCATCAGGATGCCGACGAGGGCCAGTTTGCGGATCGAGCGGACAGCCGGTTCGGGGCGGGGCGCGGTTTCTGTCACGATCATTGTCCGGATGAGAAATTATTCATATGCGAATCGATATAGGCTCATTGCCCGAAAGACAACGAGATCAACCGCCTGTGGGAAAGAGAGGGGGCTGCTGTGGCAATTTTGCCGAGCCGTCGCCCGCCCGTCCGGCAAGCCTGCCAGCCTCAGGCCTTCTTGAGGAATTCCGTGCGCAGCACGAGACCCTTCACCTTCTCGACCCGGCATTCGATCAGGTCGGGATCGCCGGTCAGCCGGATGCCCTTGACGAGCGTGCCGCGCTTGATGGTGATCGAGGTGCCCTTGACCTTGAGGTCCTTGATGACCGTGACATTGTCGCCGTCATTCAGGATCGCACCGTTCGAATCGCGCGTTTCGTCGCTCATGGGATGATTCCTTGCTGATCAAGGCTCGCGTGTAGCGCGCCGAAGGGCGAAGGGGAACACGGGACGCCATGAAAAACGCCTCACGCAGCGCCGGTCGTGTCGTTTTCGGGCGCGGAATCCTCCGGCGCCAGTTCCGGCCGGACCAGCCCGTCCCAGCAGGGCGAGAGCGGGATCGAGACCCGGCCGTTCAGATGCGCGCCATAGGTCTCCCGGATTTTCGCGTTGGCGACGGTCACCGGGCACTTGGGCCACAGAACGAGATCGGTATCGGCGATTTCCGCCCGCGCCTGGGCGTCCGTCGGCGGCAGGGTGCGGAACGGATCCTTGCCGATGGTGACGTGGCGGGCGGCCTCGCGGCCGAGCAGATAGGGAAACGGATTGACGAAGTTCAGGCTCAGGATGGTCTCGAAACGCAGATCGTTTTCGGCTTCGTAGTCCCTGATCGCCGCCACGCCTTCGCCGATCGAGGCGAGCCAGGCGAGCTGGAATTCGGGATCGGCATAGTAGGTGAACGTCGGCAGTTCGCCGGCTTCGGCGTAGGTCTGGAAGTAGTCCGGATTGCGGATCGACTGCGCGCGGATAAGCGCGACGCGCCCGTCGATCTTGTCGCGCTTGGACACCGCCGAGATCGGGCCGAGCTCGTCGATGTCCACCACGTCATACTGCAATTGCGCCGCATAGGTGCGGATCGCCCGACCGCCGACATTTGCCAGGGTCGGCAGGGCGGCGGCGGCGATGAGGACGGTGACGAGAGCGCGGCCGCGCGCCGGCCATGCGGACCGGTCGAGAAGGGCTGCGCGCAGGAGCACCGGCCAGACGAAGAGGAAGGCCTGTCCGCCCCAGTTCTGGCTTTCGAGCATCAGGCCGCCGATCATCACAGCCAACAGCCAAACCCCTGTGCAACCGGCGACCGAGGCGACTGCTGAGGCCATGCGGCCGGCGAGAAAATCGTCCCGTGCCTCGGCGATGGCGTCGCGTTCGAGCCAGAAGAGCGTGAGCACGAGGAGGCCCAGCGCCATGAGAATGGCGATATGGGTGGCGCCTGCATGGACGATATCGATGAGGAGACGGCCCTCGTTGAGGAAGAGCAGTTCGGCGATGCTTTCGACATAGGCGCTGGTCAATCCGCACCAGATCTCGAGCCCCAGGAGCACGGCGGCAATGAGCGCCGCTACGGCGATCAGTTCGCGCACCCGCAGGCGGCCGGCGAACAGGGCGAGAAGCACGAGCGGAAACGCGACGAGGAAGCCGGTGATCTTGGTCAGAAACAGCGCCGTCAGCGCGATCGTGAGCGCGGTCACCCGCGCCACCGGTCCGTCGGCGAACAGGAGCGCGGCGACCACCACATAGAGAAGCTGGCTGATATGGCGGTTGTAGATTCCATAACCATCGACCCCGGGATAGGGATAGAACTGTTCGACATTGAAGGGCAGGGCGGAAAACAGAAGGAACGGCACCGCCAGGGCCGCAGCCACAAGGACGCCTTTCCGTGCCGCATCGCCGATGACGGGCGCCAGTGCCGGAGCCGAGACCAGGAGGATGGACCAGGTGGCGAGATAGACGCCCTGGCCGTCAGGAAACAGCGCATGAAGCGCGTGGAACAGCCAGTAGCTCAGGGGCCCGACGGGCGCGAGAAAGTCGATGATCGGGATCTGGCCCGAGGCGATGCGGGCGCTGGCGTCGTAATAGATGATCGTGTCCCAGTAGAACGGGCCGACGGCCGCGGTGAAGGGCAGGGACAGAAGGGCGAGGAGCGCCACCACACAGGCGAGAAAGACAATCCCCGCGCTCACCGCGCGGACCATGTTGCTGCGTGCCCCCGTCATGTACCGATGCCGACTTGTGCGGTCCCCTGTTTCCCCTGCCGATATCAGACCATCCGTGCCATTTCGGATCAACGCCGAATGGCCGGGATGATTAACGCCGGGACGTGAGGCGGGGGGGGCGCGCGCCGAAATCTCCGCGCGACGGATGTCGCCGGAGGTGTGTGCGGCTTTCAGGCTGCGACGGCGCTACGCTTGGCTTTCGCCTTAGCGTCGGCGCTTCGCTTGACTTCGGAGGGTCCGCTCGAATGCGATGCCTCTGAACTGAATGAATATTGGGTGGCCCGCAAGGTCGCGGACCCGGGATGATCTCGGGGGTGGGTATGAGCGCCCCGTCAGGCGATGGCCGCCTCGACACCCGCGCTGAACCCGCGGGCTGGCCGGTTGACGGAATCGGATTAAGCAAGGGTGACGAAGTCGCCCGTTGCGGATCACCGCCTTCCGTCGCCTCCGGCCGTCGTCCCGCACGTTACAGGCTTCCGGCCGGCATCCCCTCCCGCCCGCTTCGGTGCGTTCGCCGAAGCGTCCGACGGCGGGAGTGAGGGGAGTATAGCACGGGTGCGGGGAGAGTGGATGAAAGGGGTAGCGAATGGTGGATAGGGAGTGGCGGGTAGGGAGTAGGGGCGGCGCCAGTTGTCATTCGGGGGTGGCGGAACTGAGCGCGGAATCCAGGGCCGAGCGGGTGGCCGGGCTAGGTTTCTCCCGCGCGCAAGGACTTGCGCGCCGCTGGATCCCCGGGTCTCGCTTCGCTCGCCCGAGGATGACGAAGGAGTGGGGTTATGCCGCGCCCTTGCGGACGGCTTTGGCGGAAGGGACAATCCCTCCACTCGTCATGCCCGGACTTGATCCGGGCATCCATACCGTGATGCTTCTTCGGACGGTGAATTCTCGTAGGGCAGGGATGATGGTCGGCTTCGTCTACATGATGGCGTCGCGCAAGGGCGGCACGATCTACACCGGCGTCACCAACGACCTTCCGCGTCGTGTGGACGAACACCGGTCGGGCAAGGGCTCCATCTTTACCGGCAAATACGCTGTGCAGCGGCTCGTCTGGTACGAGGAGCACTTCGATATCCGCGACGCGATCCAGCGGGAGCGGACGATCAAGGGCTGGCCTCGTCAGTGGAAGGTTGAACTGATCGAGAGGGAGAACCCCGAATGGTTCGACCTGATGCGCGGGATCGGGTGGTAACGGTTGCGTTCCGTGGCGAGGGATCACGGTATGGATGCCCGGATCAAGTCCGGGCATGACGAAGGATGGGATCTGCTCGGTCTCTTAGGGCAATCTGTGAACTCGGGCGAAGGCGCGCGCCAGGGCCGGGATCACGGTATGGATGCCCGGATCAAGTCCGGGCATGACGATGAGGAGGGCTTTTTTGGCCGCCTCTTCAAGCCGTGGTTGCTGCAACTGCTCCGACGGTGAACGCCGGCTAAAGGCCTTCGTCCTGTCAGCCCTGCGAGTGACGATCCAACGACGCTCATCTTCGTAGCGCACGTCTCTTGCCCAGAGTCTGACCGGAAACGAGCAACTTTGACGCTCAGCAACAACGACCCCGGCTGTCGTGCGATCCCACCACCTTCGTCATGCCCGGACTTGATCCGGGCATCCATACCGTGATGCCGCCGGTCGCGCCGACGTCGTAAAGTCTGTTGCTCAAACAAAAAAAGGCCGCCCAGAGAGGCGGCCTTCTTCGTTTCATAACCCTCAGCCCCTCAGCTACATCCACTCGTGCTTCCGCAGGTGTCGCACTTCTCGCAGGTGCCGTTGCGCACCATGGTGAAGTTCTGGCACTCCGAGCACATGTTGCCGGTGTAGCCCTGGGCGATCGACTGGAGGCGGCGCTCGGCCTCGATCTGCTTGGCGTCCGACTTGGCTTCGGTCTTGGCCGCTGCGGCGGTCTTGGCGGCTTCGTCGGAGAACAGCGAGGTGGCCTCGCGGATCTCTTCCATCGCCATTTCCTCGGCGAGTTCGGCGGCCCGTTCCTCGTAGTCGCGCTTGAAGGCTTTCGCCTCGTCGGCGTCGACTGCGGCAACGGCCTCGATCTTGCGGGCGGCGGCCAGTGCGGTCACCTTGCCCTGGAGCGAGGCGATCGCCGGCTTGCCGGAGGCAGACCCCTTGGGTTCGCCGCTGCCGACCTGGCTGGAGACCAGGGTGGGCTTGTAGCCGCGGGTCAGACCCTTGGAGAACAGGTCGGCCTTGCCTTCCTTCATGCCCTTGCCAAGCGCGGTGGCGCCGAAATCGGACTGGTCGACATGCGCGAGGTCGTGGCGGCCGAGATAGGAGATCGCCAGTTCGCGGAACACGTAGTCGAGGATCGACGTGGCGTTCTTGATCGCGTCGTTGCCCAGAACCATGCCGGCCGGCTCGAACTTGGTGAAGGTGAAGGCGTCGACATACTCCTCGAGCGGCACGCCGTACTGCAGACCCAGCGACACCGAGATCGCGAAGTTGTTGATGAAGGCGCGAAGAGCCGAGCCCTCCTTGTTCATGTCGAGGAAGATTTCGCCCAGACGGCCGTCATCATACTCGCCGGTGCGCAGGAAGATGGTGTGACCACCGATCTTGGCCTTCTGGGTATACCCCTTGCGGCGACCGGGCAGTTTTTCCTGTTCGCGCACCACCTTCTCGACCACCCGCTCGACGATGCGCTCGGTGACTTCCACCGCGCGTGCCGCCATCGGCTGTTCCATCAGCGCTTCCAGTGCGTCGTCCTCGTCCTCCTCGTCCTCGATCAGCGAGGCGTTGAGCGGCTGGGAGAGCTTCGAGCCGTCGCGGTAGAGCGCGTTGGCCTTCAGACCCAGCTTCCAGGAAAGCATGTAGGCGTTCTTGCAGTCCTCGACGGTCGCCTCGTTGGCCATGTTGATGGTCTTCGAGATCGCGCCCGAGATGAAGGGCTGGGCAGCCGCCATCATGCGGATGTGGCTTTCCACCGTGAGATAGCGCTTGCCGATCTTGCCGCAGGGGTTGGCGCAATCGAAGACCGGATAGTGTTCGGTCTTCAGGTGCGGCGCACCTTCGAGCGTCATCGCGCCGCAGATGTGGATGTTGGCGGCCTCGATGTCTTTCCTGGAGAAGCCGAGCGCCGGCAGCATTTCGAAGGTGAAGTCGTTGAGCTGCTCGTCGGTAAAGCCGAGGACTTCCTTGCAGAAGTCTTCGCCCAGCGTCCACTTGTTGAAGGCGAACTTGATGTCGAAGGCGCTCTTGAGCGCCACGTTGAGCGCCTCGATCTTCTCGTCGGTCAGACCCTTGGCCTTGAGCGAACCGGGGTTGATGGCCGGCGCCTGGTTGAGGTTGCCGTGACCGACCGCATAGGCCTCGATCTCGGCGAGCTGGCTTTCCGAGTAGCCGAGCGTGCGCAGCGCTTCCGGCACCGCCTGGTTGATGATCTTGAAGTAGCCGCCGCCGGCGAGCTTCTTGAACTTCACCAGCGCGAA
>CAZEJG010000070.1:0-9373 GCA_964511625.1 uncultured Hoeflea sp.
CCCCCGTTCCCGTCTGGTGATCGGCAAAGAAAGCGGCTCCCGTCAGGCCCGCCTGATGGGCGGCAATTCCTGCGCCGCCGACGATCAACGCACCGAGAACGGCGCGCCGCGTATGACGCCGCCGTGTTGCCTTTTGCCGTTCCACGCCCGCCAGTCCGACGCCGTGCCAGATCGCCTCGGCCTCTGCGGCCGACGCCTCGTGCGCGGCGCTTCGGGCGCGCCATTCGGCGAAGGCTTCGTGATCGGCAACGGTGGCCGTTCCCGAGTTCAGCCGCACCACCCAGTCGATGGCCTCGTCGCTCAGCGCCGTGTCGGCTTCAACATGGTCGCGGCCGCTCATTCGAGGCTCCGCAGATGATCGCGGCAATGGCGGAGAGCAGTGGCGAGATATTTCGCGATCATGCTCTCAGAAACTTTCAACCGGACAGCGATCTCGGCGAAAGGCAGGCCATCGCAACGGCTCAGGAGCAACGCCGCGCGCGGCTTCGGCGGCAGCTGGGCGAGAGCCAGCACCAGACAGCGCAGCTGGTCCCGGTCGATTGCGTGAACCTCGGGCGACGGCCGGCTGTCGGCGATCGAACGCATGAGATCCTCGTCGCTGACAAACCGCGCCGAATGCCGGTTTTCCTTGCGCAACAGATCTATGGCGATATTGCCGGCTACCCGGAGGACGAAGGCGCGGCTGTCACGGATCGTCTCGGGCGCCGCCTCGAGTGCAGCCAGCCGCAGCCAGGTCTCCTGCAGTGCATCCTCCGCGAGCTCGTGCGAGCCCGTTCGCCGGCGCAACGCCACGCGCAGCGTCGCCCAATGACGGAAATAGGCGGCAATCAGATCGTCACGGACATTGAAGGTGGAGTTCATCGGGACAGTCGGGAGCCGTTCGAAAAGGACGGGAATGGCGGAAACATCCGGCGCCAGGCTTCGCATGCTGATCGTCAACCTGTTGCGCGGCGGCACCCTAGATAACATGAGTTATTTTGTCTACTTTAATCCACTGATAAAAACGCCATGCCCGATCACGGCGGAAATCGTCGCCGTGGCGTCAAACGGCATTGCGCGAAAGGCGGTTTCGGTGTCTCTTCGCGAGCGCCCTTGCCCACCTGAAGACACTGCCATGTACCTGCCCGAGCATTTTGCCGAGACCCGGCCCGAGGAAATCGACCGGCTGATCGCAGCCCATCCGCTGGCGGCCATCGTCGCCCAGACCGAAGCCGGGCTGGTCGCCAACCACATCCCGCTCCTCGCCGAAGGTCCGGACCGGCTGATCGGCCATGTGGCCCTCAACAACGCCATGCATCGCGACATTACCGAGAATGCAGAAGTGCTGGCAATCTTCCGCGCCGAGCAGGCCTATATCAGCCCCAACTGGTATCCCTCCAAGCAGGAGACGCACAAAAGCGTGCCGACCTGGAATTACCAGGCCGTCCATATCGGTGGGCGTATCCGTTTCGATCATTCGGAAAAATTCAAGCGCGCGGTGGTCGGCAAGCTGACCCGGCATTTCGAGGCGATCACGTCGGGCGAGAAGGCCTGGCGGATGGCAGACGCGCCGCGCGACTACATGGAGGTGATGCTCGCCAACATCGTCGGCTTCGAGATTAGTGTCGACCGTGTGATCGCCAAGTCGAAGCTCGGCCAGAACCGCGACCATGCGGATTTTTACAGCGTCATGCGCCACCTCGACGGCGCCGGCGAACCGCTCGCCGACCGCATGCGCGATCTCGATCGCAAGGGCTGAAGAGTCAGGGCTCGACCTAGGCCTGGGCCGGAGCCTGAACCGGGGCGGTGATGGCGGTCAGGTCCTGCCCTTCCTCCGGCTTCCGCAGCGCGCCGAAACGACGGACGATGTAGCGATTGGCGGGCACCTCGACGAAGCGGTGGAAGCCCCAGGCCACGCCCAGCGACAGAACGGTCATAGCACAATAGTGGTAGATCCAGATCAGTTCGAGATCCGGCAGCCGCGGCATGACGATGCGGATGTAGCCGGTGATGACGAAGAGATGCGTCAGGTAGAAGGCGTAGGACCAGTCGCCGAGCGCTGCCATCGAGCGGCTGCGGAATTTCATCATCCGCAGTCCGCCAAACAGGATCATCGCGCTCGGTACGCCCCAGCTCAGCGTGCGGTAGGTCCCGGGATCGCTTTCGTGCTGGAGAGCGAAAAACACCACCCCGCCGACGAAGACCACGAAGGAGATCGCCTCGGCGCGGTCTCCCGACAGGAGCTGGTACAGGCGCCAGACGAGAATCCCGAAAGCGAATTCGAGGAGAATGCTGTCGGTATAGAAGGCGGCGGTGGGTTGCAGGGGATGGAACACCCAGCCCGCCAGCACCAGCGCGCACAGGAGCGCCATGACCCCGTAGAGCCGGCGGTCGCCAAACAGGCCGGCAACCAGAAGCACCAGCGCATAGAAGAAAATCTCGTAATTCAGCGTCCAGCCGACGAGCAGCAGCGGCGCCATGGAGCCGTGGCTGTCGGGCCAGGGCACGAAGGCGAGCGAGCGGACCAGGATCCAGAAGTCGGAAGTCGTGGACTTGAAGACATACGGAACCGCCAGGGTCAGGACAAACACGCCGAAGGTGGCGAGGTAATACCCCGGCACAACGCGGGCAAATCGGCGCAGCAGAAAATCGCCTGGGCGGAATGGTCCCGGCCGTGCGACGATCATAGCCATGACAAAGCCGGAGATTACGAAGAACAGGTCCACACCCGCCGCGCCGACATGGTCGATGCCGGCCGCGTTCGGCCCCCAGGTCGCGACTGTCAGGCTGGAGATGTGGAAGAGGAACACCGCGAGCGCCGCGAAACCGCGCAGATACTGCACGGCGGGAATCATGTTCCCCTGCATCAATTTCGTTTCGCGCGTCTGACCGGTCATACCGCTGTTCCTGTTTCGAAACGAAATAACACGGCCGGCTGATGCCTTGTGGCGAAACCTTTCATCAACCTTAACGGCGGGAGGGGTATGACACCCCTCGCCTACCGCATTCACAGTTTCCGGGACCCGGCGTTCGGGGCGGGACGCCGGTCCCGGATCGGGGATCATTCGCCGCCGAATTCGGCCTTGAACGCCTCGAAATCGACCTGCATGCCGTTGAGCACGGTGCTCCAGTGGCGCGTCAGGGCCGACTGTGCGACGGCCTCGGCGATTTCCCGGTCGGTCGCGCCGAGAGATTTTGCCGTCTTGGTGTCGACGAAGACGCAGTAGCGGCACGGGATCTGGGCCGCCACGGCGATGTTGATCAACGCCTTCTGCTTGGGCGAGAGAGCGGTCTTGTCGCTGACCTCGAGATCGCGGGTCATGGCCCAGGCGCCGGCGACGCCGTGCTTGGGGTAGACCTTGAAGAAGCTCGGGACGAAGCCGAACAGGCTTTCCATCTCCTCGAAGGCCTCATCGGCAGAGGACGGAACCGCGTTGGTCACTTCCAGCGAAACGCCCGGCTCCTTGAGCAGATCCTCGGGGCCGCGGATGCGCTCGGCGGAAGCGAAAGTGCCGGCGACGGCAAGTGTGGCTGCGGTCAGCGCAGCGATGGTGAGTGTGGTTTTCATGTCTCGGGTCCTGTCTTTCAGGGTTGAAGCGTGAAGGCAGCCGTTCTCGGCTGCCCCAGGCGCCGTCGGAAAGCCCGTCGGCGATGGCCGTGTTTGTCCCCGATCGGCGCGTTTCGAACTAGTGAACCCGTGGTACCGGCATGAAGTCCGGATGATATTCGATATTGAAATCAATCGGTTGAGGCGTCCCATATCCAACCGCCGCGCGACGCCGGAGGTCTTCGCGCGGCACCTGCTTGACCTGCGGTACAGTGGTTTTCAGGCGGAAGCGGCCGTGGGATCGAAAAGCAGCCGCACATAGGTCCTAAACAGCAGGATCTGGTTGACCAGGACTTTCGGGTCGCGCAGGGCCTTCGACATGATGATGCCGCCCTCGACCGTGTTGTTGACCATGTCGGCCAGTGCGTCGAGATCGACCGGCTCGCGCGGCGGATAGCGCTCGGCGATCTCGGCAAGATAACCGCGGAAGCGCTTCCGCCATGTCAGCAGAGCGTCGGTATAGAGCGAGCGCACCTCCCGATCGAACAGCCGTTCATTGTAGCAATAGGTGGCCACGAGGCAGCCGGGATGGCCGTTCGGAAGGTCGTCCATCAGTTCAGACAACAGCTTCAACCCGATCAGGAAGGCATGGAGCGGATCGTCGTGCAGCTCCCTCGCGCGGCCGAACAGCTCGTCCAGCAGTTCCTCCTCGCGCGCCAGATAGCGCTCCAGCAACGCCATGGCGAGGGCGTTCTTGTCGCGGAAATGGTAGAAGAAACCGCTCTTGGTGATCCCCGTCTCGGCGATCAGTTCGTCGATCGAGGTCGCCCCGAAACCTTTTTCGAGAACCGAAGCCTCGGCGATATCCATCAGCCGCGTACGTGTATCGATCTTCGCCATATCGATCCCCGAAATCGCTTTACCGCAGGTACAGTCCCGACCGCCCCACAGCCGGAACGTCGACCGTTACAGACGCCAGGCACATGAAAAGGCTCGCCTTTCTGCAGACGCACAAGCATACCGCGAGACGACTATAAAGAGAGCGCGGCACGCGCGACAAGTCCGGCAGGAAATGGCGGCCGGTCGCCGCCATGCGAAGTAACGGAGAAGATCCATGTTCCCCCATCTCACCAGACGCGCCCCCGAGCGCGATGAAGACTCCCTATTGCGGGCCGCCACGCCGGACGATGCACGCTCCATGACGCGGCTCATCAACATCGCCGGCGAAGGCCTGCCGCTCCATTTCTGGGGCATGCTCGCCAAAAACGGCGAAGACCCCTGGGCGGTGGGCGAAAACCGCGCCCGCCGGGAGGAGGGATCGTTTTCCTGGCGCAACGCCCACGTGATCGAAGCAGACGACGGCGTTGCCTCGCTCTTGATGACCTATCCAATCGGTAATGATCTCGAACCGGTGACCGACGATACGCCGGGCATCTTCCGGCCGCTCGCCGAGCTGGAAAATCTGGCGCTCGGGACGTTCTACGTGAACGTGCTTGCGACCGATGCGGCCCACCGCGGTAAAGGATACGGCTCGCGCCTGTTGCGAAGGGCCGAGGAGATGGCGAACGGACGAAGGCTCTCGATCATCGTCTCGGACGGCAACGAAACCGCCTACCGGCTCTACCGGAACCACGGATACGTCACGATTGCCCAGCGACCGATCGTGACCACCGAGGAATGGCGCTGCGGCGGGGACAATTGGGTGCTCATGCGCACCTTGTAGGGACAGGAACGCCGCAACCGTAAACTTCAGACGGGACCGCTCACGCGACCCCGTCAGGAATTTCGGTTGCATGGCACTGGCAATTGCGGTCTCCATCCCTAATATTCCGGGCACCAAAGCTGTTTGAAAGGCCGCCTGCCCCATGCCGTCGAAATCGATCGATAACGCCTTCACCGCCTCGCGCCTCACGGGAGCTGCGACCGACCCGACCCATGCCGGGGCGCTTTCGTTCATGCGGCGGAAATATACGAAGTCGCTCGAGAACGTGGATGTGGCGGTCTGGGGCATCCCGTTCGACGCCGCCGTCTCCAACCGCCCCGGCGCGCGCTTCGGTCCGCAGGCGATCCGCCGCGCCTCGGCGATCTTCGACAACGATCCGCAATACCCCTTCGAGCGCGACCTGTTCGAGACTATGGCGGTGATCGACTATGGCGACTGCCTGCTCGACTACGGCAATCACCGGGAGACGCCGGGCCGGATCGAGAGCGAGGCGGCCAAGATCATCGGCGCGGGCGCCTTCCTGCTCACGCTCGGCGGCGACCATTATGTCACCTGGCCGCTTCTGAAGGCCCATGTCGACAAGCACGGTCCTCTGGCGCTCGTCCAGTTCGACGCCCACCAGGACACCTGGGACGACGACGGCGAACGCATCGACCACGGTTCCTTCGTCGGACGGGCCGCGAAACAGGGGCTGATCGACACCTCTAAATCGATCCAGATCGGTATCCGTACCCATGCGCCGGAAGACTGCGGCATCCGCATGATCTACGGCCACGAGGTCGAGGACATGAGCGCGCAGGAAATCGCAGACAAGATCATCGAGCGAACCGGCGGTGCGCCGGTCTACCTCACTTTCGATATCGACTGCCTCGATCCCGCATTCGCCCCAGGCACCGGAACGCCGGTTGCCGGCGGGCCGTCATCCGCCAAGACGCTGTCGATTCTCCGCAAGCTCGGCGCGCTCGATATCCGCGGCGCGGACGTCGTCGAGGTCGCCCCGGCCTACGATCATGCGGACGTCACCGCGATTGCAGGCGCGACGATTGCGATGTACATGCTCGGGCTCCTCGCCGAGAAGCGATGACGCTAATCGCTGCCAAACTGATTCAACGGCTTGCCGGATTGATTCCGGCTCTTCGGCCAACCGACTGACAGACAAGCATTTTCAGGAAAGCCAATGGCTCCCAAAATCTTCATCGACGGCGAACACGGCACCACCGGCCTGCAGATCGTCGGCCGGCTCGCGGGCCGGAAAGATATCGAGGTGATCTCGATCCCGACCGACAAGCGGAAGGATCCCGAAGCCCGTGCCGAGTATCTGCGCAAGGCCGATGTCGCCATCCTCTGCCTGCCGGACGATGCCGCGCGCGAGGCCGTGGCGCTGGCGAGCGACGCCGGCACCCGCTTCATCGATGCCTCCACCGCGCACCGGACGGCCGACGGCTGGGTCTACGGCTTTGCGGAAATGGACAAGGATCACGGCAGCAGGATCGCCAAGGCGCAATTCGTCGCCAATCCCGGCTGCTGGCCGCAGGGCCCGATCGCCGGACTGCGTCCGCTGGTCTCCGCGGGGCTGATCCCGGCCGACTTCCCGGTCACCATCAGCGGCATTACCGGCTATTCGGGCGGCGGAAAGCAGATGATCGCCGACTACGAGGCCAAGGGCGACAGCGCTTCGAAATTCATGCCCTACGGGCTGACGCTCAAGCACAAGCACGTGCCGGAACTCAGGACCTACGCCAAGCTTTCCACCGACCCGCTGATGCAGCCGGTGGTGGGTGACTTCGCCCAGGGCATGGTGACCATGGTGCCGCTGCAGCTGAGGACTCTTCCCTCGGTGCCCAGTGGCAAGGACCTGCATGCGGCAATCGCCGATCATTTCGCATCGATCCCGGATTCTCTCGTCGACGTCGCGCCGTTCGAGCAGACCGAACGCAGCGCCGAGATCGATCCGCAGCGCCACAACGACACCGATCGGATGACACTCTACGTCTGCGCCAACGACGATCGCGCGCAGGCACTTCTCGTTGCCGTCTACGACAATCTCGGTAAGGGCGCGAGCGGGGCTGCGGTGCAGAATCTCGACCTAATGCTGCGCGGCTGAATGGCGGTCAGCTGTTGCTGTTCTTGCCGATAAGGTCTTCGTAGTCGCCCTTCGAGAGATAATAGATCTCCCGATAGATGCGGATCGACGGCTTGAGCGCGAAAAAGATCGAGCCGGCCAGGAAGCACCAGGTGCCGGGCGTTTGCCACTCCTCGGAGAAAAACATCACCGAGCCGATGATGAACAGCAGCGCGGCGGCCATATCGACCGAGGTGTAGGCCAGCTCGAAGAGCGCGTAGGCCTTGTCGTCATGGACATATTTGCGGCGGTGGGATGGCTTGAACAGCGGCATATGTGATCTCCTCGGGCCGGTCTGCTGGCTTTCGGTGCGTCACGCATGAACCCCGCTCGGGGTCGCTTGTTCAACGCCTGACGGCGATTTCGGTTTCACGCGGATATTCGCCGTAGAAGCCGCGATAATGGGCCACCGCAAAGGCCAGCACAACCAGCGCCCCACCCTGGTGCGTCAGGGCGATATCGAAGGGTACGTGGAACAGAAGCGTGGCAATGCCGATGAGCGCTTGCAGGCTGACCAATCCGAAGAGGATGACCGAGCGCCGCGCGTGGGTGGTGTCGGGCGCGCGAAGCAGGGCGTAGACCATGTGCGCGAGGGCCGCGATCCACACCGCATAGGCAAATAGCCGGTGATCGAGTTGTACCAGTTTCGGGTTCTCGAAGAAGTTCCGCCACAGGGGCTCGATGGCGAAGACATCACCCGGGATGAAGGCGCCGTCCATCAGCGGCCAGGTGTTGTAGCTGAGCCCCGCGTCCAGGCCGGCGACGAGACCGCCCAGATAGATCTGAACCAGCGCCATCAGCACGAGGATCCCGGCGAAACGCCGCAGCCCCGCCGGCGCCTCGGTCTGGGAATGGGGCGCAAGACCGCGATGGACCCAGAGGATCGCGGCGAAGATGATGCAAGCGAGCGTCAGGTGCGTGGCCAGACGATACTGGCTGACGTCGACCCGGTCGACGAGACCGGAAGCGACCATCCACCAGCCGACCGCACCTTGCAGACCGCCGAGCAGGAACAGGCCGAAGAGCGGCCATCTCAGCCGTTTCTCGACCCGGCCGGTGACGAGGAAGAAGACGAAGGGAACGGCGAAGAGAACGCCGACGGAGCGGGCCAGAAACCGGTGCGCCCATTCCCACCAGTAGATGCGCTTGAACTCGTCGAGCGACATGCCCTTGTTGATCTGCTGGTATTCGGGGATCTGGCGGTAGAGTTCGAGCTCTTCCTGCCATTCCTCCACCGAAAGCGGCGGGATGACACCATGGATCGGCTTCCACTGGGTGATCGACAGGCCTGAATCGGTCAGCCGGGTGGCGCCGCCCACCAGCACCAGCGCAAAGATCGCCACCAGCACCACCCCGAGCCAGACGCGGATCATGAAGCGGTTGCGGTCGTCACGCTCGCGGCGGGCGAAAACGGCGTCTGGGGCGGCATTCGTGGCGGTGATATCGGTCATGGCGGCTCACTGGCGATGTGTTCCGGGCGTGTCAGCGGCTGTCGGCCTGCCCCTACGGAATTGGTCAGCGTCCATGTGCACCACACCGCCAGGCAAGGCAAGACTTGCCATATTGCGGCATGGGGTCGCGTGGTTCGCCGGATTTTATCCTTTTCGACACGGCATCGAGCGGCTATCTGAGGGGAAAGGAGAGCCGCCCGCCATGCCCGTCAGACTGAAGAAGTTCATCGGTACGATCCTCATCGTGCTTCTGGTCATCATCTACGCGCTGATGGCGACGACGATCGCTACCTACCGTCTGGCCGAATCCGCTTGGTATGTGCACTTCCTCTACTTCCTGGTGACAGGCGTACTCTGGGTGGTGCCGGCGATGTTCCTCATCCGCTGGATGGAGCGCCCGCCCCGGCGCAAGGACGAAGCAACCGGCCGCACCGACCGTTAGGCCGGAATTAACCCTGAAATCTTATTTACGCGATGTTTCGACCACGAAGTCACCAAAAATTCGCAGTCTGAGGCTCACTGTAGAGTTCAACTGCGAATAATCAGGCGGA
>CAZEJG010000071.1:0-8570 GCA_964511625.1 uncultured Hoeflea sp.
CGCCGCCCTTGGCGTCGGGGCCGAGTTCCTTGAACTTGCCCTTGCCGCGGCCGCCGGCGTGGATCTGGCTCTTGACCACGTAGAGCGGTCCCGGAAGCGCTTCGGCAGCAGCCTTGGCTTCCTCGGCCTTGAAGATCGGTACGCCGTTGGCGACCGGGGCGCCGTAGCCCTTGAGCAGCGCCTTGGCCTGGTATTCGTGGATGTTCATCGGCATGTCCCTCTTGCGGGGCCGGGCCCTGAACGGACCCGGCAGATGCTTATTTCAGGTTCGGGGCGATGTTCATGCAGGCCTCACAGAGGCCGGCCACCGAGGCGACGGACTTGTCGAAGGCTTCCTGCTCGCCCTTGTTGAGCTCGATCTCGATGACGCGCTCGATGCCGCCCTCGCCGATCACGGTCGGCACGCCGACATACATGTTCTTCACGCCGTACTGGCCCGAGAGGTAAGCCGCACACGGCAGGACGCGCTTCTTGTCCTTGAGGTAGGATTCGGCCATCTGGATCGCCGAGGCCGCCGGGGCGTAATAGGCCGAACCGGTCTTGAGCAGACCGACAATCTCGGCGCCGCCGTCACGGGTGCGCTGGATGACTTCTTCCAAACGCTCCTTCGAGGTCCAGCCCATCTTGACGAGATCCGGCAGCGGAATGCCGGCGACGGTCGAGTAACGCGCCAGCGGCACCATGGAATCGCCGTGGCCGCCGAGCACGAAGGCGGTTACGTCCTCGACCGAGACGTTGAACTCGTCGGCGAGGAAGTAGCGGAAGCGGGCCGAGTCGAGCACGCCGGCCATGCCGACCACCTTGTTGGTGGGCAGGCCGGAGAACTTCTGCAGGGCCCAGACCATCGCGTCGAGCGGGTTGGTGATGCAGATGACAAAGGCGTCGGGGGCGTATTTCTTGATGCCCGCGCCGACCTGTTCCATCACCTTGAGGTTGATGCCGAGCAGGTCGTCACGGCTCATGCCGGGCTTGCGCGGCACGCCGGCGGTGACGATGCAGACGTCGGCGCCCTCGATCGCGGAATAGTCGTTGGCGCCCGTCAGCCGGGAATCGAAGCCGTCGACCGGCGAGGATTCGGCGATGTCGAGCGCCTTGCCCTGGGGAGTGCCCTCGGCGATATCGAAAAGGACGACGTCGCCCAGTTCCTTCAGGCCGGCCATGTGGGCGAGCGTGCCGCCGATCATGCCCGATCCGATCAGTGCAATCTTGTTGCGTGCCATTGAATTCGTCTCCGCGATCAGAATGCTCCGGATGGCCGCTTGCCGGCCCCGGATCCGGGGTTTGGCATAGACCTAGGGAAAAATCATGGCAACCGATTTTTCCGGCATGAGAAATTTCAATCGTTTAGCAGTTAAGATTTTTACGTAAACGTCAAAGTGTATACGCTACTTTTGGCGTATTCAGGCGCTTTTCGCCGCCCGGCTGGCCTCTAGATAGCCCTCGTCCTGCATCTCGGTCAGGCGCGAAACCGTGCGCGCGAACTCGAACTTCTCGGTTCCCGTCCCGGCTGCATAGATGTCTTGAATAGGCACCTCGGCCGACAGGAACAGCCGGTTGCGCTTGTCGTAGAGCACGTCGACCAGCAGGATGAAACGCTTGGCAAGATTGCGCTCGGCGCGGCCGATCTCGGGCACCCTGTCGATGAAGATGGTCGGATACTTCTCGGCGATCGCCAGATAGTCGGAGGCGCCGAGCGGGGCATCGCAGAGCTGGGCGAAGCTGAAACGCGCTGCGTCGGTCGTCGCCCGCGGCACCACGATCGAGCGGCCCTTTCGCTCGATGCGGTCGGCGCTCACCGGGCGACCATCGACGACCTTCTCCCAGGCCGCGTCGAGACCCGCATCCGCGTCACCCTTGCCGCCGGTCTTGTCGAGCAAATGGAAGACCGGCAGACGCCGCGACTTCTCGAGACGGTAATCGGTCGGTGCGTCGAGACTGACGATGTCGGTGTTGCTTTTGAGGAGGTCGATGAAAGGCAGGAAGAGTTCGCGGTTCAGACCGTCGCGGTAGAGATTGTCCGGCGCCACGTTGGAGGTGGCGACCAGCACCGCGCCGCGCTTGAACAGCTGCTCGAAGAGCCGGGACAAAAGCATCGCGTCGGCGATGTCGGTGACCGCGAACTCGTCGAAGCAGAGAACCCAGGCCTCCTCGAACAGGCTAGCCGCGACCGGCGGCACCGGATCGCTCTCCCTGGTTTCGCCCCGCGAGAGCTTTTGCCGATGGGCATGGATGCGCTCATGCGCGTCCGCCATGAAGTCGTTGAAATGCGCCCGCCGCTTCCGCTTCACCGGCAGCTTGTCGAAGAACATGTCCATCAGCATGGTCTTGCCGCGCCCGACATCGCCATGCATGTAGAGCCCGCGCGGCGTCGAACTCTTCTTGTTCTTGCCGAACATCCAGCCGAGCGCGCTCTTCTTCGAAGCGAGCCGATGGGTGGACACTTCTTCCAGAACCCGGTCGAGCCGGCGCACGATGTCGCGCTGGGCGGGATCGTCCTTGATCTCGCCGCGCTCGATCTTCGCCTTGTAGGCGGAGAGCAGCGCCGCGTCCTGGGGCTGCGGCATCAGGCAGGTCCGTCCGTCTTATCGGGACAGGGAGATCGACTGCCCGCCGGAGGTCGATCCGTCATAGCGCTCGTTGCCGGACTGGTAGAGGCGCGCGACCTGGTTGCCGGAATTGTCCGACAGGATCACCTGCTTGCCCTGCACGTCCCAGGCCGAGATGCTGGATGCCGCACCAGCGCAGCCGCGCGAGGCCGCGCGATACCCGCCGGTCCACTTGGTCAGCGCCAGGAAGACGTCGCACGTGCTGCCACCGGAGGAGACCGACCAGCGGCCGATCAGCGATTCCTTGGTCAGCGTCGGGGCGTTGGACGCCAGTTCCGTCTCCTGTTGCAGGCTCGCCTGCGCATCGGGCTGCGTCGGCGCCGCGGGAAACTGCGAGGGATCGGTCGGCGCGGGCGGTGGCAGTTGCGAGGACGAGACGCCGCCCACCGGCGCAGGTGCGAGCGGTGCCGGCTGACGCGTATCCAGCGTTCCGACCGTGCGCTGACAGCCGCTGACCGTCAGCACGATCGCCGCCGCAACGGCCAGTGATACCTTGATGTTCATAGAGTAAAGCTCCCTCGCTCGCGTCATTTGTCCCCCGGTAGAGATCCGGGCCGCCGCGTCAAATCAGCCGCATAAAATTGACTAAATTGCGAAATTGCAAGAAGTCGGGCCGATTCAAGCCGGCGTTGCACCGGCTTTTGCCGCTTCCTATGGCAAATAGGCAGCACCTCGTCCGGAGGAAAGCCCCCGTCTGCACGATCAGGTCAACTTTCCGACGATCCCTGCGACGGTCCAGATACCGACAGGCTCCTAAGAGCCGATGCCGTAGCGCGCGTCCTTGCCCCAGAGCTGTTCGACGCGTTTGTCGCGGCCGCAGGAGAAGCGGTAGTATTTGTAGCGCAACGGATTCTTCTTGTAATAATCCTGATGGTAGCCTTCGGCGTCCCAGAATTTCGGCGCCGGCTTGATTTCCGTCTCGATCGCCTTGCCGAGTTCCTGCCCGGCTTCCGCCTTGGCCTTCTCCGCCTCCGCCATCTGCTCGTCGTCCGTCGTGTAGATTGCCGTCGAATAGGCGTGGCCGCGGTCGCAGAACTGGCCGCCGCCGTCGGTCGGATCGACCGTACTGAAGAAGGTCTTCAGCAGTTCGTCATAGGAGACGACCGAGGGATCGAACTCGATCTCCACCGCCTCCCGGAAGCTGCCGGAGGTGTAATCCTCATAGGTCGGGTTCTCGCCCTTGCCGTCGATATAACCCGAGGTCGTCTTGGTCACACCCTTGACGTGATCGAAGTCGCTCTCGACGCACCAGAAGCAGCCACCGGCGAAGATCGCCGTCTCGGTGTCGGCCGCCCGGGCGCCAAGGTCCGCAGGAGCGAGTGCAAAAGTCATGGCGGCGGCGAGGCCCATCAGGGCGTGGCGATAGGTCATGGCGATCTCCTTTGTCGCCTGAACCTAGTCCCATCTGGGCCGCGATCAACTCACCCTCTCACACATCGCCGTGAATGAACTGGCGGGGTGATGGAAGCGGAGCGGCCGGCAGCGGGGCCGAACCTGCCGCGTTTTCACCCGACCGGGTGATTTAGCACCCGCTTTCAACCCCATAAAAATTCGCCATCGAGTTGCAGACTTGTCAATCGGAACGGCCCCGCCGGTCCGTGGCGTACTGCGTAGGGACAACTTCGACCACAAAGATCGGATCACATTCATGAACAGGATCATCTCGGCCATGGCGCTCCTGACGGTCTCCGTCAGCCTTGCCGCCTGCAACACGTCCGGCGGCGGAGGCGGTGGCGGCGGATCGCCATCCGGCAGCAGCGGATCGAGCGGAAGCGGGGGCTCCAGCGGCTCCGGCGGATCGAGCGGAAGCGGCGGCATCCAGCTTTACGGCCTGAAATCGAGTTACGCCAAGAAGGTGCAGTCGCCTGCCGTCGGCCCCGTGTCGGCCATCTACGAACTCAGCGAATACTTCGTCTCCGACGACCCCAATACGGCCGCTCCTTCGACCGTGACGGGCACCCTCACCCTCCCCGGCGGCGAGCAGACCTCGGGCGGGGACGCGAAGTCGGTCACTGGCGCCGGCACCGTCGACGCCTCCGGCGCCAGCCTCGCGCCGCAGTTCGGCGCCACCCAGGGCACCTACACCAATTCCAAGTCCAGCGACACCAACACCATTCCCGACATGATGCGCATCACCTCGCGCGATCTGGACGGCGACAACAAGGATGATTTCTTCGTCGTCGAGCAGCATATCGGCTACGGCTTCATGGTGGGCACGGAAACGATCGCGACGATGTATGGCGGCAATATCGCTCCGGACTCCGCGATTTCCGGAAAGTCCACGGCCACCTACCGCCGGACGGCCAACAACGGCGGCGGGCAGTTCCAGTACAAGACCGGCCCCGGCCAGACCCAGGAAGGCGCGAGCTTCACCGGCGATTCCACCATCGTCGCCGATTTCAACGCCGGTAAGGTCAATGCCACGATCGACAACACCACCCGCTTCGCCGGCACAAAGGGCCCATCGCAGGTTTCCGTAACCATGACGGACGCCACCCTCAGCGGCACCCAGTTCTCCGGTGGCTCGGTGGTGCTCAAGGACGAATCCAACGGCGCCACCATCTCGAATTTCGGCTCCAATTCGGCCTATTCGGGTGCACTTCTGGGCGACAACGCCGAATATGCCGGCGGCGTCTTCCAGGGCGTGGGCACGATCGACGGCGGCAATCCCGGAATGGTCAAGGGGTGGTTCCTCGGCGACGAAGTCACCCCGTGAAGTCGACGACACAGGAAAGGCGGTCCGCGGCGATGTGGGCCGCCTTCCGGTATTGCGTATGACCGTTTTCACCACCCTGTCGCGCCGCATGGCGGCGATCGCGCTCCTGGCGCTGGCAAGCGCCGCGCCCGGTGCACCAGCCCGCGCCGAAGCTCAATCACCGGCTTCCGCAGTCGCCCATGTCCGCCAGCTCGTCGCGGCGGACCGTTACGACGAGGCCCGCGCCTTCATCCGGCAATGGCGAGCGAGCGACCGGAACTATGCTGTCCGGGTCAACTTCGTAGAAGGTCTGATCGCTGCCCGCGCCGGCGACCATGCCCGTGCCGTCGCCATCTACCGCGGCATTCTCGCCGCCGAACCGTCGAACGATGTCGTTCGCATCGAACTCGCGGCCTCGCTCGCCGCTCTCAACGACGCCGACGGCGTGCGCGCCCAGGCCGAGATGCTGCGCGCCTCCGGTATCGACGATCGCCTCGGCGGCGCGATCACCCGGCTCGCCGATCTCGTCGATGCAAACCGCCCGCTGCGTTTCCGCGGCTATGCGGCCATCCTGCCCTCGACCAACGTCAATCGCGGCACCGACAACGAGACCGTTCCGCTCGGTCCGATCGATCTGAAGATCGATCCCAATTCACGTCGGAAGTCCGGCATCGGCCTGCTGCTCGGCGGCGAAGCTGTCTACCAGCGCCAGATTGCGCCCGACCGCCGCTTCTTCACCGTCGGCAGCGCCGTTGGCCGCATCTATCCGGGCGAGACGTCGCTCTCCTCCTTCAATTTCGAGGGTGCCGTGGGGCTGGAGCAAAGCTTCGGAAAGACGCGTGCGAGCCTCGCGCTCACCGGCGCGGCAGGCACCTCAACCGAGCAGGTCAACGTTCTTCAGGGTGGCATCCGCGGCGAGGTTTCAGGCCGTTTTGCGGGTGCACCGCGCTGGCTGTGGTCGCTGAACGCCCAGATCCGCGCCCAGGACGACCTTGCCACCGGCAATCGCGACGGGCTGATCGCCAATTTCGGAGCCGGCCTCGACCACTACTTCGCCACCGGTCATTTTCTCCGCTTCGGCGTCAGGACGGAAGCCACGCGGTTCCGGCTGGACCGCTTTTCCTATCACGAGACCGGGGTCTTCGCCGGATACAGCCGGCCGCTGCCCTTGGGCATAAATATCTATGCGCAGGCCGGCGTCGCATGGCGCGATTACGACGGCCTCTATCCAGGCCTTTCCGTCAATCAGGAAGACATCCGCTATACCGGGGACATCGTGCTGACCAAGCGCGATCTCTCCTATGCGGGATTCGCGCCGCAGCTGCTCTACCGCTATGAGCGGGTGGTCTCGAACGCCGCCTTCGACGACATCGAACGGCACGAGATCGAGATGCGGCTCACCCGCGACTTCTGACGCAACGGCCGGAAAAGCAGAAAGCCGGCGCGTGCGTGCGCCGGCTTTCCGATTTCATTGTCTTCGGCGCCCGGCCTGCCACGCGGACTTGTCAGGCGGACTTGTCAGGCGGACTTGGCGGTATTGCGGTCGATGGCCTCGACGATCAGCTTGCGCGCCACCTCGGCATCCTGCCAGCCGCCGATCTTCACCCACTTGCCGGGCTCAAGATCCTTGTAGTGCTCGAAGAAGTGCTCGATCTGCTGCAGCGTGATCGACGGCAGGTCGGTGTAGTTGTGCACGTTCTCGTAACGCTTGGTCAGTTCCGGCGCCGGCACGGCGATGATCTTTTCGTCCTGCCCGGCATTGTCTTCCATGATCAGCACGCCGATCGGGCGGACGTTGATCACGCAGCCCGGCACCAGCGGGCGGGTGTTGCAGACCAGAACGTCGATCGGGTCGCCGTCGTCTGACAGCGTGTGCGGCACGAAGCCGTAGTTCCCCGGATAGGTCATCGGCGTATAGAGGAAACGGTCGACGACGAGCGTGCCGGCTTCCTTGTCCATCTCGTACTTGATCGGATGACCGCCGACGGACACCTCGATGATGACGTTGACGTCTTCAGGGGGGTTCTTGCCGATGGCGATGGCGTCGATACGCATGGAGACTCCGTTTCTGTCACTTTTTCGCAGCTGCGATAAAACCTGTCGCAGGCGCGGATAGCGCCAATTGGCACCGAGCGCAACTGGACTTTCGGTGACCCCGCCGCCAGGCGAGCCCCTGGATATCGCGGATTTCGCCTATTTCCAGACGAAGGCGAGCTTGCGCACCGGCTGTCCGTCGAACATCTCGGTGCCCTCGGCAATGTCCCGACCGCCGCGGCCACGATAGAACTCGACCGCCGAAACATTGTCCTCGAGACACCAGACCACGGTGCCCTTGCAGCCGAGCGAGGCGAGCAGCTTGCGGGTTTCGGTGAACAGCCTCTTGCCCAGACCGACTCCCTGGAACTCCGGCAGTAGATAGAGTTCGTAGATCTCGCCTTCCTGCGGCAGCGACCGCGCGCGGTTCAGGCCGAGCGTCGCATAGCCGGCGATCTCGCCGCCGACGTCGAGCACGAGGATCGAGGTCGAGCCGCGAATTGCCCGCTGCCACCAGCGCGCATTGCGTCGCTCGATCATCGACCGGAGCGTCTTGTAGGGCAGGATGCCGGTATAGGCATGATGCCACGACGCGCGATGCACCTCGGCGACGTCCACTGCGTCGTCGGGTTCGGCCGGTCTGATGTCGATCGTCAGCGTCGTCATGCCGCTACACTATCCCTCGCCGCGACTCCCCGGAATCCGTCACGCGGCGGGGGATGAGCTTTGCCCACAGGAGAATGTTGTGGGATGTCGTCACAGATTAACGACTTGTTAACCTGTTGCGCAAGCGAACTTCGGCTTCCACGGTCGGATCGAAACGCTGGATGGCCTGACGAGGCCGGGTACGAGGCATGCGTCTGGCCAAAAAAAGAACCCGGCCGTGAGGCCGGGCTCATCGTCTTCAGACAAGTCAGGTCGCTTACGCGGCGCCGGCGCGGGTTTTCTCGAAGCGCTTGCGGTCGTTGGAATCGAGATAGAGCTTGCGAAGCCGGATCGACTTCGGCGTCACTTCCATCAGCTCGTCGTCCTGGATCCAGGACAGCGCCCTGTCGAGCGTCATCCGGATCGGCGGGGTCAGTTTCACCGCCTCGTCCTTGCCGGCCGAGCGGATGTTGGTGAGCTGCTTGCCCTTGAGCACGTTGACCTCGAGATCGTTGTCGCGCGAGTGGATGCCGATGATCATGCCGGCATAGACCTTGTCGCCCGGCTCGATGATCATCGGGCCGCGATCT
>CAZEJG010000072.1:0-8284 GCA_964511625.1 uncultured Hoeflea sp.
CGCGGGCGCCGGGGCGCGCGGTGCGGGTGATCTGCGCCCACAATTCGCTGAGTTGACGGGCCGTCATCCAGTCCTGCGCGTCGAGCAGGACATAGGCATCGAGCGAGCGGTCCGGTTTTCCGGCGAGCAGGTTCGTGAGGTTCTCGTTCTCGATCGAGAGGCGCGACGCGTTGCGGCGCACGGCCTCGAACTGGCCACGCACCAGATAGGGCGGCAGGCTTGCCGTCTCGCCGGGCGCATAGCCGCGCCCGAAAGCCTGCCAGGCGAAATAGTTGTCCCTGAGGTCGAAGCCGCAGGCGAGCCGCTCGGCGCGGATCTTGAGCGCCCGCGTCATGTCTCCGGCCGCGTCGCCGGCGAGCGCCTCGTATTGCGCCGGCGGAATGCCGAGGCCGAAGAGCGAGGCCTTGAGGCTCGTCAGCGCACGAAAGCTGCGGCTGTCGAAGATCGGCGCGATGCGGTTCTCGAAGAAGGCACGCTGGTCTTCGATGGTTGCCGCGGAAAGCAGTTCGCGCGGATCGACGCCATAAACCTTCGCTAGGATATGCGCGGTGCCGATGAAGCGACCGAGCAGGCCCGAGCGGTAGAACCCGCGCGCGAAACGGTTGATCCGCCGCCGGCCGGTCAGATCGCGGCCGTCCCAGTAGGCACGGGTCTCCACATCGAGGCGATCGCGCAGATAACGGTCGTAGAGGCGGATGTTGGATTTCATGTTCCCGTGCCGGAACATGTTCTCGAAACTCTGCTGGTCCGGAAGGTGCCGTGCCGCGGCGATCTTAAGCCGTCCGAGTGCGATATGCGCCGGCGACAGGTCGACGGCCGTGATGCTCGCCGGACCGGCGGTCAGGTAGGACATGACATTGCAGGAGCCAGAGGCGATGGCGACGACGTCGTCCGTCGGCTTGAGCGCCAGCGCTTCCATGTCGACCACCGGGTCTTCCCAGATTTGCGGATAAACGAGCCCGCGGAAGGCGGCCGAGAAGGTTCGTTCGAGGAGACCGGAGCGCGACAGTTTCCTGGATCGCACGACCGCCTGGTCGATCCGTTCGCCGATGCCGGCGGTCTCAGTCATGCTCATGGGTCAGCTCCGGTCCAAAGTGGAGAGGGATCAGGCGGCTTCGCCCTGGCGGGCTGCGGAAAGCTCCCGCTCGGCGACGGCGATGCGGGGACGACGGGCGCGTTCGGCAATCTTCCGCGACCAGTCGATGATCTCGATCCGGCCGTCATGGTGTTCGACGGCCGCGGTGCAGCTTTCGACCCAGTCGCCGGTGTTGATGTAGCGGATGCCGGCCCGCATCTCGTTGGCGGGATGGTGGATGTGGCCGCAGATGATGCCGTCGGCGCCTTCCTTGCGGGCTTCCTCGGCGAGGACTTCTTCGAAATCCGAGATGAAGCTGACGGCGCGCTTGACCTTGCTCTTGGCCCAGCGCGAGAACGACCAGTAGGGCAGGCGAAGGACGCTGCGCATGCGGTTGTGCCACTTGTTGGCCCACATCGCGAGGCCGTAGGCGATGTCGCCGAGATGGGCGAGCCAGCGGTGGTTGAGCACCACCATGTCGAACTCGTCGCCATGCAGGATGAGAAGCCGCTTGCCGTCGGCCGTCTCGTGGACCGCGCGCTCGCAAACCTCGATGCCGCCGAAATGGACGCCCTGATAGAGGCGCAGCATCTCGTCGTGGTTGCCGGGGATATAGATGATGCGGGTGCCCTTGCGGGCCTGGCGCAAGAGCTTTTGGACCACGTCGTTGTGCGCCTGCGGCCAGTAGAAGCCCTTTCGCTTCATTCGCCAGCAGTCGATGATGTCGCCAACCAGATAAATGGTGTCGGCCCGGTGTTCGCGGAGGAAATCGACCAGCATGGCCGCCTGGCTGTCGGGGGTGCCGAGGTGGACGTCCGACAGAAACAGTGTCCGGTAGGTCTTCTCGATCATCATATCCATCCGCGCCGCTCTATATTGACTGCGCTTACACCCGATTCAGTTTTCAGGCGTGTGACGGTTCGGTTTCAGCTTTGTGACAGCGCTGTGCACAAGGACGATGGAACACTCACATGTCCCGCGGCATTAGGGTTCAGCGAGCGAGGAAGCGAAGGGACAATGGGCGAAATCGAAACGGTGCTGGACGATGTGAGCCGAGCGGGCGAGGGGGAGGACGTGACGCTCGCCGATGTTCTTTCCACCGCTGGCAGGCATTCGCTCACCGCGGTGCTGCTGGTGCCCGCGCTCATCGTGGTTACACCCCTTTCGGGCATTCCCGGGTTTTCGAGCATCATGGGCCTGGTGATCGCGTTGATCTCCGTGCAGATCCTCGCCGGGCGTGATCATCTCTGGCTGCCGAAGTGGATCCGATGCCGCACGATGGAGCGCAAGAATCTCCATTGGGCCGTCGACTGGCTGCAGAAGCCGGCGCGGGCTATCGATGCGATCACGGCGCGGCGACTGACGCTGCTCGTGCATCGTCCGGCGGCCTCGCTCCTGCACCTGGCTTGCCTGATCTGCGGGCTGGCCATGCCGTTTCTCGAGTTCGTGCCGTTTAGCTCGTCTGTGCTGGGGGCGGCGGTCAGCGTCATGTCGATCGCGCTTCTGGCGCGTGACGGGCTCTTCGCACTTGCCGCTTTCGCCCTGATCGGGGCTGCGGCGCTGCTGCCTTACCTGATTGCCAGCTGAGGCTCAGTCGGCCTTGGCATATTGGTCGAGCGCTTCGAGTTCGGGCAGAAATTCCGCATATTTCCGCCAGCCGCGTTTGGACGAATCGTAAAGCGGCTTGCGGACCTGAGCCGCCGATGCGGTGCGCACCTCGCGGCGGGTCTTGTGGAATTCGAGGCATTCCTGCGCGAATTCGAGATCGCAGCTTGCGAGAAGGGCGCGGATCTCGGCTTCGGGATCCTTCAGCAGCGTCTCGAGATTGGCCTCGACGATCACATCGCCGAAGAGCGATTTCCAGTGCTCCATCAGCTTCGCATATTGACCGTAATAGTGAACGAGATCGTCGAGATCATAGGCGAAGGAGAGGCCGTCGCCGGCAAAATAGGTGCGGTACATCGACAGGCACGTCTCGCGCGGATCGCGGGTGCAATGGACGATCCGGGCGTTGGGCAGGATCATCCGGATAAGCCCGATGAGCATGAAATTGCCGGGCATCTTGTCGACGATAAAGCGCGAGGTCTTGTCCAGTTCGCGCACGGCACGCACATAGTTGCGGCCCAGCGTGTCGGCGGCGCCCTTCGAGAGCGCGGCGGCGAATTGCGGCGGCGAAGCCTGCGGACCGGGCCCGCGGGCGAGGCCGCCGATCTCGCGCAAGGTTAGAAGTTCGCCGGCGCCGTAGACATCGGGGTGGCTGGCGAGGATCTGCTCGATCAGCGAGGTGCCGGACCGCGGCATGCCGAGAACGAAGATCGGGGTCTCGTCGGAATTGCCGTAACCCTCGCGCCTGTCGAAGAATTCGGTGTTGAAGACCGACATCGTCTCGGCGAAGTCGGCCTCTGTCTGCGCGCGATCATAGCGCATCTGCCTGCGCCGGGCGGCATTGCCGGAGCGAAGATATCTGGCAGCGTCCTCGTAGTCGCCCTGATCGTGTTCGATCTTGGACAGGGTGAAGTCGAGGATCATGCGCTCGTATGAGCCGTCGGGGGACGACTGTTGCGCTTTCTGGATCGCCTCGGCCTCGGTCGCGGAAATGGAATCGGTCATCCAGGCGAGAGCCAGGGCAGAATCGGCATGCACCACGCCATCGGCTGACGCCTCGCGCAGGCTTTCTTCGGCCTCGGCCAGATCGCCGAGATCCCGAAGGGCGAGACCCAGGCCGTAATGGGCCGCCTTGTCCGTCGGTTCGTCGGCGACGAGGTCCCGGAAGACCTCTTCGGCTTTCGCGATCTGGTCGTCGCGAAGCAAAGCGCCGCCATAGGCTCGCCGCAGCGCTGCATTTTTCGGCTGCAGCGACACGGCACGCGCCTGGAGTTCGACGGCGCGTCCGGTATTGCCCACGCGGCCTTCGAGATTGGCCAGGTTGGTCAGTGCTTCGGGATAGGCCGGTTGCAGCCGCAACGCGGTCTGGAAACTTTCGCGCGCCTCGACGACGCGGCCGAGTTCACCCAAGGCAATGCCCAGATTCGCATGGGCCATCGGGCTCTTACGGTTGGCCGCAACGGCGAGCTTGAGAAACGCGATTGCGTCTTCATGCTGACGTGCGGTGAGCGCCAGCACACCCATCAGCAGGTTCGCCTCGGCGTTTCCCGGATCGGCGGACAGGATCTGCCGGCAGGCGGTTTCGCATTCCTGAAGCCGTCCGACCTGATACAGCGCTGCGGCTTGCCGAGCCATCGCGTCGAGCTGGCGCTCCCCGGGCCCGTGGCCGGATTTCCCCGACAGCCTGCGTTGCTTCCGATTCATGACAAAACTCCTGAAACTGGCGCTGCCGGACGATACCGTTCCGCCTCCAAAGACCATGAGGAACAAGGGCTTTTTTATGAGCGCCGGCTCCTGATAGCGCCCGGCCAATTCAAAAGTCAAACCAGCGGCTCAATACGCCGTCATGTCGGGTCGACATACTTGTCGAGCGCATGCAGTTCCGGAAGGTACTCGGCATATTTTCGCCACCCACGCTTGGTCGGATCGTAGATCGGTTGTCGGACCTGCGTAACCGAAGCTGTCTGGACGCTGCGCTTTGTCTTGTGGAACTCAAGGCATTCGGGAACGAATTCGAGATCGCAGGCAGCCAGAAGCTTGCGGATTTCGCTTTCTGAATCCTGTACCAGCCTGGCATGATCGACTTCGATGATCTCCGCGCCGAAAAGGGAATACCAGTGATCCATGAGCTTCCTGTAGAGCCCGTAATAGTGGATCAGCTCGTCGAGATCGAATGTGTAGCCCAAGCTCTCGTTTGCAAAATTCGTCCGGTAATTGGAGAGGCAGGTCTCCCTCGGATCCCTCAGGCAATGAATGATTTTTGCCTTGGGAAGAATAAGCCGGATAAGGCCGATCAAGATGAAGTTGCTCGGCATCTTGTCGACGACAAGCCGGGCCTTGCTGTCGATCTGACGAAGGCGATCGACATAAATCTGTCCGACTTCCGCTGATGTTCGCTTGTCCATCGACCGAGCGAAGTTTGCGAGAGACGCGTCTGGCGAACCGTAGTCCGGATTCTGGTACTTCAGCAGCCCCAGCGCTTTCAGTTCCCCTGCGCCATAAACATCCGGATGGCTCGAGAGAATTTGTTCGGTCAGCGACGTTCCGGAGCGTGGCATGCCGACCACGAATAACGGTGTCTCATCCTGGCATCCGAAATCGGGTCTCCGGGCGAAAAAATCGGCATCGAAAACGGAAATGATGTTTTCGAACTCACGTTCCTTCTTGCTCCCGTCGTAGCTGAGCCGAGCGCGTTCAGAGGCGTTTGCCGAACGGAGATAGCGGGCTGCGGCAGCGTAGTCGCCGCGCTTGTGCTCGATCTCGCTGAGAGCGAAATCGAACGAGGCTTGCCGTTTGTCACCTTCCTCGAACCGGGTTCGCATGTCGGCAATGCGCGCAATATCGGATTCCGACAATTCGTCCAGCCATACCAGGCTCAGTGTCGCATCGGATATGAAACCCTCGGCCTCCACGACACTTCGGATCAGTTTTTTCGCCTCGTCCAGCTCTCCCATGTTGAGCAGCGCAATACCGAGGCCGGACGTGGCTGCGCTGTCACCCGGCTTGATCTCGAGCGCCCTCGAATACTGGGCGGCTGCCTTTTCCGCCTCGCCATTCTGCATGAGAGCATTGGCGTAACGGAGTAGCATCTCGAAACTGTCGCCTTTCAGCTCGACAGCTTTGGCGAAAAGCGGGGCCGCACGCTCGGTGAAGCCCAGGCTCGTCTCGACATTGGCCAGATTGAGATAGGCATCGAGCGCACTTGGGTTGATCTGTATGGCCTTCTCCAGGCACGCTTTCGCCTCCAGAGGCTTTCCGGCCCGAGCCAACGCCGCTCCGAGATTTGCATGGGCGTCGGAATTCTTGTCGTTGCGTGCGATCGACGCCCTGAAGAAGCCGATAGCGTCTTCATTGTGGCCGGAGCCGAAAGCCAGCACGCCGATGATGAGATTGGCGGTCGCATCCCCAGGATCGACAGCGAGAACGCGACGGCAAATGACCTCGCATTCCTGCAACCGGCCTGATTGGAACGCAGACGCCGCGCGGCGGAGCGCGTCAGCGACCTCCGGAGAACCAGGGCCAGGGCGGCGCCCCGACTTGTCGAACCTGCTTTGTTTGCGATCCACGTTTCACCCTTCGAAGATTACCCCAGCCGGGGTCTTTGGAACTTGATGCGGACAAAAGGCGCTGGTGAGGCTGACTCACTTGCTATCGACGTATTTGTCGAGCGCATGAAGCTCCGGAAGGTACTCGGCATATTTTTGCCAGCCACGCTTGGTCGGATCGTAGATCGGCTTTCGCACCTGCGCCACAGAAGCGGTTCTGACGACGCGTTTTGTCTTGTGGAAATCAAGGCACTCCGGCGCAAATTCGAGGTCGCAGGCGGCTAGCAGCTTGCGGATTTCGCCTTCCGGATCTTTCACGATCTTGGCGTGTTCGGCCTTGATGATCGTATCGCCGAACAGCGAGTACCAGTGGTCCATGAGCTTCGCATATAGCCCGTAGTGATGGACGAGATCATCAAGATCGTAGGTGAACGGTAGATTGTCGTCGGTAAAGTTTGTCCGGTAGTTGGACAGGCAGATTTCCCGCGGGTCGCGTATACAATGAATGATCCGGGCGTTCGGAAGAATAAGGCGAATAAGGCCGATTAGCCGTTGATTTCCAGGCATCTTGTCGACGATGAAGCGCGAGGTGTCATTCAATTTTCGGACTTCACTGATGTAGGTTTTGCCGAGACGAACGGAGTTTGACTTGGTCAGGCTCGCCGCAAACTCGGGGAAAGTGCTCGACGGCTGGCCATACTCCCGGTTCTTGTGGTGCAGCAGGCCTAGCGTGCGCAGTTCACCCGCTCCGTACACATCCGGATGGCTGGACAGGATCTGCTCAACCAGAGTGGTACCCGACCGTGGCATTCCGAGAACGAAAAGAGGGGTCTCGTCGGAGCAGCCGTATCCGGCTCTTTCCCGGAAGAAATCAGCGCTGTAAGTGGAAATTGTCTCTTGGACCTCGCGGGCATCAAGTTCCGGGTCGTAATCTATCGTCTGTCGCTTGATCCTGTTGGCTTCGCGCAGGTGCCGCGCTGCCAACATGTAGTTGCCCCGCTCGTGTTCGATTTCGCTGAGTTCAAAGCCCAAACTCATTCGGTCCAGCGAATCCGGAGGTAAACCTTCTTTCGCAGCCACGGCATTTTCAATGTCGGCCTCCGAAAGAGCACCCGTCGTCTTTGCTACTTGGAGCGCGAGAGGGGACATCGAGCTTTCTCCCTCCACCGCCCGACGAAAATACTCCGTTGCGTCATCGAAGTTGCCGAGTGTCCTGCTGACGATCGCGAGGTTTCGGTTGGCGGCCTTGTGTTTGGGGTCTGCTGACACGATTCGACGAAATTGGGCGGAAGCCTGTTCGACCTTGTTGTCTCGCATAAGCGCCTCACCCAATGCGAGTTGGATCTCGAGGTTCGCTGGATCGACGCCGCTGGCTTTCGCCAGAGCTGCAGCCGCGCGGTCATGGTAACCGAGCTTCTGCTCGAGATTTGCAAGATTCAAGTAGGATTCGAGGGTGTTGGGGTTGAGTCGAATCGCGGTCTGAAAGCTCTCGCGTGCCTCGAAAGGCTTGCCCATCGCCGCAAGCGCCAAACCGAGATTTGCATGAGCATCGGCATTTTTTCGGTCACGGGCGATAGCCGTCCGGAAGAAATTGGCCGCGTCCTCGTTTTTGTCTGCACCGAACGCCAATATGCCGATCAGGAGATTGGCGTTCGGATCTGTCGGATCCATCGCCAGCATTTGCCGGCAGAGCGCTTCGCACTCAGCCAGTCTCTGAGCCTGAAAGGCAGCCATGGCCTGACGCGCCATCTGCGCCATCATGCCTGGATTGACGGCTCGATTGACTCGGGACGGTCTGCCAAATGACGGGTGCCTGCTGCTCATGGGTTCACTCCGGTTTTCCGCAATCGAATTGTCGTGCCTTGACCGCCGGTATTAAGCCCATTCGGCTGCCAATTCCACAGTGTGGATGTATTGAAGGTCCCATCCACATATGCGGCGACGCCAAATTCCATTATGGAGGTTTCGCAGCACGTTCTCCAGCTGCGCCGAGATTTGCGCCCCAACTCCGCTATCGTGCTGCGCGGACGGCTGAAAGCCTTTGAGTGCATGATGGCGG
>CAZEJG010000073.1:0-1219 GCA_964511625.1 uncultured Hoeflea sp.
CACCGGCAAGCCTGCCGTTGATTGCCGCATACATCGCAGTCTTGCCGTCGGCGCGGAGGTCCTCGGCGGTGGCGTCGAGTGCGGAGCGGTCTGCACCGACCGTCTCCATCATGGCAGCGTTACCGAAGGCGATCGTCCGCCCGTTCGCGGTGGCCTGTACGCCTTTACCCGTGATCGCCTCGAAACCGGCCGTCTCGGCAGACGCAATGCCGCGTTCGGAAATGCCCTCGACGATGGCTTCGGCGAGCGGGTGCTCGGAGCCCGTTTCCACGCCGCGCAACAGCGCCAGCAGCTCGCTTTCCTCGAAACCGTCCGCCACGATCACATCGGTCAACGTGGGCTTGCCGACCGTCAGTGTGCCTGTCTTATCGACGACGACCGTGTCGACCCGTGCCATCCGCTCGAGCGCTTCGGCGTCCTTGATCAGGACACCCGCCTGTGCGCCGCGGCCTGTTGCGGTCATGATCGACATCGGCGTGGCGAGACCCAGCGCACAGGGACACGCGATGATCAGGACCGAAACCGCCGAGACGATGGCGAAGACGAAGGCCGGCTCCGGCCCGACGACGAGCCAGACCACGAAGGCGAGCACCGCCGCGATCACCACCGAAGGAACGAAATAGGACGCTACGCGATCGGCCAGTCCCTGGATCGGTGCGCGGGAGCGCTGGGCGGACGACACCATCGCCACGATGCGGGCGAGCATGGTTTCGTCACCAACCCTCGCCGCCTCGATGACCAGCGAACCGTTCTTGTTCAGCGTGCCGCCGGCGACGCTGTCACCCTCCCCTTTTTCGACCGGAATGGGTTCGCCGGTCAGCATGCTTTCGTCGATGCTGGTGGTGCCGCTGACGACGACACCGTCGACGGGAACGGAGTCGCCCGGACGGACGCGGAGGCGGTCGCCTTCGATGATGTTTTCGAGCGGCACGTCATATTCGTCGCCGTCGGGTGTGATGCGGCGCGCGGTCTTGGGCGCGAGATCGAGAAGCGCGCGGATGGCGTCACCCGTGCGCTCGCGCGCCCTGAGTTCCAGAACCTGGCCGACGAAGACGAGTGCGACGATGACCACCGCCGCCTCGAAATAGACCGGCATGTGCCCGCCTTCCATCCTGAGCGTATCGGGGAAGAGGCCCGGCAGAAAGGTGGCGATCGTGGAGTAGCCGAAGGCCGCGCCGACGCCGATCATGATCAGCGTCCACATGTTGAGGTTCCAGGT
>CAZEJG010000073.1:1319-7769 GCA_964511625.1 uncultured Hoeflea sp.
CCGTCGCCATCCGCTTGATATCGGCGGCCGCGTGTTCATCGCCCTGCCCATGGTCGTGGTGGCTATGGTCGGCATGGTCGTGATGGCCGCCGCAGCAGCCAGATGTCTGGTGGTCGTGACTGGTCTCGCCCATGGGGAGTCTCCTTGTTGAAAAGAGGCTAGAGGTTCCAGTCACTGGAAGGTCAAGCGGATTTTTTTGCCCGCCCGAAATGGAACCTTCCCGCGCTGGAACCGCGTTTGACCTTCATTGGCTATCAAGGAGGGAACCATGTCCTACTGGCGGTTTGCCGGAATGATCGCGACATCGACGCTGGTCATGTTCGGCCTGATGTATCTCAACACGTTTCTGGTTACCCATGTTTTCTTCAGCGAGACACGAACGTACATGGCGATCCTGATGGGCGGCGTCATGGCCATCATCATGCTCGCCTTCATGCTTTCGATGTATCGGAACAGATCGCTCAACATAGCAATCTTCATCGGCTCGGCCATCGTCGTCGCGTCGTCGCTCTGGCTGGTACGAAGCCAGGTCACCGTCGGCGATGTGAGCTTCATGCGGGCGATGATCCCGCATCACTCCATCGCGATCATGACGTCGAGCCGGGCCAATATCGAAGACAGCCGCGTCCGCAAGCTCGCCGACGAGATCATCTATGCGCAGGACAAGGAGATTGCCGAGATGCGCTATCTGATCGCGCAGATCGAAGCCGAAGGACCGCAGACGAACGGCACCGATACGGAGGAGGCACGGGCAGTCCTGGTGAGCGCGGAGGAAGCGATCTCCACACCGAATGTTGCCGTAATGGATGCTGGCTTCCTGACGCCCGCCGACATCGCCCAGGTCTTTCCCGACGGCGCGAACTGCACATTCGCCTTCACCACGCAAAGCCCTCCCGCGCTGGCCGTGGGAGAAACGGGTGAAGGACGGGCTGCTCTGCTCAAGATCGGCGGAAGTCTGGTTCAGCTCGCCGCGGCGGAGAGTGCCGGACAGTTTTCGGCACCCGGCATGACCGCCAGTCTCGAAAAGCTCGACGACGACTGGCGGGCCGACGGTCGCTTGAGGATCAGTCTCGCTCAGGGGCTGACCGCCGGCTATGACGGTTTCTCCGATTGTGCCGGATAACGACGACGGTATTGTAAAAGGTTGCGGCCGGTCAACGAAACTGTCGACCGGCCGTTTGGGCTGCTTCGAGAACGCTGAAGACTATTCCTTGAGTTCGGTGACCGTCAGCTTGCCGTTGACGCGGTCGGCGACGAATTCGATGACCTCGCCTTCCTTCATCTGTTCGAGCATGGCTTCGTCCTTGGGATAGAAGACCATCGTCATGGCAGGCATATCGAGGTTCTTCAGTTCCTCGTGGATGATCGTGACCTTCTTGGCCTTCATGTCCACTTTCTTGACTGTGCCCTTGGTGTAGTCCGTTGCAAGGGCGACGGTTGTGGTCATGCTGAAAGCGATGGCGAGTAGCGAAATCACGGTTCTTTTCATGGGATTGGTTCCTTTCGTGCGGGAATGGCGGGTTATTGGGCGGCGACGGTGATCGAGCCCTTCATGCCGGCTTCATAGTGGCCGGGGATGAGGCAGCCGAACTCGAAGTCGCCTGCCTTGGTGAACTTCCAGACGACGTCGCCGTCCTGTTTTTCCCGAAGCCTGATGGCGTTCGGATCGTCGTGTTCCATTTCCGGAAACTTCTCCATCAACGCCTTGTGCTCCATCATCTTCTCATGGTGGTCGAGGACGAACTCGTGCTCCAGCTCACCCTTGTTGACGACATGAAAGCGGATGGTTTCGCCGGCTTTGACGGACAGCGCGTTCGGCTCGAAGACCATGTCGCCATCGTCGGTCTCCCGCATCGTCACTTCGATCGTGCGGTCGACCTCCGAGACATCGCCGGGCTGGCCCACCATCATCTCGGCGTGCATGTCATCATGGCCGTGTCCGCCGGCGTGGGTGCCGGATGCAAGGGCTGCAGTAGGCGCGAGCGCCACAAGTGCGGCGGCAATAACCAGTTTCATGTTTGATCTCCTCGTTCGCGTTGGCGGGCTGTCGTCAGCCCTTGGTAGTGCTGTTGGTGTGTCCGCCATGGTTCCATGACGGCGCTATAGGCGTCTGTGTGGCGGGACTGGTCCGGGCGTGGAAGTCCGGAAGTTCTCCGGTCCATTCATAAGCCTCGGTGCCGGGTGGATTTTCGTACCAGCCGGGATCGGCGTAATCGCCCGCCGAAATGCCCTCACGTACCTTGACGACCGAGAACATGCCGCCCATCTCGAGCGGCCCGTAGGGACCCCAGCCGGCCATCATCGGAACGGTGTTGTCCGGGAGTTCCATCGACATTTCGCCCATGTCGGCCATGCCCGCGGTGCCCATCGGCATGTATTCCGGCTGCAGGAGCCTTATCTTCCGGGTAAGCTGCGACTTGTCGACGCCGATGAAGGTCGGCACGTCGTGCCCCATGGCGTTCATCGTGTGGTGCGACTTGTGGCAGTGGATCGCCCAGTCGCCCAAATGGTCAGCGGTAAATTCGTAGGCCCGCATCCCGCCGACGGGAATATCCACGGTGACTTCCGGCCACCGCGCCTCCGGACGCACCCAGCCGCCATCCGTGCAGGTCACCTCGAAATCATAGCCGTGCATATGCAGCGGGTGGTTGGTCATGGTCAGGTTTCCGGCGCGCACCCGCACCCGGTCTCCCTTCGAAACGACAAGCGGATCGATGTTCGGAAACAGGCGGCTGTTCCAGCACCACAGGTTAAAGTCCGTCATCGTCATGATCTTCGGCACATAGGAGCCGGGATCGATGTCGAAGGCGTTGAACATGATCAGGAAGTCGCGATCCACCGGCATGAAGGCGGGGTCCTTCGGATGGACGATGAAGAAGCCCATCATACCCATCGCCATCTGCACCATCTCGTCGGCGTGCGGGTGATACATGAAGGTGCCCGACTTCACGAGATCGAACTCGTAGACGAACGTCTTTCCCGGCGGGATGGCCGGATGGGACAATCCGCCCACACCATCCATGCCGGACGGCAGGATGAGGCCGTGCCAGTGCACCGAGGTGTGTTCGGGCAGCTTGTTGGTGACGTAAATGCGCACCCGGTCGCCTTCCACGGCCTCGATCGTCGGGCCGGTCGACTGGCCGTTATAGCCCCAGAGATAAGCGGTCATCCCCTCGGCAAGTTCCCGCTCCACCGGTTCGGCGACGAGGTGGAACTCCTTCACGTCGTTGTTCATCCGGAAGGGCAGTGTCCAGCCATTGAGTGTGACCACGGGGTTATAGTCCGGACCCGTCGTCGGCATCGTCGGTGCCTGGGTAAGCGGACTGTCCATGACAGCCGCTTCCGGCAGACCCATATTGGTCGTCTTGCTCCAAGCCTGGCTGGAAACAAGCGCGGCACCGGCAGCACCCATGCCCAGCATCTGACGTCTGTTCATCATCTTCGTTTCCTCTCCTGTCAGTGACCGCCGCCGCCGGCATCGGCGACCGCAGGAGCGCTGTCACCGCCTCCGCCACCGCTGAATCCGGGGCCGTAGATGGCCGCGTTCAAGTCGGCATCCGCGAGCCAGAACTCGCGCTTCGCGTTGACCGACATCACGAGCGTGTTGATCTTGGCGCGGGTATCGGCGAGCAGTTCGAACGTGTTGGTGATCATGCCGTTGTAGGTCAGCAGGCTCTCCTGCTCGACGCTCTGTCGCAAAGGCAGGACGTTGCGCCTGTAGTGGCGTGCGATCTCGTGACGCGAACGGTAGTTGATGTAGGCCGATCGCGCTTCCGAGCGGATGTTGACCGCCTTCTCCGCCAGCAGGTTCGCTCCCTTGAGATAGGTGAGTTCGGCCTTGCGCACGCGCGGCTTGCCGGTGTCGTAGATCGGAATGGCGAATTCGATCTCGACCTGCGGCGTCACCACCACCTTGCGCGATTTTTCCTCCTCGAGGTCTCCGGCGACGATCTCGTATTCCGTCTCGACCTCCTGCTCGGCCTCGAACCCTGCAATCAGCTCGAGGTCCGTCACATAGCGGGTGGCTTCCGTCAGTCCGTAGGATTTCGCCGCCAGTTCGAGTTCGAGCCTTGCGATCTGCAGGTCGACCCTCTTGCGCAGCGCTTCGGCCTCTATCGACCGTCCACTCCGGAGCGACACAGGCAACGCCGGCAGTTTGTCGGGCACGAAGTAGCTGACGTCGTTTCCCCACAACCCCATCAGGCGCGTGAGTTCTTCCTTGGCCAGCGCAGCGTTCAGCCGCGCCTCGGCGAGCTGCCCGGTCAGCTCCGCATAGAAGGCATGTTCGCGGGCCTGGCCCGACTTGGCGAGTGCGCCCGATCGTCCGAGTTCGGCCGCAAGTTCCGACGCCGCATCCGCAGCCACCTGCCCCTGCTGGAGATAGGCGACGGTTTCGAACGCTGAAACCGCTCTGACCCAGGCCCGGCGCGTGTCGGCGGCCAGCCGAAGCGTCTCGTTCACAGCCTTGAGCTGGGTCTGCGTGAAGCGTGTTCTCGCGATGTCGACGCGCCGCTCGCGCGTCATCATCGCCTGCAGGTTTGTGGTGATCATCGCTTCGAGCGCCCTGAAGAGCACGACCTCGGGCGCAGCAATGCCGAGGACACCGACAGAAACGACCGGGTTTCCCGGCAAAATCTGCTGCCAGACATCCGCCGCGTCGATGCCGATATCGGCATAGGCGGCCTGCAGGCCCTTGTTGTTCAAGAGCGCCACCTGCACCGCTGTGTCGGCGCTGATGGTTTTTCGGTGAACCATCGCGCGAACTTCCTGCGAGGTCTGGCGCGCGGCCTCGGTGGTATGAAGCCAGGCTGCTCGTTTCCCTGTCACGGCCATGCTCTTGACGGCGACAGCCTGAAAATTTGCCTGCTTGTCCTCGTAGAGGCCCGACTGCATCGCGAGGTCGCCGAGTGGCATGCAGCCGGCGACCGCGAGAAGTGGCAGCACCCCTAACGCCCGTTTGACTAAGGTGCTCATGAGCCACCCCGCGCGGGTGCTTGACTGTCATTGAGTTGCCGCCAGCCGCCGGGCTCGACCGGGGCCCGGTGGGTGTAGCCCGTGACGACGCGTGGCGCTGAAACCGGCGGCGCATAGGCTGACGGATCGGCAGGCGCGATGATCGGCGCAATATCCGTCAGCGGTTCGGGCTGCGGCGATTGACACGCACCCAAGGCCAGCGGCAGCGCCGCCAGCGTGATCGTTCTGAACATGAAGAAAATTCTCCGAAAGCAGGAAATGCGTCAGGGCAGGCAAGAGCCCGCCCAGCGATGCAAATCAGGCTTCGGGAGGTCGGTGCAGGAGTTCGGGCTGGAAGCTGTCCGCCGATGTTGCATACCACTGGAAGCGAGCCGCAAGATCGGTCGGGAAGCAGTCGGCAGAGCTGGCCGCGAAAAACTGCAGCGCGCTGCATCCAGCCGCGCAACAATCGGTGCTGTTCTTGTCGGGCGATGTCGTTCCATCGTTGTCCGCGCAGCCAGCGGCCTGTTTATTCGTCCCGGCATGATGCCCGGACATCTCGTCGTGGCTGCCGTGATGGAAATGAGGCTCGATCTCGGCAATTGTAACCGGTCCATCGGCCGGACGCACATGACCGGCGTGTCCGCCCGCAATCGCGGCCAGAAGGAAACCGATTATCAATGTGAGCCGTGTCGCGAATCTCACGCATGCTTCTCCAGATGGACCTGAGGTGTATGCCGACTGCGCGCCTGCCGGCAAATCACAAATATGTTGGCTGTGAGATATGTGGCACTGCGCATCGCTCAGCGCTTTACAACAGGCACCATCCTGGAAAAGACGCGGTCGCCGCGAATGAGATGATAAAACGCCGCGCTCACATGCAGTGCGATTAGGACGAGCAGCACGTTCCACAGTGCTTTATGGACGGAACCGGCTCCTCCCCAGAGGTAGCTCGTCACGAAGCCGGTAGCCGCCTGCAGCAGAATGACGGCGTAGAATAGAAGGTGCAGCCCGTGCGCTACACGCTCGAACGGCGAAACAGGTCTAGCGGGACGATGGGCACCGTAATACAGACGCAGCCCCAGCCGCAGGAACATAATCGCACCGATCGTCATGCCTCCGTAGTTGTGCAGCGCGTGCAGGAGGAGATCGGTATCCGAAGGCGGCACCAGCGGATTGTGGGTCCGGTGGATGGCACCTGACGTATACCACTGGCCGACGACCATGACCGCGATGAGCCAGTGCAGCGAAATCTGAAATGTGGAATAAGCTTTCATCACGTCACCCCCCCCTCGCATCCAAGCTTATCGATAGACCTGCATTCGGGTTAACATCGCGTTCCTGACGCATGGCGATCAGCTTGCAAAGCTCTACGTGCAGATTGACGAGGACAATCGCGACGCTGCAGCAGCCATTCGCCAGCTGATCGGCAACGAAGGCCATCTCCCATTATTGGGGGGATTGAAAGGACAGGCCCGATTTGGACAATCACCCCAC
>CAZEJG010000074.1:0-7346 GCA_964511625.1 uncultured Hoeflea sp.
GATCCTGATGGCGCTCAAGCTCGGCGGGCGCGGCTTGACGGTCGTCGGCGATGACGCCCAGGCGATCTACTCGTTCCGCGCCGCCACGGTCCGCAACATTCTCGACTTCCCGAATGAATTCTCGCCAAAGGCCGACGTGATCACGCTCGACCGCAATTACCGGTCGACACAGCCGATCCTTGCGGCCGCCAACGGCGTCATCAGTCTTGCCCAGGAGCGGTACACAAAAGACCTCTGGACGGAGCGTGCCTCCAATGAAAAGCCGCGACTGGTCACGGTCCGCGATGAAGGGGATCAGGCGCGCTTTGTCGCTGACGAGGTCCTCGACAACCGCGAGGGCGGCATGCGGCTGAAAGACCAGGCCGTCCTGTTCCGGGCGAGCCATCACAGCGGCCCGCTGGAAGTGGAGCTGACCCGCCGCAACATTCCCTTCGTCAAATTCGGTGGCCTGAAATTCCTCGATTCCGCCCACGTGAAGGACATGCTCGCGGCGCTCCGGTTTGCCCAGAATATGCGTGACCGCGTAGCGGGCTTCCGGTTGATGCAGCTCTTGCCGGGCGTCGGCCCGGCCTCGGCACAAATCGCCCTCGATGCTGTTGCCGAGACGGCGGACCCAGTTGAGACGCTCGTCGCCCTGCCCGCGCCGTCGCGTGCCGCGGCCGACTGGCCCGGTCTCGTCTCGTTGATCGCGGACCTCCGCAGCGCGAACATGGGTTGGCCCGCTGAAATCGGCCGGATCAGGGCGTGGTACGAACCGCATCTGGAGCGCATTCATGAAGACTTCGAAATGCGCCGCGCCGATCTCCTGCAGCTCGAGGACATCGCCGCCGGCTATCCGTCGCGCGAGCGGTTTCTAACGGAGCTGACGCTTGATCCGCCGGATGCGACCTCCGGCCAGGCCGGCGTGCCACTGCTCGATGAGGATTACCTGATCCTCTCCACCATCCATTCGGCCAAGGGCCAGGAATGGCGGTCGGTCTTCGTGCTCAACACCGTCGATGGCTGCATTCCCTCCGACCTCGGCGTCGGGACAACCGACGAGATCGAGGAAGAACGCAGACTGCTTTATGTCGCGATGACGCGGGCGAAGGACAGTCTCAATCTTGTCGTTCCGCAGCGTTTCTTCACCCATGGACAGTCTTCGACCGGCGACCGGCATGTCTATGCCTCGCGGACGCGGTTCATTCCCGCTATGTTGTTGCAGTTTTTCGAGAATAGGACCTGGCCGGTGGTCGCGCCGGGCCAGGCAACCAATGCCGGACCGCGGCAGATGCGCCTCGATGTGGGCGCGCGGATGCGCGGGATGTGGCGCTAACGGGAGAAGGATTTGTGCAATCTCTATAATCTGACGACGACACGGGACGCGGTTGTCGAGTTCACCAAGGCCATGGCCGACAAGGCCGGCTGGAACGAGCCCTCCTTGAACGTCTATCCGAACACGCTGGCGCCGATCGTCCGTGTTGGCGATGACGGCAATCGGGAGATCGTCAGTGCCACCTGGGGCATGCCGACGCCACCGGCCTTCGTCAAAGGCAAGGCCGATCGTGGGGTCACCAACATCCGCAATGTCGGATCGCCGCATTGGCGCCGATGGCTCGGACCGACAAGCCGCTGCGTGGTCCCCTTCACCTCATTCGCGGAGCCCGATCCCGCGAGCAAGGTCGAGGGCGGGCGGGTGCCGAACGCCTGGTTCGCGCAGAACCCGGACAGGCCGCTGATGTTCTTTGCCGGCTTCTGGACACCCTGGAAAGGTGTGCGGAAGGTTCGTGATGGCGAGCAGGAATATGAGCTCTATGGGTTCCTGACGACGACACCGAACGAGATCGTCAAATCCATTCACGAAAAGGCCATGCCGGCGATTTTGACGACGCCAGAAGAAGTCGATCTCTGGCTGACCGGGGAATGGGCGGACGTCAAACACCTGCAGCGGCCGCTGCCCGGCAATATGCTGGTGCTGGTGGAGCCGCCGGCCAATCCCAAGGATAACGATCTGCTGCTCTGAAGGCACGCCGCACATGTTGACTGATGACGAGGACAGAGACGGGCATGAGCCGGAAAGCGAAGAGATCGACCCTGCCGTCCCGGTCCGCAAGATCCTGCACGTCGACATGGATGCCTTTTATGCGTCAGTCGAGCAGCGCGACAATCCTGAGCTGAGAGGCAAGCCCGTCGCCGTTGGCGGGTCGGCGGCCAGAGGCGTCGTGGCGGCAGCAAGCTACGAGGCGCGTGCGTTTGGCGTTCGGTCCGCCCTGCCCTCGGTCACGGCAAAGCGCCGTTGCCCAGAGCTGATTTTCGTGAAGCCGCGCTTCGATGTCTACAGGGCAGTCTCGGCCCAGATCCATGGGATATTTGGCGAGCATACCGACTTGATCGAACCGCTTTCCCTTGATGAAGCTTATCTCGACGTTACCAACAACAAGCAAAATATCGAGTTCGCTACGGAGATCGCGACAATCATTCGCGCCCGCATCAAGGAAGTAACCGGGCTGAACGCCTCGGCCGGGATCTCCTATTGCAAATTCCTGGCAAAGCTGGCGAGTGATCTCAACAAGCCGAATGGCCAGGCCGTCATAACGCCGAAGATGGGGCCGGGGTTTGTCGCCGAGCTGGCCGTGAAGAAGTTCCATGGTGTGGGGCCGGCGACGGCCGAAAAGATGCAACGGCTGGGCATCATCACCGGCGCGGATCTGCGGGAGAAGTCGCTCACGTTCTTGCGCGACAATTTCGGGAAGTCGGGGAATTGGTACTACGGGATTTCGCGCGGCATCGACGAGAGACCGGTGCAGCCCGACCGGCAGCGGAAATCAATTGGGGCCGAAGACACTTTCGCCGCCGACATCTTCGATTTTGAAAGAGCTAGAACGGAGCTCCTGCCACTCGTCGAGAAAGTCTGGCGCCATGCAGAGGCCAAACATCTAAGCGGGCGCACGGTTACGTTGAAGGTAAAGTATTTGGATTTTCAGCAGATCAGCCGAAGCCGAACAGTGCCGGCGCCAGTCGGCAGTTTAATCCAGGTATCCGACATCGCGGTTGCGTTGCTGGAAGAACTCTTTCCGACACAAAAAGGAATTCGGTTGTTGGGCGTTACCCTGTCGGCATTAGTGGACATTGGAAGTGCGCCCGAAACCCCTCAGATGTCTCTGTTTTAAGGCACTGCATCAGTTCCGGGATTGAGGCACATCTCACTCAGATGCGGACGAGTCATGGATCTCCGCTTCGCTTTGAGCCGAAAACAACGGTGCCCGAAAGAGATGGGAAGTCGCCGTGACACGGGCGATCCCGAAATGGCTGGCCTAGTCTCTGGGCACCGGAACCGGAGCCGCGAACGAGCTTTCGGCTCCTTCGTCGGATAAGCAATGTTCCTCTAATTTTTCTTCATGACCGGCGTCATGCTGTCCGAGCAGCAAGCTCTGCAGCTTCTTTCCGCACAAACTATTTAAGGGCATTTTTTGAGGACAGTGCGCCGATGCCTTGCCTCGGCGAGGACCGCCAATTTGGTTGGTTTTCTAGAGCCTGAAAACTCTCCCGCCGCTGCACCACGTAACGCCCGCGAGCTAAATTTGACATTGTCATATCTTCTTTGCTACAATCCTGACATGGAGATTCGCCATGAGTGATGGACCGCATAGAAGCCTGCCGATGCTGCGGCGCTGGAGGGACGTTGCTGAAAGGGCCGCCAAGTCGGTTTTTTCGGCCGACGACGTATGCGAGGCCGTTACCCATGCATTGCGCAAGGACGCACGAGGGCTTCCGGTAGAAGAGGTTCGCGAGGTGCTGGGCGCAGGAAGTCAGGGCTATCTTTTCGTCGAAGACCGGCTGGCGGAAATAGAAGCACTGAGATCGGGCTGCCGCGGTTCCGCTTTGGGGAACGCCTTTATCGACTGCGCGATAGAGGCCGCGGGCGACGGAGTGTTCGGTGATGCCGCCTGCCGGACGGCATTGACGAACGCGCTTGAGCAGCACACCCGCGATCACTTTCGCGGCGTGGAAGAACACTACCTGCGCGAAGCCAGTGCGCGAAGCGCCCACTTCGTTCGTGACCGCCTTGATGCGACCCGCAGCGGTTTTGCTTTCAGTGAGCTCGCGGGCGATCTGGCTTTGCCCGGTGCAGGGCGCAAGCCCGCCTCGCGCCTGCCCAGGCATACCGGACTCGACCAGGGACCGCCCTTATGAGTTCCGACGCCGCTCAAATCAGGATTCCTGAAAGGTCTATCGAAGTCGTCGAAAGTGGGAGCGCTGCGTCCTCCGGCTGGGTTCCCTTCGATCTCGAGCGTGATTTCGAGTTTTCTACCGAAGCCCTTGAGACCTATGCTTTCGCAAGCTGGGAGCCCGTTATCTATGACGCCATGGTCGTCGCGGCCGCGATCGAATATGGCGACAGGGTATTGAAGCGGCCTCCGCGCGGATGGGCGCGCAGGATTGCGCTGCGTATTCCTGTCCATGACCCCGATCGGTGGAATGACAGCGAGCTGTCGGAGGCCTTGCTTGATGCTGCGGGTTTCCTGACGGGCGATTACTGGTCGGTCGAGTTTATCGCGCGCGCCAACGCGGCTCCGTCCCCGCACAGCGATTACCTGAATCTGCCCGTGGCGACCGAAGCGGTACTGGCATATAGCGACGGCATGGATTCGCGTGCCGTAGCGGGACTGATCGGCTCGGGGCTGGGGCCAAAGCTCGTGCGCGTCCGCGTGGGCAGCAACGACAGCGGGCGGCCGGACAGGAAAAACCGGCGCGAGCCCTTCACCATGGTTCCCTATGACGTTCCCTGCAATATGCCGAACAGGGAAGCCAGCGCGCGGAGCCGCGGGTTCAAGTTTGCTCTGATCAGCGGAATCGCGGCGTATCTGTCCGGCGCAGGCGAAATCGTCATCCCCGAAAGCGGACAGGGCGCCATCGGCCCTGCCATCGCTCCCGTCGTTCACGCCTATCCGGACTACCGGAATCATCCGCGGTTCACGCAAAGGATGGAGCGCCTATTGAAAACGCTTTTCGGGAAGGAAATACGCTACGTGTTCCCGCGATTGTGGAACACGAAAGGGGAAACCTTGCGGTCGTTCGTGGCCCTTCCCGAAGGAAGCACCTGGCATACGACGCGGTCGTGCTGGAGAAGCAACCGCTGGAGTTCAGTCAACGGCAAGAGGCGTCAATGTGGGGTTTGCGCTGCCTGTATGCTGCGGCGGCTAAGCGTCCACGCAGCCGGTCTAAGCGAGGCAGACGACGCCTATGTCTGCACTGATTTGACGGCTGCCACTCTGGAAGAGGCCGTCGACCACGACTTTACGAGGATGACTCCCGCCTACCGCCAGTATGCGATTGCGGGTGTCTTGCACATGGATCATTTGGCTGACCTGGCGTCCAAAGACGGCCTCCCCGTCGTTCGCCGCCATGCCGCCTTGCTCGGGCCGGCACTCGGGTTGGCCAAAGAGCAAACTGAAGGATCTCTGACGCGGATGCTGTCAGAACATGCCGGTGAATGGAAGGAGTTCGTTCGTTCGATGGGAAGTAGTTCTTTTGTCAGGCAGTGGGTACGGGCAGGCCTATGAGCGTAATGATAGAAAGCCTGCCGGACAGCGAAATCGGAGAGCGGCTGCGCATCGCGCGGGAGGCCGCCGGTCTAACGCAGGCTGCCGCTGCTGAGAAAATCGATGTTGCGCGCACGACGATCGTTGCCATCGAACGGGGACAGCGCCGCATCAAGACGAACGAGCTGCAAGGGCTGTGTTCGCTTTACGGAACTTCAGCGAATGCGATCCTCCGGCAGGAAGCCGTCCATCTGGACATGGTGCCGAGGTTCCGCAAGCTTGCCCAAAGCGCGGACGACGCTGCCGAGCGTGCGGCTGGCCTTCTCAACGACCTGGTCAGCGCGGAAGTCGAACTTGAAAACGCACTCGGTATCAAGCGTGTGCGTAGTTACCCCCCCGAACGGCGGATCTTGCCGGGCGATGTCCGGCAGCAGGCGGAGCAGGACGCCCAGGACCTACGCGACTGGATGGGGCTCGGGGCGGGACCGGTTCTGGACATTGTATCGCTGCTTGATCTCCAGCTCGGAATAAGGGTTTTTGTCCGGCCTCTGGACGGGAAGATTTCGGGGCTGTTCGCCTATGACGAAGCAGTGGGCGCGTGCATGCTGCTCAATGCCGCTCATCCGGTCGGCCGCATCGTTCAAACTGGCGCTCACGAACTCGGTCATTTCAACTCGGCAAGACGGCAACCGGAGGTCCTGACGGAAGGCGAAGTACCGCACTCCCGCGAAGAGCGCTATGCCGACCATTTTGGACGCTGCTTCGTCACTCCGGCACGGGCGGTGAGACAACGCTTCGCCGAAATCACTGCGGGACAAAGCCATCTCACTCGCCGCCACATAATTCTTCTGGCAAGCGCCTTCGGGGTCGCCCGCGAGGCCATTGTTCGCAGGCTTGAAGAACTGGGGCTTGCCAAGCGCGGTACGTGGGACTGGTTCCAGGCCAATGGCGGGATCACTGACGAGCAGGCGCGTCAGGTGTTGGGGGAACTGCCTGTCCGTGGCAGCAGCCTCGTAGAAGCACAGGGGGCGGTGCCGCCACGGCTGGCGCTGCTCGCGCGCGAAGCGTGGAAGCGCGGCTTCTATAGCGAAGGGCAGCTAGCGCGGCTTCTTAAGCTAGATCGTCATGAAGTGCGGGAGCTGCTGGACGGAGCCGAAAACGAGGAAAGCGAGGCCAATGAGCTTGTCAAGCTTCCTTACTAACGCCCCGCGAACGATCGTGATTGATGCAAGCGTTGTCATAAATCTCAACGCGACGGATTGTGCCGCCAAGATACTGGAGGCCGTTCCGTCCCCTTTTGCCGTCACGGACAATGTTCGTGCCGAACTGCGGTTCGGTTCGCGTAACGGCCACAATGACGAGGAACGGTTGAAGGCGCTTGTAGATGTCGGAGCGATCGGCGGCGCAGCCCTCGACGCGGCGGGGCTTGCGATCTACGAGGCCCTGATCAGCGGCTCCGCAGCAATGACGCTTGATGACGGAGAGGCGGCGACGATCGCCTGTGCCGTCCAGATGAATGGAATAGCGATGATCGACGAACGCAAGGCCCGGAAAATCTGTGCTTCGCGCTTCGGGTCTTTGCCGGTCGTTTCCACGGCAGAGCTGCTGACGGACGGCTTCACTGAAGCGGCGCTGGGACGCCAAAGACAGATCGAAGCGATCATTGCTGCCTTGCAGGGCGCGCGCATGCGGGTTCCGCCCGAGCATATCGAAAAAGTCGTCGGGCTAATCGGCGCATCAAACGCCGCCTCCTGCCTTAGCTTGCCGCGCACGGCGCGGGCGGCCTCGTAAGGTAACGGAGAACGCTTGCAGCACCGTAGCCAT
>CAZEJG010000075.1:0-7230 GCA_964511625.1 uncultured Hoeflea sp.
CGTGCCGATGTTTACGTGCGGCTTCGTCCGCTCAAACTTGCCTTTTGCCATGTCCGGCTCTCCATTCTCGTTTCGCCCGTCAGGGCTTGAACTTCGTTGTTGGTCGCCGGCACTCTCGAGGGGCCGGCGACAGATTGCTTATCAGGCGTACTTGGCCTGGATTTCCTGTGCCACGTTCGACGGAACCGCCGAATAGTGGTCGAACACCATCGAGTACTGCGCGCGGCCCTGCGACATGGAACGCAGCGAGTCGACGTACTTGAACATGTTGGCCAGCGGCACGTGTGCCTCGACCACCACGGCGATGCCGCGCATTTCCTGGCCCTGGATCTGCCCACGACGCGAGTTCAGGTCGCCGATGACGTCGCCGACGTAATCTTCCGGCGTGACGACCTCGACCTTCATGATCGGCTCCAGAAGCTGCGGACCCATCATGTTGGCGTTCTCACGGAAGCAGGCACGCGAAGCGATTTCGAAGGCCAGCACCGAGGAGTCGACGTCGTGGTAGGCACCGTCGACGAGGGTCGCCTTGACGCCCAGCATCGGGAAGCCTGCGATCGGACCCGAACCCATGACGCTTTCCAGACCCTTCTGGACGCCCGGGATGTATTCCTTCGGAACCGAACCACCGACGATCTTCGATTCGAAGGTGAGCTTTTCGGAGTCCGCATCGGGTTCGAAGACGATCTTGACGCGAGCGAACTGGCCCGAACCACCCGACTGCTTCTTGTGGGTGTAGTCGGCTTCGTAGGTCTTGGTGATCGATTCGCGGTAGGCCACCTGCGGCGCACCGACGTTCGCTTCCACCTTGAACTCGCGCTTCATGCGGTCGACGAGGATGTCGAGGTGAAGCTCGCCCATGCCGGCAATGATGGTCTGGCCGGATTCCTCGTCGGTCTTAACGCGGAAGGACGGATCTTCTGCAGCCAGACGGTTGAGCGCGAGGCCCATCTTTTCCTGGTCGCCCTTGGTCTTCGGCTCGATGGCGATCTGGATCACCGGATCGGGGAATTCCATGCGCTCGAGGATGACCGGAGCCAGCGGATCGCAGAGCGTGTCGCCGGTGGTGGTTTCCTTGAGGCCGGCCAGAGCGACGATGTCGCCTGCAAAGGCTTCGTCGATGTCTTCACGGCTGTTCGAGTGCATCTGCAGCATGCGGCCGATACGCTCGCGCTTTTCCTTGACCGTGTTCAGCAGCGACACGCCCTTTTCGAGCTTGCCGGAGTAGATACGGGCGAAGGTCAGCGAACCGACGAACGGGTCGTTCATGATCTTGAAGGCGAGCATGGCGACCGGCTCCGAGTCGGAAGCCTTGCGCTTGGTCGGCTCTTCGGTCTTGACGTCGATGCCCTTGATCGCGGCGATGTCGAGCGGCGACGGCAGGAAGTCGACGACGGCGTCGAGCAGCGGCTGGACACCCTTGTTCTTGAAGGCCGAGCCGCAGAACATCGGGTAGAACTGACCCGCGATCGTGCCCTTGCGGATGAGCGAGCGCAGCTCGTCATTGCCGGGCATTTCACCTTCGAGGTAGCGCTCCATGGCGGCTTCCTCGGCTTCGACGACGGTCTCGATGAGCAGCTCGCGGTATTCCTCGGCCTGGGCCTTGAGGTCTTCCGGGATCTCGACGATATCCCAGGCAGCACCCAGGCTTTCGTCGCGCCAGACGAGCGCGTTCATCTCGATGAGGTCGACGACGCCCTTGAAATCGCTTTCGGCGCCGATCGGCAGCTGCATGACGACCGGGGTCGCCCCCAGACGCGACTTGACCATGGAGACCGAACGGAAGAAGTCGGCACCGATCTTGTCCATCTTGTTGCAGAAGATCATCCGCGGGACGTTGTACTTGTCGGCCTGACGCCAGACGGTCTCGGTCTGCGGCTCGACACCGGCGTTGGCGTCGAGGAGAGCGATCGCACCGTCGAGCACGCGCAGCGAGCGCTCGACTTCGATGGTAAAGTCGACGTGTCCGGGGGTGTCGATGATGTTGAAGCGGCGCTTCTTGCCGTCACGGCCCTGCCAGAACGTGGTGGTCGCAGCGGACGTGATGGTGATGCCGCGTTCCTGCTCCTGCTCCATCCAGTCCATGGTGGCAGCGCCATCGTGGACTTCGCCGATCTTGTGCGAACGGCCGGTGTAGAACAGGACGCGCTCGGTGGTCGTCGTCTTGCCGGCGTCGATGTGCGCCATGATACCGAAGTTGCGGTAATCTTCGATTGCGTATTCGCGGGCCATTATGGTCTGCCTTTCGAAAGCTTTTGAATTACCAGCGGTAATGCGAGAACGCGCGGTTGGCGTCGGCCATCTTGTGCGTGTCTTCACGCTTCTTGACGGCAGAACCGCGGTTGTTCGCGGCGTCCATGAGTTCGCCCGAGAGGCGCTCGATCATGGTCGTTTCGTTGCGCTTGCGCGCAGCGGCGATCAGCCAGCGGATGGCCAGCGCCTGACGACGCTCCGGACGGACGTCGACCGGAACCTGGTAGGTCGCGCCACCGACACGGCGGGAGCGGACTTCGAGGTGCGGGGCAACGTTGTCGAGGGCCTGATGGAACATGGCCACCGGCTCCTGCTTGGCGCGCTCCTGAACGCGATCAAGCGCACCGTAGACGATGCTTTCGGCGACGGACTTCTTGCCGTCCAACATGATGGCGTTCATGAACTTGGTGATAACCAGGTCGCCGAACTTCGGGTCCGGGTTGATCTCACGCTTCTCTGCGCTGTGACGTCGTGACATGCGATTTGTCTCTCAGATGGTGATCACAAAGCCGGGCCTCGTGGAGGCCCGGCGCTTTGATTACTTCGGCCGCTTGGCGCCGTATTTCGAGCGGCGCTGCTTGCGGTTCTTGACGCCCTGGGTATCCAGAACGCCGCGGATGATGTGGTAGCGCACACCCGGAAGATCCTTCACGCGGCCGCCACGGATCATGACGACGGAGTGTTCCTGCAGGTTGTGGCCTTCGCCCGGGATGTAGCCGATCACTTCATAGCCGTTGGTCAGGCGGATCTTGGCAACCTTCCGGAGAGCCGAGTTCGGCTTTTTCGGGGTCGTGGTATAGACACGGGTGCAGACGCCACGCTTCTGCGGGTTCTGCTCCAGGGCCGGGACCTTGTTGCGCTTTACCGGCGCCTGGCGCGGCTTGCGGATCAGCTGGTTTACAGTAGGCATGCTGCCATCCCTTCAGAATTCAAATCTCGCCCTCTCGGGCCCGTTTCCCGTGACTCAATGCGCAAAACGAGGGCCATATCCGTTTACCGGAGGGCCCACTAAAGCAGAGGACACAAGCAAGGCCTGCGTCGTGCGTGCAGCATTTTAAATCGCGGTGTCGGAAACCTTGTTTGAGACAAATTCCAGAGCGCGTCGCCCCGGAGAATGCGCCTCACATCGGTTTCGGTGGCCGCTAAGTACTGATAATGCCCTGTCCCGTCAAGCCCGGGGGCGAAATAATCGCTGTTGCGGGGCTTTGCCGGAAATGCGGCGTATCGAGGCGACAGAATATTGCGCAGGACCGGCGGGAACCGGCATTCCCTTGCGCCGCCCGGACAGGTCGCATGGAACCGCCGGGAGAATCACGTCTTACACCCCTATCGCGGCATCCCTGCTTGTTGTACCGAGCCCCAAGCAGCCTGCCCAAGACATATAAATGTCACCACAACGAATCGAAAGAGGTAACAGGATGGCCGACAACGACAATCAGGCCGACGGACCGGCCGGCGAGGACTTCGACGACGATGGTCTCATCGAAGCGAGCGTCTTCATCATCATCGGCCAGGTCTCTAGGGAGCCGGACGGCGAAAAGATCCAGGTCCATGTGATGCTGGCCGCTCCCGACGAGGATTCAGCCGTGCGCGAAACCCTGAACGCCCTCGCCCGCGAAGGTTTCGCCGAAGCCGATCTTGATCAGATCGGTCTGCTCGAAGGCATGCCCGAGGAAGAACCGCACTCGACCGCCTATGAAGGCGTGCTCGAGGGCGAGGTCGCCGTCATCACCTTCGACTGAGGAGCTGACGGAGGCTGTTGGGCGAAAGCCCCTGCCCTTCGCCGAACGCTTGATCGAAATGAAAAAAGGCCGCTCCCGGAGGAGCGGCCTTTTTCGTGTTCGTATCCGTTCGAGCGGATTATTCGGCGGGCGTCGAGCCGGCCATGTCCTCGAGCATCGGGTTGGCGGTTTCCGCACCCGACGACTTGCGGCGCTCGTCCAGGATCAGATCGTCGCGCGAGTTGGCGATGCGACGGATCTGGTTCATCTGGCTGCCCGTACCGACCGGCACGAGGCGACCCACGATGACGTTCTCCTTGAGGCCCTGCAGCGTATCCATCTTGCCGGCCACGGCTGCTTCCGTGAGGACCTTGGTGGTCTCCTGGAAGGATGCCGCCGAGAAGAAGGACGGGGTCTGCAGCGACGCCTTTGTGATGCCGAGCAGCACCGGCACGCCGACCGCAGGCTTCTTGCCTTCCTCGAGCAGACGCTCGTTGACGTTCTCGAGCTCGATCGCATCGGCGTTGTCGCCGACGATGTAGCCCGAATCGCCCGACTCGGTGATCTCCACCTTCTGCAGCATCTGGCGAACGATCACCTCGATGTGCTTGTCGTTGATGAGCACGCCCTGCAGTCGGTAGACTTCCTGGATCTCGTTGACGAGGTAGGAAGCCAGAGCTTCCACGCCCTTGATCGCCAGGATGTCGTGCGGTGCCGGGTTGCCGTCGAGGATGTAGTCACCCTTTTCGATGTAGTCGCCGTCCTGAAGGTGGAAGGGCTTGCCCTTCGGGATCAGGTACTCGACCGGCTCCACACCGTCCTCGGCAGGCTCGATGGAGACGCGACGCTTGTTCTTGTAGTCGCGACCCAGACGGATCGTGCCGTCGATCTCGGCGATGATGGCGTGATCCTTCGGACGACGCGCCTCGAACAGTTCGGCCACACGCGGCAGACCGCCGGTGATGTCCTTGGTCTTGGCGCTTTCCAGCGGGATACGTGCGAGCACGTCGCCCTCGGAGACCTTCGTACCCGGTTCGACCGAGAGGATGGCGTCCACCGAGAGCTGGAAGCGGGCTTCGCTGCCACGCGCCAGGCGGAGGATCTCACCCTTGTCGTCCTTGATGACGATGGCCGGATGCAGATCGTTGCCGCGCGGCGTCGACCGCCAGTCGATGACCTGACGCTTGGTGATGCCGGTCGCCTCGTCGGCCGTCTCGGTCACCGAAACGCCGTGGATGAGGTCCTCGAACTCCACCGTACCGGCGACTTCGGTCATCATCGGGCGGGTATACGGATCCCACTCGGCCAGACGCTGGCCGCGCTTGACCGCATCGCCGTCGTCGACGAACAGCTTGGAGCCGTAGGCCACGCGCTGCGAGGAGCGCTCGCCGCCCTTCTCGTCCATGATCTGGATGGCCATGTTGCGGCCCATGGCCACGAGATGACCGTCCGAGTTGCGCAGGACGTTGCGGTTGCGGATCTGCACCGTGCCCTCATAGGAGGCTTCCAGGAACGACTGGTCGACCACGGTCGCCGTGCCGCCAAGGTGGAAGGTACGCATGGTGAGCTGCGTGCCCGGCTCGCCGATCGACTGAGCCGCGATGACGCCGACGGCCTCGCCCTGGTTGACGGGGGTACCGCGTGCCAGGTCGCGACCGTAACAGGCCGCGCAGATGCCGGTCTGGATCTCGCAGGTCAGCGGCGAACGGATGCGAACCGCCTGGATGCCGGCTTCCTCGATCAGCACGACCTGTGCCTCGTCGATCATCGTGCCGGCCTTGACGATGTTGTCGCCCGAAACCGGATGGTTGATGTCGTCGAGAGCCGTACGGCCCAGGATACGCTGGCCGATCGAGGCCACGACCTGGCCGGCATCGACGATGGCCGTCATGGTCAGGCCTTCCTCGGTGCCGCAATCGACGGAGTTGACGATGCAGTCCTGCGCCACGTCGACGAGACGACGGGTCAGGTAACCCGAGTTCGCCGTCTTCAGCGCGGTGTCGGCCAGACCCTTACGGGCACCGTGGGTCGAGTTGAAGTACTCGTTCACGGTCAGGCCTTCCTTGAAGTTCGAGATGATCGGCGTCTCGATGATCTCGCCCGAAGGCTTGGCCATCAGGCCGCGCATCCCGCCGAGCTGACGCATCTGGCTGGGCGAACCACGCGCACCGGAGTGGCTCATCATGTAGATCGAGTTCATCTGCTTCTGACGGCCGGTCTCGGGGTCGAATTCGACCGCTTTGATGCGCGCCATCATCTCGTCGGCAACCTTCTCGGTCGCCTTGCCCCAGGCGTCGACGACCTTGTTGTACTTCTCGCCCTGAGTGATCAGGCCTTCGTTGTACTGCTGCTCGTATTCCTTCACCATCGCGTCGGTGTCGGCGACGATCTTCGCCTTGGCGGCCGGGATGACCATGTCGTCCTTGCCGAAGGAGATGCCGGCGCGGCAGGCATGGCCGAAGCCGAGCTGCATGATCCGGTCGCAGAAGATCACCGTGTCCTTCTGACCGCAGTGACGATAGACGGTGTCGATCATCCGGGAGATGTTCTTCTTGGTCATCTCCTTGTTGCAGGTGTCGAACGGCACGTTGACGTTCTTCGGCAGAAGTTCGCCGATGAGCATGCGGCCGGGCGTGGTCTCGTGGATCTCGCTGACTTCCTTGCCGTCGGCGTCGACGGTCTTGAAGCGGCCCTTCACCTTCGAGTGCAGGGTAACGACCTTGTTCTCGAGCGCATGGTGGAGTTCGCCGAGATCGGAGAACACCATCCCCTCGCCCGGTTCCTTCTCGGCCATGATCGAGAGGTAATAGAGACCCAGCACCATGTCCTGCGACGGCACGATGATCGGTGCGCCGTTTGCCGGGTGCAGGATGTTGTTGGTCGACATCATCAGCACGCGGGCTTCAAGCTGGGCTTCGAGCGACAGCGGCACGTGAACGGCCATCTGGTCGCCGTCGAAGTCGGCGTTGAAGGCGGTGCAGACGAGCGGGTGCAGCTGGATCGCCTTGCCTTCGACCAGGGTCGGTTCGAAGGCCTGGATGCCCAGACGGTGCAGCGTCGGGGCGCGGTTCAGGAGAACCGGGTGCTCGCGGATGACCTCGTCGAGGATATCCCAGACTTCCGGCTTTTCCTTTTCGACCAGCTTCTTGGCCTGCTTGACGGTGGACGAATAGCCCTTGGCGTCAAGACGGGCGTAGATGAACGGCTTGAACAGTTCGAGCGCCATCTTCTTGGGCAGGCCGCACTGGTGCAGCTT
>CAZEJG010000076.1:0-6541 GCA_964511625.1 uncultured Hoeflea sp.
CTTCCTTGCCGTCGACGATCCGGTGGTCATAGGAGAGCGCCAGATACATCATCGGACGGATGACGACCTGACCGCCGATGGCGACCGGACGCTCCTGGATCTTGTGCATGCCGAGGATGCCCGACTGCGGCGCGTTGAGGATCGGCGAGGACATCAGCGAACCGTAGACGCCACCGTTGGAGATGGTGAAGGTGCCGCCCTGCATGTCTTCCATGGTAAGCTCGCCGTCGCGCGCCGCCCGGCCGAGACGGCCGATTTCCTTCTCGATCTCGGCGATGGACATCTGGTCGGCATCACGCACCACAGGCACCACGAGGCCCTTGTCGGTGCCCACGGCCACGCCGATGTGGCAGAAGTTCTTGTAGATGAACTCGTTGCCGTCGATCTCGGCGTTGATCGCCGGGATTTCCTTCAGCGCATGCGTTACCGCCTTGGTGAAGAAGCCCATGAAGCCGAGCTTCACCCCATGCTTCTTCTCGAAGATGTCCTTGTACTTGGACCGCAGGTCCATCACCGCCTTCATGTCCACCTCGTTATAGGTGGTCAGCATGGCCGCGGTGTTCTGCGCGTCCTTGAGGCGGCGGGCGATGGTCTGGCGCAGGCGGGTCATCTTCACCCGTTCCTCGCGCGAGGCGTCCTCGGCCTTCGGTTCGGCGCGCGGCGCGGGCTTGGCGGCCGGTGCGGACGACGGCTGCGAGCCGCCCTTGTTGATGGCGTCGAGCACGTCGCCCTTGAGAACCTGGCCGCGCTTGCCGGAACCGGAAACCGAATCGGCGGCGATGTTCTTCTCTTCCATCATCTTGGAAGCCGACGGCGCGGGCGGCATGTCGGTGCCTTCCTTCTTCGCCGGCTCGGACTTCTTCTCTTCAGCCTTCTTGTCCTCGGACTTCTCCGGCGCCTTTTCCGCAGGCTTGTCGTCGCCCTTCGCCCCGCCCTTGGCAGGTGCCGCACCTTCGCCCTCGGAAATCATGCCCAGAAGTCCGTTGAGTTCGACGGTGTCGCCTTCCTCGGCGGAGATCTCGCTCAGCGTACCGGCCACAGGCGACGGAACCTCGATGGAGACCTTGTCGGTTTCCAGTTCGACGATCGGTTCGTCGACGGCGACGCTGTCGCCGACCTTCTTCAGCCAGGTGCCGATCGTCGCCTCGGTGACCGATTCTCCCAGGGTGGGAACGCGGATTTCAGTAGCCATGGATGTGTCCGTTTCTCTCGTTCTGAGCTGTTGTGGTTCCGCTTCGGGCTCAGCCGCCCAGTGCGTCTTCGAGGAAGGCTTCGAGCTGCGCCAGGTGACGCGACATCAGGCCGGTGGCCGTCGAGGCCGAGGCCGGGCGACCGGTGTAGCGCACCCGCTGGTACTTGGCGTCGATATGGGCGAGCACCCATTCCAGATAGGGGTCGATGAAGGCCCAGGCGCCCATGTTCTTGGGCTCTTCCTGACACCACACCATCTCTGCATTGCGGAAGCGCGACAATTCGTTGATCAGCGCCTTGGCCGGGAACGGGTAGAGCTGTTCAAGGCGCAAGAGATAGACGTCGTCGATGCCGCGCTTCTCGCGCTCCTCGAACAGGTCGTAATAGACCTTGCCCGTGCACATCACGACGCGGCGGATCTTGTTGTCCTTGACGAGCTTGGTCGGCCCGTCCTTCTGCATCTCCGCATCGTCCCACAGAAGCCGGTGGAACGAGCTTTCACCCGCCATCTCGGCAAGCGTCGAGACCGCGCGCTTGTGGCGCAGCAGCGACTTCGGCGTCATCAGGATCAGCGGCTTGCGGAAGTCGCGCTTCATCTGCCGGCGCAGGATGTGGAAGTAGTTCGCCGGCGTGGTGCAGTTGGCGACCTGCATGTTGTCTTCCGCGCACATCTGCAGGAACCGCTCGAGGCGGGCCGAGGAGTGTTCCGGACCCTGTCCCTCATAGCCGTGCGGCAGCAGGCAGACGAGGCCCGACATGCGAAGCCACTTGCGTTCGCCCGAGGAGATGAACTGGTCGAAGACCACCTGCGCGCCGTTGGCGAAGTCGCCGAACTGGGCTTCCCACAAGGTCAGCGCGTTCGGCCGGGCCAGCGAATAACCGTATTCGAAGCCGAGCACCGCTTCTTCCGAAAGCATCGAGTTGATGACCTCGTAGGGGGCCTGGTTGGGCGTCAGGTTCTGCAGCGGAATGTAGCGTTCCTCGGTCTCCTGGTCGTAGAGCACCGAATGGCGCTGCGAGAAGGTACCGCGTTCGACGTCCTGCCCCGACAGACGCACCTTCATGCCTTCCGTCACCAGCGAGCCGAAGGCGAGTGCTTCGCCCATGGCCCAGTCGATGCCCTCGCCGGTCTCGATCATCTGCGCGCGGTTGTCCATGAAGCGCTGGATGGTGCGGTGGGCCTTGAAGCCTTCCGGCACTTCCGAAAGCTTCTTGCCGATCTCGCGCAGCTGCTTGATCGGCATCGCGGTCTTGCCGCGGCGCTGTTCGTCCTGGTTGTCGGCGGTCCTGAGACCCGACCATTCGCCGTCCAGCCAGTCGGCCTTGTTCGGCTTGTAGGACTGGCCGATGTCGAACTCGGTTTCGAGATTGGCGCGCCAGTCGGCCTTCATCTTCTCGAATTCGCCTTCGGTGATCAGGCCTTCCTCGATCAGCCGGCGCGAATAGAGCGTGACGACCGTCTCGTGGCTGCGGATGTGCTTGTACATCGTCGGCTGGGTGAAGGACGGCTCGTCGCCTTCGTTGTGGCCGAAGCGCCGGTAGCAGAACATGTCGATGACGACCGGCTTGTGGAACTTCATGCGGAATTCGGTGGCGATCTTGGCGGCATAGACCACCGCTTCCGGATCGTCGCCGTTCACATGGAAGATCGGCGCCTCGATCATCTTCGCCACGTCCGACGGATAGGGCGAGGAGCGCGAGAAGGCCGGGTTCGTCGTAAAGCCGATCTGGTTGTTGATGATGAAGTGGACGGTGCCCGCCACGCGGTGGCCGCGCAGGCCCGACAGGCCGAGAATTTCGGCCACCACGCCCTGGCCGGCAAACGCCGCGTCGCCGTGCAAGAGCAGCGGCATCACCTTCACCCGTTCGGTGAGCGGCACGATTTCCTTTTCCATGTCCACCGCAAGCAGGTCCTGCTTGGCGCGCGCCTTGCCCATCACCACCGGGTTGACGATTTCCAGGTGCGAGGGGTTGGCGGTCAGCGACAGGTGCACCTTGTTCTGGTCGAACTCGCGGTCCGACGAGGCGCCGAGGTGATACTTCACGTCACCCGAACCTTCCACGTCGTCGGGGGCGAAGGAACCGCCCTTGAACTCGTGGAAGACGGCGCGGTGCGGCTTGCCCATCACCTGGGTCAGCACGTTCAGGCGGCCGCGGTGGGCCATGCCGAAGACGATCTCCTTGAGACCCAGATTGCCGCCGCGCTTGATGATCTGCTCGAGCGCCGGGATCAGCGATTCACCGCCGTCGAGGCCGAAGCGCTTGGTGCCCTTGTACTTGACGTCGATGAACTGTTCGAAGCCCTCGGCCTCGATCAGCTTCTGCAGGATCGCCTTCTTGCCCATGTCGGTGAAGTCGACGCCCTTGTCCGGTCCTTCGATGCGCTCCTGCAGCCAGGACTTCTCTTCCGGGTTGGAGATGTGCATGAACTCGAAGCCGAGCGTCGAGCAATAGGTGCGCTTGAGGATGTCCAGCATCTCGGGGATGGTGGCGTATTCCAGACCGAGCACGTGGTCGATGAAGATCTTGCGGTCGTAATCGGCCTCGGTGAAGCCGTAGTTCGACGGCGACAGCTCGTTGTAGTCGTCCTCGGCGCGCAGGATGTTGAGCGGATCGAGCTTGGCGTGCAGGTGGCCACGCATGCGGTAGGCGCGGATCATCATGATGGCGCGGACGGAATCGCGCGTCGCCAGCTGGATCTCCTCGGTCGAAACCGGTCCGCCGGCCTTCGCCGCCTTGTTCTTCAGCTTCTCGCCGACATGGGCCTCGACATCGCCCCAGTTGCCGTCGAGTGCAGCGACCAGATCGCCGCCCTCGGCGATCGGCCAGTTGTCGCGCTTCCAGGACGGCTGCGGCGTTTCCTCGCCATAGAGCGATTCCAGATAGGCGGCGCTGTCACCCGAAAGGGCGGACAGGTCGGGGCGGGAAGCGTCAAAATCGTGATCCATTAGATCAGCCTCGCTTGTGTTTCATCTTGCCGCGCCTCGGGAACCGGCGGCGGGCCGTTCCCTCGGTTTGCACCGCGAACCTGTCGGAAACACGGCGCCTTCGTACCGGAACCTACGCCAGCGCCGGACCCTCGAAAGGGCCCGGCTCCAGCTTGAATTCCCGTCCACCCGGCTAACCGGATGGAAATGTGTCATCCCGCGCCATCCCCTCGGGGAAGCGGCGGGGATCAGCCCTTCAGCACTTCGACCAGGGTCTTGCCGAGGCGGGCCGGAGACGGCGACACCTTGATGCCGGCCGATTCCATCGCCGCGATCTTGTCTTCCGCGCCGCCCTTGCCGCCCGAAATCACCGCGCCGGCGTGGCCCATCGTGCGTCCGGGAGGCGCCGTGCGGCCCGCGATGAAGCCGGCCATCGGCTTCTTGCGGCCCTTCTTGGCCTGTTCCTTCAGCCACTCGGCGGCGTCTTCCTCGGCCGAACCGCCGATTTCACCGATCATGATGATGGATTCGGTTTCCGGATCGTCGAGGAACAGGTCGAGCATGTCGATGAACTCGGTGCCCTTGACCGGATCGCCGCCGATGCCGACCGCGGTCGACTGGCCGAGGCCTTCGTTCGTGGTCTGGAACACGGCTTCATAGGTCAGCGTGCCCGAGCGCGACAGGATCCCCACCGAGCCCTTCTTGAAGATCGAGCCCGGCATGATGCCGATCTTGCACTCGTCAGGCGTCAGCACGCCGGGGCAGTTCGGGCCGATCAGCCGCGAGGCGCTGGCGTCAAGCCGTGCCTTGACCTTGACCATGTCCTGCACCGGAATGCCTTCGGTGATGCAGACGATCAGCGGGATCTCGGCGTCGATCGCCTCAATGATGGCCGAGGCGGCACCTGCCGGCGGTACGTAGATGACCGAGGCGTTCGCGCCGGTCGCGTCCTTGCCCTCGGCGACGGTGGCGAAGATCGGCAGCTTTTCGCCGCCCGCGCCTTCCCAGGTCTCGCCGCCCTTCTTCGGGTGAATGCCGCCCACCATCTGGGTGCCGTGATAGGCCAGCGCCTGTTCCGTGTGGAACGTCCCGGTCTTGCCGGTGAGGCCCTGGACGAGGACCTTGGTGTCCTTGTTGATCAGAATTGACATCAGTTCCTGTCCTTCAAAATCTGTTTGATCTCGCGGAGTTCGGCAATCATTTCACGATTGATGGCGGCCATCTCGCGATTGAGCCCGATCAGCTCGTCATTGATGGCCTTCACCTCGGTAACATGCTCGTTGTAGGTGCCCATCTGCCGCTTCGACATCCGCGATGCGATGAACAGAAAGAACACCAGAAGAACAACGAGCGGCGCCCAGGTGAGTATGAACTCCATCACCCTCAGCCCTTGACCGCCTTGACGATCTTCTGTGCGGCATCGTCGAGATCGTCGGCCGCGATCACGTTCAGCCCGCTCTCGTTGATGATCTTCTTGCCGAGTTCGACATTGGTGCCCTCGAGCCGGACAACGAGCGGAACCTTGAGGCCCACTTCCTTGACGGCCGCGACCACACCCTCGGCGATGACGTCACATTTCATGATGCCGCCGAAGATGTTGACGAGGATGCCTTCCACGGCCGGGTCGGCGGTGATGATCTTGAAGGCTGCCGTCACCTTCTCCTTGGAAGCGCCGCCGCCGACGTCGAGGAAGTTGGCGGGCTCGGCGCCGTAGAGCTTGATGATGTCCATCGTCGCCATGGCGAGGCCGGCGCCGTTGACCATGCAGCCGATATTGCCGTCGAGCGCGACATAGGCTAGGTCGTATTTCGACGCCTCGATTTCCTTCTCGTCCTCTTCGGTCTTGTCGCGCAGTTCCATGATGTCCTCATGGCGGAACAGCGCGTTACCGTCGAACGAGACCTTGGCGTCGAGCACACGGACATGGCCGTCGGTCATCACGATCAGCGGGTTGATCTCGAGAAGGCTCATGTCCTTCTCGACATAGGCCCTGTAAAGAATCGGGAAGAGCTTGGTCGCGTCGGTGCGGGCGTCGCCGTCGAGCTTGAGCGCATCGCACAGCGTGGCACAGTCGTCCGCCGTCACGCCGGCGACCGGATCGATCGGCAGCGTCAGGATCTTCTCGGGCGTGTGCTCGGCCACCGCTTCGATGTCCATGCCGCCCTCGGTCGAAACCACGAAGGCGTTCTTGCCGGTGGAGCGGTCGACCAGGATCGAGAGATAGAGTTCGCGGTCGATGTCGGCACCGTCCTCTATATAGAGGCGGTTGACCTGCTTGCCGGCGTCGCCGGTCTGCTTGGTCACCAGCGTGTTGCCGAGCATCTCCTCGGCGTTCTTGACCACCTCGTCGACCGACTTGGCGAGCCGCACGCCGCCCTTGGCGTCGGGGCCGAGTTCCTTGAACTTGCCCTTGCCGCGGCCGC
>CAZEJG010000077.1:0-6533 GCA_964511625.1 uncultured Hoeflea sp.
TCCTCCTGGAACACCCGCATCTTGTTGTGGCCCTTCAGGATCGTCGGCTGGATGTAGAAGCCGCCGGCGATCTCGGTCGGCATCTGCGCCGCGTCGCCGCCGACGAGAACCTGTGCGCCTTCTTCCACGCCGATCCGCAGATAGGACATGATCTTGTCCTGCTGCTCGCGGCTCGCCTGCGCGCCGACCATGGTTGCCATGTCGCGCGGGTCGCCCTGCTTGATCGCCTTCACCCGTTTGATGCAACGCTCGATGAAGGCCTCGTAGATGTCCTCCTGGATGAGCGCGCGGCTCGGGCAGGTGCAGACCTCGCCCTGATTGAAGGCAAAGAGCACGAAGCCCTCGACGGCCTTGTCGAGGAAGGCGTCGTCTTCGGCCATGACGTCGGAGAAGAAGATGTTGGGCGACTTGCCGCCGAGTTCGAGCGTCACCGGGATCAGATTCTCGGTGGCCGCCTTCATGATGATGCGGCCGGTCTCGGTCGAGCCGGTGAACGCGATCTTGGCGATGCGCGGCGAACGGGCCAGCGGGCTGCCCACTTCCGGGCCCATGCCGTTGACGATGTTGAGCACGCCGGCAGGCAGGAGGTCGGCGATGAGTTCAGCCACCACCATGATCGCGGCGGGTGTCTGTTCGGCCGGCTTGAGAACGATGCAGTTGCCGGCGGCGAGCGCCGGGGCAAGCTTCCAGGCGGCCATCAGCACCGAGAAGTTCCACGGAATGATCTGCCCGACGACGCCGAGAGGCTCATGGAAGTGATAGGCCACGGTGTCGCTGTCGATCTCCGACATCGAGCCTTCCTGACCGCGCAGCACGCCGGCGAAATAGCGGAAGTGGTCGACGGACAGCGGAATGTCGGCGGCCGTCGTCTCGCGGATCGGCTTGCCGTTGTCCCAGGTTTCCGCGCGGGCGATCAGGTCCAGGTTTTCCTCGATCCGATCGGCGATCCTGAGGAGAATGTTGGAGCGTTCGGCGGCCGGCGTCTTGCCCCAGGCTTCCTTGGCGGCGTGAGCGGCGTCCAGCGCCAGTTCCACGTCTTCCGCGCTCGAGCGGGCGATTTCGCAGACCTTTTCACCGGTGATCGGGGTGATGTTGTCGAAGTAGCGTCCCTGGACGGGCGCGACGAACTTGCCGCCGATGAAATTGTCGTAGCGGGATTTGAACGGCGAGGTGTACTCGGCCGCGATGCGGGTCATCTCGTTCATGGGAGTTCCTCCTTTTCAACCCGGTCCTCCACCGGGAATGCAGGAAGGATGTCAGGTCAGGAGGAAGAGTCAGCCCCGCGCCCACAGGCAGGCGGGGCGACCTGTCTCAGGATTGAGACAGGTCGGAGTGGGTTTCGCCGATTCCGAGGCGTTTCATGCGCCGGTAGAGGGTCGCTCGACCGACGCCGAGCATGCGGGCGGCCTCGGAGACGTTGCCGTCGGCGCGGGAAAGGGCCCGCATCACGGCGGCGCGTTCCGCCTTTTCGAAACCCGTCGGGCCATCCTCGCGGCCGAAGAGATCGGAGGCCGGCAACGGCTTGAGCGTCCCGGTCGGTTTCAGCCCGAAGGCCCGGCGCGCGGCGCGTGTCGCCCCCAGCACGATGTCGTTCTGATCGACGGCGAGCAAGGTTGCGGCGTCACCGCCGTCGCCGTCGGCGACGATGAAGCGCGCCTTGGGGAAGCTGGCGCGGAAATTGTCGACCTCGATCTGGCGCGCGGTCTGCGCCACCATCGCCTCGATCAGCCTGTTGAAGGCTTCGGTCTGGTCGGCGCGGGCGGAGGAGACGTCGAGCGCGCCGATCAGTTCGCCCTCGGGGCCGAAGATCGGCGCATCCATGCAGCTCATCGCCGTGTTGCGCGCATGGAAGTGGTCGTCGCGATGGATGATCACCCGCCGGCTCTCGGTGATGCAGGTGCCGATGCCGTTGGTCCCTTCGGACGCTTCCGACCAGTCCGCGCCCGGCGCCAGACCCCAGTGCTCGAAGGTCGACAGATCATGGGTGGCCACGCGCATGTCGAGGACGACGCCCTCGGCGTCGGTCAGGAGCACGCCGCAACCCGAACTGCCGACGAGCTGATAGAGCGCGTCGAGCTTGGGCATGGCGATCCGCAGCATCGACTCCGACAGGCTGCGCCGTTCCGAAAGGGCAGTCTCGGTGATCCGGTGAACGCCCTGCCGCTGGCCGGGATCGAGTCCGTGATGATCGAGCGAGCGCCGCCAGGACGCCGCCAGCCGCGACGAGGCCGCCGCACTCGGATCGTTGGCGGTCTCGACCACCCGCGCGATATGTTGCGACAGTTTGGCCATGGTTTCGTCCTCCCGTTCCTGATTATAGGCCAGAACGGGAAAACCGGAAACTAGACCCTCGTAGGGGGCCGTTTGGCTCTCGTCACAGCATCTCCCGCATCTTGCCGAACAGCTCGACCGATTTCAGCCGTGCTTCCAGCGAATAGATGTGCATGGAGAGCATGATCTCGTCGGCGCCGGTCACGTCGACGAAGCGTTGCATCTTCTCCTTCGCCGTCTCCGGTCCGCCCACGACCGCGTAGCGCAGGGTGTGCTCGACGGCGATCTTCTCCATCTCGTTCCAGAACCCGTCCATCGTCTCGAGCGGCGGGGGCATCTTGCCGCGCGCGTTGCGGCGCATGTTGACGAAGTTCTGCTGCACCGAGGTGAAATGATAGGCGGCTTCCGCGTCGGTCTCCGCCATTACGCCCATGGCGGCGGCGATGACATAGGGCTTTTCAAGCTGTGCCGAGGGCTGGAAATTGGAGCGGTAGATGTGCAGCGCCTCTTCGAGCAGATCCGGCGCGAAATGGGAGGCAAATGCATAGGGAAGGCCCAGCGCGCCGGCGAGATGCGCCGAATAGAGGCTCGAACCGAGGAGCCAGATCGGCACATGAGCGCCCATGCCGGGTACGGCGATCAGCCGCTGGCCATCCTGTCGGTCGCCGAGATAGGTCTGCAGTTCGATCACGTCGTTGGGGAAGGAATTCGCACCGGTTTCCAGATTGCGCCTGAGCGCCCGCGCCGTGTTCATGTCGGTGCCCGGCGCGCGGCCGAGGCCGAGGTCGACGCGCCCGGGGAACATGGCTTCGAGCGTGCCGAACTGTTCGGCGATGACCAGCGGCGCATGGTTGGGCAGCATCACGCCGCCCGAGCCGATGCGGATGGTCTTCGTCGCGTGGCCGGCTTCCGCGATCACCAGCGCGGTGGCGGCACTGGCAATGCCTTCCATGCCGTGATGCTCGGCGAGCCAGAAGCGGGTGAAGCCGGCATCCTCCGCCGCCTTCGCCATGGCGCGCGTTGCGGCGATCGCCTCGCCGGCATTCGAGCCCTCGACGATGGGGCAGAGATCGAGAATGGAAAAATCGGTCATGGGGGGAAGTCTTTCGGGAGGAGGCCTTGGCACCTCAATGTAGGAAGCCGTGGAGGCGAGGCAAAGGGCACGCCCTCATTCAATTCCGTTTCCCCTTTGTTCACATTTCGATGGAATGCTCCGGCGGCCAGGGATAGGGTTCGGCCATGAAGGAAGCGATTCGCATCATCGGGATAGATCCGGGGCTACGGCGCACCGGCTGGGGCATTGTCGAAAGCCTCGGCAATTCGCTGCGCTTCGTGGCCTCCGGCACCGTGCGGTCCGACGAGAAGCGCGATCTGGCCTCCCGGCTGCATCAGCTATTCGAGGGACTCGAGGAAGTCATCCACACCTATCAGCCCTTCGAGGCGGCGGTGGAGAATACCTTCGTCAACAAGGATGCGACGGCCACGCTCAAGCTCGGTCAGGCCCGCGGCATTGCGATGGTGGTGCCGGTCCGCGCCGGCCTTCGGGTGGCCGAATATGCGCCGAACGCGGTCAAGAAGAGCGTGATCGGCGTCGGCCACGGCGACAAGAAGCAGATCCAGATGATGGTGAAGGTGCTGATGCCGCGCGCCGAGTTCGACAGCGATGACGCCGCCGACGCGATCGCGATCGCCATCTGCCATGCTCACCATCGGTCCTCTCCCGCCTGGCGCATGGCCGCCGAGTAGCGCCCATCGCGGCAAATGTTCTTGACTTGTTCCGTAAGTAAGGATATTTCTTACTCACTCCAACTGGCGTGAGTTTTCTCCATGCGTGTGACATCCAAGGGGCAGGTGACGATCCCCCGCGATCTGCGGGAGCTTGCGGGAATCGAGCCCAACAGCGAGGTGGTCTTTACCATCGAGAACGGGCGGCTTGTGGTGGAGCCGAAGGGGCGGGCGAGAGAATTGGCCGAGCGGGCCCGTCTGGACCGGTTCGTGGAGACGCTCGACCGTCTGGAAGGTACCGGGGATCCGGAACTCGATGCCGAAGCGGTCATGGCGATGACGCGGGACCGCGAGCCGTGAGCGTCCTGGTCGACACCAATGTCCTGATCGATGTCGCTGTCCGCGACCCTGAATGGCTCGCCTGGTCGCGGGCGAAGCTGATCGGGCTGTGGCGCGACACCGTTCCCCTCATCAATCCCGTCATCTATGCCGAGTTCTCGGTCCGCTACCGCTCGGTCGCGGAAGTGGATGCGCTTCTGCCCGACGACCAGTTCCGCCGCGAGAACCTGCCGTGGCTCGCGGCCTTCGCGGCGGGTCGCGCCTACCGGGTGTATCGCGAGGCGGGCGGTCGGCGCGACCGGATGCTGCCGGATTTCCTCATCGGCGCCCACGCGGCGATCCGCGGGTACGCCATCCTGACGCGTGACGCCGGCGGCTACCGCACCTATTTTCCCGGCGTCGAGCTCATCACGCCCGAAACCCATCCATGAAGGTGGCTCAGAATGATCGGTAAACTGAAGGGAACGGTCGACGAGATCGAGGGCGACAACGTGCTGATCGACGTGCACGGCGTCTGCTACACCGTCTCGTGCTCGTCGCGCACCATCGCCAGGCTCAATCCCGGCGAGGCGGCGGTCCTGTATATCGAGACCTATGTGCGCGAGGACCAGTTCCGCCTTTTCGGATTCTCGAGCCATCTCGAGCGCGAATGGTTCCGGCTGCTGCAGAGCGTGCAGGGGGTCGGCGCCAAGGTGGCGCTGGCGGTGCTGTCGACGCTGAGCCCGTCCGAGATCGCCAATGCGGTGGCGCTGCGGGACGTCACCATGATTTCCCGCGCGCCGGGCGTCGGCAAGAAGGTGGCCGAGCGCATCGTTACCGAACTCAGGAGCAAGGCGCCGGCCTATGCCGGTGAGGCGGCTCCCTCGATCGGCCTCAAGCAGGAACTTGGTGAGGGCGTGGCGGGTGGAGCGGTCACCGATGCCGTCTCGGCACTCTCCAATCTCGGCTATTCGCGCGACCAGGCCGCCAACGCCGTTTCCGCCGCGCTGAAAACGGCAGGCGAGGACGCCGATGCGGCCAAGCTCATCCGGCTGGGTCTGAAGGAATTGTCACGATAATTTCTTGCCTATTTCTCCGATTCCTACTATTGTCGGATCGTAAGAATTATCTCGCTAGGTAAGAAAATGGGCGCTTATACGACAATGACCACGAAAGGCCAACTGACCATTCCGAAGGAGGTCAGGGATGAGCTCGGCCTGCTTCCCGGGACGCGGTTTTTCGTCATGGTCCGCGATGGAGAAGTAGTTGCTCTCCCCAAGAACAAGTCGATTGCCGACCTCGCTGGAATTCTGGGCCCGCCGCCTGCGGGTGCAGGGTGCACACTCGAGGAAATGGATGAGGCGGTAGGCCAGGCCGTGGGCGAGGAAGATGATCGTATCCGCCATGAGTGGAACGAGTTGAGAAGCGAGAAATTGTGATCGGCGTCGATACAAATGTCTTGCTGCGGTACGTTATCAAAGATGACCTCGCGCAGTTCGAGCGCGCGGATGCATTCTTCAAGCAGTGCAGCAGCGATAGGCCAGCTTACGTAAGCATGGTCGTGCTGGCCGAGTTCATTTGGGTGCTCCAGCGGTATTATCGCTACTCGACAGTCCAGGTTCTGAATACGGTCAATGCCATGCTTGATGCGGCTGAACTGAACTTTGAAATGGAGGAGCACCTCGCGCCCTTTTTCGCACGTTTGAAGCCCACGAAGGGCGACATAGCCGATTGTCTGATCGCTTTTTGCGCGGTCCGAGCAGGCTGCAGCCACACCGTGACATTCGACCGGCGGGCCGCCGGTGCGATACCCGAAATGGAACTCCTGGCATGAGCGAACCCCAACGCCTGATCGATCCGGAAAAGCGCGGCGAGGACGTCGAGCAAAGCATCAGGCCGCAGTCGCTCGACGATTTCACCGGCCAGGCCGAAGCGCGCGCCAATCTCAAGGTCTTCATCGAGGCGGCGAAGAACCGCGGAGAGGCGCTCGATCACGTGCTCTTCGTCGGTCCGCCCGGCCTCGGCAAGACCACGCTCGCGCAGATCATGGCCAAGGAGCTCGGCGTCAATTTCCGCTCGACCTCCGGTCCGGTGATCGCCAAGTCCGGCGATCTGGCGGCGCTTTTGACCAATCTCGAGGATGGCGACGTCCTCTTCATCGACGAGATCCACCGGCTCAATCCGGCGGTCGAGGAAATCCTCTATCCGGCGATGGAGGA
>CAZEJG010000078.1:0-6477 GCA_964511625.1 uncultured Hoeflea sp.
ATCGTGCCGATCGCCATGGAAGAGAAGCTCCGCTTCGCTATCCGTGAAGGTGGCCGCACCGTCGGCGCCGGCATCGTCGCTTCGATCATCGAGTAAGGACATGGGGCAGGGCGCGCGGGCCCAACCGGATCCGCGCGCCGCTCCAAACGAGAACAAGGACTAGTCGAATGAACGGCCAGAACATCCGCATCCGCCTCAAGGCGTTTGATCATCGTGTTCTCGATGCCTCCACGCGTGAGATCGTCTCGACCGCCAAGCGCACAGGCGCTGGCGTTCGTGGTCCGGTTCCGCTGCCGACCCGGATCGAGAAATTCACGGTCAACCGCTCGCCGCACATCGACAAGAAGTCGCGCGAGCAGTTCGAGATGCGCACCCACAAGCGTCTTCTCGATATCGTCGACCCGACCCCGCAGACCGTTGACGCGCTGATGAAGCTCGATCTCGCTGCCGGCGTGGATGTGGAAATCAAGCTCTAAGGAGCTTTCATGACCGTCAGATGACGGTCCTCTGAAACCGAATGCGGATCTTGGGAAAGCTCCGTGTACGAATGAAGGATTGAACCGATGCGTTCAGGTGTGATTGCACAGAAGATTGGGATGACGCGGGTCTACAACGACGCCGGCGAGCACGTCCCGGTCACCGTCCTCAAGCTGGACAACTGCCAGGTTGTGGCTCAGCGGACCGATGAAAAGAACGGCTACACCGCCGTCCAGCTCGGCGCTGGCGTAGCCAAGGTCAAGAACACGTCCAAGGCCATGCGCGGCCACTTCGCCGTCGCCAAGGTCGAGCCGAAGGCCAAGATGGTCGAATTCCGGGTGTCCTCCGACAACCTGATCGACGTCGGCGCCGAACTGACCGCCGAACACTTCGTCGCCGGCCAGCTGGTCGACGTCTCCGGCATCACCCAGGGTAAGGGTTTTGCCGGTGCCATGAAGCGCCACGGCTTCGGTGGTCTTCGCGCCACCCACGGCGTGTCGATCTCGCACCGCTCGCACGGCTCCACCGGTTCCAACCAGGATCCGGGCAAGGTCTGGAAGGGCAAGAAGATGGCCGGTCACATGGGTCAGACCAAGGTGACCACCCAGAACCTCGAAGTCGTCTCGACCGACGCCGACCGCGGCCTCATCCTGATCAAGGGTGCGGTTCCCGGTTCGAAGGGTTCCTGGATCGTCGTCCGCGACGCCATCAAGTCCGGCATCCCGTCCGAGGCTCCGCGTCCGGCGGGCCTGCGCAACGGCGCTGCCCAAGAAGCTTCGAATGAGGGAGCCGAATAATGGATCTCACCGTCACCACTCTGGAAGGCAAGGACGCCGGGAAGATTTCCCTTTCCGATGACGTCTTCGGCCTCGAGCCGCGGCAGGATCTGCTGCAGCGCGTCGTCCGCTGGCAGCTCGCCAAGCGCCAGCAGGGCACCCACAAGTCGCTCGGCCGCGCGGAAATCTCCCGCACCGGTGCGAAGATGTACCGCCAGAAGGGTACGGGCCGCGCCCGTCACTCCTCGGCACGTGCTCCGCAGTTCCGCGGCGGCGGCAAGGCCCACGGCCCGGTCGTTCGCAGCCACGCCCACGATCTTCCCAAGAAGGTTCGTGCGCTTGGCCTGCGCCACGCCCTGTCGGTCAAGGCGAAGGGTTCCGACCTGATCATCGTCGACAGCCTGGCTGCCAGCGATGCCAAGACCAAGGCGCTTCTCGCCTCGCTCGGCAAGCTCGGCCTCACCAACGCTCTGTTCATCGGCGGCGCCGAAGTGGACAACAACTTCCGCCTCGCGGCCAAGAATATCCCGAACGTGGACGTTCTGCCGGTCCAGGGCATCAACGTTTACGACATCCTGCGCCGCGGCAAGCTGGTCTTGTCGAAGGACGCCATCGCGGCCCTGGAGGAGCGCTTCAAATGACCGATCTTCGCCACTATGACGTGATCGTCTCGCCGGCGATCACAGAAAAGTCGACCCTGGCATCCGAACAGAACCAGGTCGTCTTCAACGTCGCCCGCACGGCCACCAAGCCCGAGATCAAGGCAGCGGTTGAAACGCTGTTCGGCGTCAAGGTCACCGCCGTGAACACGCTGTTGCGCAAGGGCAAGGTCAAGCGCTTCCGCGGCCACATCGGCAAGCAGAGCGATGTCAAGAAGGCGTATGTGACGCTGGCTGAAGGCCAGTCGATCGACGTCTCCACCGGCCTGTAAGGTCGGGCGAAACAGCCCCGAAAAGGGAACGGAAAGATGGCACTGAAGAATTACAACCCGACGACGCCGAGCCAGCGCCAGCTGGTCATCGTCGACCGCTCCGCCCTCTACAAGGGCAAGCCGGTCAAGAGCCTGACCGAGGGTCTGTCGCGCAAGGGCGGTCGTAACAACACCGGTCGTATCACCGCACGCCGTATCGGTGGTGGTCACAAGAAGACCTACCGTATCGTCGACTTCAAGCGTCGCAAGTTCGACGTCGAAGCCACGGTCGAGCGGATCGAGTACGACCCGAACCGTACCGCGTTCATCGCGCTGATCACCTATACCGACGGTGAGCAGGCCTACATTCTTGCTCCGCAGCGCATCGCGGTCGGCGACAAGGTCGTCTCTTCGACTGCCGCCGCGGACGTCAAGCCGGGCAACACGATGCCGCTGCAGTTCATGCCGGTCGGCACGATCGTGCACAACATCGAGATGAAGCCCGCCAAGGGTGGTCAGATCGCCCGTTCGGCTGGCGCCTACGCCCAGCTCGTCGGTCGTGACCAGGGCATGGCGATCCTCCGTCTCAATTCGGGCGAACAGCGTCTGGTCCAGGGCTCCTGCCTTGCCACCGTCGGCGCGGTTTCGAACCCCGATCACCTGAACATCAACGACGGCAAGGCCGGCCGGACCCGTTGGCGCGGCAAGCGCCCTGCAGTCCGCGGTGTCGCCATGAACCCGGTCGACCACCCCCACGGTGGTGGTGAAGGCCGGACTTCGGGCGGTCGTCACCCGGTATCCCCCTGGGGCAAGCCGACCAAGGGCAAGCGTACCCGTTCGAACAAGTCGACGGATCGCTTCATCATGCGGTCGCGCCACCAGCGCAAGAAGTAAGAGAGGACGTCTAAATGGCTCGTTCGGTTTGGAAAGGTCCGTTTGTTGACGGTTATCTTCTCAAGAAGGCTGAGAAGGTTCGTGAAAGCGGCCGCAATGAAGTGATCAAGACGTGGAGCCGTCGCTCCACCATCCTGCCGCAGTTCGTCGGTCTGACTTTCGGCGTCTACAACGGCAACAAGCATATCCCGGTCTCCGTATCCGAGGACATGGTCGGCCAGAAGCTCGGTGAATATTCGCCGACCCGGACCTACTACGGTCACGGCGCCGACAAGAAAGCGAAGAGGAAGTAACGATGGGCAAGGCAAAAACCCCGCGCCGGCTCAAGGACAACGAAGCGCAGGCGGTCGCGCGGACCATCCGCGTCAGCCCGCAGAAGCTCAACCTCGTCGCCGCCCTGATCCGTGGCAAGAAGGTTGATCGCGCGCTCGCAGACCTCGAATTTTCGCGCAAGCGCATCGCCGGCACTGTTCGCAAGACACTGGAATCGGCTATCGCCAACGCCGAGAACAACCATGACCTCGACGTCGATTCGCTGATCGTCGCCGAAGCCTATGTCGGCAAGTCGATCGTCATGAAGCGCTTCCATGCCCGCGGCCGCGGCCGTGCATCGCGCATCGAGAAGCCTTTCTCGCACCTGACCATCGTCGTGCGCGAAGTCGAAGAGCAAGGGGAGGCCGCATAATGGGCCAGAAAATCAATCCGATCGGCTTCCGCCTCGGCATCAACCGTACCTGGGACAGCCGTTGGTTCGCCGACGACGCCGAATACGGCGCGCTGCTGCACGAAGACCTCAAGATCCGCTCCTACCTCAACAACGAGTTGAAGCAGGCCGGCGTGTCGAAGATCGTCATCGAGCGTCCGCACAAGAAGTGCCGCGTGACCATCCACGCCGCTCGTCCGGGCCTGATCATCGGCAAGAAGGGCGCGGACATCGAGAAGCTGCGCCGCAAGCTGCAGGAAATGACCCGCTCGGAAACGCACCTCAACATCGTCGAAGTGCGCAAGCCGGAAATCGACGCGACCCTGGTCGCCCAGTCGATCGCCCAGCAGCTCGAGCGTCGTATCGCATTCCGTCGCGCCATGAAGCGTGCCGTTCAGTCGGCCATGCGTCTCGGTGCCGAAGGCATTCGTATCACCTGCGGCGGTCGTCTCGGCGGCGCCGAAATCGCCCGTACCGAGTGGTACCGTGAAGGTCGCGTGCCGCTCCATACGCTGCGCGCCGACATCGACTACGGTACCGCCGAAGCCCACACCGCTTACGGTATCTGCGGCGTGAAGGTCTGGATCTTCAAGGGCGAGATCCTCGAGCATGATCCCATGGCTTCCGAGCGCCGCGCCACCGAGGGCGACGCGCAGGGCGGAAACCGCCGGCGCGAAAACGCCTGAGGCCTGGCCACGTAATTCGGAGAATTGAACAATGTTGCAGCCAAAGCGTACGAAGTACCGCAAGCAGTTCAAGGGTCGGATCAAGGGCGTCGCCAAGGGCGGCAGCGACTTGAACTTCGGCTCCTACGGACTGAAGGCGCAGGAGCCCGAGCGCGTCACCGCACGCCAGATCGAGGCTGCCCGCCGTGCCATCACCCGTCACATGAAGCGTGCCGGCCGTGTGTGGATCCGTATCTTCCCGGACGTTCCGGTCACCTCGAAGCCGACCGAAGTCCGCATGGGTAAAGGTAAGGGTTCGGTCGAATACTGGGCCGCTCGCGTCAAGCCGGGCCGGATCATGTTCGAGATCGACGGCGTGAACGAAGAGATCGCCCGCGAAGCCCTGCGCCTCGGCGCAGCCAAGCTTCCGATCAAGACCCGCTTCGTGCAGCGCATCGCCGAGTAAGGAGAGGACCATGAAAGCCGTAGACGCACAGACCATGACCGTCGACCAGCTCTCCGATGAACTCGCGAAGCTGAAGAAAGAACAGTTCAACCTGCGTTTCCAGAAGGCTACCGGCCAGCTGGAGAAGACGTCGCGCGTCAAGGAAGTACGCCGCGATATCGCACGCATCAAGACGATCGCCCGCCAGAAGGCGGCCGACGCCAAGGCCTGAGGAAGAAGAACATGCCAAAACGTATCCTGCAGGGCGTAGTCGTGAGCGACAAGAACGACAAAACCGTCGTCGTCCGCGTGGAGCGCCGTTTCGCGCACCCGCTCTTCCAGAAGACCGTTCGCCGGTCGAAGAAGTACAAGGCGCACGACGAAAACAACTCGCACAAGGTCGGCGATACCGTATCCATCCAGGAATGCGCGCCGATCTCCAAGGACAAGCGCTGGACAGTGGTCACCACTGTCGAGGCGTAAGAAAGAACAAGCAGTCAACGCGCCGGCGGACATGATCCCCGGCCGGTAGAAGAAGGCGGTCTGGTATGATTCAGATGCAAACAAACCTCGACGTGGCTGACAATTCAGGCGCCCGTCGTGTCATGTGCATCAAGGTTCTGGGCGGCTCGAAGCGGAAGTATGCTTCGATCGGCGACATCATTGTCGTTTCGGTCAAGGAAGCGATCCCGCGCGGCCGCGTCAAGAAGGGCGATGTGATGAAGGCGGTGGTCGTTCGTACGGCCAAGGATATCCGCCGCGCCGACGGCAGTGTGATCCGGTTCGACCGGAATGCCGCCGTCCTGATTGACAACAAGAAAGAGCCGATCGGCACCCGTATCTTCGGCCCGGTTCCGCGCGAGCTGCGTGGCAAGAGCCACATGAAGATCATCTCGCTGGCTCCCGAAGTGCTGTAAAGGATAGGGACGATGCAAAAGATCCGCAAAGGCGACAAGGTCGTCGTTCTCACCGGCAAGGACAAGGGCCGTACAGGCGAAGTCATTGCCGTCATGCCGAAGGAAGACCGTGCGGTCGTCCGTGGCATCAACATGGTGCGCCGTCACCAGCGTCAGACCCAGACGCAGGAAGCCGGCATCATCAACAAGGAAGCGTCGATCCACCTGTCGAACCTTGCCATCGCCGACCCGAAGGACGGCAAGCCGACCCGCGTCGGTTTCAAGATGGAAGGCGACAAGAAGGTCCGCGTCGCAAAGCGTTCGGGGGATGTCATCAATGGCTGACACCAAGTATGAACCGCGTCTGAAGAAGGTCTATCTGGAAACGATCCGCAAGGGTCTCCAGGACCAGTTCAACTACGCCAACGAAATGCAGATCCCGCGCCTCGAGAAGATCGTTCTCAACATGGGCGTCGGCGAATCGACCGCGGACTCCAAGAAGCCCACGATCGCCGCCGAAGATCTGGCTGCGATCGCCGGTCAGCGTCCGGTCATCACCCGCGCCCGCAATTCGATCGCCGGCTTCAAGCTGCGTGAGAACATGCCGATCGGTGCCAAGGTGACCCTGCGCGGCGCCCGCATGTATGAATTCATGGATCGCCTGGTCAACATCGCGCTGCCGCGCGTTCGCGACTTCCGCGGCCTGAACCC
>CAZEJG010000079.1:0-6428 GCA_964511625.1 uncultured Hoeflea sp.
GTCATCCGCATGCCGACCGGCGGCGGCATCTTCGGCGGCCAGACCCACAGCCAGAGCCCGGAAGCACTCTTCACCCACGTCTCCGGCCTCAAGGTGGTGGTCCCGTCGAGCCCTTATGATGCCAAGGGCTTGCTGCTCGCGGCCATCGACGATCCCGACCCGGTGATCTTTCTCGAACCCAAGCGGCTCTATAACGGCCCCTTCGACGGCCACCACGACCGGCCGGTCACACCCTGGAAGAACCATCCGCTCGGCGAGGTGCCGGACGGCTACGAGACCATCCCGCTCGGCAAGGCGGCAATCCGCCGCGAGGGCAACGACGTCACCGTGCTGGCCTACGGCACCATGGTCTATGTCGCCGAGGCGGCGGCCGAGGAGACCGGCATCGACGCCGAGATCATCGACCTGCGCACCCTGATGCCGCTCGATATCGAGGCGATCACGGAATCCGTGAAGAAGACCGGTCGCTGCGTCGTCATCCACGAGGCGACTCGCACCTCCGGCTTCGGCGCGGAGCTCTCGGCCACCGTTCAGGAAGCCTGTTTCTATCATCTCGAAGCCCCCGTGCTTCGCGTCACCGGTTGGGACACCCCCTACCCGCACGCCCAGGAATGGGCCTATTTCCCCGGCCCCGACCGGGTCGCCCGCGCGCTGCGCGAAGTCATGGAGGATTGAGAGATGGCAAAGGTCACGATCAAGCTTCCCGATGTCGGCGAAGGCATCGCCGAGGCCGAGCTGACCGAATGGGCGGTCAAGATCGGCGACGAGATCCAGGAAGACGATGTGCTCGGCACGGTAATGACCGACAAGGCCGCCGTCGAGGTTCCCTCGTCCGTCTCCGGCAAGGTGGTCTGGCTCGGCGGCGAACTCGGCGACACGCTGGCTATCGGCTCGAAATTCGTCGAGATCGAAACCTCGGACGCGGAAGCAGCCGCTGCCGAGGAACGCATGGCGGAAAACGAAAGCGACGCTCCGGCGGAAGCGACGCAAGAGATTGCCGAGACCCAAAAGCCCGCGCCTCCGGCTGAAAAGGCGGAGAAGCCCGAGCCTGCTCCAAGCCCCGCGCCGGCAAAGCCCGAGAAATCGGCCGTTTCGGCCAGACCCCGCACCGCCCCGCTTGCAAGCGGCGACCGCCCTCTGGCCTCGCCCGCTGTTCGCCAGCGGGCCCGCGACGCCGGCATCGACCTGCGGCTCGTCGCCGGTTCGGGCCCTGTTGGCCGCATCACCCATGACGATCTCGACGCCTGGATTGCCCAGCCGCAGACGGCGGGCTTCGGTTCCGGCGGTCCAGTCGCAACCCGTCAAGACGAGGACGTGAAGGTCATCGGCATGCGCAAGCGCATCGCCGAGAAGATGAGCATCTCGGCAAGCCGCATCCCCCACATCACCATCGTCGAGGAAGTCGACGTCACCGACCTTGAGGCGCTCCGCGAAAAGCTGAATTCGCAGCACGCGAAGGAACGGGGCAAGCTCACCATCCTGCCTTTCCTCGTCCGCGCCATCTGCAAGGCGGTCGCCGAACAGCCCGGTCTCAACGCCACCTTCGACGACGAGGCGGGTGTGGTCCATCAGTCCGGCGCCGTTCATGTCGGCATCGCCACCCAGACGCCGAACGGGCTCACCGTACCGGTCGTTCGCCATGCCGAGGCGATGAGCCTCTGGGACGCGGCCGGCGAAATCGTGCGCCTCGCCGAGGCCGCCCGTTCCGGCAAGGCCAAACGCGAGGAACTGTCGGGCTCGACAATCTCGATCACCTCGCTCGGTCCGCTCGGAGCGATTGCTACCACGCCGATCATCAACCATCCGGAAGTCGCCATCGTCGGCGTCAACAAGATGGCGATGCGGCCGGTCTGGGACGGCCAGGATTTCGTGCCCCGCAAGATCATGAACCTGTCCTCCTCCTTCGACCATCGGGTGATCGACGGCTGGGATGCGGCGGTCTTCGTCCGCAAGCTCAAGGACCTGATCGAAACCCCGGCCCTTCTCTTCATCGACGCGTAGCAGGAAAGGAACGACCATGGAGAACCTCACCTGCATGCTTCTCGTCATCGGCGGTGGCCCCGGCGGCTATGTCTGTGCCATCCGCGCCGCCCAATTGGGCGTCGAGACGATCATCGTCGAGGAGCGCGCCTATGGCGGCACCTGCCTGACCGTCGGCTGCATACCGTCGAAGGCGCTCATCCATGCCGCCGACGAGTTCGCGCGGCTGACCGCCTACGCGGGCGGCAAGTCGGCAATGGGCCTCGGCGCCACCAATCCCTCGATCGACTTTGCCAGGACGCTCGCCTGGAAGGACGGTATCGTCGACCGGCTGACCGGCGGCGTGAAAGGTCTGCTGAAGAAGGCCGGTGCGCGCGCCATCGAGGGAACGGCGACCTTCGTCGACGGCAAGACCGTACGCGTCGAGAGCGAGGACAAGAGCTACGAGATCGCCGCCGAAAACGTCGTCATCGCCACCGGCTCCGAACCGGTCGAATTGCCCTTCCTGCCTTTCGGCGACACGGTGATCGATTCCACCGGCGCACTGGCGCTCGATAGGATCCCCGAAAGGCTGGCGATCGTCGGCGGCGGCTATATCGGGCTCGAAATCGGCACCGCCTTCGCCAAGCTCGGCTCGAAGGTCACCGTGGTCGAGGCGGAAAAGCACATTCTGCCGCAATATGATGCGGCGCTCACCAAACCGGTGCTGAAATCGCTCGCCGATCTCGGCGTCTCCGTGATGACCGAGACACGCGCCAAGGGCCTCGCAAGCAAGGGCTTGGAAGTCGAAAAATCGGACGGCAGCGCGGAAGTCGTCGCCGCCGAGCGCATTCTGGTGACCGTCGGCCGCCGTCCGCGCTCGAAGGGCGCGGGCATCCCCGAGCTCGATCTGACGATGGACCGCCACTTCATCGCAATCGACAGCCAGTGCCGCACCTCAATGCGCGGCATCTACGCCATCGGCGACGTCACCGGCGAACCGATGCTGGCCCACCGCGCGATGGCGCAGGGCGAGATGGTGGCCGAGATCGTGGCCGGCGAGAAACGCGCATGGGACAAGGTCGCCATCCCCGCGGTCTGCTTCACCGATCCCGAACTCGTCACCTGCGGCCTCTCGCCGGACGAGGCCAAAGCCCGCGACATCGACGTCATCACCGGCCAGTTCCCCTTCACCGCCAACGGCCGCGCCATGACGATGGAAAGCGAAGCGGGTTTCGTCCGCGTCGTCGCGCGAAAGAAGGACCATGTGGTCCTGGGCATCCAGGCCGTCGGCCAGGGCGTCTCCGAACTCTCGGCCTCGTTTGCGCTGGCGCTCGAAATGGGTGCGCGCCTCGAAGATATTGCCGGCACCATCCACGCCCACCCGACCCAGAGCGAGGGGATTCTCGAAGCGGCGCTGGCAGCCCTCGGTCATGCGCTGCATATTTGAGGGTCTGGATCAGTCCCCCTCGCCGTCCTCCGCCGCATGCCCTTTGCGGATCGAGCGGACGATCAGCCAGATCGACAGGACGGCGATCGGCACGAACAACCCGGTCAGCAGGCTTGCCGAGATCGCCGGAAACTCGTGCTCCAGCGATTTCGCCAGATAGCTGAACAGTCCGACGACATAATAGCTGATCGCCGCGACCGAGAGGCCTTCGACAGTCTGCTGCAATCTGAGCTGCAGTTTGACCCGCCGGTTCATCGATTGCAGCAGCGCCGAGTTCTGCCGTTCGAGCTCCACATCGATCCAGCTGCGGATGAGCGTGGTGGCGCGGGAGAGCTTGCGCGACAGGTTGGCCTGCCGCTCCTCCATCGACTGGCAGGTGCGCATGGCCGGACCGAGACGTTTTTCGAGAAAGCTGCCGAGCGTTTCGTGGCCCGGCGCCGGTGTCTCGCCGAGGGCCGCGATGCGTTCGCGCACGATGGCGTAATAGGCGCGGCTGGCGCCGAACCGGTAGAGACTGAGCGCAGCACTAGCCTCCAGTTCGGCCGCCAGGGCGGTCACCTGCGCGAGAAGATCGTCGGCGTTCTCACGCGCTTCGAGCTTCATGTCCTGGGTGATCGCCGTCAACCGGTCTTCCATGCGCCGGATGTCGGGCGACAGCGAGCGGGCGAGCGACAGCCCCAGCGTGGCGAGCGTGCGGTAGGTCTCGATGTCGATGAGTCGCTGGCAGAGCGCGCCGCGCACCCGGTCGGACATGCCGCGATCGATGACGAGGATCCGCGTCAGTCCGTCGCCGTCCTGGCGGAAATCGGTGACCACCGTCGCCTTCGTCGCCGGCAGGTCGCTGACCGTCACGCTGACCTTGTCGAACTGGTCGAGATAGCTTTCGAGATCGTCCGGCTGCCGGCGCAGTTCGATGCGGACGCCCGAGACCAGCGACCCCGGCGCATTGAACTGGTCGCCGAAGGGATGATTGTTGATCGGAGCCCCGAACTCCTTCGGCGCCGGACTGTCCCAGAGATAGGTCGAGAATTCGGTGTGCCGCTCCCAGCGCAGCCTTCCCGGACCCCAGTCCATGATGACATGCTGGGCGTCACGTGCCGGCGCCGGAAGCCCGCGCTGCAATGATATCTGGGTCAGCACCGCGTGATCGACGGGCGAGCCGCCCTGGGTGAGGAATGCGAGCTGGACGATCACCCGGTCCGGTCCGACCGGCAGATGGGGCCGCGCGTGGATTTCCCCGAGCGCCTCGGAGCGCCCCTGCGCCATCGGAAAGGTGAACGCTCCCTGCATTGTCGACTGCTCCCCTCAAGATCGACCGGTAGTATTCGCATTACCGGTCAAGGCCGGCCCTGTCGCCGGAAATATCGCAACACTATCTGACTGTAATGCAATTTCGCCCGAACATTCCGAACTTTCATCGCTGCTGCGGACTACTCACTCTCGCACGGCCACAGCCGCGCCCCCTCGCCCGGCTTCGCCCCCAGCGATTGGCATGTCCCGTCATGGCAGAGCGTCCAGGCGGATACCGTCGCGCCGCTGGCCGCCAGTCGCATTTCGGGCTGCGGCGGCAGGTCCGGCTCCCACGCCCACCAGCCGTCCTCGAGCCGGGCGTCGGGGCCTGGGTCCATGCCCGCGCCCGATCCCTTCACCCGCGCTTCAGTCAGAACCAGCGCATGGTCGCGAACGACCCACTCCTCCCGCCATTCGGTCTTCTCGACGGAATGGACCCAGGAGAGGCTGAAGGCGGCAATCGCAAGAAAGGTGGTCTTGCCGGCTGCAGCGATGCAGAGCCCGATCGGCATCAGGCGGGTTCCGCCTTTGCCGTCCGCATGCCGCGCCAGACGCAAAAGGCGAAAATCGCGAGAAGCCCGAAGCCGATCTCGTCGGTCACCGGCAGCGCCGCGATCAGGGTAAAGGCGGCCGCCATGGCGAGAAGCCGCATCGGCCAGCCGAGCCGGCCGCCGAGATAGCCGATCACCGCCACTCCCCAGAGCCCGATGGCGAGCACCGCCTTGAGGACGATGTAGAGGACAGCTGGCAGATAGCCGATCGACTGCGCCAGCGTCCCCCCGTCCTGAAGCATCAGCGCCGGCGTGTAGACGGCCATGTAAGGGATGACGAAGCCGGCCGCCGCCACCTTGACCGCTTCCAGCGATATTTTCAGTCCGCTCGCCCGGGCGATGGGCGCGGCGGCGAAACAGGCGAGCGCGACGGGCGGCGTCAGGTCGGCGAGGATACCGAAATAGAAGACGAACATGTGGCTGACGATCAGCGGCACGCCCAGCTCGAGGAGTGCCGGGCCCGCAATGGCAGACGTGATGATGTAGTTGGGGATCGTCGGGATGCCCATGCCGAGCAGGATGCAGGTGAACATCGTCAGCACCAGCGACAGGAGCAGGCTCTTGTCCCCCACCGAGACGATGAACTGGCCGAACGTGTTGGCCGCGCCCGTCAGCGTCATGGTGCCTATGATGACACCGACGATGGCGCAGGCCACCCCCACCGGCAGCGCCGTCTTGGCGCCCTCGGCCAGCGAATCCCGGCAGAGCGCCAGGGTGTCCCTGCCGCCCTTCGAGATCGCGTTCCATGCGATCAGCCCGATCAGGCCCACGACTATGACGTGGATGCCGAACTCGAAGAAGGCCGCTCCGGTGATCCCGAGACCGATCCAGAAGATCGTCCGGATGATGCCGGCCGGCAGGCCGATGGCGATCGAACTGCCGAGGATCAGGAGAACGGTGAGCGCCAGCCCGATGGTGCCGGCGAACAAGGGCGTGTAGCCGGAAAACAGCAGATAGACGAGAGCCCCAAGCGGCAGGAGTAGATACCATTTCTCCTTCAGCGCCCGGAGCGGCGACGGCAATTCGTCTTTTGACAAACCCGAAAGCCCGTATTTGCCGGCCTCCAGATGCACCATCCAGAAGGCCGAGGCGAAATAGAGAATCGCCGGGATGATCGCTGCCTTGACGATCTCGTGATATTCGACGCCCAGCGTCTCGGCCATGATGAAGGCGACCGC
>CAZEJG010000080.1:0-6222 GCA_964511625.1 uncultured Hoeflea sp.
GAACCACCGACACGCGGATTTTCAATCCGCTGCTCTACCAACTGAGCTATCCGGGCATCCGGCGGCCGGAGGGGCCGCGGCGCGTGTTCCGGACGGTCAACCCGCCGGAAGCGAGCGCGTTATACCATCTTGTCGGCCGGTGGCAAGCACCCGTGAAACGGTTTTTCATGCGACCGACACATAAGGTGGAATTTCGGCGGCGACTCAAGACGTTGGGCAATCGCAGCACGCGCTGTGCGCGGCTCAACCGCGATCGTCCGGATCGTCCTCGACGTTCTCCCCCGTCTCCGAGACGGGGATCGTGTAGGTGCCGTTGAACCACCTGTTGAGATCGAGCGAGCGGCAGCGCTCGGAACAGAACGGATAGCTGTCGCGCGTCGACGGCTTGCCGCATTCCGGGCACGGCTGGGGCTTTCTCAGCGGCGTGACTTTCGGGTCTGCGATCATGGTTTCAGGCGCCCTCGGCCCACTTGAAGTGGACGTCGTAGCCCTCGCCGGTCAGAAGCGTGATCGTCTCGTGCAGCGGCAGGCCCACCACATTGGTGTAGGAGCCGACCAGCTTGACGACGAAGGCGCCGGCGATGCCCTGGATGGCGTAGCCGCCGGCCTTGCCGCGCCACTGGCCTGAGGCCAGGTAGCTTTCGATCTCGCCGCGCGAGAGCCGCTTGAAGCGGACCCGGGTCTCGACGATCTTCTGGCGGAACTTGCGGTCGGGCGTCACCAGACAGATGCCGGTGAAGACACGGTGCGAGCGGCCCGACAGCAGATAGAGCGCGTTGGAGGCCTCGTCGACGAGTTCGGTTTTGGGCAGGATACGGCGGCCGACGGAGACGACCGTGTCAGCCGACAGGACATAGGCGTCCGACCAGCCATAGTCGCCCTTGAGCGCCTTGACCGCTGCCTCGGCCTTCTCATGGCTCAGCCGGCGGGCGAGAGAGCGCGGGTGCTCGCTCTTCCTGGGCGTCTCGTCGATATCCATCGGCATCAGGCGATCGGGCTCGATCGCCGCCTGCGCCAAGAGTTCGACGCGGCGCGGAGAGCCGGAAGCCAGGATCAGTTTTTGCGATTTCGCCATGTCCGGAAACGGTCTGCCTGGCCGGTTGGAGAGCGGTACGGAATGCCGTCTAGCGGAAGCGGTAGGTGATGCGGCCCTTGGTCAGGTCGTAGGGGGTCATTTCCACCTGGACCTTGTCGCCGGCCAGAACGCGAATGCGGTTCTTGCGCATGCGGCCTGCGGTGTGGGCGATGATTTCATGATCGTTTTCAAGCTTCACGCGAAAGGTCGCGTTGGGCAGCAATTCAACGACAGTACCCGGGAATTCGAGAACTTCTTCTTTTGCCATGTGCGTTTCTATCATCCTTGAAAAAGCGGCGTCGGCCTGTTGCCGCGCCGGAAATTGCGCGGAACCTACACAAAACGCATTCGAAAGTGAACACGGGAGGTTCGCGAGCTGGTGGTTTAATATAGCATCTAGTCCGTTGGCCGCTCAATTGCAAAGAGCTTGCGCAGCCTGAGGGCCAGCATGTCGCGCACTTCCCTGTAAGAAGACAGGATCTGTTCGCGTGTTCCGGTGGCCACCGTCGGGTCAGGCGTCGGCCAGTAGACCACGTCGACCGCATTGCCGCGGTTCATGTCGAGCGCCCGGTGATGGGCCTCGGGCGCGAGCGTGACGATGAGGTCGAAGAAATCGTCCTCGAGTTCGTCGAGGGTCTGAGGTTGGCGGACGCCGAGATCGAGGCCGATTTCCGATAGAACCGCGTCGACGAAGGGATCGCGCTCGCCGGGGCGGACCCCGGCCGAGGCTACATAGGTCCCCTTCGGCACCAGGCTGCGGGCGATCGCCTCGGCCATCGGCGAGCGGATCGCGTTCATGCCGCACACGAAAAGAACCGATCCGGGCGGACCGTTCTTCTCGTCCCCGGTGTCGCTGTCCGTCTCCGCCGACACGTCGCGTCCGCCTATCCGCGCCAGTGGAGCACGCAGACGAGGGTGAACAATCTGCGGGCGGTATCGAAATCCATGTCGATCTTGCCTTCCAGGCGATCCTTGAGGGTCTGCGATCCCTCATTGTGGACGCCCCGGCGCCCCATGTCGATCGCCTCGATCTGGCTCGGCGAGGAGGAGCGGATGGCCGCGTAGTAGCTCTCGCAGATCATGAAGTAGTCCTTCACAATCCGGCGGAAGGGCGTCAGTGACAGAATATGGGTCGCCACCTGCTCACCCTTTTCGGTGGTGATAGTGAAGACGAGCTTGGAATCGACGAGCGAGAGATTGAGCTTGTAGGGACCCTTGTCGTGGCCGACAGGCGCGAAGGAGTTCTCCTCGAGAAGGTCGAAGATCGCTACCGCCCGCTCGTGTTCCACGTCGGGGGTCGCCCGGCCGATGGTCTCGTCCAGGACGACGTCACACAGGCGCTGGGTGGCCTCCCCCGTCATCCGCTCTCACCGGGGTTGAGCCGGATGGCGACGGAGCGGGCATGGGCCGTGAGCCCCTCCGCCTCGGCGAGCGTGATCGCCGCGGGCGCGAGAACCCGGAGCTGGTCGGGGCCGAGCCTGAGCACCGAGGTGCGCTTGACGTAGTCGAGGACGGAGAGGCCGGAGGAAAAGCGCGCCGAACGCGCCGTCGGAAGGACGTGGTTCGATCCGCCGACATAGTCGCCGATGACTTCCGGGGTATGGCGGCCGAGGACGATGGCGCCGGCATTGCGGATCTTGTCGGCCAGCGCTTCGGGATCGTCGGTGGCGATCTCCAGATGCTCGGCGGCGATGCGGTTGGCGAGCGGAACGGCCGCGTCCCAGTCGGGCACCAGGATCACCGCGCCGAAATCGCGCCAGCTCTGCCGCGCCGTGTCCGAGCGCGAGAGCGTGTTGAGCTGCCGCTCGACGGCCGCGACCACCGCGTCACCGAAGCCTGCGTCGGTGGTGATCAGGATCGACTGGGCGCCGGTATCGTGCTCGGCCTGGGCCAAGAGGTCGGCGGCGACCCAATCCGGATCGTTGTCGCCGTCGGCGATGACCAGAACCTCGGAAGGACCGGCGATCATGTCGATGCCGACGGTACCGAAGACAAGCCGCTTGGCAGCGGCTACCCACGCATTGCCCGGGCCGACGATCTTGGAGACCGGGCGGATGGTCTCGGTGCCATAGGCAAGCGCGGCGATCGCCTGGGCGCCGCCGATCCGGTAGATTTCGTCGACGCCGGCGATCTTCGCTGCGGCCAGCACCACCGGATTGAGTTCACCCGCGCGCGCCGGCACCACCATGATGATGCGTTCGACGCCGGCGACCTTGGCCGGAACGGCGTTCATCAGAACCGAACTCGGATAGCTCGCGGTGCCGCCCGGAACATAGAGCCCCACGGCCTCGACCGCCGTCCAGCGCGAACCGAGCCCGACTCCGAGTGCGTCCTCGTAGAAGTCGTCCTTCGGCATCTGCCGGGCGTGATGGGAGGCAATGCGGTCGTGGGCGAGCTGCAGCGCCTCGAGCACCTTAGCGTCGGTGGCCGCATACGCCGCGGCAATCTCGTCTTCGCCGATCCGCAATCCGGCGGCGCGGGTGTCCAGCCGATCGAATTTCAGGGTGAAATCGTGCAGCGCCTCGTCGCCGCGACGGCGCACCTCGTCGACGATCGCCCGCACGTCGGCATCCACATCGGCGGAAACCTCACGCTTGGTGGTCAGAAACGCATCGAAGCGCTCTGTGAAATCCGGGGCGGAGTGATCGAGCCTGAGTACCAAAAGTGTCTCCCTGGGCGGCTGCGGGCTTCAGGCCAGCGGGTGGCGGGGCTTGAACTCGGTGCCCCAGGACCCGCTGACGTCGGACAGTTGAACCTCGAGGCATTCCACCTCGAGCAGAATGGACGCATCGCCGGCTAGCACGAGTTCAAGAGTGCCGGCGGGACTTTCCTCTGCCGCGGCGAAGCGCAGTGCGAGCAGCGAGAGCACCTCGTCGGACTTGTTCCGGTCGAAGCCGCGCGAGCGCACCGAGGTCGCGCGCTTGACGGCGAGAACGGCACGGCGGCGTTCCCATTCCTTGCGGCGGTCGCGGCTCTTGTCGCCGGCTTCCCAGACGAAACGGTTGACCTCGAGCGTCAACACGCCCGCCTGCCCTTTCCAGGCGATGTCGCCGACCTTGAAGACGGCATCTTGGAGACAGGCCGAGATCACGGCCAGATCGTCCTCGTCGAGTGCCATCAGTTTGAGCCGGTCCATGAAACCTCCTGTCAGACGCGTGTGGGGCGGCTGCCCAATCGCATCTTGCTGCACTGCAACATAGGGCGCGAAGGGCCCTGCTGCAACAATCCGATGGTCGGAGCGCGGGGCACGCCGCTACTCGCTCACGCGCTCGACGATGGCGCCGCAGCGGGTCAGCTTCTCTTCGAGCCGCTCGAAACCGCGGTCGAGGTGATAGACACGGTTGACGACGGTCTCGCCCGAGGCCGCCAGACCGGCGATCACCAGCGACACCGAAGCGCGCAGGTCGGTGGCCATCACCTGGGCGCCCTTGAGCGCCTCGACACCGGTGATCTTGGCCATCTGGCCCGACAGCGATATCTGCGCACCGAGGCGGGCGAGCTCCTGCACGTGCATGAAGCGGTTCTCGAAGATCGTCTCGGTGATGTGCGAGGTGCCGTCGGCGCGGCTCATCAGCGCCATGAACTGGGCCTGGAGATCGGTGGGGAAACCCGGGAACGGGTCGGTGACCACGTCGACGGGGCGGATCCGCTCGCCGGGCGTCATGCGCACGCGGATGCCGTTCTCGACTTCGGCGATATGCGCGCCGGCATTGGTGACCGCCGTCAACGCGTTTTCGAGCAGGTGCATCGAGGTGTTTTCCAGCACCACGTCGCCGCCGGTCATGGCGACCGCCATCGCATAGGTGCCGGTCTCGATCCGGTCGGGCAGCACCTTGTGTCGGGCGCCCGAGAGCGTCGGCACACCCTCGATGCGGATGGTCGAGGTGCCGGCCCCGGAGATCTTCGCGCCCATTGCCGTCAGGCAGGCGGCGAGATCGACGACTTCCGGTTCGCGGGCGGCGTTCTCGATCACCGTCTCGCCGTCGGCGAGGGTGGCAGCCATCATCAGGACGTGCGTGGCCCCGACAGAAACCTTCGGGAAGACGAAATGCGCGCCCTTGAGGCCCTTGGGCGCCCGGGCATTCGCATAGCCGCCGTCGATCTCGATCTCGGCGCCGAGCGCGCGCAGGCCCTGGATGAAGAGATCGACCGGCCGCGTGCCGATCGCGCAGCCGCCGGGCAGCGAGACCTTGGCCTCGCCCATGCGGGCCAGAAGCGGCCCGATGACCCAGAAGCTGGCGCGCATGCGCGAAACCAGTTCATAGGGCGCGGTGGTGTCGACGATGGTGCGCGCGGTGAAATGCAGCGTGCGGGCATAGCCGGCGTCCTGGCGCTCGCGGCGGCCGACGACGGAGATGTCGACACCGTGATTGCCGAGAATGCGCTGGAGCTGCTCGACATCGGCCAGGTGCGGCACGTTCTCGAGCGTCAGCGTGTCGTCGGTCAGAAGCGACGCGATCATCAGCGGCAGGGCGGCGTTCTTGGCGCCGGAAATCGGAATGGTGCCGTTGAGCGGATTGCCCCCGACGATCCTGATACGATCCATGAAGTCCTCGCAAGGTTGCTGCGATTGGTGAGCGGCATAGGCCGCCGGTTGGTCGGCCGGCTTGGCAATGCTTTGTGGCGCTGTTTAGACGATCGCCGCGCCGGCGGCAACTCAGGGCCCGAGGCAGAACCGTTCCGGTGGCAAGGCGACGGAGAGGGCTGTTGAAAACCACATGCCCCGCGGTGGCGGCATTCTCCCAAGCCTGACCCTAGCCCCGCTCCTCGTCCCGATCCGCCGGCCGCGCGGCCGGCAGTCCGTCGGTTTCGTCGGCATCGCCCGCGCGGCGCGCGCGCACCTGCGCCTTGCGGCGCTGGAGATTGGCGCGCAGCTGTTCGGCCAGACGCCGTTCGCGCGCATCCTTTCCCGTCTTTTTCCCGTCATCGGTCATGCCCCGGAGATAGCGCAAAACGGTTTTGACGAAAAGCACCGAGCGCGGGCTTGCACTGGGGGGAAAGCTGTGGCAATAGCGGGCCGCCTTCAGCCGCTGCGCGTCGCTTCCAGCCGATGCGCCGCTCCGGACCCCTCCGGACCCGGCCGAACGCACGGGCTGCCGTAGCTCAGGGGTAGAGCACTCCCTTGGTAAGGGAGAGGTCGAGAGTTC
>CAZEJG010000081.1:0-6170 GCA_964511625.1 uncultured Hoeflea sp.
TGGCGAGCTGCGATGCGCCGTTGAAGCCGAACCAGCCGAGCCACAGGATGAAGGTACCGAGCGTGGCGAGCGGGATCGACGAACCCGGCATCGGATGGATCTTGCCGTCCACATACTTGCCGTGACGGGCGCCGAGCAGCAGTGCGCCGGCGAGAGCGGCCCAGCCGCCGACCGAGTGAACGAGCGTCGAACCGGCGAAGTCGGAGAAGCCCATCTCGGAGAGCCAGCCACCGCCCCACTGCCAGGAACCGGCGATCGGGTAGATGAAGCCGGTGAGCACGACCACGAAGATCATGAACGGCAGGAGCTTGATGCGTTCGGCCAGCGTGCCCGAGACGATCGAGGCGGCTGTCGCCACGAAGACCATCTGGAAGAACCAGTCGGACGCAGTCGAGTATCCGGTGTCGAGCGCATTGCCGCCGACCGGATCGAGCGGATAACCGAGCGAGAAGGTGCCGATATAGCCACCGTCGACGCTGCCATACATCAGGTTGTAGCCGATGAACCAGTACATGATGCCCGCCACCGCATAGAGCGCGATGTTCTTGAGCGACTGCATGGAGACGTTCTTGGACCGCACCAGACCCGCTTCGAGCATGGCGAACCCGGCCGCCATCCACATGACGAGGAAGCCGCCGATGAGGAACAGCAACGTGTTGAAGATGTAGGCCACTTCCGGGGAAACGGCTGCCGGCGCGGCGGCAGCGGCTTCGGGAGCGGCGTCCTGGGCGAGGCCCGGGAGCGTCAGGGCGGCGACGCCGACAAGCGTCAGGGCACCGCGGATAAGATGTTTCTTGGTTGTCATGTATCGATTCCCCGTGATCACAACGCTTCGGCGTCGGTTTCGCCAGTGCGGATGCGCATGGCCTGGTCGATGGAATAGACAAAGATCTTGCCGTCGCCGATCTGACCTGTCTTGGCAGCCGATGCGACAGCCTCGATGACCTGTTCGACCGCCGAGGACGCGACTGCGATCTCGATCTTCAGTTTCGGAAGGAAGCTGACGGCATATTCGGTGCCGCGATAGATTTCCGTGTGGCCCTTCTGCCGCCCGTAGCCTTTGACTTCGGTAACGGTAAGGCCCTGGATGCCGATCGCGGTGAGTGCTTCGCGCACCTCATCCAGCTTGAACGGCTTGATAATGGCCATTACAATTTTCATCTGGTTTCCCATCCTTTTTTCGCTGCGGCCATGCCGCCTCTCCTGACAGGAGCGCACCAGCGCACGCTCTTGCCTGCCCTCTTCAAACAAGTGCCGTGCCAGATGGGAGATCACGGACGAATCAGGCGATTCAGTCCGAAAATAGCCATGAGTTCGCCGCCAGCGGCGGAAACTTGGGCAGTTTCGCCGCCACGAAAGCCTAATATTTAGGCAGTTATGAATGGAGATTTATCTATGCCGTGCTTTTAGGCAGGCGGGGTGCGTTCGCGGATGAGGCCTTCCTGCGCCACCGAGGCGATCAGCCGCCCGTCGCGGGAATAGAGACTGCCGCGGGAGAAACCGCGGGCGCCGGAGGTGTTGGGCGAATCCATCGTGTAGAGCAGCCAGTCGGAGAAATCGAAGCGGCGGTGGAACCACATGGCGTGGTCGAGGCTCGCGGCCTGAATATCGCGACTGAACACGCTCTTGCCGTGGGCGAAGAGCGAAGTATCGAGAAGCAGCATGTCCGAAAGATAGGCCAGAACCGAGGCCTGCACGACGCGATCGTCGGGAACCGGGCCCAGCGTGCGCACCCAGGCGTGCTGGACGGGCGGCAGCGGCCGTGTGGTCAGATAATGCTCCATGATCACCGGACGCACCTCAATGGGCCTTTCGGTGCGCCAGTATTTGACGATATGGGCCGGCGCGCCCTCGAGAAAGGCGGACTGGATTTCTTCGGGTCCCGGCAGATCCTCGGGAGCCGGAACCTCGGGCATCTCCGTCTGGTATTCGAGCCCGTCCTCGTCTTTCTGGAACGAGGCCTGCAACGAGAAGATCGCCTTGCCGTGCTGGATCGCCACCACCCAGCGGGTCGAGAAGCTCGATCCGTCGCGGATCCGGTCGACATTGTAGACGATGGGTGTCGAGGGATCGCCCGGCCGCATGAAGTAACCGTGCAGCGAATGCACGCCGCGATCGGGCGCCACCGTGCGCTGCGCCGCCACCAGCGCCTGACCGATGACCTGGCCGCCGAAGACACGCTGCCATCCCACCTGCGGGCTCTGGCCGCGGAAGAGATCCTGTTCGAGCATTTCCAGGTCGAGATACTCGACCAGCCTGTCGGCTGAATTGAACGCGGTGCGCGACATTTTCGCTCCCTTGCAAAACTGTATCGGCGGGCCGCATTGGGATATACCTGTTGGCGGCGAATTCAAGACACCGGCCACGCCGACCTCTAGACCCTTCATGGGCGCGAGGCATCTGCCGCACTATATAATCCCACGACAAGGGAAGGACATGCGATGACGACCGAAACGAGCGATCTCCTGATTTGCGGCGGCGGCTATGTGGGCCTCGGCGTGGCGGTTGCCGTCAAGGCGGCGGCGCCCGAACTCTCGGTGACGCTGATCGACGCGGCGCCAGAGGACGTATGGAAGAAGGACCCGCGCGCCTCGGCCATCGCCGCAGCCGCCAGCCGGATGCTGACGACGCTCGGTCTGTGGGACGAGATCGTGCCGGAGGCGGAACCGATCCGCGACATGATCGTCACCGATTCGCGCACCTCCGATCCGGTGCGGCCGACCTTCCTCACCTTCGGCGGCGAGGTGAACCCCGGCGAACCCTTCGCCCACATGGTACCCAACGTCGCCATGGTGGGGCCGCTCCGCCGCAAGGCTGACGAACTGGGTGTGATCATCCACCAGTCCGCCGCAGCCGACGGGCTGGACATCGGCCCAGACCGCGGAACGGTTACGACCGCCGACGGCCGCAGCTTCTCCGCCCGGCTGGTGGTCGCTGCCGACGGCGTGCGCTCGAAGCTGCGCGATCTCGCCGGCATCAAGCACACCCGATGGGATTACGGCCAGTCGGGCATCGTCTGCACCGTCGCGCACGAGCGGCCGCATAACGGCCGCGCCGAGGAGCATTTCATGCCCTCGGGCCCCTTCGCCATTCTGCCGCTCAGGAACAACCGCTCGTCACTGGTCTGGACCGAGCGGACCGCCGATGCCGACCGGCTGGTGAGCGGCGACGATCTGGTCTTCGAGGCCGAACTGGAACGCCGCTTCGGCCACCATCTCGGCACGCTCAGGGTGGAGGGCGGCCGCAAGGCCTTCCCGCTCGGCCTGACGCTCGCTCATGATTTCGTCAAGCCACGCTTCGCGCTCGCCGGCGACGCCGCCCACGGCATCCACCCGATCGCCGGCCAGGGCCTCAATCTCGGTTTCCGCGACGTCGCGGCGCTCGCCGAGACGATTGTCGAAGCCGCCCGGCTCGGCCTCGATATCGGCAGCTATTCGGTGCTCGAGCGCTACCAGACATGGCGCCGCTTCGACACCTTCCAGATGGGGGTGACCAGCGACGTGCTGACCCGGCTGTTCTCCAACGACATCACGCCACTGCGCATGGCGCGCGATTTCGGCCTGTCGATCGTCGACCGGCTGCCGGGACTGAAGAACTACTTCATCAAGCAGGCGGCAGGCTTTGCCAGTTCCGATGCGCCGCGGCTGTTGCGCGGCGAGGCGATCTGATCCGGTCTTTGCTGATCTCAGGCAACTGGATTGCCTGAGAAGGCGCGGCTGAGGTCGGCATCCATCCGCCGGAAGCTTTCGGCCAGGATCGTCATGTCGGAAAAGGCGTGCGCGAGCGCAATGCCACCCTGCCACTCGGCAATGAGTTCGCGGGCCCGCGACAGGGCTTGCGAGGGCCTGAGACCCGACCGGCCTATTTCGCCGGCGAGAAACTCGATCAGCCTCGAGAAGCTCTCCGCCGCCCGCGCCGAGGCCGCCGGCGCGGTTTCGCGGAAATCGCGCACAGCCAGCGAAATCGGGCACCCCCGTTCCATGCGGCTGCGGTTGGACTGCTGCAGACGGCGCAAGAGAAAACGGCACCGCTCCTCCGCATCGGTGGAAACGGCGGCGGCATCGGCCACCAGCGCGCCGGTCTCGCTCAGGAAGATGTCTGCGACGGCGAGCGCGATGTCGGCCTTGCTGGGATAATAGTAGAACATGTTGCCCTGAGGCACGCCGGCGGCCTTGGCGATATCCCCTATCGAGCTGCCGGCAAACCCCTTGCGCCAGAACAGGTCCGCAGCCGCAGCCGCGATCGCCTCGCGCCTCTCATTGCCCTTTTTCGACATCCTGGCCTCCCGCGATCAGTCCCGCAAAATTGGTCGCTCGACTGACTTAGCAACCGAACGGAATAACTTGCAAGGCGACCACCAGGTTAGCGGCTTCGATCTCAGAGCGGGGATTTCGGCTTGGTGTCGTCGAGCTGCCGGGCTTCCGAGACCAGCATGATGGGGATACCGTCCCTCACGGGAAAGGCAAGCCGCGCCTTTTCCGAGACAAGTTCGCCCTTGTCCGTGTCGTAGCTCAGGGGGCCATAGGTCAACGGACAGACGAGAAGCTCGAGAAGCTTGGGATCCGGGTGTTCCTTGCGTCCGCCGTCCATAACCGGTCGTCTCCTGTCGCAGCCGAACCTACTGCAATCGCCACGCTCCGTCCTCGTCGTTCTGGGCCAGCACCATTTCGGTGATGGCGATCAGCGTGTCGGCACGGGCCTTTATGTCACGTGCCTCGAGCAGCGCCTGTTTTTCAGCCGGCCCGTAGGGTGACATCATGGAGAGCGAATTGACAAGCGTAGCGGTGCTCGCCTGTTCGACGCTCTTCCAGTCGACTTCGAGATTGTTGGCGTCGAGATAGGCCCGGAAGCTGCGCAGAAGCTCGTCGCGGTCGACACTCTCGCCCATGTCGCGCGCCGACAGGTCGGCGACGTTCGGCTCGATCGCACAAACGCGGTAGGGACGCACCGGATCGGTGATCTCGCCGGTCACGCGGAAGCGGCAGACGCCGCCGAGGGTCAGCACGTAGCGGCCGTCTCCGGTCTCGCCATAACCGAGAATGCGTCCCAGGCACCCCACCGCACAGAGATCCTCCACCGGACGATCCACGGCGCTGTTGTGTTCGAGCGCGGGCTGGATGACGCCGATCATACGAGAGCCCGCGAGACAGGCGTCGAACATGGCGATATAGCGCGGTTCGAAAATGTTGAGCGGCAACTGCGCGCCGGGCAGCAACAACGCACCGGTCAGCGGAAAAACCGGCACTTCGGCCGGCAGATCCGTCGCGTCGTTATATTCGGTGTTTCCGACCTTTATCATTCCGTCCTTCCGTGCCCCGTCGAGTCTCATCTGGGGCGGCGGGGACAAAGCTCAAGGGCGGACCCTCGCGCCCGATCGCCCCGCTCAGGAGAACAAGAGCGAGGAAAGCTGACGCCGGGCCGAGGCTGTGACCGGATCGGCCGGACCCCAGGCCTCGAAGAATTCGAGAAGCTGCTTGCGCGCGGCCTCGTCGTTCCAGGCGCGATCACGGCGCATGACGGCGAAAACCTGCTCGACGGCCTGTTCGCGTTCGCCGCGGGCGGCGAGGATCTTGGCGAGCTGCAAACGCGCCTCGAAGTCGCGCTCGTCGGCAGCGATGCGGGCCTCGAGTTCGGCCGGATTGCCCAGGGACGCCACCTCGCGGGCGAGCTCGAGCTTCTTGATCGCCGAGGCGAGTTCGGGCTTGGCCCGCATCTCCTCGGGCGTCTGGTCGATGAGCTGCTGGGCCTCGTCGAGCGCGCCGGCGGCGATCATCGCGTTGGCGAGACCGCCCATGGCGCCCGCATGGTCGGGATCGGCCTGGAGCACCGCCGAATAGAGCTGCGCCGCGCCCTCGACCTGGCCGGCGGCAAGCGCCGCATCGGCCTGTTCCATGGTGGCGGCGATGCGGGGGTCGGGGCCCTTGTCGGCCGGTCCGCCGAGCTTGCCGACGAATTCCCTGAGCTGGCTCTCCGGCACCGCACCCATGAACCCGTCGACCGGACGCCCGTCGACAAAGGCGACGACGGCGGGGATCGACTGGATGCCCATCTGTCCGGGAATGGCCGGATGATCGTCGATGTTGAGCTTGACGAGCTTCACCGCGCCGGCGGCCTCGTTGACCACCTTTTCGAGAATCGGGGTCAGCTGCTTGCACGGGCCGCACCACGGC
>CAZEJG010000082.1:0-6131 GCA_964511625.1 uncultured Hoeflea sp.
ATGACCGATCTTACCAGCCTCACGATCGCCCAGGCCCGAGCCGAACTCGACAAGGGCAGCTTTACCAGCGTCGAGCTGACGAAGGCCTATCTCGATGCGATCGAGGCGGCCAATGCGTCGATCAATGCCTATGTGAAGGTCACGCCGGAAAAGGCGCTCGACATGGCGGCCATCGCCGATACCCGCATCGCCAGCGGTGCGGCCGGCCCGCTTGAGGGCATTCCGCTCGGCATCAAGGACCTGTTCGCGACCGAAGGCGTCCATACCCAGGCCTGCAGCCACATCCTCGACGGCTTCGAGCCGAACTACGAATCCACCGTTACCGCCAATCTCTGGCGCGACGGCGCGGTCATGCTCGGCAAGTTGAACATGGACGAGTTCGCCATGGGCTCGTCCAACGAGACCTCCTATTACGGCGCGGTGAAGAACCCGTGGCGGGCCGAGGGCTCGAACATGGATCTCGTGCCCGGCGGGTCCTCGGGTGGTTCGGCAGCGGCCGTTGCGGCCAATCTCTGCGCCGCTGCGACCGCGACGGACACCGGCGGCTCGATCCGCCAGCCCGCGGGCCTCACCGGCACCGTCGGCATCAAGCCGACCTATGGCCGCTGCTCGCGCTGGGGCACGGTGGCCTTCGCCTCGTCGCTCGATCAGGCCGGCCCGATCGCCCGTGACGTCCGCGATGCGGCGATCATGCTGCGCTCGATGGCCTCGGTCGACGACAAGGACACCACCTCGGTCGATATCGCCGTGCCCGACTACGAGGCCGCCATCGGCCAGTCGGTCAAGGGGTTGAAGATCGGCATTCCGAAGGAATACCGCGTCGAGGGCATGGCCGAGGAAATCGACCAGGTCTGGTCGAAGGGCATCGAATGGCTCCGCGACGCCGGCGCCGAGATCGTCGACATCGAACTGCCGCACACCAAATACGCGCTGCCGGCCTATTACATCGTCGCCCCGGCCGAGGCCTCCTCGAATCTCGCGCGCTATGATGGCGTCCGCTACGGCCTGCGCGTGCCGGGCAAGGACATCATCGACATGTACGAGAAGACCCGCGCCGCCGGTTTCGGTCGCGAGGTCCAGCGCCGCATCATGATCGGCACCTATGTACTCTCCGCCGGCTATTACGATGCCTACTACCTGCGGGCCCAGAAGGTCCGCACACTGATCAAGCGTGATTTCGAGCAGGCCTTTGACGCCGGTGTGGACGCCATCCTGACCCCGGCGACGCCTTCCGCCGCCTTCGGTATCGGCGACCAGGACATGGCCTCCGATCCGGTGAAAATGTACATGCAGGACATCTTCACGGTGACCGTCAACATGGCCGGTCTGCCGGGCATTTCGGTTCCGGCCGGCCTCGACCACAAGGGCCTGCCGCTCGGCCTGCAGCTCATCGGTAAGCCCTTCGACGAGGAGACGCTCTTCCGCGCCGGTCACGTGATCGAACAGGCTGCGGGACGGTTCACGCCCACCCGCTGGTGGTAGCTTCCGGCCAGACGCCAACTCGCATGAAAAAGCCGCCCGGCATATGCTCCGGGCGGCTTTTTCGTTTCCGGGAATTTCTCGCTCAGGCGTCGCGCAGCGACTGCGTCAGTCGCATCTGCGGTGCGAGCTTCCAGGCGATGAAGGGCGTGATCACCAGGCTGGTGATGATGACGGCCGGCATCAGGATGGTCGCATGCGCGGTCAGCGCGGGGATCGAAAGCACCGCGATTGCGCCTATGCCGAACAGCACTGCGTTGATCATCAGCGACAGCGTGCCGGCCATGTAGGTCCGTGTTTTCATGTTGTTTCTCCTGTCTGTCACCACTTGATAGCCTAACGTCCGCGCATCCGGCAGGTTCCCTGTTTTTTGCTGCCCATCCAGTCCGATCGCGGTAACGGTCTTGCGGCTCCGGACGGCCCCCCTACATGAAACCGCAGAGGAGACCCGATCATGGCTCAGGACGACCTTCATTCCCTCGTGACGCTGCTCGATCGCGTCGCCGAGGCCGGCTTTCACTCCGACGACAACTGGGAGGCGGCCCACGAACTGTGCCAGGGCCACGAAGGCAATTCGCTTTTCGACTGGGGGCATGCGATCTGCCACCGGATCGAGGGCGACGAAGGCAACGCCGCCTACTGGTACCGGCGCGCGGGACAGGAACCTGTAGATGGTACGCTTCTCGAGGAATGGAAGGCCGCACGCGAGGTGATGCTCGCCGCCGGCTGAGCGAGAGCCGAAACCGGCCAGTCTGGACAATTCGCGCGCAATCGCTGTGACGGATCGCACAGCCAGTTGATGTCCGCTTCTCTATGCCTGAGATTTCCTGCGATGGGGCAGGAGCGAAAGGCAGGAGATCATGATCCGCAAACTGTTGTTCTCACTGGCGGCACTCGCCGCCACCGCATTCATCTCGCCACCGCCGGCTTCGGCCAACGACAAGGCGGTCATCGTGCTCGACGCATCCGGCTCCATGTGGGGCCAGATCGACGGCAAGACCAAGATCGAGATCGCGCGCGAGACGCTCTCGAACGTTCTCGAAACCGTCCCCGCCGACCTCGACCTCGGCCTTGTCGCCTATGGTCACCGCGAGAAGGGCAACTGTTCCGACATCGAGGAGATCGTCGCACCTGGACCCGACAGCCGAGAGGCGATCCGCAAGGCTGTCGGCGCCCTCAACCCGAAGGGCAAGACGCCGATCGCGGACTCGGTGAAGGCCGCCGCCGAGGCGCTGCGCTACACCGAGGAAAAGGCGACCGTCATCGTCATCACCGACGGTATCGAGACCTGCAGCGCCGATCCGTGCGCCCTCGCCAGCGAACTCGACAAGATCGGCGTCGACTTCACCGCCCATGTCATCGGCTTCGGTCTGACCGAGGACGAGGGCCGGCAGGTCGCCTGCCTCGCCGAGAACACCGGCGGCAAATATCTCCAGGCCCAGAATGCCGATGAACTTTCCGGCGCGCTCGTCGAGACCGTGGCAGCGCAGCCCGAACCCGAAATCAAGCTGGGCGAGGGGATGGAAGACGGCATCGACCGCCCGGGCATGGACTTCGATTCGCTCGACCTGGCCGAGGCCGATCCGGCGCTCTGCCAGAAGGCCTGCGTCGACAATGCCCAATGCGTGGCTTGGACCTTCGTCAAGCCGGGCATCCAGGCCGACAGCGCCCGCTGCTGGCTGAAGCGGCCGGCGCCGGAGAAGGTCGAGAACGACTGCTGCGTCTCGGGCGTGATGAGCGAGCGGCTGGCGATGATCGACAACGTCCACATCCGTGTCGTGCTGGCCGAAGGCGCTCCATTTTCCGAACTCAACGGCCGGTGGGATTTCTTCCCGAAGAAGGAGGGAATCTCTTCCACCAAGTCCGTCGAAGGCGGTTACGGCACCGAGTTCACCACGACCCTTGCGCCCGGGCGGTACACGCTCAACTACACCAAGGATATGGTGAGCAACTACTCCGAAATTGAGGTGAAGGCCGGTGAAAAGATCGATCGCGATCTGGTGCTCGACGCGGGCGTAGTCACGGTCCGGGTCCTGCCCGATGACGGCGCGGAACCCGATCCCTCGGGACGGTTCGACCTCGAGAACGGCGACGCCAGGGACGGTGGCTACGGTGAAGGCACGATGATCGTGCCGGCCGGTGAGGTGGAGGTCTTCGCCAGACTCGGCAAGGCCGAGGTCGACGAATTCATCACCCTGAAAGCCGGTGAAACCGTCCAGAAGGACATGGTTCTGGGCGTCGGCGTCCTGAAGATCGATGCGGTCTATGCCGAAGGCGGCCCGCAGGCCGATGCCAGTGACCTGCGCGTCGACGTGATGTCGGGCAAGAAGTCGCTTGACGGCAAGCGCAAGCAGATCGATGGCGGCTACGGACCGGGCAACCAGTTCAAGCTGCCTCCGGGCGACTACATGGTCACCGCCCGGCTCGGCAATGCCACCGTCGAAGAGCCTGTTACGGTCACCCGTGGCGAGATGACGGAGACCGTCGTGACGCTCAATGCCGGCGTGCTCTCGGTCACCGCGCCGGGGGCCTACCGGATCGACATCTTCGAGGCAAAGACCGATCTCGAAGGCAAGCGCAGGCAGATCGACGGCAGCTACGGCGAAGAGTTCCAGACCACGCTGCATCCCGGCGACTATATCGCAGTCGCCACGATGGGCGATTCCCAGGGCGAGGCGAAGGAGAAGCCGGTCAAGGTCACCGCGGCCGAGCGAACGGAAGTCACCGTCGAGTAGAAGTTCCTCGGTATAGACGTCAGCTCTTGACTACCTTGGCTTGCAGCGCGGGCGATTTTCCGGGACACTCGGATCATCGCCCGCGTTCTGGTTTTCGGGCTTGTACGAGGAGACCGGAATGATAGCCATACGCCCGGCCAGTTCGGTCGACGCTGCCCGGCTGACCGAAATCGGTGTCTCCGCCTGGGAGCTTGCGGTTGCAGACTGGGGCGAGAATCCCGAGACGCTCCGTGCCAGTGCGCAAAATGCCTATGCCTCCTTCTGTGGCGAGAACTGGCCCAAAATCCTGCTGGCCGAATGGGATGGCGTGACCGCCGGTTGGGGCGCCTGCGAGAACGGTGACGATCTCGTCACCGATCTTTGGGTGCTGCCGGATTTCCAGGGCAGGGGAATCGGCACGCGGATCCTGGTCCGCCTCGAGCAGGAGATCATCCAGCGCGGCTACCACCACGCCCGGATCGATACCCATGCGCGCAACGGCCGCGCCATCAGGCTGTTCAAGGAACTCGGCTATCACGTGCATGCCTATGCCGTGTCGTACGCCCCGGTTCTCGATCGCGATGTCGACAAGGTGGAGATGATCAAGACCTTCGATCATCACGACGAGATCGAGGAGATCCTCGAGAGCGACGACGGGCTCTACGGGATTGCCGATCCCTGAGCATCGAAAAAAATGGCCCGGAAGGCGAGAACCTTCGGGCCATGGAGTCGGGCAGGTGCTCGCCTGCCGCGTGGGAGAGATCACGAAGAAGAGGAAACCCGTGTGTCGGATTCAATCTCCGCAATGACACGTTCGAAGAGATCACGGTTGCGACAATAGGCAGGCGCGCTCTGGCGGCTGTTTTCGCGGGCAAGCCATTCCTGGCATGCATCGGGCCCGTCGCAGGTCAGGCACCGACGGCCCGCGTTCTGCATCACCTGCTCGCTGTCGGGCAGGCGACGCATCTTCCCGGTCAGACCGAGCTTGCGGATCATCGCCTCCATGAGGCCGGCCCGCCAGATCACACGCTGAGTAGTGTCATGTATGCTCATCCGGGCCTCCCCTCGAAGTGATGCTCCTTTCTAGCCTCCATTGCCGCCAGTCTCCTTGATCTCGATCAAGGGTGCCGGCGCCGCAGGGCTTCTCGGACCCCGCCTTTCGCCGCGCAAGCCTTGCAGTCCGGGCGCGTTTGCTCTACCCGGAAATCCACGCCCATCCGAGCGCAGGAAGACCCGATACGATGACCATTGTCGATACCCGCACCCCCGACGCAAAACGCCTCATTTCCGGAGCCACCGGCGACTGGGAAGTGATCATCGGACTGGAAGTGCACGCCCAGGTCACCAGCAATTCGAAGCTCTTTTCCGGAGCCTCGACCTCCTTCGGCTCCGCCCCCAATTCGAACGTCAGCCTCGTCGACGCCGCCATGCCCGGCATGCTGCCGGTGATCAACGAGGAGTGTGTGAAACAGGCGGTGCGCACTGGTCTCGGCCTCAAGGCGCAGATCAACAAGCGCTCGGTCTTCGACCGCAAGAACTACTTCTATCCGGACCTTCCGCAGGGCTATCAGATCTCCCAGTTCAAGGATCCGATCGTCGGCGAAGGCAAGATCATGATTTCCGTCGGCCCCGACCGGCAGGGTAATTTCGAGGACATCGAGATCGGCATCGAGCGTCTGCATCTCGAGCAGGACGCCGGCAAGCTGATGCACGACCAGCATCCGACCATGTCCTATGTCGACCTCAACCGCTCCGGCGTGGCGCTGATGGAGATCGTCTCCAAGCCCGACATGCGGTCCTCGGACGAGGCCAAGGCCTACATGACCAAGCTGCGCTCCATCGTGCGCTATCTCGGAACCTGCGACGGCAACATGGACGAGGGGTCGATGCGCGCCGACGTCAACGTCTCCGTGCGCAAGCCCGGCGGCGAATTCGGCA
>CAZEJG010000083.1:0-5991 GCA_964511625.1 uncultured Hoeflea sp.
CCGGTCATCAGGCCCGAGCCGTGATAGCCGCGCCAGCGCGAGATGATCTTCTTCTTCTCGGGGCGGCCGAGGATGTTGTTGTAGTACCAGACGAGCTTGATGTTGGTCTCGTTGGCATCCGAACCGGACAGGCCGAAATAGACGCGGCTCATGTTGTCGGGCGCGCGGTCGATGATCATCTTGGCGAGCGTGACGGAGGCTTCGGTGCCGTGGCCGACATAGGAGTGGTAATAGGCGATTTCCTTCGCCTGCTCGGCGATGGCGTCGGCCACTTCCTGGCGGCCATAGCCGATATTGACGCAGTAGAGGCCGGCGAATGCGTCGAGCAGCTTGTTGCCCTCGCGGTCGGAGATGTGGACGCCTTCGCCACCGGTGACGATCCGGTTCTTCAGTTCGCCGCGGGCGAACTGGCCGAGGTGGGTCGAGGGGTGGAAGAAGTGGTCGTGATCCCACTGGTCGAGCTGGTCGTTGCGGAGCATCGGCTTTCCTTTCGTGATGATATCGGATCGTGTTTCAAAATCGCGGGGCGATGCGGTCAGGCCCAGTCGCGGCAGACATATTTGACCTCGGTGAAGGCCTCCATGCCGAGACGCGAGCCCTCGCGCTCGATGCCGGACTGTTTCATGCCGCCGAAGGGGATCGGCGCGCCGGTGACCTTGGTGCGGTTGACGGCGACCATGCCGAACTGCAGTGCACGGCTGGCTCGGTAGATGCGGCGTGGGTCCTGGGTGTGGAGATAGGCGACAAGGCCGTATTCGGTGTCGTTGGCGCGGGCGAGCGCTTCCTCCTCGGTGTCGAAGGGGGCGATCGCCGCGACCGGGCCGAAGGTCTCCTCATGCATGATCAGCGCGTCCGCGGGCACGTCGGCGAGTACGGTGGGTTCGAAGAAGAGATCGCCGGCCTCGTGTCCCTTGCCGCCGGTGAGCACACGCGCGCCTTTCTTGACCGCGTCCTCGACGTGCTGGCGCTGCTTGGCGACGGCTTTTTCGTTCATCAGCGGGCCGATATCGGGATCGTCCATGCCCTGGCCGACCGTCAGCATCGCGGTGCGGGCGGCGAATTTCTCGCAGAAGGTGTCGTAGACCGAGCGTTCGACGAAGAAGCGGTTGGCGCCCAGACAATCCTGACCGGATGTCGCGAACTTGGCCTTGACCGCTTCGTCGACGGCCTGATCCATGTCGGCATCGGCAAAGAGGATAAAGGGGGCGTGACCGCCCAGTTCGAGCACCAGCCGTTTCACGGTATCGGCCGAGCGGCGGTAGAGATGCTTGCCGATCTCGGTGGAGCCTGTGAAGGAGAGGGCGCGGACGCGGGCATCGTTGAGCCAGGGCTCGACGACGGTGGCCGCGTCGCCGGTCACCACGTTGAAGACACCGGCGGGAAGGCCCGCGCGTTCTGCGAGTTCGGCGAGCGCAAGTGCCGAGAACGGCGTCTCCGCTGAGGGATGAACGAGCACTGTGCAGCCGGCGGCGAGTGCCGCCGCGGCCTTGCGGGTGATCATCGCCGAGGGGAAGTTCCACGGGGTGATGAGGGCAGCGACGCCGAGCGGCTCGCGCCAGACTTCCACTTCCGCGTCGGGCAGGTGCGAGGTGACGCTCTCGATATTCGGGCGTTTGGCTTCCTCGGCGTAGAACTCGATGAAGGCGGCGGCATAGTCGATCTCGCCGCGGGCTTCGGAAATCGGCTTGCCCTGTTCGAGAACCATGATGCGGGCGAGGTCCTCGCGATGCTCGCCCATCAGTTCGAACCAGCGACGAAGGATCTTCGAGCGCTCCTGCGGCAGCAGTGCGGCCCATCCGTCAAAGGCCGTCTCGGCGGCGTCGATCGCCTTCGTGCTGTCATCGGCGGAGAGGGCGGCAATGGCGCCGAATTCCGAGCCGTCGGCCGGGTTGGTCACGCGCAGCGAAGCGCCGTCGCCGGCGGCCGTCCACTTGCCGTCGATATAGGAAAAGCTGCGAAGGAGTTTCGGGTCGTCGAGCCGGGACAGATCCGAGCGGTCGATGTCGATGCCGATAACTTTGCCGGGCGCCTGTGCCATGTCTCTCTCCCTGTTGCCGAGCGGAACGTCCCCGGCGGCGAGCGGGGATCGCTTGTGGGCAGAATAGTAAGGCGCCGGCGGCAGGCGGATCCTCTTATCGGGAGGGATCTGGCAGAGGGTTTCTCTTTTTGAACGGCCGGCAGGCAGAGAAAATCACGCCCGCCCGCCGGAGAGGAGGGCTTCGAAGGGCAGACGGCCGGACTTGACCGGTTTGGTCACGATATAGGTGAAATAGCGCGCCATGCCGACGCCCTCGCCGAGCAACTGGTCGATCATTCGCTGGTAGGTGTCGATGTCGCGGCAGACGACGCGCAGGAGATAATCGAAGCCGCCGCCGAGCGCCCAGCAATCGACGATCTCATCGTAACGCTCGACGGCGCGTTCGAAGCCTTGCATCGTGTCGACGCGGTGATTGTCGAGCTCGGCCATGACGAAGACCTCGACATGGGCGGCGATCTTCTTGAGGCTGATCTCGGCGCGGTAGGACGAAATGACGCCCGCCTTCTCGAGGCGCTGCAGGCGCTCCCAGCAGGGCGTGGCCGACAGCGAGACGCGGCGCGCGAGTTCGGTCTTTGAGATCCGTCCCTCGCGGTCGAGCACGGTCAATATCTTGATATCGCGGTCGTCGAGCTTGATCATTGGTCTCATTCCGGGGCTGGGGGCTTGTCAATTGTCCCCGTTTCGGGTCACACTAAATCATGACAATATGGCCTCCACAACCCGGGACGTTGCGTCGTCCCGCCTATCGTTCGCTGGCCGAAGCCGTGATGCAGGCAATCGAGGCGGGCGAACTCAACTACGGCGATCGTCTTCCGACCCACCGCAATCTCGCCTATGATCTCGGCCTGAGTGTCCAGACCGTCGGCCGCGCCTATGACGAACTGATCCGGCGCGGCGTGATCGCCGGCGAGGTGGGCCGCGGCACCTTCGTGCGCGCCACCCGCAACGAGAACCGCACGCCCTATCTGCCGCGCAATCCCGAAGGGCCGACCATCGACCTGTCGCTGCTCAAGCCGGTGCTCGAACCGGTGCACGAGGAGTTGATGAAGAAGGCGCTCCGGGATCTCGCCGAGGATCTGCCGGCGAGCGTCTATTCCTCGTTCCGGCCGGTGAGCGCGCTCGGCAAGTACCGACAGACGGTGGTCAAATGGCTGCGTCATTGCGGTATCGAGCTGCAAAGCCAGGGTATCATGATGACCAACGGGTCGAGCCCCTCGATGTCCTTGGGGCTGCTGACGGCGGCCAATGGCGGCGACATGATCGCGGCCGAGTCGCTCACCCACCACACGCTCAAGCCGCTGACGGGCTATCTGGGCTACCGGCTGCGCGGGTTGCCCACGGACCGCAATGGCATGATACCGGAGGCGCTCGACCGGCTCGCGCAGCGCGAGGGGGTGCGGGTGGTCTACCTCATGCCCAACGGGAACGGACCACAAACCATCGTGATGCCGGCCGAACGCCGGGCGGAACTGGTGGAGGTGGCTCGCCGGCGCGACCTGATCTTTCTCGAGAACGACGCCTGGGGCCCTGTCCAGCGGGAGCGGATTCCGGCGATTGCCACCATGGCACCAGAGCGGACATTCTATTTCACGGGCCTGTCGAAATGCGTCATGCCGGGTCTCCGGCTCGGCTTTCTGGTGATGCCGGAATCGCTGGAGGCGGCCGCCGCCAACCGCCATCTTGTCACCAACTGGATGGCGACGCCTATGGTGGCGGAAATCGCCGCACGCTGGATCGAGGATGGAACGGCGGAGAAACTGTCACGCTGGCAGATGGAAGCCTTCGCCGAACGAAACCGGCTGGCCGAGATCATTCTCGCGGGCGTGCCGCTGCGGTCTTCGCCCAACGGCATGCATGTCTGGCTGCCGATGCCTCCGGGATGGAGCGAGGAAGACTTCGTTTCGCATGCCCGCCAGCAGGGCGTCGCGGTGGCACCCGGCAGTGCATTCTCCATCGCCGACGACAATGCGGAGCCCGCGGTTCGCGTCTGCCTCGGAGGGCAGAGCATCGAGATGCTGGAGAGCGGTCTTCGCGTCATCGCGCGGATCGTCCGGAGCCGTTTCGAGCCGGCGCTTCTGACAAACTAGACTTGTCCGGGATGATCACTCCCCTAGGTGCTGGAGAAGCTTCGTCGGCCGACGCTGACGCGTTTTTTGCGGTTACGGGGTTGATCTGAAATTGTAATGATTTAATATAATCGTTGACTCGTAATTGTCCTTGTTTCACCGTTATCAAATCAGAACAATAACAAAATAAAGAGCGGGAACACCGGTCGCGATCAATTCGGATCGCCCTGATCGGCAACAGCGCAGACCAGACAAGAGGCAACAGTCCTGCCCGGCGAAGCCGCGGCAGGCCAGTACACTTTTGCGGTCGCGCGCCAAACACGAAGAGGAGAAACACTCTATGCGCATCAACAAGCGGACATTGTTCAGTTCGGTCGCAGCGGCCGTCATCACCGTCGCCGGTATCGGCACCGCCCACGCGGCCACCTGGAAGTACGCCTTCGAGGAAGCCATGGACGAGGTGCAGGGCAAGTACGCCCAGAAGTTCAAGGAAGTGATCGAGGCCAATTCTGACCACGAGATCCAGCTCTTCCCGTTCGGCACGCTCGGTGAATCCGCCGACATCATGGAACAGGCCCAGGCCGGCATCCTGCAGTTCGTCGACCAGTCGCCCGGTTTCACCGGTTCGCTGATCCCGGAAGCCCAGGTCTTCTTCGTGCCGTATCTGCTGCCGACCGACCAGGAGCAGCTCGCGCGCTTCTACAAGGATTCCAAGGCGGTCAACGAGATGTTCCCCGAGCTCTATGCCGAGCAGGGTCTCGAACTCCTGACCATGTTCCCCGAGGGTGAGGTGGCCATGACCACCAAGGAGCCGGTGGAATCCTGCGCCGACCTCGACGGTGTGAAGTTCCGCGTGATGACCAACCCGCTCCTGGTGGAAAGCTACAAGGCCTTCGGTGCGACGCCGACGCCGCTTCCCTGGGGCGAGGTCTACGGCTCGCTGCAGACCAACATCATCCAGGGTCAGGAAAATCCGACCTTCTTCCTGTACTCGACGAAGCTCTACGAGGTGACCGACTACATCACCTATGCCGGCCACAACAACTTCACGACCGCCGTGATGGCCAACAAGGACTTCTTCGACGGACTGAGCGAGGAAGACCAGAAGCTCATCGAGAAGGCGTCGACGGAAGCCTATGACTACATCGTCGACTATCAGAAGGGCCTGGCCGATTCCGAACTGAAGAAGATCACGGATGCCAAGCCGGAGATGACCGTCACGGTGCTCGATGAGGAGCAGCGCAAGTGCTTCAAGGAAGCCGCCAAGGACGTGGAAAAGACCTTCATCGAGATGACCGGCGATTCCGGCAAGAAGATTCTCGACCAGATGAAGGCGGACCTCGAGGCTGCCAAGGAAGAGGGCTGATCGCCGCTTCCTTCATCCGCTAACGACAATCGACAACGTTGGGCGGGCTTCGGCCCGCCCGGTCTGAACCATCCTCGGGGACATCTGCGATGACCGACGCCGACGACAGCACCGACCGGCACGAATCGAGCCTTCCCGGTTTTCTTGGCGTGATCGACACGACCATCAGCCGGATCGAATCCTTCTTTCTCGCCAGCGGCGTCCTGCTGATGGCCCTCAATACGGTCTCCAACGTTGTGGGCCGCTTCGTCTTCCAGACGAGCCTTTTCTTTTCCGAGGAGCTCAATCGCATCCTCATCATCCTCATTACCTTCGCTGGTATTTCCTATGCGGCCCGTCACGGACGGCACATCCGCATGTCGGCGATCTATGACGCCCTGCCGTCGAACGTGCGCAAGCCGCTGATGATCGTCATCGCGCTGGTTACCGCGCTGTTCATGTTCGGGCTCTGCTACTACGCCACGACCTACATCATCACCCAGGCCGAGCGCGGCCGCGTGCTGCCGGCGCTGCAGATCCCG
>CAZEJG010000084.1:0-5973 GCA_964511625.1 uncultured Hoeflea sp.
CCCTCGATCAGCTTGCCGCCCTTGGTCATGCGGAAGATCTTCGGCAGCGGCCAGGCCGGCACATAGCTTTCCAGACGCTCGACGGCGCGCGGGCTCAGGATGATCACGCCGTGACCGCCCTCGCCGCCGAGCGCCTTCTGCCAGGAGAAGGTGACGACATCGAGCTTGGCGAAGTCGAGCTTCTGCGCGAAAGCCGCCGAGGTGGCGTCGCAGATCGTCAGACCTTCGCGATCGGCCGGAATGAAGTCGGCGTTCGGAACGCGCACGCCGGAAGTGGTGCCGTTCCAAGTGAAGACCACGTCACGGTCGAAATCGATCGAAGCGAGATCGGGAAGCTGGCCATAGGGCGCCTTGATGGTGCGGGCGTCGGCGAGCTTGAGCTGCTTGACCACGTCGGTCACCCAGCCCTCGCCGAAGCTTTCCCAGGCGACCATATCGACGCCGCGGGCGCCGAGCAGCGACCACATCGCCATCTCGACGGCGCCGGTATCAGACGCGGGCACGATGCCGATGCGGTAATCAGCCGGTACGCCGAGGATTTCGCGGGTCTTGTCGATGGCGGTCTTGAGCTTCGACTTGCCGATCTTGGCGCGGTGGGACCGGCCCACGGCGGCATCGGAAAGCGCTTCGGGCGTCCAACCGGGACGCTTCGCACAAGGACCAGAAGAAAAACGGGGATTGGCCGGACGCACGTCCGGCTTTGAGATATCTGTCATAGCTACCCTCACAGATAGTTTGCCTCTCGTTGGGGAGAGGTGTCCCACTGGCGGGGATACGTCCGGACCCGATTTTAGTCAAGCGGAACTTCTGCGACGGCCACAATCAAAAAGGGGCGGCTTGCGCCACCCCTTTGGAAAGATCTGTTTCTAAGGCGAGCCTACCAGAGTTCGTAGCGCAGGCCGGCGCGGATTTCGTGAGTCTCGAAGCCCCGATCATAGGCCTGGACGCCGGAAGCGCCGGCAAGCTGCGAATCCGAGTCGTAGCCGAACATCGGGCCGGAATCGATGTTCTGGTAGCGGTAGCCGACATCGAGCTTCAGGTTATCGGTGATGTCATAGGAAAGCCCAGCCATCAGGGCGTAGGTGAAGCGCCACTCGCTGTAGCCGGGTTGGCTGGTTGTGCCGGCAATCGCTGCGGCACAGGTGGTGCCGCCGTCGACGCAGCGATTGGTGCGGGAAACATCGTCCCAGCGGACCTGGGTCATGCCGAGACCGCCACCCACATAGGGCGTGAAGCCGGCGAAGGTACCAAGGTCGAAATAGGCGTTCGCCATAAGCCCGTAGGCCTTGTAGCCGGCATCATCGGAGAACACGCAGCTGGTTCCGGCGACCGGATCGACCGGGCATGGATCGGCGGAGGTCGAGGTGCCGCTGAAGCGACCCGAGCCGAACTCGATGGTGGCATCCGCGCGCAGGAATTCCGTAAAGGCATAACCGACGCCGAGCGAGCCCGTCCAGTCGGTCTTCAGATCGGAGGAATCATATGCCGTCGCGGTGTAGGTCGGACCGGCCGCGAAGGCCGAGTAGCTGGTCGCTGCGCCCTTCTCGGAGGCCGTGTAGCCGATATCGCCGCGCAGATACCAGCCGCTGCCGATTTCCACCGGCTGCGTCTCCGGCAGCATGGGTGCGTAGATGATGTCGTCGAGGTCGGCGGACAGCGCCGGCCCGGCGAGCGCCGTCAGGATGGCAATGGTCGGGGCCAGTTTCACACGCTTGAACATCCGTTGATCCTTCACGAGTCCGACGGCTTCTCACGATGGCGAAGCCTTTCATCAACGAAGTATTCACCAAACTGGTTAAACGGCGGTTAAGCATGTTTCTTAACGGCAAACATCTCGAAGGGCCGCAAACGCGAAACCGCCCGGCTTTCGGCCGGGCGGTTCTCAAAATTCGGACAGCGAATGCTGAAGGTCTTACTTGTAGACCGGCGGCGGGGTGTAGACCGGCGGTTCGATCGGAGGCGCATCGCAGCCGCCGAAGGTATAGCGCAGACCCCCGCGGACTTCGTGGCTGTGGAAGCCGCGGTCGTAGCCGGGACCGCCGTTGGAAACGTAGTTGAACATCTTGCCGCCGCGAACGTTGCGGTAGCGGTAGCCGACATCGGCATCGAGAGCACAGTTGATCTTGATCGTGGTACCAGCCATCAGCGCGTAGGTGAAACGCCAGTTGGCATCGCCCCCATGGTGGGTGGTCGTGCACGTGCCGCCGTCACAAATGGTGTTGTCCAGTCCATTCCACTTCACCCGCGTCCCACCGAGACCGGCGCCGGCGTAGAAGGAGAAGCGGCCGGCGGTATAGACGTCCACATAGGCGTTGGCGAGGAGGCTGAAAGCGGTGAAATCGGACGTATCAGATGAGGTACAGGGGTTGCCACCGCACGTTCCGCTCGTCGAACCACGGAACTTGGTCTTGCCGAAGTAATCGAGCGTCGCGTCGAAGCGCATCCGGCCCGAGGTCTTGTAACCGACACCGCCGCCGACGGAATAGCTCCCGCGCAGCTTGGCCGACGTGAAAGGTACGTAGGCGGAAGCCGATCCGCCCTGGAAGAAGTCGACGCCTCGGCTCTGGTTCCAGGCATAGCCGACGTCGCCACGCAGATACCAGCCGGAGGAGGACGAGACCTCCTGGTAGACCGGGGGTTCGACGTAAGGCGCGTCAATGATAGGCGGCAGGGCGTCGGCGGCGAGCGCTGTCCCCGTTGCGGCGGCGACCACCGCTGCCGCTGCGATGCCGGCGAAGAGCTTGGTTTTCATCTCGGTCTCCATGATCCTGCGACCGGACCGCCCACCCCGGCGACCGTGACGCTTGTCTGGAAGGGATCATGCAGGGCAAAGGTTAAAACACGTTTAACCACGTCTATTTACCACGAATCGTAAAATACAACCCGAAAGACCGTCGCTCGAAACAAGAAAGGCGGCCTCCGGGAGGCCGCCTCTTCATGACGAATTTCCGAAAAGATCAGGCGGCGCTGCGCACGCCCGAGATCACGCCGACCAGACCGTCGACGATGGTCTCGATCTGCCCGAGATCGTCGCCTTCCGCCATCACGCGGATGAGCGGCTCGGTGCCTGACGGGCGGATGACCAGCCGGCCCTTCCCCGCCAGTTCCGCCTCGGCTTCCTCGATCGCCGCCTTGACGTGGCTGTCCTTCAGCGGTTCGCCGCCGCCGAAGCGCACATTCTTGAGGAGTTGCGGAACCGGTTCGAACCGGCGGCAGACTTCCGAGACCGGACGGCCCATGCGCTTGACGCAGGCCAGCACCTGCAGGGCGGCGACCAGACCGTCGCCGGTTGTGGCGAAATCGGACATCACGATATGACCCGACTGCTCGCCACCGAGATTGTAATCGTTCTCGCGCATGTGCTCGACGACGTAGCGGTCGCCGACCTTGGTGCGAACGAGATCCATTCCCTTGTCCTTGAGGAAGCGTTCCAGGCCGAGATTGGACATGACGGTGGCGACAAGACCGTTGCCGCGCAGGATACCGTCGGAGGCCCAGGATTCGGCGATCAGCGCCATCAACTGGTCCCCGTCCACGATTGCGCCGTTCTCGTCAACGATGAGAACGCGGTCGGCGTCGCCATCGAGCGCAATACCGATATCGGCACGCACTTCGTGCACCTTCTTGGCGAGCGCGACGGGATGGGTGGAGCCGCAATTGAGGTTGATGTTCGTGCCGTTCGGCTCGTTGCCGATGGTCACCACCTCGGCGCCGAGCTCCCACAGGGCTGCGGGCGCGACCTTGTAGGCAGCACCATTGGCGCAGTCGATGGCGACCCGCATGCCCGACAGCGTGATGTCGCGCGGCATGGTGCGCTTGGCGAATTCGATATAGCGGTCATGGACGCCGTCGACACGCTTGGCGCGACCGATCGCGTCGGCGGGCGCGAGACACAGCGACACCTCGTTGTCGAGCATCGCCTCGATCTGCTTCTCGATCTCGTCGGACAGCTTGAAACCGTCCGGGCCGAAGAGCTTGATACCGTTGTCCTGGTAGGGATTGTGCGAGGCGGAGATCATGACGCCGATATCGGCGCGCAGCGACCGCGTCAGCATGGCGACGGCCGGCGTCGGAATCGGACCCAGGAGGAAGACGTCAAGACCGGCGGCGGTGAAGCCGGCGACCAAGGCGTTTTCGATCATGTAGCCCGACAGGCGGGTGTCCTTGCCGATGACGACGCGGTTGCGGTGTTCGCCGCGCTTGAAGAGATTGCCGACGGCAATGCCGACCTTCATCGCCACGTCGGGCGTCATCGGGGCCGTGTTCGACCGTCCCCGGATCCCGTCGGTTCCGAAATAGCGCTTGCTCATAGAGTAGTCCCCCTTGCGGGCCGGCCAAATATACCGAACGGCCCTGGATATCCCCGCATTCCGCGAATCGAAAGCGTATGCAGCTATTCTGATAGCCATTCGACCACAAAGAGCGGAAATCAGAATTTATTTCAGTTCGTTTCACACGGAATATTGCCGCCGGTGGTTGACGGGAACTTTACGCTCCGGACCGCCAAGAGGGAAGAGACCCGCGACACGTGGCAAATGCGCGGGAGCCCTCGCCGAACAAAAAAGGCCGGCGCTGTGCCGGCCTTTTTTCTGATCATGTGCGTGACGCTTACTGCGGCAGCGGCTCGAGACCGGTGTCGGGCTCGTCGCCCTTGTCCTTGCCCTTCTTGGCGCCTGCGGTCGGAACCGCGGTGCCGCGCGGGCTCTGCGGCTCGTCCGGATCCTCGCGGGTCGGACGCTTGCCATTCATCAGGTCGCGAAGTTCGTCGCCGGTCAGCGTCTCGAATTCGAGAAGCGCCTGGGCGACCGCCTCGAACTGGTCGACATTGTCGCGGATCAGGTTGCGCGCCGTCGTCTCGGCCTGTTCGATCATGTCGCGGACTTCCTCGTCGATCAGCTTAGCCGTCGAGGACGAGATGTTGGTGGTCTGCGAAACGGAGTGGCCGAGGAACACTTCCTGCTGATTGGAAGCATAGCGTACGCGGCCGAGCTTGTCGGACATGCCCCATTCCATCACCATCGCTCGCGCGAGGCTGGTGGCCATCTGGATGTCGCCGGACGCGCCGTTCGTCACCTTCTCGGGACCGAACTTGTAGATTTCCGCCTCACGACCGCCGAACAGCATGGCCAGACGCGCAATGCTCTTCTCATGACTCATCGAGTACTTGTCGCTTTCGGGAAGCGTCATCACCATGCCGAGCGCACGACCGCGCGGGATGATCGTCGCCTTGTGGATCGGGTCGATGCCCGGCATCTTCAGCGCGATGATGGCATGACCGGCCTCATGATAGGCAGTGGTCTTCTTCTCCTCGTCGGACATGGCCATCGACTTGCGCTCGGCGCCCATCATGACCTTGTCCTTGGCGTCCTCGAACTCCTGCATGGTGACCAGACGCCGGTTGCGGCGCGCGGCCATCAGGGCTGCTTCGTTGACGAGGTTCATCAGATCCGCGCCCGAGAAACCCGGCGTACCGCGGGCAAGGATGTGGAGGTCGACATTCGGTGCGATCGGCACGTTGCGGACATGGACCTTGAGGATCTTCTCGCGGCCGTTGACGTCCGGAAGCGGCACCACGACCTGACGGTCGAAACGGCCCGGACGCATCAGCGCGGGGTCGAGAACGTCGGGGCGGTTAGTGGCCGCGATCAGGATCACGCCCTCGTTGGCCTCGAAACCGTCCATCTCGACGAGGAGCTGGTTGAGCGTCTGCTCGCGCTCGTCATTGCCGCCGCCGAGACCGGCGCCGCGATGACGGCCGACGGCGTCGATTTCGTCGATGAAGATGATGCAGGGCGCATTCTTCTTGGCCTGCTCGAACATGTCGCGGACGCGGCTCGCACCCACACCGACGAACATTTCCACGAAGTCGGAACCCGAAATGGTGAAGAACGGCACATTGGCTTCGCCGGCGACCGCGCGGGCGGTCAGCGTCTTACCGGTACCGGGAGGGCCGACGAGCAGCACGCCGCGCGG
>CAZEJG010000085.1:0-5591 GCA_964511625.1 uncultured Hoeflea sp.
GCGCTCCAACCCAAGCCCATGAAAGGAAAGACCATGACGACGAAGACACAGACCCCGACCGTTCCCGAACATGGCGAAACGGTCTTCATCCCGCTCAACAAGCTCAAGAAGCACCCGCAGAACGCCCGGAAGACCCCGCACAGCGAGGCGTCCATCGAGGCGAAGGCGGCGAGCATCGCCGCCAAGGGCATCCTGCAAAATCTGGTGGTGGAGCCGGAAACTGATGCGGAGGGCGAGCCGACCGGCTGCTATCTGGTGAGTGTCGGCGAAGGCCGCAGGCTGGCGCAGTTGCTGCGCGCCAAGCGCAAGGAGATCAAGCGGACCGAGCCCGTCCGCTGCGTCATCGACACGGCGAACGATCCCGCCGAGATCAGCCTTGACGAGAACGTGACCCGCGAAGACCTGCACCCCGCCGACCAGTTCGAGCGCTTCCGCGAGCTCGCGGAAACGCGCGGATGGGGCGCGGAGGAAATCGCCGCCCGGTTCGGCGTCACCGCCCATGTGGTGAAGCAGCGGCTTCGCCTCGGCGCGGTCAGCCCCAAGCTGATGCAGGTCTATCGTGACGGCGATCTGACCTTGGATCAGTTGATGGCCTTCGCCATTACCGAGGACCATGCCCGGCAGGAACAGGTTTACGAAAACCTGTCCTACAACCGCGAGCCGTGGATCATTCGCCGCGACCTGACCGCCAGCAACGTGGCGGCAACCGACCGGCGCGCGATCCTTGTCGGCGCGGAAGCCTATTCGGAGGCGGGCGGCACCATCATCCGCGACCTGTTCACCGAGGATCGCGGCGGCTTCTACGAGGATGCCGCGTTGCTCGACCGACTGGCCCTCGACAAGCTGGAAGGCATCGCGGCGCAGGTTCAGGAAGCCGAGGGATGGAAATGGGTTTCGCCCCATATCGACTGGCCCCACGCCCATGGACTGCGCCGCACCTATCCGCAGCCGGTGGAGCTTTCGGAAGAAGACAAAGCCGCCTACGACGCCGCGCAGGAGGAACTTGAACGCCTGTCGGCGGAATGGGAGGACGCGGACGTGGACCTGCCGCCGGAAGTGGATCAGCGCTTCGCGGAGCTTGAAGCCGAAATCGAGCGGATCGACGGCAAGCGTCATGCCTATGAGGCCGACGAGATCGCGCGCGCTGGCGTGTTCGTGGTTCTGAACCATGACGGAGAAGCCCGGATCGAGCGCGGGTTCATCCGCCCCGAGGACGAAGCCCCGGAACCGGAGGAACCCGACGCGGAGGACGGCAGCACCGTCATCGACGGGGTGCGCGTCAACGCCCATGGCGAAGTCATGGACGATGGCGAGCATGACGAGGACGGGAACCATGTTTCCGCGCTCGAGCCCGAGGACGAGGATGCGGAGGAAGACGGCAAGCCGCTGTCGGACTCGCTCATCCGCGACCTGACTGCGCATTGCACCCTTGCCCTGCGTCTCGCCCTTGGCGAGCAGCCGGACATGGCGCTAATCGCCGTCACCCATGCGCTTGCCGCGCAGACCTTCTATCGCGGTGGCGGGGATGCCCATTGCCTCGAAATCCGCCCGACGAGCAGCTACCTCGCCAGCCACGCGGACGGGATCGAGGACACGGCGGCGGCGAAGGCATTGGAGGATCGCCATGCCGGATGGGCGGCAGACATGCCGCGCGACGTGGCGGACCTTTGGGGCTTCATCGCCGGACTGGATCATGCCAGCGTCATGGCCCTGTTCGCGCATTGCGCTTCGCTGACCGTCAATGCCGTCAAGCAGCCGTGGGAAACCCACAAGCGCCATGCGCTCGCCACCGCCGACAGGCTGGCGACGGCGGTGGCGCTCGACATGACGGCGCACTGGACGCCCACGGTTCGGGCCTATCTCGGGCGTGTCACCAAGGCGCAAATCCTCGCCGCCGTGCGCGATGCCCTTGGCGACGAGGCGGCGGAGCGGATAGCGGACAGGAAGAAGCCGGAAATGGCGGAAGCCGCCGAGCGGCTTCTGGCCGGAACCGGCTGGCTGCCGCCCGTGCTGCGCACTGAACGGCCCGCATGGCTGGCCGACGAGCAGCCGAAGGCTTCCGCCTTGGCCGAGGACATGCCGGACGCCGAGAGCGCCGAGGCCACGGAGGACGAGGCTTTCCCCGTCGCGGCGGAATGAAAGGTGGGCCGGGGTCGCGCAAGCGGTCCCGGTCTTCCGCCCCCAAAAATCGCGGCCGCGCGGCTTCCCCGCGCGGCCGGATGACCTCGACAGTTTGGAACGATAACGGCACCATAAAGATGCGCAGCGACGGTGTTGACGACTGCGCGAAAGGCGGTGCTGCAAAGTCAAAGGAACAAAATCATGGTCGCCGTCATGTTCATGAGCGTTGCGCTGGTCGCGCTTCTCTGCCTTCTCGCCTACACGCTCGCCATTTACGCGCTACCCTTCTTCGTCGGGCTGGCCGCCGCGCAGTTCGCCTACCAGACCGGCTCCGGCCTGATCGGCGCGGGGCTGGTCGGGCTGTTCTCCGCAGGCGTCGCCTTCGGCATCCTGGCCGTGCTGTTCGAGACGATCCGCACACCTATCATCCGCCTGATCGTGGCGCTTGTCTTCGCCGCGCCCGCCGCCGTGGCCGGTTATGCATTGGTCCATGGCATCACCAAGGAAGCCGTGCCGTCCGAAATCTGGCGGCAAATCTTCTGCATCGTCGGCGGCGGATGCGTCGGCATCGCGGCATGGATGCGCCTGGCGACGGGCGTCGGCCAGCTCTCGGGTTAGCCGTGTCGCGCGATGCTGATCCTACCTTCGCCAGTTCTGTTTGAATTCATCGTCAAACCACATCTCCACGTCATAAGAGACGGAGGTGGTGGTGCGGAAATCAAGGTAAGATGAATAATTCTGCTGGACCCATGACAGGAAGCTGCCGAAGCTCAACTGGTCTGCCGGAGTGGACGAAAAGCCAGATTCTTTCCGCCATTGATGGCACAAATGCCGGACAGCCTGTTCGCATTCAGCTTTTTTCACGCGTGGTCCCCGTTCGCCGCGAAGATCACGATTTCAGGCTCCCAACCGGCAGAAAGCTCCGGTGGACTCACCGAGTCCAGATCGAGGCGGATAAACGACTTGAGAATCGACTGAAACGTGTCCGTATCCCGCGCCCAGTGAATGACGCCATCGAAATCTTTGGCGAGCTTGTGCGTCAAGTCGAGTGAAGACCGCCGATTGACCCCAACAGGACTGTCCACCTGCACGATGGCGATCCTGTCGCCGCCTACCCATCGCACGATGTCTTCAGGGAGTTCATGCGCATAGTTACGACGGCCATCCCAAACGGCGGTTCTGATGACTTTTCCGGCAGGAGTTCCAACCCGGAATATCCATGGCGAGTCTTCCTGCGTGACACCGGATGCTGGATAGAATCTGGGCGGCGGCGGTCGATTGAGCATCGAAGCTTTTTGTTCGCGTATCTTGCGCCGCTGCGCTTCGGTCAATCGGCCAAGCAAGGCGCCGCTTGGATCGAACTGACGGATATGTTTCGAGTAGGAAACTTCAGCGGTGCCCGCGTCGTAAACATCTGAATTCGGGAATGCGAACAACAATACCTGCCCCGTGAAGCTGCGCAGATGCCGCATCACGATGTCCCATGCGATGTCGTCGTGAACGATAGGCACAATGTGAAGCGCGGCTCCCGGCGCTTCCATCGACAGTCTTTCTATGACGGCGATACCAACAGCGCTGAAGGATTCGCCGTCACCGAGGCAGAATCCGACATGGAAGGTCCGCTCACCAACGACTGCTCTGAACGCGCGCAAGATGACCTGCGTCGTGTCCGGTATTGTATCGTCACCTGTCAGTTCGCGAATGCGTGCTCCGTCAATCTCCGCCGCCGGGGGCAAAACGTGAAGATCTATCGTGCCGTTGTAGCGATCAGAATCCAGCCAAGCCCGTTCTTGCCTCTTTCGCTTGGCTTCACCCATCGTATTTCTCCCAAACTCTAGCTAAACGCCGCGACCACGGTTTCGATAGGCAGGAACAGCGTCCGGCTGTCTTCGGGGTATTCGACGAACTCGGCACAGCGCAGATAGAAGTGTTTGGCCGCTTCATCCTTCGCCTGGACCATCACGGCCCCGATACCAATGCTTTGCGAAGCCAGCGCAATCCGGCGCAGCGCGTCCGCCAAAAGGTCCGCGCCGAGACCCTTTCCGGCGTGGTCGAGATCAACGGCCAGCCGGCCGACGACCGAGACCGGAATCTGGTCGGGCGCGTTGCGCCGCACCTTTCCGGGAGCCGCACCGCGCTCGACTGACCCGGCCGAAATGCAAAAGTAACCGACGACCTGATTGCCCACGCACACGACATAGGTGCGCGAAAACCGGCTTTCGTTCTTCAAGGCGCGATGGCGCAACCAGTCGTTCAACGCGGGCTCACCGCAGTCGAATGCCGAAAGGTCATGCTCTGCCGTCAGAGGAACTGGAGCAGACAGTGGCAATTCGGGATGGTCGGGCGTGTCGTCTATTTCTGCCATGCCGGGGTCCGGCGCAGCAGGGCCTTGAGCTTCGGCCCCGGCGCGGGCGGATTGTCGAGCGCCTGCATGAAGGCGTCGTAGCGCTCGGGGTCGAGCGTGAACAGGCGCTGGTCGAGCAGCACGTCGACCGCTTGCCGCCGGGCGCTTTCCACCATGAACTCGGTGCGTGTCTTGCCGAGCACAGCCGCCGCATCGTCGATGAGCTGGCGCGTGCCGGTCTCGATCCGCAGATTGATGCTGCCCTTGGTGTCAGCCGTAGAGGCACGACCTGCAACCGCGGTGGTCGCAGAACGGGCAGATTCCGAAGGGACGATACGAGCTTTGGTCATGATCGCAATATGAGTGCGCGTATCCACAATGTCAATACGACGGGAGGAAGGGAAGACTCGGGCGTTGCCCTGCGGGCCGGGCTTTCGGCTGCGCCGGAACCACGCCCATGGCGCGTTTCCGCCATTCGGCTTCAATCCCTAACGCAAGGGGGCGGCGGCGTCCATTTCGCGGTAGGCTACACGCGGATAGACGGGAGCAATTCCGGGGCCTCGATCCCGGTCGCCGCGGCAGGCCCATGAGATTGGGTTTTCCATTCACTTCAATTGGCAGGCGGATCAGCACCGGGAAAGGCCAAATCATCCGCTTGGCCGAGCATGGCGCAACGCCCCGCAAGCGATCTTCCGGCCAAACCGGACACGGCAGCATCGGCGAAGGTCAGACGAAACCACACCCGCAGGCCCACGCTGGCGACAGCGCGAATTGGCCTTGCCGGTCGGATCAGGGAAAACCGCAGCCAACAAACCCGCGTAGAGTCCCCGATTCCGGCGAGGCACAGGACGGCCGCCATTGCCCTATTCCACGCGATTTCCTGTTATGAGCGCTCCATTCGCGTCCTCGATCTGGCAAGGTCTGACCGAAGACCGGCTTCGCCTCGCTCGTCTTCCCACAACGTCCGCCGCCAGCTTTTTTCCGCCGCCTTCGGCTTTGCAGCGCGAAACAAAAAAGCCGTCGCCGATCGCCTTCCACGATGTTCCAGCCCCAAGGGGTGCGGGGCTGATCGTCCCCGGTCTCACGACCGCCATCGAGGTCGCAATGGTGCGGCCCGACAGGAAAA
>CAZEJG010000086.1:0-4851 GCA_964511625.1 uncultured Hoeflea sp.
AGGCGCTCAACATGGCCATCAACAAGCAGGCCATTCTCGACGCCGTGTTCCAGGGTGCCGGCCAGGCGGCCAAGAACCCGATCCCGCCGACCATGTGGAGCTACAACGACGCGGTCCAGGACGATCCTTACGATCCGGAAGCCGCCAAGAAGATGCTCGAGGACGCCGGGGTCAAGGACCTGTCGATGAAGATCTGGGCGATGCCGGTGCAGCGTCCCTACAACCCGAACGCCCGCCGCATGGCTGAGCTGATGCAGGAAGACTTCTCCAAGATCGGCGTCAATGTCGAGATCGTCTCCTACGAGTGGGGCGAGTATCTCGAGAAGTCGAAGGCCAAGGATCGCGACGGCGCGGTGCTTCTGGGCTGGACCGGCGACAATGGCGACCCGGACAACTTCCTCGCCGTGCTTCTCGGCTGCGACGGTGTGGGCGGTTCCAACCGTGCACAGTGGTGCAACGAGGAATTCAACGACCTGATCATGAAGGCGAAGTCCGGCACCCAGGAAGAGCGCGCCAAGCTCTATGAAGAGGCCCAGGTCGTCTTCAAGCGCGAAGCCCCGTGGGCGACCATCGCCCATTCGGTGGTCCACATGCCGATGAGCACCAAGGTGACCGGCTACAAGATGGACCCGCTCGGTGGCCACTGGTTCACCGGCGTCGACATTTCCGAATAACCGCTGAAAGAGCGGCACGCCGGGGGCGGATCCGTCCGCCCCCGGCTGCTTTTGATGACCCATGATCCGATTTCTGCTGCGCAAGTTCGGTCTGCTGATCCCGACCTTCATCGGGGTCTCGATCATCGCGTTCGCCTTCATCCGGCTCCTGCCGGGCGATCCCATCACGCTGCTCGCCGGCGAGCGCGGGGTTTCGCCCGAGCGTTATCAGGAGCTGCAGGCGGCCTACGGCTTCGACAAGCCGATCGTCATCCAGTACGTCAATTATCTCGGTGACATCCTGCAGGGCGATTTCGGCACCTCGATCGTCACCAAGCGGCCGGTGCTAGAAGAGTTCATGCAGCTGTTTCCGGCGACGCTGGAACTGTCGATCTGCGCCATCATCCTGGCCACCGTGATCGGCATTCCGGCAGGCATCCTGGCCGCTGTCAGGCGCGGCTCGTTCACCGACCAGTCGATCATGGGGGTGGCGCTCGTCGGCTATTCCATGCCGATCTTCTGGTGGGGTCTGCTTCTCATTATTTTGTTTTCGGGCATCCTGCAGTGGACTCCGGTCTCGGGGCGGATCTCGCTTCTCTATTTCTTCCCGCAGGTCACCGGCTTCATGCTGATCGATTCGCTGTTGTCGGGGCAGGCGGGCGCCTTCAAATCCGCCGTCAGCCACCTCATCCTGCCCACCATCGTGCTCGCCACCATTCCGCTCGCCGTCATCGCGCGGCAGACGCGTTCGGCCATGCTCGAGGTGCTGAGCGAGGACTATGTGCGCACCGCCCGCTCGAAGGGCCTCGGGCCCTTCCGGGTGATCGGCTTGCACGCGCTGCGCAACGCGCTCATTCCGGTCGTCACCACCATCGGCCTGCAGGTGGGCGTTCTGCTAGCCGGCGCCATCCTCACCGAATCCATCTTCTCCTGGCCGGGGATCGGCAAGTGGATGGTCGATTCGGTCTTCAAGCGTGACTACTCGGTGGTCCAGGGTGGGCTGCTGCTGATCGCCGGCATGATCATGCTGGTCAATCTGCTGGTCGATCTCGTGTACGGCCTCATCAATCCGAGGATCAGGCGATGACGGATACCTCACAGATCGTCGAGGAAGATCTCGAACATGTCGAAGAGCATGTGGGGCCGGCCCGTCGCGGGCGGCTTGGCGAGTTCTGGTACTATTTCAGCCAGAACCGCGGCGCGGTCACCGGCCTCGTCGTGTTCACCATCATCGTGCTGGTGGCGCTGTTCGCGCCGCTCATCGCACCGCACAGCCCCAGCCTGCAGAACCGTGACGCCTTCCTGGTGCCGCCGTTCTGGCAGGAGGGCGGCAATGCCGCCTATATCCTCGGCACCGACGCGGTCGGCCGCGACATCCTCTCGCGGTTGATCTACGGTGCCCGCTTCTCGCTGTTCATCGGCGTCTTCGTCGTCGTGCTCGCCATGACGACCGGCATCATCATCGGGCTGATCGCCGGCTATGTCCGTGGCTGGGTCGATACGGCCATCATGCGGGTGATGGACGTCATTCTCGCCTTCCCGTCGCTCCTGCTCGCGCTCGTGCTCGTGGCCATTCTCGGGCCCGGCCTGCTCAACGCCATGATCGCCATCGCGCTCGTCCTGCAGCCGCATTTCGTTCGGCTGACGCGCGCTTCGGTGATGAGCGAGCGCAACCGCGAATATGTCATCTCCTCGCGGGTGGCGGGCGCCGGCGTCTTCCGCCTGATGTTCATAACCATCCTGCCCAACTGCATGGCGCCCTTGATCGTGCAGGGTACGCTGTCCTTCTCCAACGCCATCCTCGATGCGGCAGCGCTGGGCTTTCTCGGCATGGGCGCGCAGCCGCCCACACCCGAATGGGGCACGATGCTGGCCGAGGCGCGCGAGTTCATCCTGCGCGCCTGGTGGGTGGTCACTTTCCCGGGTCTGGCGATCCTCGTCACCGTGCTCGCCATCAACCTGATGGGCGACGGCATGCGCGACGCGCTCGACCCGCGCCTGAAGAAGAGCTGATCTCATGTCACTTCTCGAAATCAGAAACCTCTCCGTCACCTTCGACACTGCCTCGGGCCCGTTCCGCGCGGTCGACGGCGTCGACGTATCGGTCGATGCGCGCGAGATTCTCTCGATCGTCGGCGAATCAGGCTCCGGCAAATCGGTCTCCATGCTGGCACTCATGGGCCTGCTGCCCGATACCGCGACGGTGACCGCCGACGTCATGCGCTTCGGCGGGCAGGATCTCCTGACCCTGTCGAAGCGGGCCAAGCGCTCGATCATCGGGCGCGACATCGCGATGATCTTCCAAGAGCCGATGTCGAGCCTCAATCCGTGCTTCACCGTCGAGTTCCAGATTTCGGAAATGCTGCGCAAGCACTCCGATCTCGATCGTTCGGCACGGCGCAAGCGCGCCATCGAACTGATGGAAGCCGTCGGCATTCCCTCGCCCGAGAAGCGGCTCGGCACCTTCCCGCACCAGCTCTCAGGCGGCATGAGCCAACGTGTGATGATCGCCATGGCCACTTCCTGCCGGCCGAAGCTGCTGATTGCCGACGAACCGACGACCGCGCTCGACGTCACCATCCAGGCGCAGATCCTCGATCTGTTGAAGGAGCTCTGCGCCGACAACGACATGGCGCTGGTGCTGATCACCCACGACATGGGCGTCGTCGCTCAGATGGCCGACCGGGTGCAGGTGCAGTATGCCGGACAGAAAGTCGAGGAGCAGCAGGTCCGCCCGCTGTTCGCCGATCCGCACCATCCCTATACCGCTGCCCTCCTTTCCGCTCTGCCCGAACGGGCCACGGCACGCGGTCATCTGCCATCGATCCGCGGCGTGGTTCCTGGCCAGTTCGACCGGCCGCCAGGCTGCCTGTTCGAGCCGCGCTGTTCCTTCGCAGTCGACAGCTGCCGCAAGGGCGCCGAGCGCCAGGGCCCGGATCTCGGTCATGCGCTGTGCAACCGGCCGCTCATCAACGGGGTGCCGGCGGACGAGAAGGTAGGGGCATGAGCGAACTTCTGAAAGCGACAGGCCTCACCAGGCATTACGAGATCAAGAAGGGCATGTTCGGCGCGCCCGACGTGGTCAGGGCTCTGAACGGCGTCAGCTTCTCGCTGGAACCCGGAAAGACGCTCGCCGTGGTGGGCGAATCGGGCTGCGGCAAGTCCACGCTGGCGCGTCTCGTCACCATGATCGAGGAGCCGACGGACGGCGAACTGATCATCGACGGCCGGCCGGCGAAACCCGGCGACAAGCATCTGCGCCAGACGGTGCAGATCGTCTTCCAGAACCCCTATGGCTCGCTCAATCCGCGCCAGAAGGTCGGCGCGATCCTCGAGGAGCCGTTGAAGGTCAACCTGCCGGACGACGCCAGGACCCGCCGGAAGAAGGCGGAAGAGATGATGGAGCGGGTCGGTCTGCGTCCGGAGCATTACGACCGCTATCCGCACATGTTCTCCGGCGGCCAGCGGCAGCGCATCGCCATCGCGCGCGCGCTGATGCTCAACCCGAAGATCCTTGTGCTCGACGAGCCGGTTTCGGCGCTCGACCTGTCGATCCAGGCGCAGGTCCTCAACATTCTCATCGATCTGCAGAAGGAATTCGGGCTCGCCTATCTGTTCATCAGCCACGACCTGTCGGTGGTCAAGCATATCGCCGACGATGTGATGGTGATGTATCTGGGACGCGCCATCGAGAAGGGACCGGGCGACAAGGTCTTCGACGATCCGCGTCATCCCTACACCAAGGCGCTGATGTCGGCGACGCCGATCGCCGACCCGAACCAGCGACGCGAGCGGGTGAAGCTCGAGGGCGAACTGCCGTCGCCGCTCAACATTCCGTCGGGCTGCGCGTTCCATCCGCGCTGCCCGATCGCCGAGCCCTTCTGTTCGCAGGAAAAGCCCGAGCTACGTGAGGTCGCGGCGCGGCTCGTCGCCTGTCACCTGGCCTGAGGCCGCACGGGGCAAGTTCGCCAGTTCCACCGGTTTGATCCATGTCATGGCCACTTCGGGTCATGGCCGGCATTTATCCTCCCACGAAAAGGACGGACATCCGCCGCCGTCCCTTCGCAGGAGTTTCATGCCATGCCGTTCGATACCCTCTTCCGCGCCAAGCTCGACAGTCTCCGGGAGGCCGGGAACTATCGGGTGTTCGCCGATCTGGAGCGTCACCGCGGCCAGTTTCCGGCGGCCACGCGCTACC
>CAZEJG010000087.1:0-2377 GCA_964511625.1 uncultured Hoeflea sp.
AGGCCGGCGACAGCAATGCCCGGCGGAAGGCGCGCGCCAGCGCCTTGTCCGGCACGAGCCTGGGATCGGGCGCGCCATCGCTGAAGGCCAGACGCGGACGGACGGTTGCTGGCTCTCCGGGCATGGACACGGAAACCGGCTCCGCCATGCTGTCGGGCAGATCCTCGGCGACAAATGTGCCGCGCGCGGGTTCGGCATGAAGCCAGCCTTGCGTCATGAGTTCCTGATAGGCGGCATCGACCGTGTTGCGGTGAACGCCGAGCTCGCGCGCCAGCGCCCGCGTCCCCGGCAGTCGGGCACCGGGCTTCAGGCGGCCTCGCATGATGTCGCGGGTGATCGCCGCAGCGATCGCCAGAAACAGCGGACCGGCGGGCTCCTTCTCGATATCCAGCGCAAGCGGTTCGGATGCCATGACAACCGGCCTATCCAAAATTTCAAAACTGGCTCTTTTGTATAGGCCGGACATTCGCGAGACACATGGAAAAACGCAAGAGGCCCCCATGTCGAAATCCGCCCTGATCCTGCGCCATCTCGCTTTCGAGGACCTTGGCAGCTTTGGCCCGGTGCTTGAGGACGAAGGCTACCGGCTCAACCATGCCGAAGCTGGCATCGATGCCTTGCCGGATCCGCTGGACCCCGATCTCGTGGTGGTGCTGGGTGGCCCGATCGGGGTGAATGACACGCAAGCCTATCCCTGCATGACGACAGAGCGCGATTGGCTGGCCCCGCGTCTGGCCGCCCGCCGCCCGACACTCGGCATCTGCCTTGGCGCGCAGCTCATGGCGGCGACGCTGGGCGCGAAGGTCGCCCCGATGCCTCGCAAGGAAATCGGCTTTTCCGCCCTGGCGCTGACGGAGGCCGGCATCCACAGCCCGCTCTGCCATCTGCGGGATGTGCCCGTTCTCCATTGGCACGGCGAGGCCTTCGATATCCCACGTGGCGCGGACAGTCTCGCCAGCACCGCCGCCTGCGCGGCCCAGGCCTTTGCCATGGGCCCAACCATTCTGGGGCTGCAGTTCCACCCAGAAGCAGGCCAACTGCCCGCTTTCGAGCGCTGGCTCATCGGCCACAGCGTGGAACTGGCTGAAGCCTGCATCGACCCGGCCAGCCTGCGTCGCGACGCCATCGCGCATGGTCCGGCGCTGAGGCATGCCGGCCAATCCATGCTCCGCGCATGGCTGCAGGGCTTGGCCGCATGACCGTGATCACCCTTCTGACCGGGCGCGCCAGACCGCTGCCGGGAAGCGACACGCAAAGCGGCATCATGAAGACGATGGTAGACAGGCCGCTTCGGCTCGGCCCTGAAGGGTTCGAAGGCGACGAGCAGGCGGATCGAAGGGTGCATGGCGGCGTCGAAAAGGCCGTGCATCATTACCCGTTGGATCATTATCCGCTCTGGCGTGAAGAACTCGGCGATCTGCCGGCGCTTGGCGCTCCCGGCGGATTTGGCGAGAACATCTCGGCATCCGGCCCGACCGAAAACACCGTCGCAGTGGGAGATGTTTTCCGGCTGGGCACGGCACTCCTGCAGGTCTCGCAGGGGCGACAGCCCTGCTGGAAACTCAATCATCGTTTCGAGGTGCCCGACATGGCCCGCCGCGTGCAGCAGAGCGGCCGCACAGGCTGGTATTATCGCGTGCTGGAAGACGGACTCGTGAAGACGGGAGACCGGCTTAAACTGGTGGACCGCCTCGCGCCGGACTGGACGCTCCACCGGCTCTGGCATGCGCTTTATGTCGACCGGCTGAACCTGGACGAACTGAAGGGCATAGCAGCCCTCGACGTGCTGGCCGAAGGCTGGCGGAAATATGCGGTGCGGCGGCTCGAGAGCGGTCGGGTGGAGGATTGGCGCAAGAGACTGGACGGCACTCCATGACCTCTCCTCCCTTCGTGATATCGATCCAGAGTCAGGTCGTGTTCGGCCATGTCGGCAATTCCGCGGCCGTGTTTCCGATGCTCGCGGCCGGACTGGAGGTGGCGGCGATCCCGACGGTCATCTTCTCCAACACGCCCGACTATCCGACGTTGCGCGGGCGGGCGCTGCCGCCGGAACTCTTCTCGGACCTGTTGCAGGGTGCACGCGAGCGCGGCCTGCCGGAACGCGCGGATTTCATCCTGACAGGCTATATCGGCTCGCTCGATGTGGCGCTGATGGTCGCAGATTTCGTGGCCGAGGCCAAGGCCGTCAATCCACGCCTTGTCTATCTCTGCGATCCGGTGATGGGCGACACAGGCCCCGGCCTCTATGTGCCGGAGGCGATCGCCGACGTCATGCGCGACCGATTGCTGCCGATGGCCGATATCGCGACGCCGAACCCGTTCGAACTGAGCTGGCTGACCGGGCAGCCGATCGCGTCCATGGCGGACCTCAAAGCCG
>CAZEJG010000087.1:2477-4637 GCA_964511625.1 uncultured Hoeflea sp.
AAGCCGTCATCCGGTGGAGCACCTGCCGGTCGTGCTTCCGGGCACGGGCGATCTGTTTGCCGGGCTGATCGTCGCGGGGCTCGCACGCGGATTTCCCCTGACGCAAAGCGTCGAGGCAGCGCAGCGCCTCACATCGCGCGCGCTGGACCACGCCCGTGCCCTCGGCGCCGGCGAAGTGGTGTTGAGCGAACCGGAGTTCCGCCGCGAGCTTCTGACGCTCGGTTTTTGAATGAGGATTATTTCATCTGAACTGAGAAGACTTCAGTGTTCACTGAGGTGAATTAGCAATATCGAACTGAGGGTTTCGTAAAAAATGGATGCTCATGCTCGATCGATATGACGTACTCCTCCAGAAATTGAGCGCCCCATTGTGGCTCCGGCAGTACCGGCTCGGTTCATACCTGAAAGAAACCTTTCTGATCGGTCAGCCTGCCGAATACTATGGTTGCCCGCCCGCTCTCATTCCCATCACCTCGAATGGTAGCTTGCCGGAATATGAAGGTATCTGGATGCGCTGGTTCTGTGACGAGCCGGACGATATCCGACGCTATGTCTGCGCAGGCCCGGAGGACCAATTCCTGCTGGAGGAGATCGCTCTTGATGATGAGCAATTTGCGAACTGGCTATTGGTCCGGGCGCTCGTTTACACGGATGGGGACGATGAGACGGGAGAAATAGCGTCATTTCGTAAGGCGGCCGGGATTTCGGGTCGTCAATTTGCTGAAATAGACGCACATACCCTCGAATTCGGTGACGATCCGGAAAAGCTGGACAAGCTCGCCGCGTATACTGGACGCGTGCCCATTGGCATCGGCGAACGACGGGCTGCGCCGTCGGCGATCAGCCTGTCCGGTTTATCTGACGAGAATACAAATGATGTCGCCTATTTCGAGCTCAGTGAGCACGGGCGCTCGTGGCTGAGAAATGGGGCATCTCAACTGCCGCCTTGGCTTGTCGCGAATGCGCCGCTGAACCAGGTTTTCGGAGAGTACCTTAAAAGCGGTCGTCTAAAGGAAGCCTGGTTGACCCTCAACAGTACAGGTTGGTCGATCGGAGAGGCCCGCAGCGCCGCTCTTGCCCTTGCCAGGGCCGTAGACGAGCCGCTGTTCACATTCCATATGCGGGCTTGGGTTGCGTTCACGCTCGATGAAGAAGAATTCATTCCGGACGATGAACTGAGTACCCGCGAATATGAAAACTACGATTATTGAGATGATCGGCTGGAAGATGCGTCCCTTAAAATGCGCGTCTCCCCCAAGACTCAAAACGGCAGGCCAGCACGGATGAGCAAAGCGGAAGCCACGATTTTCATTTTCGCCATCGTCTTGCTTATCGGTGTCGGCTGGCTGACGATATTTCTCTACATCAAGAGCCGCCTGTCGGCGGTGAGGCACAGCAGGATCGAGACCGCAGGAGAGGTCGCGAATATTCCGTTGGTCGCCGCATTTTCGGGCTGGCGGAGCGTACCCTGGATTTGCTGGTCATCGAGCGACCTGAAGCCAACGCTTATTTTGCACGCCGACCATATCGAGTGCCGTGTACTCAGGCGGCGCAGGAAACCCTATGACGTGGTTTCCCGTGTAGACTACCGACAAACTGTCGGGACGGCCAACATCGTGCTGGAGTTTTCGGATTCTCTGTCGAGCTTCGTCGGCAACACGGGCAACAGGGATATCGCACGCGACGCGATCAAACGGCTTGCAGAGAAGGGGTGCCCCCTGTCGGCTAGGGCGAGCGACCTGCTTGATCGCTGAAATTTTGTCCGGTCGTGGGAAAGACGTTCCTCACGTGTAGTGATCCGCCATGAAATCCCGTGCAAGACTTTCTTGGTCCCCGATTCTGGCGGGAGCGATGAGGATGCCGACGCCATCCACCAAGGGCGCGACCCAGGCGAACATGCCGCGCGGCCTTCTCCGCAACCTTCGTTCGTCGCCCGCGAGGAGACCCACAAGGAAATCAGCTTCATCTGGGGCGGGTTTGGTGCCCCTCTCCATCACCAGCATTGGCTGGTGTCCGAAGTCCCATCGCCCGTAGGCAAAATACGCCTCTCTCATCGCAACTTCATGATCCGCCGAGACAAGCCAAAGCCGCTCTTTGAGCAGCAGCTTGCGCATACGGCCTAATAAATCGGGTCGACTACCAGTCTCCAGCAATTGGTGG
>CAZEJG010000088.1:0-4571 GCA_964511625.1 uncultured Hoeflea sp.
ATGCCGTCATAGACGGAGAGTTCGAGCATTTTCGGGTCGATCATGATCAGCCGGCACTGTGACGGATCGAGGCGGTAGAGGATCGACAGGATCATGGTGTTGATGGCGACCGACTTACCCGAGCCGGTGGTACCGGCGACCAGAAGGTGCGGCATCTTGGCGAGATCGGCGATCACCGCCTCGCCGCCGATGGTCTTGCCCAGCGTCAGCGCGAGCTTGGCCTTGGATGCCTCGAAATCGCGGCTGGCGATCAGTTCCCTGAGATAGACGGTCTCGCGTTTCTCGTTGGGCAGTTCGATACCGATGGCGTTGCGGCCCGGCACCACGGCCACACGGGCCGCAATCGCGCTCATCGAGCGGGCGATGTCGTCGGCGAGGCCGATGACGCGGGAGGACTTGATGCCCGGCGCCGGCTCGAGTTCGTACAGCGTGACGACGGGACCGGGGCGGACATGGATGATCTCGCCCTTGACGCCAAAGTCCTCTAGCACGCCCTCGAGCATCCGGGCGTTCTGTTCGAGCGCCTCGGGCGAAAGCGTGGCATCGCGGGCAACGCTCTTGGCCTCGTTGAGCAGATGCATGGACGGCAGCGTGAAATCGGAATCCTCGATGAAGGAGGTCTGCGCCTCGCGCTGGACGCGCGAACCCGGACGCACACGCTCGGCCTGGGCGACGACGCGGGGGTTTGCCGGCGCGGCGGCAGGCGCATGGGGAGCGGCAGGCGGCGCATGGACACGCGGGCGCGGAGCCGGCGCGGGATCGAAATCGGCCGACAGCACACCGTCGGGCAGCGGCTCGTCATCGTCGATGTCGAAGGGCGGTTCGTCGTCCTCGGGCACCACGCCTGTCTCGAAGCCCGGTTCCCGGCGTTCGGCCGAAACGGAGACGCTCCGGGTGGCGCGTGCGACGGGCTCGGCCCAGCGATCGGCATTGTCGACTGGCGAGATGAAACCGTCCTCGTTGAGATCGAGCGGATCCTCGGGCCGCGGGCGGGTACGCCGCAGGCGACCGAAGCCGGTCATGCGCCTCAGGCGGGCGCGGGTGGTGTACCACGCATGTGTCAGTGCGCCGAGCGCCAGGAAGCCGCCATCCTCTTCATAGTCGTCCTCGGTTTCCTCCTCGGAAGCCGGCGCCGGGGGATAATGGCGGCCGATGAGGCCGGAGCCGTAGAGAAAGCACCAGCCGGCCGGAAGCACCAGCGCCAGCGCCACGATGACGGCGTAGAGACCCGACGGGAAACCGCCGCTGAGCGCGCCGGGGATCTTGAGCGCCATGTCGCCCAACACGCCGCCGAGCCCGTTGGGCAGCGGCCAGGCCTCAGTGACCGGCATCAGGCCGAAGAAGGCAGAGGACAGCCAAGCCGCGCCGAACCAGGCGGCCGCGCGCTTGGGCATCTGGTCGAGCGGACGGTTGCGCACCAGCCCGATCCCCCAGAACAGCGCCGGCACCAGGCCGAGAACGCCGCCGAGGCCGAAGAACTGCATCACGAGATCGGCAAAGCTGGCCCCGGCATGGCCGAGCACGTTGGCGGGTTCGGCGCCGTTGGCATTGGAGAAGCTCGGATCGTTGACATTCCAGGTCGCCAGAGCAACGGCGGCGAGCGCCAGCGCGATGAAGATCGCCACGCCGCCCAGATAACGCAGTTGCCGCCGGACCAGCGCGGTCAGGTAGTCGTCGCGTCTGCGGGGATCTGTGGCGTAAGCGGAGGAACCTGGCTGCATCGGGCGCCCTTTCGGCCGAACTCTTCTGTCTCGTCTTTTGGGACGGAACCCGGGTCGGAGTCCGCCTTATCGGGACGAGACTACAGCGTGGTCAGTTAATGCAGCATTAACCATGGCGGACCGCCGGGCCCCGAAGCGCCAACAAAAAAGGCGGCCCGGTTCCCCGGGCCGCCTGATGGGTGTCGTGATGACGCGATCAGGAGTGGTAGGCGCTTTCGCCGTGGGAGGCGAGGTCGAGACCTTCGCGTTCGTCTTCCTCGGCGGCACGGATGCCGGTGATCGCCTTGGCGATATAGATGATGACCAGCGAGCCGATACCCGACCAGACGATGGTCAGGAGAACCGCCTTGATCTGGATCCAGACCTGGGCGGCCATGACGAAGTCTTCGCCGCCGGTCCCGCCGAGCGACGGGGCGACGAGGATGCCGGTGCCGATAGCGCCGACGATGCCGCCGATGCCGTGGACACCGAAGACGTCGAGACTGTCGTCATAGCCGAACTTCGCCTTCACCGTGGAGACGAAGAAGTAACAGATCGGCGAGACGGCGAGGCCGAGGAACAGCGCGCCGATGGGGCCCGAGGTTCCACAGGCAGGCGTGACGGCGACGAGGCCGGCGACCATGCCGGATGCCGCACCCAGGCCAGAGGCCTTGCCGCGGATCAGGCCTTCGACGATCGACCAGGAGACGACCGCGGCTGCCGTGGCGATGAAGGTGTTCATCATGGCGAGCGTGGCGCCCGCAGTGGCCTCGAGGTTGGAGCCGGCGTTGAAGCCGAACCAGCCGACCCAGAGCATCGCCGCGCCGACCATGGTCAGCGTCATCGAGTGCGGAGCCATGTTGTCCTTGCCGAAGCCGACTCGCTTGCCGAGCACGACGGCCCAGACCAGACCGGCGATACCGGCATTGATGTGCACCACGGTGCCGCCGGCGAAGTCGATCGCACCCCAGTTGAAGATCAGACCCGCGCCGTCCCAGACCATGTGGGCGATCGGGAAATAGACGAAGGTGACCCAGAGGACCACGAACAGCATCACACCGGTGAACTTCGCACGCTCGGCGAAGGCACCGACGATGAGCGCCGGAGTGATGGCCGCGAACGTCATCTGGAAGCAGATGAACACGTATTCCGGAAGCACCACGCCGTCGGTGAAGGTGGCGGCGGTGGAATCGAGGTTGACGCCGGAGAGGAACAGTTTGCCCATGCCGCCCCAATAGGGCGAGGTGGAACCGCCGAAGGCGAAGGAATAGCCCCACAGCACCCACACGATCATCACCACGGCGGTGATCAGCGTACACTGCATCAGGACAGAAAGCATGTTCTTGGCGCGCACCAGGCCGCCATAGAACAGCGCGAGGCCCGGAATGATCATGAACAGGACGAGCAGCGTGGACACCATCATCCATGCCGTATCACCCTTGTCGATGATCGGAGCGGCGGCTTCTGCCGCCGCGTCTTGAGCGTATGCCGAAAGCGGCACCAACGCCGAAGCGGCGAGCGCGGCTGCACCCGTCCCCAGGCGGGACAGAGATAGTCTGGACATGATGATGTTCCCCTTGGTCACAATGCTTCGGCGTCGGTTTCGCCGGTGCGGATCCGTACCGCGTGCTCGATGGTGGTGACGAAGATCTTGCCGTCGCCGATCTGGCCGGTCTTGGCCGTCGTCGAGACGGCGTCGATGACGGCATCCACCGATGACGACGCCACCGCGATTTCGATCTTCAGTTTCGGAAGGAAGCTGACGGCATATTCGGTGCCGCGATAGATTTCCGTGTGCCCCTTTTGCCGCCCGTAGCCTTTGACCTCGGTCACGGTAAGCCCTTGGATGCCGATGCCTGTGAGTGCTTCGCGCACCTCGTCGAGCTTGAATGGTTTGATGATGGCCGTCACGAGTTTCATGATGGATCTGTCCTCCTGGTCGCGGCCGCGCCGCCCCGCTGGCAAATCCGGCGAAATGCCGGGTCCGCGAATCCGTTGCTATCAAAAGCCGTGCCAGTTTCCGCAAAGCCGGACGATTCACGGGGATGTGATGATGCGGAGCAGCAACCAAAGGCGTTCTGATCAAATTTTAGGCAGCCTGCCTCGGGTCAAGGCCGGAAAATGGGCACATCGGCGATGGTTGCGATCACGCGCCGCACCGGCATCGTTTGCCAACCCAAGGGACAGCACAAAGGAAAAGGGCCCGGCCGCAGTGGCCGGACCCTTACTGTCTCGGGAGGACAGGGAGCGCCCCGAAAGGCGCTCCGGCATTTGAAGGCCTTACGACCGGCCGAATTCCGGATAGGCTTCGACGCCCACCTCGGCCTTGTCGAGACCGGCCATCTCGTCTTCGAGCGAGACCCGCATGCCGATGGTGGCCTTGAGGATCGCCCAGACGACGAAGGCGCAGACGAGGGTGAAGACACCGTAGGCCACGACACCGATGAACTGGGTGACGAAAGACGCGCTTTCGTTGGTCCAAGCCACGATGATGGTGCCCCAGATACCTGCGAAGAGGTGGACCGGGATGGCGCCGACGACGTCGTCGATCTTCAGCTTGTCGAGCAGCGGAACGGTGAAGACCACGATGGCCGCACCGATGGCGCCGATGACGATCGCCTGCCAGATGGTCGGAGCCAGCGGCTCGGCGGTGATGGAGACCAGACCGGCGAGAGCGCCGTTGAGCACCATGGTCACATCGACCTTCTTGTACATGATGGCGAGCAGGATCATCGCGCACACCACGCCGCCGGCAGCGGCCATGTTGGTGTTGACGAAGATGCGCGACACGTCGGAAACGTCACCGATGGTGCCCATGGCGAGCTGCGATGCGCCGTTGAAGCCGAACCAGCCGAGCCACAGGATGAAGGT
>CAZEJG010000089.1:0-3849 GCA_964511625.1 uncultured Hoeflea sp.
CGCCATCGGTCCACTGGAAGATCTGGTCGGTGTAGGTCCAGTATTCCTCGAGCGTTTCGCCCTTGACGGCATAGACCGGGATACCTGCTGCGGCGATGGCGGCAGCGGCGTGATCCTGGGTCGAGAAGATGTTGCAGGACGCCCAGCGCACTTCGGCGCCGAGAGCGACGAGCGTCTCGATCAGAACCGCTGTCTGGATGGTCATGTGCAGGGAGCCCGAAATGCGCGCGCCCTTGAGCGGCTGGCTTTCGCCGAACTCGGCACGGCTGGCCATCAGGCCAGGCATTTCGGTTTCGGCGATGACGATTTCCTTGCGGCCGTAATCGGCAAGTCCGATATCGGCGACCTTGTAGTCGGTTGTTTGAGCCATGGGGGTCTCCGGGAATTCGATTACCCGGCCGGCGGATCCAGCGGGGTTGTTCGGGCCGTGAGATAGCAGGATTTGCCAGGAGTGGCAACAGCGACATAAAGATGTCTTTATATCTTGATGAGGCGTCCGTTAAGGCGCGCCCCGTCAATTATTCCTCTTCGCCGAACCGGTCGGCGACCAGCTTTTCCAGCGCATCAAGGACTGCGTCCGCATCGGGGCCGGAGGCTTCGACGAAGATGGTGCAACCGGGCGAGGCGGCCAGAAGCATCAGACCCATGATGGAGGTGCCGCCGACCGTGGTGCCGTCGCGCGACACCTTCACATCGGCGGTGTAGCCTTCGGCGGTCTGGACGAAACGGGCCGACGCACGGGCGTGAAGCCCGCGCTTGTTGACGATTTCGAGCTCGCGCGACTTGATCCCGGCAGCCGCCATTACTTGCTCGTCAGCAGCCGGCTGGCCACGTTGATGTATTTGCGACCGGCTTCCTGGGCTTCCTGGAGAGCGCGCTGCATGTCGTCGCCGGCCCGGATGCCGGCCAGCTTGATGAGCATGGGAAGATTGACGCCGGCGATGACCTCGATACGGCCATCCTCCATCACCGAGATCGACAGGTTGGAGGGCGTGCCCCCGAACATGTCGGTCAGAATGATGACGCCATGTCCGCTTTCGGCGCGGGACACGGCCTCGACGATATCGAGCCGCCGCTGATCCATGTCGTCCTCGGGCCCGATACAGACCGTCTCGAACGACGACTGCGGTCCGACCACATGTTCCAGCGCGTGCCGGAATTCCTCAGCGAGCTTGCCATGGGTGACAAGCACCAGACCGATCATTGTGCCTCCACTCGCGTCCCCGCCGGCATGGTCGCGGTTGTTTCTTTGTTTGATGCCCGCGAGGCCGGTTCAACAGGCTCGCCATCTTGGCCAGCCCGACGCGATATTCAAGCCAAAATGTCATCAAACCGTCTTTTTTCGCACTGCGGCATTTTCGCCGTCTCAGCGCGTGGCGGGCAGCGCCATCTCGATGACGAAGAACGGGTCGAGCGGCGAACGGTAGTCGATCCGCAAGAGCTTCAACTCATGCGCGCCGACCCGGCAGGCTTCGTCCTCCGGCGGGAGACGGCCCTCGCCGGCTGGCTCGGCGGGGGCTACGACGGCGGAAAGCACGGCAGCGGCGCGTGAGGGAAAGACGTAGATTCCGCTGCCGCGGATTTCGGCCAGACCGGCGATCGCTGCGGGCCGGCGGGCGATCACCCGGTCTCCCGAAACTTCGAGAACGACGCCGTCGTCGGCAATCAGCGCGGCATGTCGTTGTCTGCCGCCGGCTGCGGCCAGGCAGCGCAGGGCGGTGGTCGTCTTGCCGGAACCGGACGGCCCGGTGAACAGGAAGGCGGCCTCGCCGATCACGATCGCGGTGCCGTGGACGGGCGTGCCTTCTTCAAGGACGAGCATCAGATATCGGCCGCCGGCAGGTCTACGATGAAGCGCGCGCCGGCCCATCTGCGCGTCGTATCGTCCTGGTCCGAATCCGCCGGGCCGTCTTTCGTCGGCGTTTCGGGCATCGGAATGTTTTCGGCATAGAGCCGGCCGGCATGAGCCTCGATGATCTGGCGGCTGATCGACAGGCCGAGACCGGAGTTCTGGCCGAAGTCCTCGGCCTCGGGCCGGTCGGTATAGAAGCGCTCGAAGACGCGTTCGATGTTTTCGGCCCGGATGCCGGGTCCGTTGTCCTCGACGGCGACGCGGATGCGGCCGCGCCGGCGTGACAGCGTCACGGTGATCCGGCCCGCATCCTCAGGCACGAAGGAGCGGGCGTTCTCGATCAGGTTGGTGATCACCTGGCCGAGGCGCAGATCGTGGCCATAGACGCGGAAATCGGTCTTGTCGTCGGCGCGCTTGTCGACCTTGAAGGTGATGTCCACCGTCCGCGACTTGCGACCGACCTGGCGGGCGACGTCGACGAGATCGGCGAGCAGCTTGCGCAGATCCACCACCGCACTGTCCTGGCGGGCGAGCTCGGCATCGAGGCGCGACGCATCGGAAATATCGCTGATCAGCCGGTCCATGCGGCGCACGTCATGCTGGATGACGTCGAGCAGCCGCTTCTGCGAATCCGCCGTGCGGGCAACCGGCAGCGTCTCGACTGCACTTCTGAGGGAGGTGAGCGGGTTCTTGAGTTCGTGGCTGACATCGGCGGCGAAACTCTCGATCGCGTCGATCCGGTCATAGAGCGCGTTGGTCATGTCGCGCAGGGCGACCGAGAGGTTGCCAATCTCATCCTGGCGGGCGGAGAAATCCGGAATTTCCTCGCGTTCGCGGGCGCCGCGCCGGACACGGACGGCGGCTGCGGACAGGCGGCGCAGCGGCGTGGCGATGGTGCTGGCGAGCAAGAGCGACAGGACGACGTTGACCAGCGCAGCGATGCCGAAGACCCGGAAGATGGCCATGCGTTCGGCATGGACGATCTTGTCGATGTCGCCAGCCTGGGTGGAGAGCAGCAAGACGCCGAGAACGGCACGGAAGCGCTGGATGGGGACGGCCACCGAGACGATCAGCTCGCCCTTCTCGTTGACCCGAACCACCGCGCCGCGGCTGCCGGTCAGCGCGTTCATCACTTCCGGATAGATGGTGCCGTCCGCACCCGGCGGCTCTTTATATAACGGCAGGTCACGGCGCTGGAACAGGCGGTTGAACCAGCCGCTGATGCGGTCGCCCCAATCGAAGGAATCGGGCTCGGTGGAGGGCAGGTCGAAGCGCAGCACTTGGCCGGAGGAATAGAGGAAGCGGGAATCGAGAAGCAGGCTCGCATCCTCGTCGAAGATGCGGGCGCGGGTCCGGGTCGGCGAGATCAACCGCCTGAGCACCGGGGCGACGCGCTCGGGATTGATCGGGAAATCGAGATTGTCGGTATTGGACGGCGTGATCGTCTGGCCGGCCTGCAATTCCAGAAGCTTTTCCGGATCGATGGTGATCGAATTGGTATCGACCGAGGCCGAGGCGGCGATGGCGCCGGCGATGATCTCGCCCTGCGTCAGAAGACTTTCGACGCGCGCATCGATCAGCCCCTCGCGGAACTGGTTGAGATAGAGAATGCCGGTGACCAGCACGAACAGCGCGAGCAGGTTCAGCGAGAGGATGCGGCGCGTCAGGCTCGAAAACAGCACATGGCCGAAGATGCGGCGGATCATCGTCACCGGCCGCCTCAACCCGGACGGGCGGCGACCGGCGCGCGTCCTGCCGCTCCGGCTGGTCTCTCCGATGTCCTCTGCCTCAGTCGCCATCGTTTCCGATCCGGGGTGTCACCCCGCTTCCGGCACCTTTTCCTTCACGCGCGTCTTTCGACCCGCGCGTCCTCAGGCGCTTTCGCGGAAGCGGTAGCCGACCCCGTAGAGCGTTTCGATCATGTCGAAGTCGGTGTCCACCACCTTGAACTTCTTGCGCAGCCGCTTGATGTGGCTGTCGATGGTGCGGTCGTCGAC
>CAZEJG010000090.1:0-2978 GCA_964511625.1 uncultured Hoeflea sp.
GTCACGGCGGCGCGCGGCAAGCAGCCCGCCAATGCAAGCCGCGTTGCCGGATACGCCAAGGTGTCCAACTATCCCGGCAAGGTGGCCTCGAAGCTGCGCCGTGCGCTGCGCTATCCGAAGGAGGCCAAGCGCGACCGGCTGCGCGGCACCACCGTCGTGTCCTTTACCGTGTCCAGCAACGGCTCGGTCGGCGGCGTCCGCGTCGCCCGCAGCTCCGGTTCCCCCGTCCTCGACCGCGCCGCCGCCGAAGCCGTCCGCCGCGCCGCCCCGTTCCCGCCGATTCCGGCAGGCGCCGGACGCTCGAACTGGGCTTTTTCCGTGCCGCTGGCGTTTACGCGGTAGCGACGCGCCGTTACCCCTTTCGCCCCTTCGTCATCGCCGCACCGAGCATCCGCATCTTGTCGCGCGCGGCCTTGCGGTCGGCGGATTCGCCGAAGCGCTCGGTGACGACGGCTTCGATCTGGTCGATGGCGTCTTCGCGGTCGAGCCCGCCGATCTGCAGCCCGCAGCGCAGCCACAGGCCGTCGATCAGCAGGCTGACGGTATTGGCCGCATCTTTCGCCGCGTCGGCCGATGCCCCGGTGTCGGCAAGCGCCGAGCGCAGATTGCTGTCCAGCCTCCGGTAGATGGCCGTTTGCAGCCGCTGGAACTGCGGATTGTGCGGCACCTCCGCGCACATGGAAATCCAGCCATTGGCCACCTGCGGCACGAAAGTGGTCGGCGAGAAATTGGCCTCGATGATGGCGTAGAACCGGTCCCAGGGCGCAGAACCCATCTTCATGAGGGCCAGCGCTTCCTGCTGCAGGGTGGCGTTGGCGCGGCGTAGCGCCGTCTCGATCAGGTTCTGCTTGGTGGAGAAATAGTGCAGCACGCTCGCCTTGGATGCGCCGGTGTGTTCGGCCACGCGTTGCAGCGTCGTGCCCTGCATGCCGTAGCGCGACAGCACCTCGAACGCGGCCGTGGCAAATTCCTGCTTCCGGATGTCGGCTATCCTGCGGCGACCCACGTCGTCCTCCTGTTCTGGTCGAGCGGTATCGAGAGTTGACCCGGCGGTCAATAAACTGGTAAGTCAATAATATGACCATTGGGTCAATAAATTGATACTCAGCAAACCGGAGGCATCATGTCCTATCTGTCGAAGCTTACCCTGACCGCATCCGCTCTCGCCCTTGTTGCCGGGCAGGCGATGGCCGATTGCGGCACCGTACGCATGGCCGAGCCGGGCTGGACGGACCTTGCGCTGACCACGGGGATCGCCAGCGTGGTTCTCGAAGGTCTCGGCTACAAGGCCGAAAGCGATGTGCTGGGCATTCCGGTGATCTACGAATCCATGACCAACAACGATCTCGATGTCTTTCTGGGCTACTGGGATCCGGCGATGGAAACCTACTACGCAAAGTACCGCGAGGCGGGCAGCGTCGAGACCATCCACCAGAACCTGACAGGCGCCAAGTTCACCTTTGCCGTGCCGAAATATGTCTACGACGCCGGCGTCACCGACTTTTCCGATCTGGCCGCCAACGCCGACAAGTTCGATCACAAGATGTACGGCATCGAGCCGGGCTCGAACGAGGTCATGCTCGACATCGTCAAGAAGGACGCCTTCGGCCTCGGCGACTGGAAGGTGGTCGAGAGTTCCGAACAGGGCATGCTGGCGCAGCTGGCCCGCTTCGAGAAGAACAAGGACTGGATGGTGTTTCTCGGCTGGGCGCCGCATCCGATGAACACCCGCTTCGACATGGAATATCTCTCAGGCGGCGACGATTTCTACGGCCCCGATTTCGGTGGCGCGACCGTGCATACCCAGGTTCGCAAGGGCTATCTCGAGGAATGCCCGAATGTCGGCAAGCTGTTGACCCAGATGACCTTCGACGTTCCGATGGAAAGCGAGGGGATGGGCTATATTCTCGAGGACGGCAACGACCCGAAGGAAGCCGCAACGAGGCTTCTCAAGGCGCATCCGGACTATCTGTCGGGCTGGCTCGACGGCGTCACCACGCTCGATGGCGAGGATGGCCTCGCCGCGGTGCGGGCGAAACTCGAACTGTAATTTCGACATATTAGTTCGACTGGGGGCAGCGTGAGCAGGCATGTGATCGAGAATGGCGACGTTGCCCTCGTCGTCGAAACCGTCGGCGATGCGAGCGCCCCGGCCATCATCCTGTGCCAGGGGCTGGGAATGTGCATCGCCGACTGGCCGGACGAGCTGGTCGACCGGCTTTCCCGCCGGTTCTTCGTCGTTCTGGTGGAAAACCGCGACTCGGGGCGCTCGAGCCGGTGTGTCGAGCCCTACAACCTTTTCGACATGGCCGGAGACATCGAATCGGTGGCCGCCGCGCTGGGTCTGGACCGGTTTGCGCTTCTGGGCTTCTCCATGGGTGGCATGATTGCGCAGATCGTCGCCGCGCGCCGTCCCGGCAGCGTGGCCGCCCTCGTTCAGATCTGCAGTTCGGCGGGGGAGGCCGATCCGCCTTTCCCCGACGAGACGCGCCGTCGCTTCGAAACGACCTGCCAGGGATTTGCCAGCGCCGATGAGACGATCGACTGGCTCGCCGAGGACGCTGCCTATTTCGCCGCGCCCGAGAGCCTGCCCGATGCCGAGGCCCGGCGCATGGCGCGCGCCATGATCGAGGCAGGCCATTCCGCCGATGCCTTCGCCCGCCAGTATGCGGCGATTCTCAATTCCGGCGATCGTACGGACTTGCTCCGCGCCATCGCAGCGCCGGCTCTCGTGATCGCGGGGGAGGGAGACGTCTGCATTCCACCTGACTGCTCCGAACGCGCAGCCGCCCTGATGCCGCATGCGACCTATGTCTGCCTCGAGGGCTGCGGCCACTGGATCGGAGAGGCCGCTATCGAGGCGACCATTGATTGGCTGGACGAATCCGGCCGCGACTAAGCAACCGACGATCCGGATGGCTCTGCGGCGGGAATCAGGGTGCTTGTGACGGGGAATGGTGGGCGATGAGAGACTCGAA
>CAZEJG010000091.1:0-2852 GCA_964511625.1 uncultured Hoeflea sp.
CCCATCTGGCCCGCGCGCGCTGGATGACGGAGCACGGCTATCGCTTGTTGGTGCGCGAAGGCCATCTACATTGATTAATTGCGATGCAGTCACGGCATCGCATGTTGCAACCCTCAGGGCTTCCGACCGGTATTGCAATCGGGAATCATCACGGGCCGCGATACGCACGCACGATGCGAGCCTGGAGGTAACATGACTCCCGATATATCGAACTGGAGAGCATCACCGAACTACGACTATATCGATCGCCTTATGGCGCCCGACCTCGCCTGGGAATGGTTGCGGCGCAACAGCGAGTATCAGCATGACTATTCCAAGGTCGAAGGTCAGACGGATGAGTCCGAGCTGCTGGTGAACGCGGTCCGGCGGCGTTGGGGCCTGCAATTTCCTTGTCCACCCTGTTTTTACCGCCGTTGAGATCCCCGTCTTCTGGTCGCCAGAGGAAGACAGCAGCGTTGTCATCCTGACGGATGTTCCCTCGCTCCTTCCCTCCGACAACATTTTCATCGACGCGCTCGATCCGAACGCGCCCCGCCGCGACGAAACCGGCGAGCATTTTCTCCATGATCTCGGCAACGGGCAGTCGCTGCACCTGGTCCGCCTGATTGGCGTCGATGGAGCCCGGCCGCTGGCGGCTCTTGTGCCCCTCGACGCAGACGGCCTCGATCGGGTCGAAGCGGTCAGCCGCCTCGTCAAGGCGCTGCATGGGCGCGCCGTGCCGCAAGATACCCGACTGACCGACCAGCAATTGCGACGCGCGCGCCATATGCTGCAAGCCATCGATGGCCGGACGAACGGCGCCAGCTACCGCGAGATTGCCGAAGCCCTTTTCGGTGTGCGTCGCGTCGCCGACCAGCCGTGGAAAACATCTGCGCTCAGAGACATCGTCAAGGATCTCGTGCGCGATGGCCTGGCCATGATCCAGGGCGGGTATCGTCAGCTTCTGCGTCATCGCCGCCGATCCTAGCGAATTCCCTCCTTTTGAAGGGGGGGGGGAATTTAGCCCTCCCATCTTCGCCCTCCCTCCTGCCGGGCCTTCTTCGCCACCGTGCTTTTCGTCCGCCGCCGATCCTCGACGGCTCTAACGAACCCCACGGAGGCCCGACCCATGCGACCCGATCTCGCCGTTTTGCCGCCGCGCTTTCTGCGCACCAAGGAAGCGGCCGAATTCCTCAGCCTGTCAGCCCGAACCCTCGAAAAGCACCGGACCTATGGGACTGGCCCGGCCTACCGCAAGCTCGGCGGCCGCGTCGTCTACGCGGTCGACGACCTGCAAGCCTGGGCCGAGCGTGGCGCCGTCACCTCGACCTCCGATCCGCGCGGCGCGGTGCTGCCCGCCAAGCGGCAAGAGCCGACGCAGCCGGCCCATGCCGGCCGTTACGCCCGCTGAGCGGTCGGCCATGACGTTTCACCGTCACGATAACGAGCGAGCCCAGCTCGATCTGTTCCGCACGCTGCCAGGCGATCTCGCGCCGCGCGACGCCCAGGATCTGATGGCCTATCCATTCTTCTCACTCGCCAAGTCGAAGCGCCTGGCGCCGATCGACTTCAAGGCGGGATCGATCGTGATCCGCGTCGAGGCGGTGCCCGAGCATGGCATGGCGACGATCTGGGACGCCGACGTGCTGATCTGGGCAGCCTCGCAGATCATCGAGGCGCGCGACATCGGCCTGCGGTCCTCCCGCCTGATGGCGACGACCCCTTACGAGATCCTCACCTTCATCGGCCGCGGCGTCAGCATGCGCGACTACGACCGCCTCAAGGCCGCACTCGACCGCCTTCAGTCGACCACCGTGGCGACATCGATCCGCCAGCCGACCGAGCGGCGCATGCACCGCTTCTCCTGGATCAACGAGTGGAAGGAAAAGGCCGATCATCGTGGTCGCCCGCTCGGGCTCGAACTGATCCTGCCCGACTGGTTCTACGCCGCTGTCCTTGACGACGCACTCGTGCTGACCATCGACCAGGCCTATTTTGATCTGACGGGCGGGCTCGAACGCTGGCTCTACCGGCTTGTGCGCAAGCATGGCGGCCGCCAGGAATATGGCTGGAGTTTCGATCTCCTCCATCTGCACGCCAAGTCGGGGTCGCTCTCGCCCCTGAAGCATTTCGCCTACGACCTGCGAGACATCGTCCGGCGTCAGCCGCTGCCCGGCTACCGGCTCGTGATCGAGCAGCCGTCAGGTCTTCCCGAACGCCTTTCCTTTGCTCCGACCGATCCGGCGCCCTTCGGCGTGCCCCGGCTTCGCCGTCGCCGTGCAACCTCTCGCTCTGGGGATAAGCTGTGAATAGTCTCGTGCTATCAGGGACCGCGCCTATCGTGCCATCGGGGACCCGATCCTCGTGCTATCGGGGACCGGAATCGTCGATTCCTCGCCTTGAATCAAAAGCTTGTGGCGCCCGTAACTTATCTAACCAGAATTCCTATGGAATTCTTCTAACGTACTCCGCCGTTTCTACGATTGCGGAAAACCGCTCACCGACGATCGGGAGCGCGTCATGATCGTCGCGCTGCTCAATCAAAAAGGGGGTGTCGGCAAGACGACGTTGGCGCTGAATCTCGCCGGGGAACTGGCCCGTCGTGGTCAGCGCGTCACCCTGATCGATGCGGACCCGCAAGGCTCGGCGCTGGACTGGTCGCAACAGCGCAGCCGTGAGGGCCTTCCGCGCCTGTTCGGCGTCGTTGGCCAAGCGCGCGACACGCTACACCGGGAAGCGCCGGAACTGGCGCGTGATGCCGATCATGTCGTCATCGACGGTCCCCCGCGTGTCGCCGCGCTGATGCGCTCGGCGCTGCTCGCCTCCGACCTGGTGCTGATCCCCGTGCAGCCGTCGCCACTCGATGGCTGGGC
>CAZEJG010000092.1:0-2512 GCA_964511625.1 uncultured Hoeflea sp.
GGCTCTTCCGTCAACCTCTCCGAAAGCGACTGACCATGTTCAAACGACCCGCCACTCACTACGGTAAATCACCACAACCCGAGACGCCCTACCAGCGCGCCGCCCAGGTCTGGGACGACCGCATCGGTTCCGCCCGCGTGCAGGCCCGCAACTGGCGCTTCATGGCCTTCGGATCACTGGCGCTCTCAGCCGGATTGTCGGCCGCACTGGTCTGGCAGTCGATGAGCGGCTCGATCGTTCCCTGGGTGGTTCAGGTCGACAACCTCGGCCAAGCGCAAGCCGTGGCACCGGCCGTCGCCGACTATCGCCCGACCGATCCGCAGATCGCCTTTCATCTCGCCCGCTTCATCGAAGAGGTCCGCTCGATCCCGGCCGACGCGATCATCGTCCGGCAAAACTGGCTTCGGGCCTACGACTTCACCACGCAGGCCGGGGCGCTCGCGCTCAACGATTATGCTCGCGCCAACGATCCCTTCACCAAGGTTGGCAAGCAGCAGATCGCCATCGAGGTCTCCAGCGTGATCCGGGCCTCACCAAACTCGTTCCGCGTCGCCTGGATCGAGCGCCGCTATCAGGACGGCTCGCTCGCCTCCACCGAACGGTGGTCCGCCATCCTCACCGTCGCCGTGCAGATACCACGCGACCCCGAAAAACTCCGGGCCAATCCGCTTGGAATCTATGTCAACGCCATCAACTGGTCGAAGGAGCTTGGACAATGACACCGACCTTCCGCGCCGCCGGGAGGCCGGCTTTCCGCAAATCCGCTTTCTTGGTTCTCCTCGTTTGCACCTCGGCGCTTGCAGGCTGCGCAACGATGCAGAAGCCCCCGGAAATCTCCTACGACGATGCCGCGCCCGCCGTGCATACAGTCGATCCGCCCGCACCCGTCACGGTGGTCGAACTGCCAAAGCCGCTGCCGCTTCCCGGTCAGATGAAGCCGGTCGAAGCCTCACGCCGGACGCCGGAGCCGACTGATCCCGCCGCCCGCGTCAATCAGGCAAACGCCGCCGCCCGCATCCAACCCGTCCGTGACGGCTTCATCAATTCCATGCAGGTCTATCCCTTCACTCAAGGCGCGCTCTATCAGGTCTACACCGCCGTCGGTCAGATCACCGATATCGCGCTGCAGCCCGGCGAAACCCTCGTTGGCTCCGGCCCGGTCGCCGCCGGCGATACCGTCCGCTGGATCATCGGCGACACCGAAAGCGGCACAGGCGCGACCAAGCAGATCCATATCCTGGTGAAGCCCACGCGCACGGAGCTGATGACCAATCTCGTCATCAATACCAGCCTGCGCACCTATCATATGGAGTTGCGCTCGACCGAGAAGACCTACATGGCTTCGGTCTCCTGGCAGTATCCGCAGGACCAACTCATCGCGCTGCGTCGCCAGAATACGGAGGCGCAGGCCGTACAGCCCGTCGCCAGTGGCGTCGATCTGTCCCGCGTCAATTTCCGATACCAGGTGACGGGCGATCGCGCGCCGTGGCGGCCGCTACGCGCCTTCGACGACGGCAAACAGGTCTTCATCGAATTCCCGCGCGGCATCGGTCAGGGCGAGATGCCGCCGCTCTTCGTCGTCGGCCCCGAAGGCGACACGTCCGAGCTGGTTAACTACCGGGTGCGCGGCAACTACATGGTCATCGACCGGCTGTTCGCCGCCGCCGAGCTACGCTTCGGCGCAGCCAAGAACCAGAAGCGCGTGCGCATCTCCCGGACTGACGGGAGGCCTGCGTCGTGAACGAGATCGATCCCGATAAGGAGGAAGGCCGCAAGTCCGGGCTGGAACCCCAGCCGGAGTCCGACGATGATGCCCGGCCGTTGACCGGAGAACCGGCCGCGCCGATGCGGCTGCGTCCGGAGCCGCCGCGCGTCACCCGGCTCTCGCGCAAAGTGCTGGCTGGTCTCGGTCTGGTCGCCGGTGTTGGTATCGGTGGCGCGCTGATCTATGCGCTTCAGGTGCAGCATGACGGCCGGTCGAACGAGGAGCTGTATTCGACCGACAACCGGCCGACACCCGATGGCCTAAACACGCTTCCGAAGGACTATACCGGCCCGGTCCTCGGCCCACCGCTGCCAGGCGATCTCGGCCGCCCGATCCTCGAAGCGCAGAACCGCGGCCAGCCTGTGACGTCGTCACGGATCGGCACCCCCGCCGCGCAGCCCGGCCTCAGCGCCGAGGAACAGCGCCGATTGCAGGAGTTGGAGGCCGCTAGGACCGCGCGCCTCTTCACTTCGACCGAGACGCGCAACATGGCCTCGCCCGCTACCACGACAACAACCACAACGACGCCCTTGCCGGATCTGACCAGTCTCGGCCTCGCGCCGCAGCCAGCGACGCCCTCGGCGCAGGATCGGCAGCTCGCCTTCCTCAACCAGACGCCCGACAAACGCACCGTGTCGACCGATCGCGTCGCCGCTCCGGCATCGGCAAACACCCTTCAGGCCGGCGCGGTGATTTCCGCCGCGCTCATCACCGGCATTCGTTCCGACCTGCCCGGCCAGATCACGG
>CAZEJG010000093.1:0-2292 GCA_964511625.1 uncultured Hoeflea sp.
GCATAGGCATCGTAGAAATACCACCACCAGAAAAAGGCCGGAGGCAGATAGAAGGGCCAACCGAGAACGATGAACCACGGCGGCCCGAGCTGCGCCTGGAAGCCCAGCTTCCACGCGACATATTCGGTGGCGCCCCAGGTGGTGGCGAGCACGATCAGAAAGACGGTGAGGATTTGACCCCAGAGGATTTTGGTGGCCGACACAGCTCTGCCTCGAATGGACGATATTGACCCACTCCGGCTTTCAAATCGAAAAAAGCAAGCAGTTTCAGCACCTCGTACAAGGGCCGGATAGAAATACAGGCAAACGGCGGGCTTCAGCGCCGCACATAGCGTCCGGTTTGATCGAAGCTCGGCGAACCATATTGGCCGAACGCGTTCCACATGAGATCGAACAAGGGCTTCAATGAGACTTCAGGTGCCCTGGCAGCCCCTGCAGCATCGAGCGCAAGCTCAGGCAGCATGATGCGGTCGGCGCGGTGCGGATAAGCAATTCCACCACGGCGTTCATCGATCGGCGCCGATACACCACGCATGCCGAGCAAGCTAATCAGCACTGTGTACGGAGCGGGTACGCTTCGTCTTCTGTACTCGCCCAAAATCTGCTGGACACCCGAGATCACGTCCTCCTCGACGCCTGTCAGGGAGATGTTGCGCTGGCCGTCCTTCCCGCCGATATGTATTTTCGCCACAGCTTCCGCGATGCCGTTGCGAAAGAGCGTCGAAAATGCGCGGACGGTTTCAAATCGCTCCTCCGGTCCAGAATAGCTGACCAGACCATCGAGCGAGTACATCGGATTTGCGCCGCTTGCCCCGAGAGGCCACGGCCACATCATCCCACCCCGCTGATCGAGAGAGAGTTGGATGCCATCCGTAAACGACGCCCGTGGCACGACATGCAGAACCAAACGCCCGTCACCTTCTTTACCAACAGCGAGAGGTCCCTCGTTGTTCGTCAGGATTTCGAGCCGCTCGGTGCGGAAACGTCTGATCCTCTCCTCAACCTCGGAAGCAAAAAGGAAAGCCCGGCGCAATTCCTCGACTGACATCGGATGTTTTCCATTTTCGTCGCGAATAAAGAAACGATAGTCTTTGGCGACCGTTACGCGATGGGGCGCGCTCCAGCTCCGTGCGATCTTAATCACGAGAACGCCGCGCTCGGCCTCTATGGCTATCCACTTTACCCTCATATCGAGGAGCGGTGGTTCGAATGACGCACGAATGGCTTCAGAAACCGCCCGCACCAACCCGTCGGCATCTGGTGTCGTCACGCCGCAAAGGTCTGAGGCAATCCCGTTTTTTTCATCGATCCCGATGAGAAGGTATCCGCCGAATGCGTTGGCCATAGCGGAAACATCGGCCGCAAACTCGCGCTTGTCGTCGTCCTTGCGCCCATAATGATCGCGCTTGAATTCTAGCTGCCGGCCTTCAGGAATTCCTTCATCGACGAGCGCCTGAAGATCGGCAAGTGATATTTCATCAAACGCTTTTGCAAACATCGAATCACTCTTGGAAGTTGATGATCAACGTGTCGCATTTGAGTACTTCCAACAAGAACCGGTCATTGCATTTACAAGCCCAATCCACGTTTGCGGCCAAAACTCCAGTCCACACCGCCGTCGTCACGCGCGACGCCGGAGACGTGGCGGCCGAGCTGCTTTTCGAGTGAGGGCGTCCAGGGCACGAGCTGGAAGCCAAGCGCGTCGTCGATCATGGCGAAGCGGCCGGAGGCGAGCGTGAGGCGCTGGCGATAGGTGCCGGCGACATATTCACCGCTGCCCACCCGGTTAAAGGGCTGGCCGGTCTCGGCGGCAAGCTTGTCGCCAGCCGCCTCCAATTCCCGGCGGCGTAACGTGTCGATCAGGTTTCGGCCGAAGCTGATGCGCTGGCCCTGCCGCTCGGCAAGGCCCTGTTCGACCAGATGCTCGGCACGGGCGGACATGGCTTGCCGCACCTCGGCGCCGAAGCCGCCTTCGGAGAGAGCGACCGGCTCGCGGGCGATGTTCTGCCGATCAAGCCAGGTGGCGCCCGACGCCGTGACCTGAGCATCAACGTCGAGATCAGAGCGCACGGCGAGCGCGACGCGGCGCTGGCCACGCGCGTCATCGAATTTTCTGAGTTCGACGATCGAGCCCGGCGCGCTGTCGCCGGCCGCATCGAGGTCGGGCAACTTGATATGATGGGTGCGTCCGTCCACGCCATCCACCACGGCGTAGGCCGTGCCGTTCAGCTCGTCATCGAGACCGCGTTCGACCAGCCGTCCGACGACGGGCAGATCGAGGCTTTCGGCCGC
>CAZEJG010000094.1:0-1895 GCA_964511625.1 uncultured Hoeflea sp.
ATCCTGCTCGGCGGCGCTCCGAGAAGCATCGCCATCATGAACGGGACGCTTGCCGGGGCCGTGGGTCTCGGCCTGCGCCTCTGGCTGGTCGGCATCGCCATATGGGCCATCGGGCATTTCGCGGCGGTATGGGCGGCGAAGCGCGATCCCCAATTCGTCGAAGTCGGGCGGCGGCATCTGCGCATCCCGGCTTTTCTGGCGGTCTGAGGGGAGCCCATCCATGATGAACCTTGCCGAATACCGCCGCACCGCCGCGCGCCTCGCCGACTATCTGCCCTGGGCGGCGCTGGTCGGTCAGGGTGTCGTGCTCAACAAAGACGGATCGTTCCAGCGCACCGCGAAGTTTCGCGGTCCCGATCTGGATTCCGCCGTCGCCGCCGAGCTAGTCGCCGTCGCCGGTCGCATCAACAACGCCGTGCGCCGTCTCGGCTCCGGCTGGAGCATCTTCGTTGAGGCGCAGCGCAGCGAGGCCGCGACCTATCCCGACAGCGCCTTTCCCGACGCCGCCTCGGCGCTGGTCGATGCAGAGCGCAAAGCGGGTTTCGAAGAAGCCGGCACGCATTTCGTGTCCGGCTATTTCCTGACCTTCCTCTGGCTGCCCCCGGCCGAGGAAGCCGCCCGCGCGGAAAGCTGGCTCTACGAGGGTCGCGAGCAATCCGGCGTGAACCCGTGGGAGGTCCTGCGCGCCTTCATCGATCGCACCGATCGCGTGCTGGCGCTGCTCGACGGATTCATGCCGGAGTGCCGCTGGCTCGATGACGGGGAGACGCTGACCTACCTCCATTCGACCATATCGACCAATCGCCACCGTGTGCGCGTGCCCGAGGTGCCCATGCACCTCGACGCGCTGCTGGCCGATCAGCCCTTGACGGGCGGGCTGGAGCCGCGCCTTGGCGACGCGCATCTGCGCGTCCTGACCATCGTAGGTTTCCCGACCGCGACGACGCCTGGCCTGCTCGACGAGATGAACCGGCTGCCGTTCCCCTACAGGTGGAGCACGCGCGCGATCCTGCTGGACAAAGTGGACGCCACAAAGCTCCTGACCCGCATCCGCCGCCAATGGTTCGCCAAGCGCAAGAGCGTCGCCGCGATTCTGAAAGAGGTGATGACCAACGAGGCGTCCGCCCTTGTGGACACTGACGCCGCGAACAAGGCGCTCGACGCCGACATGGCGTTGCAGGAGCTTGGGGCGGACGTGGCGGGCATGGCCTACGTCACAGCGACCGTCACCGTATGGGATGCCGACCCGCGCCTTGCCGACGAGAAGCTGCGCCTGGTCGAGAAGATCGTTCAGGGCCGCGACTTCACCGCCATGCCCGAGAGCGTCAACGCGGTTGACGCATGGCTCGGCAGCCTGCCCGGACACGCCTACGCGAATGTCCGCCAGCCGCCCATCAGCACTTTGAATCTCGCCCACATGATCCCGCTTTCGGCGGTGTGGGCGGGGCCGGAACGGGACGAGCATTTCGGTGCGCCCCCTTTGCTCTTTGGAAAGACCGAAGGCTCAACCCCGTTCCGGTTGTCTTTGCATGTCGGCGACGTAGGGCACACCCTTGTCGTCGGCCCCACGGGCGCGGGCAAGAGCGTGCTGCTCGCCCTTATGGCCTTGCAGTTCCGGCGCTACGCCGGATCGCAGGTCTTCGCCTTCGACTTCGGCGGCAGCATCCGCGCCGCCGCGCTCGCCATGGGCGGCGACTGGCATGACCTTGGCGGCGGGCTGACAGAAGGGGCCGAGGCGTCCGTCTCGCTCCAGCCGCTGGCCCGCATCCACGACACCTATGAACGCGCATGGGCGGCGGACTGGATTGCCACCATCCTCATGCGCGAAGGCATCGCCATCACGCCCGAGGTCAAAGAGGATCTTTGGACGGCGCGGACTTCGCTCGCCTCCGCGC
>CAZEJG010000095.1:0-1759 GCA_964511625.1 uncultured Hoeflea sp.
AGCTTCTTGAACTTCACCAGCGCGAAGTCGGGCTCGATGCCGGTGGTGTCGCAGTCCATGACGAGGCCGATCGTGCCGGTGGGCGCGATGACCGTCGACTGGGCGTTGCGGTAGCCGTGCTTCTCGCCGAGTTCGAGCGCCTTGTCCCAGGCAGCGGTCGCATGGGCGATCAGGTCCGGATCGGTGCAATCGCCATGGGCGAGGGGAACCGGGTTGACCGCCAGGCCCTCGTAACCCGACGCCTCGCCATGGGCGGCGCGACGGTGGTTGCGGATGACGCGCAGCATGTTCTTGGCGTTTTCCTTGTAGCCCGGGAAGGGGCCGAGCTCACCGGCCATTTCGGCACTGGTGGCGTAGGAGACGCCGGTCATGATGGCGGTCAGCGCACCGCAGATGGCGCGACCTTCAGCCGAATCGTAGGGAATGCCCGAGGTCATCAAGAGACCGCCGATATTGGCGTAGCCGAGGCCCAGCGTGCGGTACTTGTAGGACAGTTCCGCAATCTCGCGGGAGGGGAACTGCGCCATCATCACGGAAATTTCCAGAACGATGGTCCACAGGCGAACGGCATGTTCATAGGCCTTGATGTCGATCCGCTTGGTCTCGGCATCCTTGAACTGCAGGAGGTTCAGCGAAGCCAGGTTGCAGGCGGTGTCGTCGAGGAACATGTATTCCGAGCACGGGTTGGAGGCGCGGATCGGGCCGGCCGCCGGGCAGGTGTGCCAGTCGTTCATCGTGGTGTTGAAGTGCAGGCCCGGATCGGCGGACGCCCAGGCGGCGTAGGAGATGCTCTCCCACAGGTCGCGGGCCTTCAGCGTCTTCATCACCTTGCCGTCCTTGCGGGCGGTCAGGTGCCAGTCGCCGTCCTCTTCCACGGCGCGCAGGAAATCGTCCTTGATCGAGACGGAGTTGTTGGAGTTCTGGCCCGACACGGTGAGATAGGCTTCCGAATCCCAGTCGGTGTCGTAGGTCTTGAACTCGATGTCCTTGTAGCCCTGGTGGGCGAACTGGATGACGCGCTTGATGTAGTTTTCAGGCACCTGCGCCTTCTTGGCGGCGCGGACTTCGCGCTTCAGGGCAGGGTTCTGCTTGGGGTCGAAGCAGGCATCGTTGTCGGCCTCGCAATTGATGCAGGCCTTCATGATGGCCTTGAGGTGCTTGGAAACGACCTTCGAGCCGGTGACGAGGGCCGCCACCTTCTGCTCTTCCTTCACCTTCCAGTTGATGTAGTCCTCGATATCCGGGTGATCGATGTCGACCACCACCATCTTGGCCGCACGGCGGGTGGTGCCGCCCGACTTGATGGCGCCGGCGGCGCGGTCGCCGATCTTGAGGAAGCTCATCAGGCCCGACGACTTGCCGCCGCCCGAAAGCTTTTCGCCTTCGCCGCGCAGATAGGAGAAGTTCGAGCCGGTGCCGGAGCCGTATTTGAACAGACGCGCCTCGCGCACCCACAGATCCATGATGCCGCCCTCGTTGACGAGGTCGTCACCCACGGACTGGATGAAGCAGGCATGCGGCTGCGGGTGTTCGTAGGCCGAATCCGACTTCTTCAGCTTGCCGGAGAAGGGGTCGACATAGAAGTGGCCCTGGCCGGGGCCGTCGATGCCGTAGGCCCAGTGCAGGCCGGTGTTGAACCACTGCGGCGAGTTCGGCGCGACGCGCTGGGTGGCGAGCATGTAGCACAGCTCGTCCATGAAGGCACGGGCGTCTTCCTCGGTTTCGAAGTAGCCGCCCTTCCAGCCCCAGTAGGTCCAGG
>CAZEJG010000096.1:0-1701 GCA_964511625.1 uncultured Hoeflea sp.
CGCAAACGCGCCGCCGGAATGGCCTTCGAGGCATTGCCCGACATCGATCTCGTGCTGTTGTCGCATAATCATTACGACCATCTCGATCTTTCGACCTTGAAGCGGCTGCACAAGGGGCACGCGCCGAAGGTGGTTACGCCGCTCGGCAACGATCGGGTGATCCACTCCAAGGTCCCCGACATGGCGGTCGAGACGGGGGACTGGAACGATACGATCGAACTCGACGGTCTGCGCATCCATTTCGAGCGCTGCCATCACTGGTCGGCGCGCGGGGTCTTCGACCGGTCGATGGCGCTGTGGGCCGGGTTCACGCTGGAGACGCCGAAGCGGCGCATCTTCCACATCGGCGATACCGGCTTTGATCATGGCCGCCCCTACGAGCTGGCCAAGGCCAAGCACGACAAGTTCGATCTCGCCATCCTGCCGATCGGCGCCTACGAGCCGCGCTGGTTCATGAAGGACCAGCACCAGAACCCCGACGAGGCGATCAGGGGTTTCGAGATTCTCGGCGCCACCCACGGGATCGGCCATCACTGGGGCACGTTTCAGCTGACCAACGAATCCATGCAGGACCCGGTGCACAAGCTGACAGCGGCGATGGAAGAGCGCGGGATTCTCGCCCACAGGTTCCGGGCGCTCGAACCGGGTGAATACTGGGATCTGGCTGAAACCGGTCCGGATCCGAAGGCCTCCGGAGACACGGACACGGCTCCCGTTTCCGGCGCCTAGGGAACTCCCTCCGGTCTTCCGGCGTTTAACGGTGGCAATTATGACCGGAGGCAATTTCCCATGATTAAATGGATTCTCATTCTGCTCGTCGTCGCGGCCGTCGCCGGCCTGCTCGGCTTCAACTCGATTTCCGGCGCCGCCATGACCGGCGCCAAGCTTCTGATCGGCATCGTGCTGATCCTCTTCCTGCTGGTGCTCTTCGGCATCGTGGCGATCGCCTAAAAGCTCTTCCCCAAAGCATAGCCGGCACTGGTAATCAGTGCCGGTTTCCGCCATATAGCGGGGCATGAGCAATCAGGCGCCCTTCGCCCGGATGAACGGGCTCGGAAACCAGATCCTCGTGGTCGACATGCGCGGCCGCGGGGATCGAGTCATGGCCGAAGCGGCAGTGGCTCTGGCCGGCGATCCGCGCACCTCTTTCGACCAGATCATGGCGGTTTACGACGCGCGGCTCGACGGCACCGACTATCACATGGAAATTCTCAATTCCGACGGCAGTCAGGCGGAAACCTGCGGCAACGGCACGCGCTGCGTGGTCCAGGCGCTTTCCGCCGAAACCGGAAAGCAGAGCTATACCTTCGAAACCCGTGCCGGCATTGTCACCGCGCAGGAACAGGCCGACGGCCTGATCTCGGTCGATATGGGGCGGCCCGTCTTCGACTGGGACAAGATCCCGCTCGCCGAGGAATTCCACGACACCTCTCGGATTGAGCTGCAGGTCGGGCCGATCGACGCGCCGGTTCTGCACTCTCCCTCGGTCGCCTCGATGGGCAATCCGCATGCGATCTTCTGGGTCGAGGACGACATCCACAATTACGACATCCGCCGCTTCGGACCATTGCTCGAACATCATCCGATCTTTCCGCAGCGCGCCAACATCACGATCGCCCAGGTGACCTCGCCTGAAAGCCTGGAGATGTGGACCTGGGAACGCGGCGCCGGCCTGACCAAGGCATGTGGTTCGGGTGCCTG
>CAZEJG010000097.1:0-1663 GCA_964511625.1 uncultured Hoeflea sp.
ATCATCGCCGCGATCGAGGAAGAACTCGGCGACATGCTGTGAAGGAGAGGACTATTCGAGGCTCAGAATGTCGGCCGGTTTGAAGGTCTCGATGGACTTCACCCCGGTTACCATGTTCTTGCCATAGGCGGGACGACCGACCGTGCCCTTAAGCCAGCATTCGTTCTTCGGCCGCACATAGGTGAAAGCAACGCAGCGGTTCTCGTCGATACAGGCAAGGCGGCAATCAAGCGGCGTTTTAGCGGTCGGATGCGGCCGGCGGGCGAGGTCTCCTCCTGGCAGGTCGACATCGTCGAAAAGAGCGGTCCGGGGATCGATCGTCCCGAGAGTAATCGGATCCGGATCACCCTCGGCGGCGCTCAGAAAGCGTCCGGAGATTGCCACGCTATTGCCGTCTGCGCGACCTGAGCTCGATTTCAGGAAGCAGTTCGGGCCGCGCTTGATCTTGGGATTGGTGTTGAAAGTGAACGCCTTGCACCGGCCATCCATGGCAAGGCAGAGCCCTGCGCAGATCCCTGCATCGGCGGCGCGCTCGGCGGAGATATCGTCGCCGAACATGTCCAGACCGGTATAAAGGGCGATGCGGTTAGGGCGGCTGGCGAACTCCTTTAGGATGGAGAGTTTGTCGGGAAATGTCGCCGACGTCGTCGACCGCGCTTTGTCGGGGCCAGGTCGCGCCGCCGTGACCGTGTCTTCGGACGCGTCGAGAGCCGGCTGCCGGTTGAGCCCCAACTGTTCGATTTCCACTGCGCTGAAGATGTACATCTGGTCCGGCGGGGTCCTAAACATGGCGCTCATGACCGCTGGCGGAGTATCGAACCGGCCGAGAATGTCGATGATGTCGGAAATCGTCACCTGAGCGCCGACGAGATCGTTGGATTCGGTGGCGATCTGGTGGACGCCCAGTTCCCCCTCCACCGTTCGCTGCGTGCCGGCGAGGAAAATGAACGAGCAGGCGGAATAGCACCCGGCGCCGTCGGGGATGAAGGTCGACAGCCCCTTGGTGTGAATGTCGTCGGCGATGAGCAGTCCCATCTGAACGAGGCCGCCGGGACTGTTGAGCACCACGAGTTGCGCGTCCCGGGCGTCCTGCAGCGCGCGCCGGAAATTGAGGGCAGAGCCCGCGTCTATTTCACCATTCAGGGTAATGACGCCAGGCAGGTCGTCGCTGATGATAAAGGGTCCGAACCTGTGCTCGACCGCTCGCGCGGGTGAAGCAATCGCGCCGACCAAAAGCGACACGACAATCCCGATGATCGCTATGCATTGTGCGTTCATACCCTTACCCCGTTATCGGCATCAAATAGCACCCGTGTTTTGAAGACAAGGGTTTGAGGCTTAGTGCACATGCGCGAAGCGCGTGGCATGAGCGCTCGCGGACCGGGGCAAATTCGTCGCAGTCGGGATCATTTCCGCTTGGTTTGTGTTGAGCGGAAGCCGGCTCATCTTGACAGTCGAGGGGTGCGGCCTCTAGTTTCTGATACTGAACACGGTTCAATATACTGAACATATATCCGCATCCTGACCGCCTAACACCCCCGGCTCTGGCGGCGCCGGTCTTTCCCCTTTGAAATTTCGCGTGGACCTTCCCGGTCCGGCGCATGCGATGAAAGGACCCAGTCATGACGCTCACTCTTTCCGATCCGTCCCTGCTCGAAACCCG
>CAZEJG010000098.1:0-1582 GCA_964511625.1 uncultured Hoeflea sp.
AGGACATGGAGTTCGTGCAGTTCCACCCGACCGGCATCTACGGCGCCGGCTGCCTGATCACCGAGGGTGCCCGCGGCGAAGGCGGCTATCTGGTCAATTCCGAGGGCGAGCGCTTCATGGAGCGCTATGCGCCGTCGGCCAAGGACCTCGCCTCGCGTGACGTCGTCTCGCGCTGCATGACCATGGAAATTCGCGAAGGCCGCGGCGTGGGCAAGAACAAGGACCACATCTTCCTGCACCTCGACCACCTCGACCCCGCCGTTCTCGCCGAACGGCTGCCGGGGATTTCGGAAAGTGCGAAGATCTTCGCTGGCGTCGATGTTACCCGCGAACCGATCCCGGTCCTGCCGACCGTCCACTACAACATGGGCGGCATCCCGACGAACTTCTGGGGCGAGGTGCTGAACCCGACGGAAGCCGAACCCGACCGCGTGACGCCCGGCCTGATGGCCGTGGGCGAAGCCGGCTGCGCCTCGGTGCACGGCGCCAATCGTCTCGGCTCCAACTCGCTGATCGACCTCGTGGTCTTCGGCCGCGCCGCCGCCATCCGCGCCGGCGAGGTGATCGACCGCGCGAGCGCCATCCCGCAGATCAACGTGGCCGCATCCGAGAAGATCCTCGAGCGCTTCGACCGTCTGCGCTACGCCGACGGCTCGACGCCGACGGCCGTTCTGCGCGAGAAGATGCAGCGCACGATGCAGGAGGACGCAGCGGTCTTCCGCACCCAGGAATCGCTCGAGCAGGGCTGCAAGCGCATCTCCGAACTCTGGACCGAGCTTCCCGACGTCAAGGTCAGCGACCGCTCGCTGATCTGGAACTCGGACCTGATGGAAACGCTCGAACTCGAGAACCTGATGGCCAACGCCATCACCACGGTCTTCTCGGCCGAGGCCCGCAAGGAGAGCCGCGGCGCCCATGCCCGCGAGGACTACAAGGACGGCCCGATGGGCGGCCGCGACGACGAGAACTGGCGCAAGCACACGCTGTCCTGGGTCGATGCGTCCGGCAAGGTCACGCTCGACTACCGCCCCGTCCACACCGAACTCATCGCCGACGGCATTGATTACGACAAGATCAAGCCGAAGGCGCGTGTTTACTAGAGGACATGATAGAATGGCGGTGAAAGGAAATCGCCATGAACCTGATGGGACATAACAGCCGGTTTCCGGCGTCGGGAAAGGGACAGTCGATGTATGCGATTGTGTTCGACCTGGATACGAACAGCCTCCGGGAAGTGTATCCGAGCGACTCCTGGAACAACGCCTACGCGGAAATCCGGCGCTTCCTCGGAGAGAGGGGTTTCGGCTGGCAGCAGGGCAGCACCTATTTCGGTGACGACACCGTGGACGCTGTTTCCTGCGTGCTGACGATCCAGGAACTCACCGAGGCCTTTGACTGGTTCTCCGCAGCTGTGCGTGACATTCGCATGCTGCGGATCGAGGAAAACAACGATCTGATGCCCGCAGTCGAGCGGATGTCTGCAAAGAAGGACGGAAAGGGTCGCCCCTGATGGTTGAACTCACGCTCCCCAAGAACTCGGTGATTTCCGAGGGCAAGACCTGGCCGAAGCCGGAGGGCAAGA